>NZ_JBIVTZ010000015.1:0-243651 GCF_044756945.1 Streptomyces sp. NPDC091387 | reverse complement strand
GGGGGACCCTGTGGGAGAGTAGGACGCCGCCGAACTCCTTTTATAGTTAAGCCCCGTGCCCTTGTGGCACGGGGCTTTTCTGCGTTCCCGACCAGCTCGTCGGCCCGGCCGCCACGGGGGGCTGGTGGGCCGGCCCCGCACGGGCGGAACACCCCTGGGACGTGGGTTGGTGACGATGCGACAGGTGGTTTTGCGGACCCTCTGGATCAGGGTATGCTTTAGCTCGTTGCCGCAGGGCAGCAAGGCCCCAATAGCTCAGTCGGTAGAGCGTCTCCATGGTAAGGAGAAGGTCTGCGGTTCGATTCCGCATTGGGGCTCGGACACACGAAAAGGCCCCCGCCACTCGGCGGGGGCCTTTCGCGTATCCGGATCTATCCGGTCCAACCGGAGGATCTAAGCGGCCGGCGGCTCTGGGACGCGCATCGCGAGGATGGCCATGTCGTCCGAGGCCGGCTCCGCGGCGAACCGCTCGACGGCCCGCAGGATGCGTGATGCCACCGCGCCCGCCGTAAGGCCCGTACACGTGGCGAGTACGTCCGCCAGACCGTCGTCGCCGAGCATGCGGGCGCCCTCACGGCGCTCGGTGACACCGTCCGTCACGCACAGCAGGACATCGCCCGGGTCGAGGGTCACCGTCTGCTCGTACAGCTCCAGATCCTCGATGACACCCAGCAACGGCTGCGGTTCCGCCGCGGCCTCCACCGATCCGTCCTGGCGCAGGCGCAGCGGCAGCGGGTGGCCCGCACAGACCACCTTCAGCAGCGCACTGCCGTCCTCCTGGGGCCACAGCTCCCCGTACAGCAGAGTCAGGAAGCGGCTGCGGGCGCCCTCGTCGAGGATGGCGGCGTTCAGGCGCTCCAGGACGGCGGGGCCCCCGAAGCCCTCGCGGGCGAGCAGGCGCAGTGCGTGGCGGGCCAGGCCCGTCACGGCCGCGGCCTCCGGGCCCGTGCCGCAGACGTCGCCGATGGCGAAACCGTAGGCACCGTCCCGGATCGGGAAGACGTCGTAGAAGTCGCCGCCCACCTCGTTGCCCTCACCGGCTGCCCGGTAGATGACCTCGATCTCGACATTGGGTACGTCCGGCAGCCCCGGCGGCAGCAGGCTGCGCTGCAGGGACTGGCTGATCGCCATGCGCTCCGAGTAGAGGCGGGCGTTGTCGAGAGCGAGGGCGGCCCGGCGGGAGAGGTCCTCGGCCAGTTCCAGGATCTCCTGGCGGAAATGGTCGTCGGACGGTTTGCCGAGCGTGAGCATGCCGATGACACGGTTGCGGGCGACGAGCGGAAGGACCACCGTCTCCCCGCCCACGGCCGCCGCCGTGGCGAGGGTCGAACGGATACCCGCGCCCAGGCTCCCCGCGTCGCCGAGGCCGATGCTCCGCATCGACGTGCGCAGGGCGGCCTGGTGGGCGGCCTCGGACGGAGCGGCCCAGACACGGGCGCCGGGGGCCGGCACCGGGTCCGGCGGGGAGATCTTGGAGAGAAGGGCCTTGAGGCCGTCGATGAGCTCCTCGTCCTCGTGCAGCACGTACGAGAGGTACGGGTCGGAGGACTGGTCGGCGATCGTGTAGACGGCGCACCAGGTGGCCAGCGTGGGCACCGTCATCTGAGCCATCAGGGCCAGGGTCTGGTCCCGGTCGAGGGTGCCCGCGAGGAGGTCCGACGCTTCGACGAGGAAGGAGAGGGAGCCGCGGCGCAGCCGTTCCAGTTCGCCCAGGCGGGCGGACTCGACGGCCAGGGCGATGCGGTCCGCCGCGAACTGGAGACGCAGGGCCTCCTCGTTCGAGTACCGGCCGGCGGCCTCCGCCGCGACGCCCAGGGAGCCCGTGAGGCGGCCCTCGACCTTCAGCGGGACGGTGACCACCGAACGCATACCGGTGTTGCCCAGCAGCGGCACGGCGCCCGGGACGGCGTCGAGGTCCTCGTGGACCGCGGGCATGCGCGCCGAGCCGTACCGCCCGGTGCCGGCCTCCACGGGGACGCGGGCGAAGCGCTGGCGCGCGGAGGGCAGGCCGGTCGTGGCCCGTACCTCCAGCTCGGTCTCGTCGTCCGTCGCCAGCAGCAGGAACGCCGCGTCGGCGTCGAGCATGTCGCGTGCCCGCTCGACGGTGCGCTGGAGCAGACCGTCGAGGTCGTCGGGGGCGGGGGAGCCGATGAAGACCTCGAAGGGGTCCGTCTTGCGCTCGGTGTTCGCGTCGGAGACCGGGGTGCGCACCGGCGACTGGAGCACCGCCCGCTCGTACTCGCGGACCAGCAGACAGACCGTCGAGGGTTCCCCCTGGGTGTCCCGTACGCGCAGGTGGGAGCCGTAGACCTGGATGGTGCGGCCGTCGGCGCCCCGGATGCCGTAGCTGCCTTCCCAGCGGGAGAGGCGGAGCGCGTCGGCGATACCGGTGTTGGTGCCGGGAGTCTGCGGCCAGGCGGTGAGGTCGGTGAGCTGCTTGCCGGCGACCTGGTCCGCCGTGTAACCGAACAGGTACGCGGCGTCGTCGTTCCACGCCGCGATGGCGCCGAGGCTGTCGATCTGGACGACGGCGACCCTGACCCGTTCGTCGGTGACCGGGAGCAGGTCGACGGGGAGCAGCGGGCCCGCGGAACGGATACCCACCGGGCGGTCGGGAAGATCGAGCTGGAACCAGACGTGTTTGTGCGCGGGGGAGTACTCGACGCCCCAGCGGGAGGCGAGCGCGGCGCACAACAGGAGGCCGCGGCCGCCCTCCCGGTCCGGGCTGCCGAAGTCGGGGCCGGTGGACTGGAGCGGGATCTCCCGTTCCGGATAGTGGTCGGAGATCTCGACCCGGACGCCGTCCTCCGTACGAAGGCACAGCACGTCCGCGGCGGTGCCGGCGTGGACCACCGCGTTGGTGACGAGCTCGCTGGTGAGGACGACGGCATCGTCGACGACGTCGGTGTATCCCCACCCCTGGAGGGTGTCGCGGACAAAAGCGCGGGCGGTCGCGACAGAGCGTCCGACCGGGTCGAAGGTGGCAGCCGCGCGCGCCGTGATCACAGCACTCCCCATATGGTGTCTCGTCGCTTCCCCGAGTCCTGTGCCCGTTTCTAGCCGCTTCGATTCGCTTGCCAGGCTAGACGCTCTGTCCGTGCACCGGATACACGAGGGCAGACTTCGGGCAAGGACGAACGGATACGGGCCTGTGACCGGACAAGTGTGGGCTTCCCAACAGAGCGATACGGGACAACCATTGGACGTTCCGCCTCGACCGGTTCCGGCCTGGTAGGTTTCAACGATTTGACGTCCGCATAGTCACCCGTCAACGGTGGGCTGTGGCGGTGAGCCATTGAGGAGCTGGGCAAGCTCCCAGAGAAGACCCGAGCGATTCGGTCAACCCTGCGGGAGGGACACGGTGGAGTCTGGCGTGGCGGCGCGGGGAACAGGCACGCGCACTAAAGGCGGACAGTCCGTGAAGAAGCAGCGCAATGGAACCATCGAAGTCGACGCGGCAGCGCTCAACAGGCTGCTGGCCGGGCTGGTGGCCATGCGTGACGGGAATTTCCGCAGGCGCCTGACCGTCTCCGGCGACGGCGTGATGACGGAGATCGCAGCCGTCTTCAATGAAGTCGCCGATCGCAATGTCCATCTCACGGGTGAGCTCGCCCGGGTGCGGCGTGTGGTCGGACGGGAGGGCAAGCTCACCGAACGGCTGGAGACGGGCGCCTGCGAAGGGTCCTGGGCCGCCGCCATCGACGCCTCCAACGAGCTGGTCGACGATCTCGCACGACCGGTCTCCGAGGTAGGACGGGTGCTGTCGGCGGTGGCCGACGGCGATCTGGAACAGCGGATGGAGCTCCGGTCGCACACCACCGACGAGACGGTACGGCCGCTGCGCGGCGAGTTCCTGAAGGTCGCCCGTACGGTCAACAACCTCGTCGACCAGCTGTCGGCGTTCACCGAGCAGGTGACGCGGGTCGCGGTCGAGGTGGGGACCGAGGGCAAGCTGGGCGGGCAGGCCCAGGTGCGCGGCATGTCCGGGTCCTGGAAGGACCTCACGGACTCCGTGAACACCATGGCGTACCGGCTGACGGCGCAGGTGCGTGACATCGCCCTGGTGACGACGGCGGTCGCCAAGGGCGACCTGTCCCGGAAGGTCACCGTCCATGTGGCCGGCGAGATGCTTCAGCTCAAGAACACCGTCAACACGATGGTCGACCAGCTGTCGTCGTTCTCCTCCGAGGTGACCCGGGTCGCCCGCGAGGTGGGCACCGAGGGCGAGCTCGGCGGGCAGGCGACGGTGCCGGGTGTGGCCGGGGTGTGGAAGGACCTCACCGACTCCGTCAACACCATGGCCGGGAACCTCACCTCCCAGGTGCGCGGCATCGCGGAGGTGACGACGGCGGTCGCCAACGGTGACCTGTCGCAGAAGGTCCGGGTGAGCGCGCGCGGCGAGGTCGCCCAGCTCGCCGAGACGATCAACCAGATGACCGAGACGCTGCGCACCTTCGCCGACGAGGTCACGCGGGTGGCGAGTGAGGTCGGCGGCGGGGGCGTGCTCGGCGGCCAGGCACAGGTGCCGGGTGCCGCGGGGACGTGGAAGGACCTCACCGACTCGGTGAACACCGTCTTCCGCAACCTGACGACCCAGGTGCGGGACATCGCGCAGGTGACGACGGCGGTGGCCAGCGGTGACATGACGCAGAAGGTCACGGTCGACGTGGCCGGCGAGATGCTTGAGCTGAAGAACACCGTCAACACGATGGTCGACCAGCTGCAGTCCTTCGGTTCGGAAGTGACCCGGGTGGCCCGGGAGGTCGGCGTCGAGGGCCGGCTCGGCGGCCAGGCCGAGGTGCCCGGCGCGGCCGGTACCTGGAAGGACCTCACGGACTCCGTGAACACGGCGTTCCGGAACCTGACGGGTCAGGTCCGGGACATCGCGCAGGTGACCACCGCGGTCGCCAACGGTGACCTGTCGCAGAAGGTCACCGTCGATGTCGCGGGCGAGATGCTTGAGCTGAAGAACACCGTCAACACGATGGTGGCCCAGCTGTCTTCCTTCGCCGACCAGGTGACGCGGATGGCACGCGACGTGGGCACGGAGGGCCGCCTCGGCGGTCAGGCACGGGTCGACGGCGTCTCCGGTACGTGGAAGGAGCTCACCGACTCCGTCAACTTCATGGCGGGGAACCTGACCTCCCAGGTGCGCCAGATCGCCCAGGTGACCACGGCGGTGGCCCGCGGCGACCTGTCGCAGAAGATCGACGTGGACGCGCGGGGCGAGATCCTGGAGCTGAAGAACACCATCAACACGATGGTCGACCAGCTCTCCGCCTTCGCCGAGCAGGTGACCCGGGTGGCCCGCGAGGTGGGCACGGACGGGCGGCTCGGCGGCCAGGCCCAGGTGCCCGGCGTGGCCGGTGTGTGGCGCGATCTGACCGATTCGGTGAACGGCATGGCGGGGAACCTCACCGCTCAGGTCCGTAACATCGCGCAGGTCGCCACGGCGGTGGCGCGCGGTGACCTGTCGCAGAAGATCGACGTGGACGCGCGCGGTGAGATCCTGGAGCTGAAGAACACCCTCAACACGATGGTCGACCAGCTCTCGAACTTCGCGGAGCAGGTGACCAGGGTCGCCCGCGAGGTGGGTACGGAGGGCATCCTCGGCGGTCAGGCCGAGGTGCAGGGCGTGTCCGGTACGTGGAAGGATCTCACGCAGTCCGTCAACGGCATGGCGAACAACCTGACCCTTCAGGTCCGCAACATCGCCGAGGTCACCACCGCGGTCGCCAAGGGCGATCTCTCCAAGAAGATCACCGTCGACGCCAAGGGCGAGATCCTCGAACTGGTGACGACCGTCAACACCATGGTCGACCAGCTGATGAACTTCGGTGACGAGGTGACGCGGGTCGCGCGCGAGGTGGGTACCGAGGGCATCCTCGGCGGCCAGGCGCGGGTGCGCGGTGCCACGGGCATCTGGAAGGACCTCAGCGAGAACGTCAACCTGATGGCCAACAACCTGACCAGTCAGGTGCGGAACATCTCCCGGGTCTCGTCCGCGGTTGCCAACGGCGATCTGACGAAGAAGGTCACCGTCGAGGCACGCGGCGAGGTCGCCGAGCTCGCCGACACCGTCAACACGATGGTGACGACCCTGTCCTCGTTCGCCGACGAGGTGACCCGCGTCGCCCGCGAGGTGGGTACGGAGGGCGAGCTGGGCGGCCAGGCACGGGTCCCCGGCGTCGCCGGTACCTGGAAGGACCTCACCGAGTCCGTGAACTCGATGGCGTCCAACCTGACCGGACAGGTCCGCCAGATCGCCACCGTCACGACGGCGATCGCGAAGGGCGATCTGACCAAGAAGATCGACATCGACGCCCGCGGTGAGATCCAGGAGCTGAAGAACACCATCAACACGATGGTCGATCAGCTGTCCTCGTTCGCGGAGCAGGTGACCCGGGTGGCCCGCGAGGTGGGTACCGAGGGGCAGTTGGGCGGCCAGGCACGGGTGCGGGACGTCGACGGCACCTGGCGCGACCTCACCGAGTCCGTGAACGAGATGGCCGGAAACCTCACCCGCCAGGTGCGTGCCATCGCGGCCGTCGCCACCGCGGTGACCCGCGGCGATCTCAATCTGAAGATCGACGTGGACGCGGCCGGCGAGATCCAGGCGCTGCAGGACAACATCAACACGATGATCGCCAACCTGCGCGACACCACGGCCACCAACAAGGAACAGGACTGGCTCAAGGGCAACCTCGCCCGGATCTCCGGTCTGATGCAGGGGCGGCGCGATCTCGACGACGTCGCCTCGCTGATCATGAGCGAGCTGACCCCGGTCGTCTCCGCGCAGCACGGCGCGTTCTTCCTGGCCATGGCGACCGGCGAGACCGACGCACTGGGCGCGGAAGGCGACCGGGAGGGCGCGTACGTGCTCCGGATGAGGGGCAGCTACGGCTACTCCGCCGGCTCCATGCCGACGTCCTTCCGGCCCGGTGAGACGCTCATCGGCACGGCCGCGGAGGAGAAGCGGACGATCCAGGTGGACAACGTGCCGCCCGGCTATCTGAAGATCTCCTCCGGCCTCGGTGAGGCGCCGCCCGCGCATGTGATCGTGCTGCCGGTGCTCTTCGAGGGGAAGGTCCTCGGGGTGATCGAACTGGCCTCGTTCCAGCCGTTCACCCATATCCAGCGGGACTTCCTCAACCAGCTCGCCGAGATGATCGCCACGAGCGTCAACACCATCAGCGTCAACACGACGACCGAGAAACTGCTGGAGCAGTCGCAGGAGCTGACCGAGCAATTGCGCGACCGGTCACAGGAGTTGGAGAACCGGCAGAAAGCCCTTCAGGCGTCCAACGCGGAACTGGAGGAGAAGGCCGAGCTGCTGGCCCAGCAGAACCGCGACATCGAGGTCAAGAACACCGAGATCGAAGAGGCCCGGCAGGTCCTGGAGGAGCGCGCCGAACAGCTCGCTGTCTCGATGCGCTACAAGTCGGAGTTCCTGGCCAACATGTCGCACGAGCTGCGCACGCCACTCAACTCGCTGCTCATTCTGGCCAAATTGCTCGCGGACAACGCCGAGGGCAATCTGTCACCCAAGCAGGTGGAATTCGCCGAGACGATCCACGGCGCGGGGTCCGATCTGCTGCAGCTGATCAACGACATCCTCGATCTGTCGAAGGTCGAGGCGGGCAAGATGGATGTCAGCCCGACCCGGATCGCACTCGTTCAGCTGGTCGACTACGTAGAGGCGACCTTCCGGCCGCTCACCGCGGAAAAGGGACTGGACTTCTCCGTACGGGTCTCGCCGGAACTGCCGGCCACGCTGCACACCGACGAACAGCGGCTGCTCCAGGTGCTGCGCAACCTGCTCTCCAACGCGGTGAAGTTCACCGACAGCGGCGCTGTCGAGCTGGTGATCCGCCATGCGGGGGCTGAGGTGCCGAACGCCATCCGCGAGCAGTTGCTGGAGGCGGGTTCGCTCCGTGACGCCGACGCCGATCTGATCGCGTTCTCGGTGACCGACACCGGTATCGGGATCGCGTCCAGCAAGATGCTGGTGATCTTCGAGGCGTTCAAGCAGGCGGACGGCACGACCAGCCGCAAGTACGGCGGTACGGGCCTGGGCCTGTCCATCAGCCGGGAGATCGCCCGGCTGCTGGGCGGCGAGATCCATGCGGCGAGCGAGCCCGGCCGGGGCTCGACGTTCACGCTGTACCTGCCGCTGCACCCGAGCGAACTCCCGCCGCAGGGCTACCCGCAGATCGGCCCCGGGCCCATCGAGGTGCACGGCGCCGGGGTCGAGAGCGGCCGGCTGCCCGAGGCCGGGCAGGGGCTCGGAGAGCACTTCCCGGACTTCGGCCGCGGAATGGGCCGGCAGGGGAGCGCAGACGATCAGGGCGGCACGGCAGGGCTGTTCAGGCGCCGTCGCAAGGCGCTGGGCGGCGCGGGACAGCAGCCCGCGCTGCCGGCCCCCTCGGCGTCCTCTGCGTCCCAGAGCGCCCCGCAGGAGCCGTGGACGCCCGCTGTCCAGGATGAGCCCGAGGTCCGCAGGACGTTCCGGTTCAGCGGCGAGAAGGTGCTGATCGTCGACGACGACATCCGTAACGTCTTCGCGCTCACCAGCGTGCTGGAGCAGCACGGGCTGGCGGTCCTGTACGCGGAGAACGGGCGCGAGGGGATCGAAGTCCTGGAGCAGCACGACGATGTGACGGTCGTACTGATGGACATCATGATGCCGGAGATGGACGGCTATGCGACGACCTCGGCGATCCGTAGGATGCCGCAGTTCGCCGGGCTGCCGATCGTCGCGCTGACGGCCAAGGCGATGAAGGGCGACCGGGAGAAGGCGATCGAGTCCGGAGCATCCGACTACGTCACCAAGCCGGTCGACCCTGATCATCTTCTTTCCGTTATGGAGGGATGGATGCGCGGAGAGTGATCGCCGATTGAGCGAATCAATGATGATTTGTTGATCGAGTGTGTCCGAAGTGGTGTGGGAGCGCCGTCTCCGGGGAACCTTTTGGTCTTCCGCCGCGTTTCTGGTATGTGCACAGTGACATCGCAGTGACAGGGTGTGGTGACGGGCGGGGTGCGGCTACCATGACCGGCACAAGGACGGACGGCGTAAGGGAGTCGTCCCCTGGGGCGGCGCCCGGTGCAATTCCGGGGCGAGGAGGACGGGCCATGGTGCCGAAGGCCAAGATCCTCCTGGTCGATGACCGGCCGGAGAATCTGCTGGCGCTGGAGGCCATCCTCTCTGCGCTCGATCAGACACTGGTGCGGGCATCGTCAGGGGAGGAAGCGCTCAAAGCGCTGCTCACGGACGACTTTGCGGTCATTCTGCTGGATGTGCAGATGCCGGGCATGGACGGTTTCGAAACCGCCGCGCACATCAAGCGGCGGGAGCGGACCCGGGACATCCCGATCATCTTCCTCACCGCGAT
This sequence comes from Streptomyces sp. NPDC091387, assembly GCF_044756945.1. NCBI lineage: Bacteria > Bacillati > Actinomycetota > Actinomycetes > Kitasatosporales > Streptomycetaceae > Streptomyces > Streptomyces sp. NPDC091387. The sequence goes on along the minus strand of NZ_JBIVTZ010000015.1, from coordinate 234,256 downwards.
CAATCACGGTCCGCATCACACCTTCCGGGGTTATGCGGCAGGCGCGGTGGACTACATCTCGAAGCCGTTCGACCCGTGGGTGCTGCGGGCGAAGGTCTCGGTCTTCGTCGAGCTCTACATGAAGAACTGCCAGCTCCGGGAGCAGGCGTCGCTGCTGCGGCTCCAGCTCGAAGGCGGCGCGCACGTCGGCGCGAACCACGAGAGGGAGCCCGCCGGTCTGCTGGCCGAACTCTCCGCGCGGCTCGCCGCCGTCGAGGAGCAGGCCGAGGCGCTGTCCAAGCAGCTCGACGACGAGTCGGCGGACGCCGGGGCCGTGGCCACCGCCGCCCATCTCGAACGGAAGCTGACCGGACTGCGCCGCGCGCTGGACGCCCTGGAGCCCGGCGCCAACGGCGGACCGGCGCCCCTTCCCTCGTAACGGGTCCGGCGCCCGCCCGTACCGCCCTTTCCCGTCAGGTGCCTTCGTGCCTGGACGGCGGCAACTGCCCGGCGGATCCCGTCGGTCGGTGGCCGGGCCGCGGTGCGGGGCGGGTGAGAGCGCGTCAGTTTGCGGCCGCCGCGGGGCGACACGGTCGGGTGAACGGGCCCGCGCACGTGTTCACTGCCGCGGACACCGGTAACCTCGGCCCCATGGCCTCACGTACGTCCGGCAAGGGTTCCCAGGGCACGGCGGGCACCGCGAAGCGCGTCGGCGGTGGCCCGGGTCCGGCGAAGAAAGCCGCGCCCGCCAAGAAGGCCGCTGCGAAGAGGAGCGCGCCCGCGAAGAAGGCTCCCGCCAAGAAGGCGGTGGCCAAGAAGGCGGCCGCGCCGAAACCGGCGCCCTCTCCCACCGGCGGTCTGTACCGCCTGGTGCGCGCGGTCTGGCTCGGTGCGGCCCACGCCATCGGCGCGATGTTCCGCGGCATAGGGCGGGGCGCCAAGGGCCTGGACCCCGCACACCGCAAGGACGGTGTCGCGCTGCTGCTGCTCGGTCTCGCCCTGATCGTCGCCGCGGGCACCTGGTCGAATCTGCGCGGTCCCGTCGGCGATCTCGTGGAGATGCTCGTCACCGGCGCCTTCGGCCGGCTCGACCTGCTCGTGCCGATACTGCTGGGCGCCATCGCCGTGCGGCTGATCCTCTATCCCGAGAAGCCCGAGGCCAACGGCCGGATCGTCATCGGACTGTCCGCCCTGGTCATCGGGGTGCTCGGCCAGGTCCACATCGCCTGCGGATCGCCGGGGCGCGAGGACGGCACCGAGGCCATGCAGGACGCGGGCGGGCTCATCGGCTGGGCCGCCTCCAAACCGCTGATCTTCACCATGGGCGAGGTGCTGGCCGTCCCGCTGCTCCTACTGCTCACCGTCTTCGGGCTGCTGGTCGTCACGGCGACCCCGGTGAACGCCATTCCGCAGCGGCTGCGGCTGCTCGGTTCCAGGCTGGGGATCCTCGACCCGGTGTACGACCCCGACGTGGAGGACGAGAGCGACGACGAGCGGTACGACGAGCAGTGGCGCGAGGCCCTGCCCGCCCGCTCCCGGCGCTCCTCGGTGCGCCGCTCCGAGGCGTCCGAGGTCTACGACACCGACCAGGTCGAGGCCGACGCCCTGGCCAAGCGCCGCGGCAGGCCGCGCAGGCCCTCCGTGCAGCCCGCGATGAACCGCACCATGGACGCGGTGGACGTCGCGGCGGCCGCCGCCGCGGCGCTCGACGGCGCGGTGCTCAACGGCATGCCGCCCTCGCCCGTCGTCGCCGACCTCACCCAGGGCGTCTCCCCGGACCGCGAGCGCACGGGCACCCCGGTGCCGGGTGCCAGGGAGGCGGAGCCCGCCCGGAGGCCGGGGGAGAGGGCATCCTCGCCCTCCGGCGGCGTACCCGACCTGACCAAGCCCGCCCCCGACCGGTCGCAGTCGCAGCCGCTGCCGTCCCGCGCGGAGCAGCTCCAGTTGTCCGGCGACATCACGTACGCGCTGCCCTCGCTCGATCTGCTGGAGCGCGGCGGCCCCGGCAAGACCCGCAGCGCCGCCAACGACGCGATCGTCGCGTCACTGACCACCGTCTTCACCGAGTTCAAGGTCGACGCGGCCGTCACCGGCTTCACCCGCGGACCCACGGTGACGCGGTACGAGGTGGAGCTCGGCCCGGCCGTGAAGGTCGAGCGGATCACAGCGCTCGCCAAGAACATCGCGTACGCCGTCGCGAGCCCCGACGTCCGGATCATCTCGCCGATCCCGGGGAAGTCGGCGGTCGGCATCGAGATCCCCAACTCCGACCGCGAGATGGTCAACCTCGGGGACGTCCTGCGGCTGGCGGACGCGGCCGAGGACGATCACCCCATGCTGGTCGCACTCGGCAAGAACGTCGAGGGCGGCTACGAGATGGCCAACCTCGCGAAGATGCCGCACGTCCTGGTGGCCGGTGCGACCGGTTCCGGGAAGTCCTCCTGCATCAACTGCCTGATCACCTCGGTGATGATAAGGGCGACTCCGGAGGACGTCCGGATGGTGCTGGTCGACCCCAAGCGCGTCGAGCTGACCGCGTACGAGGGCATTCCGCACCTGATCACGCCGATCATCACCAACCCCAAGAAGGCCGCCGAGGCACTCCAGTGGGTCGTGCGCGAGATGGACCTGCGCTACGACGACCTCGCCGCGTTCGGGTACCGGCACATCGACGACTTCAACCACGCCGTGCGCACCGGGAAGCTCAAGACTCCGGAGGGCAGCGAACGGGAGCTGTCGCCGTATCCGTATCTGCTGGTGATCGTCGACGAGCTGGCCGACCTGATGATGGTCGCTCCGCGCGATGTCGAGGACTCGATCGTCCGCATCACCCAGTTGGCCCGCGCCGCCGGTATCCATCTGGTCCTCGCCACCCAGCGCCCCTCGGTGGACGTCGTCACCGGTCTGATCAAGGCGAACGTGCCCTCCCGGCTCGCCTTCGCGACCTCGTCGCTCGCCGACAGCCGGGTCATCCTCGACCAGCCCGGAGCCGAGAAGCTCATCGGAAAGGGTGACGGGCTGTTCCTGCCGATGGGGGCGAACAAGCCGACTCGTATGCAGGGCGCCTTCGTCACCGAGGCCGAGGTCGCCGCCGTGGTCCAGCACTGCAAGGACCAGATGGCACCGGTGTTCCGCGAGGACGTGGTGGTCGGCACGAAGCAGAAGAAGGAGATCGACGAGGACATCGGCGACGACCTCGACCTGCTCTGCCAGGCCGCCGAGCTGGTCGTCTCCACCCAGTTCGGATCCACCTCGATGCTCCAGCGCAAGCTGCGGGTGGGCTTCGCCAAGGCCGGCCGGCTGATGGACCTCATGGAGTCCCGGAACATCGTCGGACCCAGCGAGGGATCCAAGGCGCGCGACGTCATGGTGAAGCCGGACGAGCTCGACGGGGTGTTGGCGCTGATTCGGGGGGAAACCGGTTCGTGAGGGTTTTGCGGGCAACCGTTTCGTGGGGCCGTACGTCAAGTTGAGGGGAGGACAGCAGGATGTCCTTCCGCGGGGCGGTCCGGCGAATACGGCTCTGTTCGAATCTGATGGCGTACAAAGTCCTCCCTCCCGGTTGCCCCACCCTTTCTTACCCCCCCTAGACTGAACATCCAGCAGGTGGCTCACGCTCGAAAGGCGCCCCCGTGTCCATCGGCAACTCCCCCGAAGACGACCAGCCTTCGATCGGTCGAGTGCTCCAGCAGGCTCGAATCGCCGCAGGTCTCACGGTCGAAGAGGTCAGCACGTCCACCCGGGTGCGCATCCCCATCGTGCACGCGATCGAGGCGGACGACTTCTCCCGCTGCGGCGGCGACGTGTATGCGCGCGGCCATATCCGCACGCTGGCACGTGCCGTCGCCATCGATCCGGAACCGCTCGTCTCGCAGTACGACGGCGAGCACGGCGGCCGTCCGGCGCCCACGCCGGCGGCTCCGCTGTTCGAGGCCGAGCGGATCCGTTCCGAACCCCGACGGCCCAACTGGACCGCGGCCATGGTCGCGGCCATCGTCGCCGTGGTCGGGTTCGTCGGCTTCACGTTCTTCAAGGGCGGCGACGACTCCCCGGCGGCCAACCAGGTCGCCGAGGGCCCGACGTCCGCCAAGACCACCCCCAAGCCGTCGGCGAGCAAGTCGGCCGATCCCAAGCCGGCTCCCTCCGACAGCGCCATTGCCGCGGCGCCGCAGGACAAGGTGACGGTCAAGCTCAGCGCCAGTCAGGGCAAGAGCTGGATCTCCGCCAAGGACCACAACGGCCGGCTGCTCTTCGACGGGCTGCTCCAGCAGGGCCAGTCGAAGACGTTCCAGGACAAGGAGCGGGTCGACCTCGTCCTCGGCGACGCCGGCTCGGTCGAGCTCTTCGTCAACGGCAAGAAGGTCGAGGACCAGTTCCAGCCCGGTCAGGTCGAGCGGCTCTCGTACACCAAGGGTGATCCCGAGGTCGGCTGACCGCAGCACTCCACGCTTCGCACCCTGCGGCGAGCGCCCGGCCATCGCGCCGGGCGCTCGCCGCTTTGTTACTCCCTGTAAGCGTGGCACCTGCACGGTGGGGCCAGTGCCGGGACAAAGTAGTCTTGAGCCCATGCCCGAACGCCGTACCGTCGCCCTTGTCACTCTTGGCTGCGCCCGTAACGAGGTGGACTCGGAGGAGCTCGCAGGCCGCTTGGCAGCGGACGGCTGGGAGCTCGTCGAGGATGCCTCCGATGCCGATGTCGCCGTGGTCAACACCTGTGGATTCGTCGAGGCCGCCAAGAAGGACTCCGTCGATGCCCTGCTCGAAGCGAATGATCTGAAGGACCACGGCCGCACCCAGGCCGTCGTCGCCGTCGGCTGCATGGCCGAGCGCTACGGCAAGGACCTCGCGGAGGCCCTGCCGGAAGCGGACGGAGTCCTCGGATTCGACGACTACGCAGACATCTCGGACCGCCTCCAGACCATCCTCAACGGTGGCATCCACGCCTCGCACACCCCGCGGGACCGCCGCAAACTGCTGCCCATCAGCCCGGCCGACCGCCAGGACGCCGTCGTGGCGCTGCCCGGCCACGCCCAGGAGGCCGCACCGGCCCCCGCCGACCTCCCGGAGGGTGTCGCCCCGGTCTCCGGCCCGCGGGCACCCCTGCGCCGCCGGCTCGGCACCAGCCCCGTCGCCTCGGTGAAGCTGGCCTCCGGCTGCGACCGCCGCTGCTCCTTCTGCGCCATCCCGTCCTTCCGCGGCTCCTTCATCTCGCGGCGGCCCTCGGACGTCCTGGGCGAGACCCGGTGGCTGGCCGAGCAGGGCGTGAAGGAGGTCATGCTGGTCTCCGAGAACAACACCTCGTACGGGAAGGACCTCGGTGACATCCGGCTGCTGGAGACGCTGCTGCCGGAGCTCGCGGACGTCGACGGGATCGAGCGCATCCGGGTCAGCTACCTGCAGCCCGCCGAGATGCGGCCCGGTCTGATCGACGTACTGACCTCGACGCCGAAGGTCGCGCCCTACTTCGACCTCTCCTTCCAGCACTCGGCACCCGGTGTGCTGCGGGCGATGCGCCGGTTCGGCGACACCGACAGCTTCCTGGAGCTCCTGGACACCATCCGGGGCAAGGCCCCGTACGCCGGCGCCCGCTCCAACTTCATCGTGGGCTTCCCCGGCGAGACCGAGGCCGACCTGGCGGAGCTGGAACGGTTCCTCACCGGTGCGCGTCTCGACGCCATCGGCGTCTTCGGCTACTCCGACGAGGACGGCACCGAGGCCGTCGGCTACAGCGACAAGCTGGACGCCGACACCATCGCGGAGCGCCTCGCGCACATTTCGCAGCTGGCCGAGGAGCTGACCTCCCAGCGGGCCGAGGAACGGGTCGGCGAGACGCTCCAGGTGCTGGTCGAGTCGGTCGAGGCGACCGAGGACGAGTCGCGCGCCGTGGGCCGTGCGGCCCACCAGGCGCCCGAAACGGACGGCCAGGTGCTCTTCACCGCACGCGAGGGACTCGTCCCGGGCCGTATGGTCGAGGCAAAGGCAGTGGGCACCGAGGGCGTGGACCTGGTGGCCGAATGCCGTGAGCTTGCGGAGGTGGCCAGATGACCGGAGCGCCGGCATCCGCGACAGGGGGCTCCGGCGCGACGCCGGTCCGCGGCGGGAAGCTGGGCACTGCGGCCGTCAACCAGGCGAGCCTGTGGAACATCGCCAACCTCCTCACCATGGCCCGACTGGTGCTGGTGCCGGGATTCGTCCTGCTGCTGCTCCACAACGGCGGATACGACCCGGCCTGGCGTTCCTTCGCCTGGGCGGCCTTCGCCATCGCGATGATCACCGACCTGTTCGACGGACATCTGGCGCGCACGTACAACCTGGTCACCGACTTCGGGAAGATCGCCGACCCGATCGCCGACAAGGCGATCATGGGCGCCGCGCTGATCTGCCTCTCGTACCTCGGTGATCTGCCCTGGTGGGTCACGGGCGTGATCCTCTTCCGCGAGCTCGGCATCACCGTGCTGCGGTTCTGGGTGATCCGGCACGGGGTGATTCCGGCCAGCCGCGGCGGCAAGATGAAGACGCTGTCGCAGGCGATCGCCGCCGGGATGTACGTCCTGGCGCTGACCGGACCGCTGGCGACGCTGCGGTTCTGGGTGATGGCGGTCGCCGTCGTGCTGACGGTCGTCACCGGTCTGGACTACGTGCGCCAGGCCGTCGTGCTGCGACGCCAGGGTCTCGCGGCGGAGCGGTCTGCCGCGGCGCAGGAAGCCGTCGAGGCGGCCGCGCAGACGTCGGAGGACACCGGAGGCGCGGACCGGGTCCCCGGGACCTCAGAGACCTCAGGAGCCCGCGGCGCGGCGGAGGCCGAGCGGTGACAGCCGCGGCCCGGGTGCTGCGGCTGCTCGTCGAGCGGGGGGAGACCCTGGCTGTCGCCGAGTCGCTGACCGGCGGCCTGGTCGCGGCGGAGCTGACCTCCGTACCCGGTGCCTCGCAGGCGTTCCGCGGCTCCGTGACGGCCTACGCGACCCCCCTGAAGAGTGAAGTCCTGGGTGTGGATCCGGCCCTTCTGGCCTCGCGCGGGGCGGTGGACCCCGAGGTCGCGTCCCAGATGGCCGCGGGCGTACGCCGGGTCCTCGGAGCGGACTGGGGGCTGGCCACCACGGGTGTAGCGGGCCCGGAGCAGCAGGACGGCCGTACGGTGGGAACGGTCTTCGTCGCAGTGTGCGGGCCTGGCGGGGCGGCGAAAGTGGCCACGCTGCGGTTGAACGGCGGACGAGCGGACATCCGTAATGAGAGCGTACGGAGCGTGCTCGATCTGCTCTCCGGCGAACTCGGCGGGTACGCGAGCGGACAGGATACGGAACAGATCGGGGGGAATTGATGTTTGCAGCCCTGAGTGAACACGACATCGCTCCCCGCACGGCCGCGGCGCTAGGCGGTACGGTGGGGCGTGAAGGATGCGGCTACGCGGTCCGAGGAGGGAGCCACCGATGATTCTGCTCCGTCGCCTGCTTGGTGACGTGCTGCGTCGGCAGCGCCAGCGCCAAGGCCGTACTCTGCGCGAAGTCTCCTCGTCCGCCCGAGTTTCGCTCGGCTATCTCTCCGAGGTGGAGCGGGGGCAGAAGGAGGCATCCTCCGAACTGCTCTCCGCCATTTGCGACGCGCTTGACGTACGGATGTCCGAGCTCATGCGTGAAGTGAGCGATGATCTGTCGCTGGCTGAACTGGCCGAGTCGGCAGCAGCCGGCGACCCGGTACCCGTGCCGGTGCGCCCCAGGCTCAATTCCGTCTCTGTTTCGTCGGTGGCGGGTGTGCCGACGGGACGGGTGACCATCAAGGCGCCTGCGGAAGCGGTGGATGTCGTCGCCGCCTGACCCGCTCGGTTCGGTCTGAAGCCGGAGCCCCGGTCCTCCCCTCAGGGGGCGGACCGGGGTTTCTGCATGTGTGCGAGGAGCTGTGGCGGGCAAGCGCACTGTGTGAGGCCGGGGAAGGGTCTCGTGCGGTTCCTTCCCCGAATGACCCTTTTGCTTCGTTTGTGCCATCGTGGGTGGTGCTGAACGGAATGGATACCAGATCGGAGACGTGCATGTCTGTGGTGAAGAGCCCGCTGTCCGAGGCCGACCTCAAGTCGGTCGGCGATGCGCTCCAGGGCGCCCTGGTGGATCTCGTCGACCTCTCCCTGGTCGCGAAGCAGGTCCACTGGAACGTGGTGGGGCCACGCTTCAGGTCTGTGCACCTTCAGCTCGACGAGGTCGTCGACACCGCCCGCCAGCACTCCGACACGGTCGCCGAACGGGCCTCCGCGCTGGGTGTCAACCCGGACGGTCGGTCGGGGACCATCGCCAGGACCACGGCCATCGACTCCGTGCCCCAGGGCTGGGTCAAGGACGTGGACGCGGTACGGACCCTGGTCGACGCACTCAGCGTGGTGATCGGCCGGATGCGCGAGCGGATCGAGGTGACCGGCGACCCCGATCCGGTCAGCCAGGACATCCTGATCTCGCTGACCGCTGACCTCGAGAAGCACGCGTGGATGTTCCAGGCGGAGAGCGCCTGACCCGCCCCCTGTTTCACCCGGTCGGGCGCCATCGCGCCGGACCGCCCCCTCACTCCCGGCCTGCCCGTGTTCGGGCAGTTGCCGGTCCGCCCCATCCGAAGGAGTCACCATGACTGACGGAAGCGCGAAGGACAAGATCACCGGCAAGGCCAAGGAGGCCATGGGCAAGATGACCGGTGACCGCCGCAAGGAGACCGAAGGCAAGACGGACCAGGCGAAGGGTCAGGCCAAGGGGGCCATGGGCGACGCCAAGGAGCGCGCCGAGGGCGTCAAGGACTCCCTGACCGGCGACGACAAGGGCTGACAGCCGGACACGGAGCCCCCACCGGAAGCGGTGGGGGCTCCGCTCTGGATGCGGCCCCGATGGCGCCGGGTGAGACTGCGAAGGTGTGCGACTGCGCCGTGCGCGCCGGTACTGCACCGGTGCGCTCTCCCGTCGGGTGATCGGGCCCGACATATTGCCGGGGGTACTGGGTTCGGCCGGAGGAGGCAGCCATGGCACGGCGATGGGTGCCGGCGCTCGTTCTCGGTGGTGTGTGGTGGTGGGCCGTGCTGCGGCTGGTGCTGGAGCCGGCGCACACCGGGGTGGTCGAGGGAGCGGTGGCGGCGGGCGGCTGGGGGCTGAGCCTCCTGCCGGTGCATGTGGCCGCGACCGCCCGGCCGACCGGGATATTCGACGCGGGTACCGGCCTCCTGCGGCGGTGCGCCGAGGAGATGCGGTCCCGGTGGGCTGCCACGGCGGCTACCAGGGCATGGCGACGCCGCCGTTCGGGCGGAGGATCTGGCCTGTCATGAAGGCCGACGCGTCGGACGCCAGATGCAGAACCGTGTGCGCCACGTCCATGGGCTCCCCGACCCTGCCCAGCGGCGATATCCGCGCCATGGCGGCCTCCGCCCGGTGCTGCTGCTCCGCGTCGTGGCGGGCGGTCATGGGGGTGCGGACCCAGCCAGGGGCGACGGCGTTGACCCGAATGGCCCGCGGCCCCAGCTCGGCCGCCAGGGTCTTGGTCAGCTGGACCACCGCCGCTTTGGCCGCGCTGTAGCAGAGCAGTCCCGGGCTCGCGGCGTCGACCGCACCCGAGGCCATGGTGATCAGCGAGCCGGGGGCGTCGCGGGCGAGCAGGGAACGGGCCACTTCCTGGCAGGCGTACAGAACACCCTTGAAGTTGACCGAGAGCACGCGGTCGAGGTCCTCGTCAGCGGTCTCCAGGACGCTGCTCGTGTGCATGATCCCGGCGACGGCGGCCAGGATGTCCAGATCTCCGGCGGCCGCGACGGCGGCCCGGACCTGATCGCGGTCGGTGACATCCAGCGGGTGGGTGTGGGCTTCGCCACCCGCCGCGGTGATCAGCTCCAGGGTTTCCTGGAGGCCCTTCTCATCGAGATCCGCGCAGTGGACGGTGGCGCCCGCCTCCGAGAGGAGGACGGCGCAGGCGCGGCCGATGCCGCCTGCCGCGCCGGTGACGAACGCGGATCGGCCGGTGAGGTCGTACGCGGCGAGGGACATGACCGGACCGTACGACTGAATCTGACGGGGCGTCAACTAGTGGGTGGGGCCGGATTGGCAGGCTGGGCACCAGTAGGCGGGGCGGGCGTCCTGTTCGGCCGCGCGGATGGGCGTTCCGCAGCGCAGGCAGGGGCGGTGCGTTCTGCCGTAGACCCAGAGGTTCTCGCTCGGGCGGCCGGTGCGGGAAGGCCGGCCGGTGGCGGTGCGGGGTCGCGCGCCGATGGTGGTGACGCGGACCGGACGGTCGCGGTTGGCTTCGAGGAGCTGGTGGGCGGTGCTCACCAGAAGGGCGGCCGTGGCGGCGGGCAGTTCACCGATGGGGAGCCAGGGCGTGGCACGGGCCAGGAAGCACAGCTCGGCCTTGTAGATGTTGCCGATGCCGGCCAGGTTGCGCTGGTCGAGGAGGGCCTCGCCGAGCGGTCGGGCGGGGTCGGCGAGCAGATTGCGCAGCGCTGTGTCGGCGTCCCAGTCGGGCCCCAGGAGGTCCGGGCCGAGGTGGCCGACCGCCTTCTCCTCGTCCGCGGTGCGCAGGAGTTCGAGGACGGGGAGGCGGTAGCCGACGGCCGTGTGCGCGGTGTTGGCGAGGATCGCGCGGATCTGGTGTGCGGGGCCGCCGCGCCAGCGCTCGTCAGGGCCGTAGATCCGCCAGGCGCCGTCCATCCGCAGATGGCTGTGGAGGGTCAGGCCGCCCTCGAAGCGGGTCAGCAGATGCTTGCCGCGCGAGAGGGTGCCGAGCACGGTCCGGCCGGTGAGGTCGGCGGTGGCGAACCGGGGGACGCGCAGATCGGACCTGGTGAGGACCTGATCCGTGAGCGCGTGGTGCAGACGCCTGGCGGTCTGCAGGACGGTGTCTCCTTCGGGCATGTGTCCATGATGCGCGGGATGCGGGCCGCGGGACGGTTCCCGGGCGGCAGCCGTGGCGCTGCGAGGGCCGGGTCAGGCGCGGAGGCGGAGGCCTCTGGGGGTGGCGAGGAAACCGGCCGACTCCAGCGTGCGGCCCAGCGGCGAGGTCAGTGCCGAGGCGCCGTTGGTGCGCTCCACCGTCACCGTGCCGAGGGCTCCGGCGCGGGCGGCCGCGGCCAGGGCGGCGGCGGCCGCCCGGAGCGCGGGATCATCCGGATCGGTCGGCCAGGCCAGCAGCGTCTTCCCGCCGCGCTCCATGTAGAGCGTCAGCTCGCCGTCGACCAGGACCACGAGGGCGCCCGCCTTGCGGCCGGGCTTGTGCCCGGCCCCGTCCGGTGGCTCGGGCCAGGGCAGCGCCGCACCGTAGGCGTTGGCAGGGTCGGCCGCGGCGAGGACCAGGGCGCCCGGCGCCACGCCCGGTTCCTTCCGGTCGCGGGCGGTGGAGGCCGCGCGGAGCCGGTCGACAGCGCCGTCCATGGCGAACTGTGCGGCCCCCAGCCCCTCCACGACATAGCCGCGGCGCGCCTGACCGTTGTCCTCGAAGACGGACAGCACGCGGTACGCGGCGGAGAAGCCGCCCTCGACGCCCTCGGCCTGGACCGCGCCGCGGGTCACCACCCCGTGCCGGTCCAGCAGGGTGCGGGCCAGGGCGTGGGCCCGGTGCGTGGGGTCCGGCTCGGCGGCGGGCAGCAGGGACCAGCGGCCCGACACGGTGGGCGGTCCGGTGCGCGAGGCCGGGCGGGCCGCGGCCGTCAGCGAGCCGTAACGGCCGCGCGGGACGTTCCGTCTGGCGCGGTGCGCGGTCGACCCGGCGGTGCGGCCGGAGCCGAGCAGTGAACGCAGCGGTGCCAGCGTGTCGTTGGTGAGCCGCCCCGACCAGGTGAGGTCCCAGAGCGCGTCCGCCAGCTGCGGATCGGTGCAGTCCGGGTGCGTGGTGGCCCGGACCTGATCGGCGATCTGCCGGAAGAAGAGTCCGTACCCGCCGGTCAGGGCGGTGAGTACGGATTCGTGCAGTGCGCTGAGCTCCAGCGGGCGCGGAGGAGCCAGCAGCAGGGGGGCGCTGTCGGCCAGGTAGAGGGAGAGCCAGCCGTCCTTGCCGGGGAGGGCGCCCGCCCCGGCCCACACGACCTCGCCGGTGGTGGTGAGTTCGTCGAGCAGCGCGGGGGAGTAGCCGGTGACCCGGCCGGGCAGGACCAGCTTCTCCAGGGCCGACGCGGGCACGGGTGCGCCCTGCAACTGCTCGATGGCACGGGCCAGTCCGTCGATTCCGCGCAGGCTGTTGCTGCCGAGATGCTGCCACTGGGGCAGGAAGCCCGCGAGGGCGGCGGGCGGGACCGGCTCCAGCTCGTGCCGGAGCGCGGCGAGCGAGCGGCGCCGCAGTCGCCGCAGCACCGTGGCGTCGCACCACTCCTGGCCGATGCCGGCGGGATGGAACTCCCCCTGGACGATCCGGCCGGAGGCCGCCAGCCGTTGCAGCGCACCGTCGGTGACGGCGGTGCCGAGTCCGAATCGGGCGGCGGCCGCGGTGGAGGTGAACGGGCCGTGCGTACGGGCGTAGCGGGCGAGGAGGTCGCCGAGCGGGTCCTTCACCGGTTCGGTGAACGCCTCCGGGACGCCGACGGGGAGCGCCGTGCCCAGGGCGTCGCGCAGCCGTCCGGCGTCCTCGATCGCCGCCCAGTGCTCGCCGCCGCCGATCCGGACCCGGATGGCCCGGCGGGCCGATGACAGCTCCTGCGCCCACGGTGGTTCGGCCCCGCGCTCGGCCAGTTCCGCGGAGGTGAGCGGTCCGAGGACCCGCAGCAGGTCGGCGACGCCCTCGACGTCCTTGATCCGGCGGTCCTCGGTCAGCCACTGGAGTTCCCGCTCCAGCTCGGTCAGGACGTCGGCGTCGAGCAGCTCGCGCAGCTCCGCCTGGCCCAGCAGCTCGGCCAGGAGATGGGAGTCGAGGGAGAGCGCGGCGGCCCGCCGCTCGGCGAGGGGCGAGTCGCCCTCGTACAGGAACTGTGCGACGTAGCCGAACAGGAGCGAGCGCGCGAAGGGTGAGGGTTCCTGGGTCGTCACCTCGACCAGGCGGATCCGGCGTGCTTCCAGGTCACCCATCACTTCGGTGAGCCCGGGGACGTCGAAGACGTCCTGGAGGCATTCACGGACCGCTTCGAGAACGATGGGGAAGGAGCCGAACTCGGAGGCGACCTGGAGGAGCTGGGAGGCCCGCTGCCGCTGCTGCCACAGCGGTGTGCGCTTGCCGGGGCTGCGCCGCGGGAGCAGCAGTGCCCTGGCCGCGCACTCGCGGAACCGGGAGGCGAACAGGGCGGAACCGCCGACCTGGTCGGTGACGATCTGCCCGATCTCGCCCTGGTCGAAGGCGACATCGGCGGCGCCGACGGGGGGCTGGTCGCTGTCCTGGGCGGCGTTCGACAGCGGGGACGGCGCCCCGCCGCCGGGGGCGGCGGCCCGGTCCTGGTCGACCGGGTCGAAGTCGAGGAGATCCAGGCCCATCATGTCGGCGTCCGGCAGCCTGAGGACGATGCCGTCGTCGGCGTGCATGACCTGGGCGTCCATGCCGTACCGCTCGGCGAGGCGGGCGCTGAGCGCGAGTGCCCAGGGGGCGTGCACCTGGGCGCCGAAGGGCGAGTGCACGACGACGCGCCAGTCGCCCAGCTCGTCGCGGAAACGCTCGACGAGGATCGTCCGGTCGTCCGGTACGTGACCACAGGCCCGGCGCTGCTCGTCGATGTACGACAGCACGTTGTCCACGGCCCAGGTGTCCAGGCCCGCGGCCAGCAGCCGTTGCCGCGCGTCCTCGGGGGACAGCCCGCCGAGCTCGCGGAGGAAGGCGCCCAGGGCGCGGCCCAGCTCCAACGGGCGGCCCAGCTGGTCGCCCTTCCAGAACGGCAGCCGCCCGGGGACGCCGGGCGCGGGCGACACCAGGACCCGGTCGCGGGTGATGTCCTCGATCCGCCAGGACGTGGTGCCCAGCGTGAAGACGTCGCCGACCCGGGACTCGTACACCATCTCCTCGTCCAGCTCACCGACCCGGCCGCCGCCCTTCTTGGGGTCGGCTCCCGCGAGGAAGACCCCGAAGAGTCCGCGGTCGGGAATGGTGCCACCGGAGGTGACGGCGAGCCGCTGGGCGCCGGGACGGCCCGTGACCGTACCCGCGACGCGGTCCCAGACCACGCGCGGGCGCAGTTCGGCGAAGGCGTCGGACGGATAGCGGCCGGCCAGCATGTCGAGCACCGCGGTGAACGCCGACTCGGGAAGCGAGGCGAAAGGGGCGGCCCGGCGGGTCACGGCCAGCAGGTCGTCCACCTGCCAGCTGTCCAGGGCGACCATCGCGACCAACTGCTGGGCCAGCACGTCCAGCGGATTGGACGGGATCCGCAGCGCCTCGATGGAACCCTCGCGCATCCGCTCGGTGACCACCGCCGCCTGCACCAGGTCACCGCGGTACTTCGGGAACACGACCCCGGTGGACACCGCGCCCACCTGGTGTCCGGCACGGCCGACCCGCTGCAGCCCGGAGGCGACCGACGGCGGTGACTCCACCTGGATCACCAGGTCGACCGCGCCCATGTCGATGCCCAGCTCCAGGCTTGAGGTGGCGACGACCGCGGGCAGCCTGCCCGCCTTGAGGTCCTCCTCGACCTGGGCCCGCTGTTCCTTGGAGACCGATCCGTGGTGCGCCCGCGCGAGCAGAGCCGGTGCTCCCTTCGCGGCACCCGACTCGGCCATGATCTCGGCGGGTGAGTGGGCCTCCGGCATCGTCTCGCCGGTGGCCCGCTCGTACGCGATCTCATTGAGCCGGTTGCAGAGCCGCTCGGCGAGACGGCGGGAGTTGGCGAAGACGATGGTGGAGCGGTGCGCCTGGACGAGATCGGCGATCCGCTCCTCCACATGCGGCCAGATCGACGGCTTGTCCCCCTGGCCCGCGGTGTCGGTGCCGGCGGCGGGGGAGCCGCCGAGCTCGCCCAGGTCCTCGACCGGTACGACCACCGACAGGTCGAACTGTTTGGTGGACGGCGGCTGGACGATCTCCACTCTCCGCTGCGGGGAGAGGAACCGTGCCACCTCGTCGACCGGGCGGACCGTGGCGGACAGGCCGATCCGGCGGGCCGGCCGCGGCAGCAGTTCGTCGAGGCGCTCCAGCGACAGGGCGAGATGGGCGCCCCGCTTGGTACCCGCGACGGCATGCACCTCGTCCAGGATCACCGTCTCGATCCCGGCCAGCGCCTCCCGGGCCGAGGAGGTCAGCATCAGGAACAGGGACTCGGGCGTGGTGATCAGGATGTCCGGCGGCTTGTTCGCCATCGACCGGCGCTCGGCCGGCGGGGTGTCGCCCGAGCGGATCCCCACACGTACCTCTGGCTCGGGCAGTCCGAGGCGCACCGACTCCTGGCGGATGCCGGTGAGCGGGGAGCGGAGATTGCGCTCCACGTCGACCGCGAGGGCCTTGAGCGGCGATACGTACAGCACCCGGCAGCGCTTCTTCGCCTCGGCGGGCGGCGGGACCGCCGTCAGCTGGTCCAGGGCGGCGAGGAAGGCGGCCAGAGTCTTGCCCGATCCGGTCGGCGCGACGACCAGCACGTCCGACCCGGCACCGATCGCCCGCCAGGCACCCTCCTGCGCGGCCGTCGGCGCGCTGAAGGCGCCCGTGAACCAGCCGCGGGTCGCGGAGGAGAACGAATCGAGTGCGGAGCCGGTCATGCTCCCCATCGTGCACCCCGCCACTGACAACGGCCGCGAAGCCGCCCTGCGACCGGGCCGGGCCACCCGCTCCGGCCGGTTCCGCGGGCCCGGTGGCCACGGTCGGTGACCTCCGCCGCGAGCTGCGAGAATTCGGGTGTGGCGGGAACCGCGGGGCCGGGGGAGTGGGCGAGGCACTGGCAGTACGCGGAGCTGCCCGACCTCGACCTGCTGCGGGCCCGCTACGTCCGCCACACCTTCCCGCGCCACAGCCACGAGGGCTATGTGTTCGGCACCATCAGCGACGGGGTCGAGGATGTCGGGCTGCCCGGCGGCACCGTCCACGCCGGACCCGGCACCGTCGTCATGATCAACCCGGAGGTGCCGCACACCGCCCGCGCCGGTGTCCCCGAGGGGTGGGTGTACGCCACGCTCTACCCGTCCGCACAGGTGATCAACGACATCGCGGCCGACACGACGAGCCTGCGCGGCACGGTCGGCTTCACCGAGACCGGCGTGGTCGATCCGTACGCGGCCCGGCTGATCCGCGAGGTCCACCGCGCGGCGGAGGAGGGCAACGCACTCGCCGCGGACAGTCTGCTGCGGGTCATGGTCACGCGTCTGCTCACCCGGCACGGCAGCGCGCTTCCCGTCTTCGAGCCCAGGGCGGCGGGCGCGCGGGACGCGGAGCGTGCCCGTGCCGTACTGGAGAGCAGGATGGCCGGGCCGCCCACGCTGGAGGCGCTGGCCACCGAGCTGGGCACGAGCCCGTTCGCGCTGCTGAGAGCCTTCAAGAAGCAGTACGGGATGCCGCCGCACACCTGGCTCACCGACGCCCGGGTCCGACGGGCGCGCCGGATGCTCGACGCGGGCACGCCTCCCGCGGTGGCGGCCGCCGAGGTCGGCTTCACCGACCAGCCACACCTCAACCGTCACTTCACCCGGATCGTGGGCGTGCCGCCGGGCGCCTACCAGCGCGAACGTGCAAGAACGTACAAGACCGGTGCTGAGCCGCCCGGGTAGCGTTCCGGCCGTGGCAGAACAGACAACACCTCAGAGAACCGGCGAACCGGCCGACGGCAGTGTGATCATCGCCGGGGCGAAGCCCGACGCGGCCGTCGTACGTGACGCGCTCGGCGTCGGCATCGCCGTCGGACTCTCCGGCTTCGCCTTCGGCGTCACCTCGGCCGGTTCCGGACTGAGCCTGCTGCAGACCTGCGCGCTCAGCCTCCTCGTCTTCACCGGTGCCTCCCAGTTCGCCCTGGTGGGCGCCCTCGCCGCGGGCGGCAATCCGTACACCGCCGCAGCCGGAGCCTTCTTCCTCGGCGTACGCAACTCGTTCTACGGCCTGCGGCTGTCGCAGCTGCTCGCACTCCCGCGCGCCGTGCGCCCCTTCGCCGCCCACTGGGTGATCGACGAGACGACAGCGGTGACGCTGCCCCAGCCCACCCGGCGGGCCGCCAGGATCGGCTTCACCGTCACCGGGCTCACGCTCTATGTGCTGTGGAACCTCACCACGCTGGTCGGCGCCCTGGGCGCCGAGGCACTCGGCGACACCGACGCCTGGGGGCTGGACGCGGCCAGCCCCGCCGTCTTCCTCGCCCTGCTCGCGCCGATGCTGAAGACGACCACGGAACGCGTCACCGCAGGGATCGCGGTCGTCCTCGTCCTCGGTCTGCTGCCGGTACTGCCCGCCGGGATGCCCGTACTGGTGTCCGCGCTCGCGGCACCCGTCGTCCTCTTCATGAGGGGACGCGACAAGGGCCCGAGGGACATGAACGACAAGAATGGCGCGACGGCTGCGCGCACGAGCACTCCGGAGGACGGCCGATGAACGTCTGGATCGCCATCGCGCTGACCGCCGTCGGCTGCTACCTCGCCAAACTCCTCGGGCTCCTGGTGCCCGCCGGAGCCCTGGAGCGCCCCCTCGTGCAGCGCCTCGCCGCGCTGCTGCCGGTGGCGCTCCTGGCCGCCCTGACCGCGCAGCAGACCTTCGGTGACGGGCAGCACCTGGTACTGGACGCCAGGGGCGCAGGCCTCGCCGCGGCGGCGCTCGCACTCGTCCTGCGCGCACCCTTCCTCGTCGTGGTGGGCGCCGCCGTGGCCGTCACCGCCGCGGTGCGGGCCCTCGGGTGAACGCACACCGCACGAGGACCCGTGTCAGCCGAGGCCGCGCCCGTGCGCGCGCAGCGTCTGCAACGCCCTGAGCGTCACCAGGGGCCGCCCCTCCAGCGCGGTCCCCGGCGCCCACTGCCGCCAGGTCACCGGCCAGCCGCCGTCCGCCTCCTGCCCGGCCGCCAGGTGGTCCAGCGACAGCTCCATCTCCGCGTCGGTGAACCACCGGCGGGCGAGCGACTCGGGGGCACGGGCGTAGTCGTACGGGAAGTGCTGCTCGCCGGGCGCGTAACCGGCCGCCACCGGGTACCCCCCGCGCTGCTCCGGATCCAGCACGGCGAGCCGCTGGTCGCGTACCAGGCGCCCCAGGCGATCGGCCGCGGCCTCGGCCCGCGACCGGTCCGGGGCTCCGTCGAGAAAGGCGACGGCCGCCTCGATCTCGTACGGGTGCGACACCTGAAGGGCGTCGACGGCGGCCCAGCAGAAGTCGGTGGCCCGGAACAGCCAGGCATGCCAGACCGCGTTGCGGTGCAGTAATCCGACAACGGGGCCGGTGGCCAGCAGCTCGGCCGGCGGGTCGTCGACGATCGGGATGAACGGCGCGGCCGGATAGCCGCGTTGCGAGGGAAGGAGCGCGGGCAGTGCCCCCTCCTTCGTGGACACATCCGTAAGGAAGCGGCAGATCCGCTCCACCCGGAGACCGTCGCAACGGCCGATGGAGTCGAGGACGCTCAGCGCGTGGGCCGTGTGCAGCGGCTGACTGACGGGGCCGCGCAGGTCGGGTTCGAGCGCGTGACCGTACCCGCCGTCCTCATTGAGATAGGCGGCGAGCGCCGTTTCCACGGCATCCGCACTTCCTTTCAGGAAGTGATGGGCGAACCGCCGCTGTTCGAGGACACGGGCCGTGAGCCAGATGAACTGCTCGGCACGGTTGAGGGGACTTTCTCCGGTTCCAGCCATGGACCGACCGTAGGCCGGTGAACGCTGTCGGCAAGGGCAGGCGGCCCGTCTGCACTCTCAGGAGCGGGATACTGATGGCATGCGGTTGACGATTTTCTGGGAACGGATGGCGGACCACTTCGGCGCGGGGTACGCCGACTCCTTCGCGCGCGACCATGTGATGGCCGAGCTCGGCGGGCGCACGGTGCATCAGGCCCTGGCCGCCGGCTGGGACGCCAAGGACGTCTGGCGCGGAGTCTGCACGGCGGTCGGCATCCCCTCGGACAAGCGCTGACGCACGGCTCGGCGCCCCGCGCCGGGTGACGGTTGCCCGGGGTGCGCGACAGCGTGTCGCAGCCGTAGGCGAGACTGGTTCCGTGGCACCGACAGACGAGACCGCTCAGACCCAGCCCCCCATCCCCCCGCCCGTCCCACCGGTCGAGCCACCGGCCCCGCCGTCCGGCACCGGGCCGGCCCGCATGCCCGTCTGGCTGCCGCGTGCGATGGTGCTGGCCCTTGCGCTCTACGCCTGCTTCCGGCTCGGGAGCTGGGCGTTCGACCAGCTCATCGGGCTGCTGATCAACGTGCTGATCGCCTTCTTCCTGGCGCTCGCCATCGAGCCCGCGGTGAGCCGCATGTCGGCCGCAGGCATGCGCCGGGGCCTCGCCACCTTCCTGGTCTTCCTCGCCGTGCTGATCGCGAGCATCGGTTTCGTCGTGATGCTCGGCTCGATGCTCGCGGGCCAGATCGTCGACATGGTCGACGAGTTCCCCAAGTACCTCGACTCGGTGATCAACTGGGTCAACCAGACCTTCCACACGGAGCTCTCCCGGGTCGAGGTGCAGGACAGCCTGCTGCACTCCGACTGGCTGCAGAAGTACGTCCAGAACAGTGCGACCGGTGTGCTCGACGTGTCGACCACGGTCCTCGGCGGCCTGTTCCGGCTGCTGACGATCTTCCTGTTCTCCTTCTACTTCGCAGCCGACGGGCCCCGGCTGCGACGCGGGCTGTGTTCCGTCCTCCCGCCGTCCCGCCAGGCCGAGGTGCTGCGGGCCTGGGAGATCGCGGTCGCCAAGACCGGTGGATATCTCTACTCGCGCGGCCTGATGGCGCTCATCTCCGGAGTCGCGCACTACATCCTGCTGGCGGCTCTCGGAGTGCCGTACGCACCGGCGCTCGCGGTCTGGGTCGGGCTCGTGTCGCAGTTCATCCCCACGATCGGCACCTATCTGGCGGGCGCCCTGCCGATGCTGATCGGCTTCACCGTCGACCCCTGGTACGCCCTCTGGATCCTGGGGTTCGTCGTGGTGTACCAGCAGTTCGAGAACTATGTGCTGCAGCCCAAGCTGACCTCCAGGACCGTGGACATCCACCCGGCGGTCGCCTTCGGCTCGGTGATCGCGGGTACGGCGCTGATGGGCGCCGTCGGCGCGCTGATCGCCATCCCGGCCGTGGCCACGCTGCAGGCCTTCCTCGGCGCCTACGTGAAGCGGTACGACGTCACGGACGACCCGCGCGTGCAGGGCCGGCACCAGTGGGGGCGCGGCGTACCGGTGTCCGCGCGGCTGCGCCGGCTCTGGCACGCCCCGGAGGACGACGGCGGGCAGGGGACGGACGAGGAGCCGCAGGGGCGGCAGCCGCGCTCCTGAGGGGGCGTGCCCGGAGGCGCTTCTCACCACTGATGCCGCCGTAGCGTCGGTATCGAGCGTTACGGCGAATATGTGGCAGTAACTTCCGGAATGCCCGGTACTGGAGCGCTACCCTGAGGGCGAGTCGGTGCGGCGTGGTGCGCTTGACACCAAAATCGAACATCCGTTCTCATGGGATTCCGGCCGGGTTTTGCCGGGCTCGACCGTGGAGTTGTCCACAGGCCGGGAGGACGCCGAGGCCCATTGTCAGTGGCAGGGGTTAGCGTCTGAGACGTGAAGCGATCGACTCAAGCAAATCGGGTGGAACCCATGGCAGGAAACGACCGCGAGAAGGCGCTGGACGCCGCACTCGCACAGATCGAACGGCAATTCGGCAAGGGCGCGGTGATGCGCCTCGGTGAGCGGCCGAACGAGCCCATCGAAGTGATCCCCACCGGCTCGACGGCGCTCGACGTCGCGCTCGGCGTCGGCGGCCTCCCGCGCGGCCGCGTGGTGGAGGTGTACGGACCGGAGTCCTCCGGTAAGACGACGCTGACACTGCACGCCGTGGCGAACGCGCAGAAGCTCGGCGGCACGGTGGCCTTCATCGACGCCGAACACGCCCTCGACCCCGAGTACGCGAAGAAGCTCGGTGTCGACATCGACAACCTCATCCTGTCCCAGCCGGACAACGGTGAGCAGGCCCTTGAGATCGTGGACATGCTGATCCGCTCGGGCGCCCTCGACCTGATCGTCATCGACTCCGTCGCGGCCCTGGTGCCCCGTGCGGAGATCGAGGGCGAGATGGGTGACTCGCACGTGGGTCTGCAGGCCCGTCTGATGAGCCAGGCGCTCCGCAAGATCACCAGCGCGCTCAACCAGTCCAAGACCACCGCGATCTTCATCAACCAGCTCCGCGAGAAGATCGGTGTGATGTTCGGCTCGCCCGAGACCACCACCGGTGGCCGTGCGCTCAAGTTCTACGCCTCGGTGCGCCTCGACATCCGACGGATCGAGACGCTCAAGGACGGCACCGACGCCGTCGGTAACCGCACCCGCGTCAAGGTCGTCAAGAACAAGGTCGCACCGCCCTTCAAGCAGGCCGAGTTCGACATCCTCTACGGCCAGGGGATCAGCCGTGAGGGCGGCCTGATCGACATGGGCGTGGACAACGGCTTCGTGCGCAAGGCCGGCGCCTGGTACACGTACGAGGGCGACCAGCTCGGTCAGGGCAAGGAGAACGCCCGCAACTTCCTCAAGGACAACCCCGATCTCGCCAACGAGATCGAGAAGAAGATCCTGGAGAAGCTGGGCGTCGGTGTGCGGCCCGAGGCAGTGCCCGCCGAGTCCGGAGCGGACGCGGCCGGAACCGCCGCGGCTCCTGCCGACGGTGCGGCGAAGCCGGTGTCCGCTGCGGCCGGCAAGGCGAAGCCGGCCAAGACGGCGGCGGCCAAGAGCTAGACCGTGACGCGTCGTACGGAGTGGCCGGGCAGCGCCGCCGAATCCGGCGCGGGCCCCGGCCCCGAATCCGCTGCCGGACACACCACCGGATCCGATCCCGAGTCCGGTCTTCCCTACGAGTCGGCGGGGACCGGCCGAGGCCGGGGGGCGGGTTCGGGCTCCGGATTCGGTGAAGGGGGCGGGCGCCGTTCCCGCTCCCGTTCCAGAAGCAGCGGCTCCCCCTCCTCGTCGAGGGCCGAGAAGGGGGAGCCGCGAGACCCGGTCGAGGAGGCGCGCAACATCTGTCTGCGCCTGCTCACCGGGACCCCGCGCACCCGCAAGCAACTCGCGGACGCCCTGCACAAACGGGAGATCCCCGACGAGGCCGCCGAAGAAGTGCTGTCGCGCTTCGAGGATGTCGGTCTGATCGACGATGCCGCGTTCGCCGACGCCTGGGTGGAATCCCGGCATCAGAGCCGTGGGCTCGCCCGCCGCGCACTCGTCCGTGAGCTGCGGACCAAGGGCGTGGACTCGGCGGTCATCGACGAAGCCATCGGCCAGCTCGACCCGGAGCAGGAGGAGGCGACGGCGCGCGAACTCGTCGCGCGCAAGCTCCGGTCCACCCGAGGGCTGGACCGCGACAAGCGACTGCGCCGGCTCGCCGGCATGCTCGCCCGCAAGGGATACGGGGAGGGAATGGCCCTGCGCGTGGTCCGCAGGGCACTCGAGGAAGAGGGCGAGGACACGGAAGGGCTGGACGAGCCCTTCTGACCGGCCGGCACCCCTGCTGCGTGCCTACTGCCCGGCGCGGGCGGCGCGGCTGATGGTGGCGTCGATCAGGGCGACAGCGTCTGCGGCGGTGCGCCCGGGGTAGCGGTTCCACGGCCCGATCAGCCCGGTCCAGCCCTGGGAGCGGAGCTCGGTGATCAGCCAGGCGCCGGCCCGGTCGACGGTGGCCTGCGAACCGTAGCCGAGGCGGTGCGCGGTGAGCATGGCACCGCAGACGCAACGGGCGCCCCTCGCGTTGCGCAGCTTGTACGGGGTGTTCTGCCAGCCCCACTCGGTCAGGATCTGCCGCGCATGGGCGAGATGGGTGGAGGGCCGCACCTCGGGCTGTCCGATGCGCCGCCAGGAGTGGAGCCGGTCGGGCAGTACCGCACCGAGGCGCCCGGGGAGCGGACGCTCGCGCGGCGCGGTGGCGGGCAGGGCGCGGACCGTATCCGCGATGAGCTGATCCACCGGCACGGACAGCAGGCCACGCCAGTCGGCCGGGTCCTCCTGCGCTGGGTGCGACGTGTGTGTTGTATGCGACGGGTGTAGCGGGTGTGACAGGCCGTCCGGATCGGACCCGTCCCGATCGGACTGGGCTGGATCGGGCACGGCCGGAACAGGGCGTACGGGTTCCTGGGCCGTGAGGTCCCAGCTCGTGACGATCTGGTGCCACGCATCGGTGTCGTGGAGACGAGCGGCCTGGATGTCGAGTTCGTCAGGGGTGAGGGCGGTGGTCGGCATCGGTGCGGGCTCCCCGTCATAGCGGTGCGGTCCTTGTCGTTGAGGCGAATGTCCGTCCCGCACGCGGATCGCTCCACCGGAGCGAGGCCATACGGGTGTGTCGCGACGGATTCGGGCCGGGAGGTCGCCCTTGGACGCGCGGGCCGGGGAGTGCCTCTCGGTGCGGGGGGAAAGCCCCCGCACGAAGACGGCGGAACGCTCCAGTGCGCAGGTGCCAGTGCGCAGAGCAGTGTGTGACGCATGCCGAAACGGGCCCGCCACAGACACGTGGCGGACGACCTGCCCCAGGAGCCAGGAGCCAGGAGCCAGGAGCCAGGAGCCCAGAGCCGAGAGCTCAGGGCCGAGAGCTCAGGGCCCGGGGCACGCAGGCCCCGTGACGGCAGCAGCTCGGCGACCACACCGCAGGCGACCGCACCGCGGGCGACAACGGAAAAGAGACGGACGCATCATGATGCTGCGCTACGCACTGCGGACGATCAGACATCGCAAGGGCGGATTCCTCGGAGCGTTGCTGGCCCTCATGTGTGCCGCCGCCCTCGTCACCGCCTGCGGCACCCTGCTGGAGACCGGTCTGCGCGGGCGTATCGTCACCGAGCGCTATGCCGCGACGCCGCTCGTCGTCTCCGCCGACCAGAACGTCCACCGGACCACCGTCAAGCACAAGGGCAAGGGAAAGACCAAGGTCAAGCACAAGGCGAAGCCGGTCGCCGAACGCGCCTGGCTCCCCGCAGCCGACGCCGACCGGCTCCGTGACCTGGAGGGTGTCCGTGCGGTCGTCCCCGAACTGACCTTCCTCGCCCAGCCGCTAGGCCTCCCGACGGGCGACGGAGCTGCCGGCCCGTCGTCCTACGGCCACGCGTGGACCTCCGCCCCGCTCACCCCGTTCGCCCTCACCGAGGGCCGTGCACCGGCTGCCGACGACGACGTGGTGATCGACCGGGGCCTCGCCGAACGGGCGGGCCTGTCGACCGGTGACCGGCTCACCGTGCAGTCCACCCGGGCGCCTCGCACGTACCGCGTCAGCGGCATCGCTGCCCCGGAGGGCCGTGGTCAACTCCGACGTCAGACCTCGCTGTTCTTCTCCACCGCGGAGGCCGAGCGCCTCGCCACCCGCCCCGGCCAGGTCACGGCTTTCGGTGTGCTGCCCGCCTCAGGGACGGACATCGGCCGGTTGAAGCAGCAGGTCGCCCATGCCCTCGAGGGAACGACCGCCCAGATCGCCACGGGTGAGGACCGCGGGCCGGTCGAGTTCCTGGACGCGGCGGGCGCCCGGGTCAAGCTCATCTCCATGGGCGCGGCCATGGGCGGCACCTCCCTGCTGGTCGCCGTGCTGGTCGTCGTCGGCACCTTCGCGCTCTCCATCCAGCAGCGCCACCGTGAACTGGCCCTGCTCCGCACCATCGCCGCCACCTCACGGCAGGTCCGACGGTTGCTCGGCCGCGAGGCCCTGGTGGTCGGTGCCGTCGCCGGGGTGCTGGGCGCACTGGCGGGACTGCCGCTCGCCGTCTGGCTTCACAGTCGATTCATCGACACAGGAGCGATCCCCGCGACCCTGGAGCGGACGTCAGGCATCTTCCCGGCCTGCGTCGCCCTGGCCGTCACCCTCATCGGCGCCTGGGCCGCCGCCCGGATCTCGGGCCGCCGTATCGCCCGGCTCCGCCCGGCCGAGGCCATGGCCGAAGCCGCGGTCGAGCGCGCCCGCCCCGCCCGCGTACGGACCGTCGCCGGTCTGGTCCTGCTCGTCGGCGGCGCCGTGCTCGTCGCCGTACTGAGCATCCTGCGCACCGAGGCCGCCTCGACCCCCGTGACCTTCCTCGCGGTGGTGGTGCTGGCCACGGCGGTGTCGCTCCTGGGCCCCTACCTCGTACGGGCGGCCGCCGTCCTGCTGAGGCTGGTGCTCCGCCCGGCCGGACCCATCGGGAAGCTGGCCCACGCGAACATCCGCGGGAACTCCACGCGGATGGCCTCCGTCGTCACCCCGCTCACCCTGCTCATCGGCATGACCTGCACGGTGCTCTTCATCCAGCCGACCCTCGGGGACGCCGCCCTGGCCCAGGCCCGGGAGGGCACCCGCGCGACCTGGGTACTGGGCGCACAGGGCCCCGGCGTCCCGTCCGCCGCAGTCGACGCGGTCCGCGAGACGCCCGGTGTCACCGCCGCCACGGAGGTCGTCCGGACCACGGTCCGGGTCGGGCTCGACAAGTACCAGGCCCAGGGGGTCACCGCGGCCGGCCTCAGCCGTACCTGGGACCCCGAGGTGACGAGCGGTTCGGTCGCCGCCTTCACCGCGGGCCCGCGCACCGCCGCGATCAGCGAACTCGCCGCCGACCGGCTCGGCCTCCGCCCCGGCAGCGAGCTGGAGCTGCATCTCGGCGACGGGACGCCCGCCACCCTCACGGTCGCCGCCGTCTACCACCGCGGCCTGGGCTTCGGGGATCTGACGCTGCCGCACGACCTGGTCGCCCGCCACATGGACAACCCGCTGGCCGCCACCGTCCTGGTGGCCGGAGACGCCTCCCGTAGCGAACTGGCCGCCTCCGTAAGGAGGTTTCCCGGGATCGCGGTCCTGGCCCCGACAGCAGCCGACCGGCTCCGGGCGGACCGGCAGCAGGAGAACGCCGAGGTCAACCTTCTCGCCATGGGTCTCGTCCTGGCCTTCACCGCCATCGCGGTCGTCAACACGCTCGCCATGTCGGTGTCGGAACGGCTCAAGGAGTTCGCGTTGCTCAGGCTGGCGGGAGCGACGCGCCGCCAGGTGCTGCGGATGCTGCGTATGGAGACGGTGTCGGTCGTGCTGATCGCGGCCGTTCTCGGAACCGGCATCGCCCTCGCCGTGCTGACCACGTTCAGCATCGGTATGACCGGCAGTGCGGCGCCCGCCGTTCTTCCGCTGGTGTACGCGACGGTGGTGGGCGCCGCGGCGCTGCTGGCCCTGACTGCCACGGCGCTGCCCGGCAGAGTGGTGCTGAAGGCCCGCCCGGTGGAGGCCGTCACGTCGGGTCAGTGAACGCAGCCACCGTCGGCCCGGGGTCCCCGGCCCAGGGTTACCGGGCCGGGGCGCCCGGTCACGCGTCGACCGGGAGTCCCGCCGCGCGCCAGGCCTGGAAGCCGCCGACCAGATCGGTGGCCCGGTACAGACCGAGCCGGTGCAGGGACTCGACGGCGAGGCTCGACGCATAGCCCTCGTTGCAGAACACCACGACCCGGAGACCGTGGCTCACCGCCTCCGCCGCGCGATGGCTCCCCAACGGGTCCAGCCGCCACTCCAGCTCGTTGCGCTCGACGACCAGCGCCCCCGGGATCAGGCCGTCCCGGGTGCGCAGCTCCGCGTAGCGGATGTCGACGAGCAGAGCCCCCTCGGCGGCCGCCGCCCTCGCCTCGTCGGGGCCGAGCCGCTCGTACCCGGACCGGACCCGCTCCAGCAGTTCATCGATCCCGACTCGTTCCGCAGCGGCCTGTTCCGTACCGGCCCGTTCCCTGCATATCTGTCCGGTGACCGCCCGTTCCGTACCGTCGTGCGGTTCGTCTCTCACTGCCAGTCCTCCGGGCTTTCGGTCTGCTCAAGGCGGAGCACCGCGCCCGTGCGGCTGTAGCGCCGGATCTGCGGCAGCGGGGGATAGTACGCGTGGACGGAGACGGCGTGCTCGGCGGCGGACTCGTTCAGCACCTCGTGCACATGGTGCCTGCCGAAGGCCCTGCCCTGCCCCGCCGTCAACTCCCGTGAGCGGTCGATGTCCTCGTTCAGTTCCAGGGTCTTCCACCCGTCGGTGGGCAGCCGCGCCGCGAGCGAGTGCTCCCTGAGCGTGCCGCTCGCGGTCAGGAAGGCGCCGATCGAGTCGGCGTGGTCGTGCCAGCCGGTGCCGGTACCGGGCGGCCAGCCGATCAGCCAGGCCTCACTGCCACCGGGCCCGTCGAGCCGGATCCAGGTCCGGCCCTCGGGGTCCAGGGGGAGCGAGGCGATGAGGCCGGCGTCCGCGGCGGTACGGCGGACGAAGTCGAGCAGTTCCGCAGCCGTCGGACCGGAAGTGGACGTGCGTACGGAAACAGGGGAGGGGGAGGCAGACACAGGGACCGTCCTGAGAGTTCGCGCGGAGGCTCACGCCGTACGTCGTGGGGCACGGCGGAGCAGGAGGAGGCGATTCAGCAGGACGGGCGACACACGCAGCCCGCATAGCGGAGCAGGTCCATATGGACCCTCCGCCACAGGCGCACATCGGTGTCGGTCATGGTCCGGAGTAGACCATGTGCGCCTGTGGGGGGTCAATTGATGTCTGCGGTGCGGTCGGAGCGTTCGGAGGTGCGGGCCGCGCCGCCGCGCGCCGCTTCGGCCGCCGCGAGGAGCTCCGCGGGCTGCACCCCGCCGAACGACTCCACGAGGTGGCCGTCCGGTCGGACCAGCAGAACGGTGTGCGCGGACGCCCCCGGATAGCTCTCCGCCACCAGCAGTTCACCCTTCACCGGCAGGGCGTCCACCGCCTCGACGAGCCGGGGCATGATCCCGGCCCGCATCCAGTGCCGCCGGTCCCACACACCCGTACCGGGGGCCACCAGGACCACCAGCAGCTGCCCCTGCCCCAGCCGCTCCCGAAGCCGTACGGGCGTGCCGTCCGGCGCCGTCACCCGCACATCTGCGACCGGCGCACCGAGGGGCGTACCCACGGAGGCGTGCGCCTCGGCGCGTGGGGGCGCAAGGGGGGACAGGGAGTAGGAAGGGGGCGCACCGAGGGGGCCGCAGCCCAGATGTCCGTCGGTGAGCAGCGAATCGTGCCCCCGTGCGCTCCCCGGGACCAGGGTCCGCAGTCCTCCGCCGCCCCGCAGTATCGGCAGCGACTGGTCGGCGGCGCGCAGCCGCGAGGCGACCGCGGCCCGGCGCTCGGCCTGGTAGCTGTCGAGGAGCGCGTCGGAAGCGCCGTGATGCCAGGCCAGCGCCAGCTTCCAGGCCAGGTTCTCGGCGTCCCGCAGCCCTTCGTCCAGCCCCTGGGTGCCGAGCGCGCCCAGCAGATGGGCGGCGTCCCCGGCCAGGAAAGCCCGCTTCACCCGCCACCGCCGGGCGAGGCGGTGGTGCAGCGTGTAGACGCCGGTGTCCAGCAGCTCGTACGGCGGTGTCTCGCCGCACCAGCCCGCCAGGGTGTCCCGGACCCGGGTGACCAGGACGTCGGGCGTGACGAGCTCGCCACGTGGCGGCAGCAGCCAGTCCAGCCGCCAGACGTCGTCGGGCAGCGGGCGAGCGGTCACCTCGGCGCCACCGGTGCGCCACGGCGGCAGCCGGTGCAGCACGGCCTCGCCCGGCCAGGGCAGCTCGGTGCGCAGCGCGGCGACGGCGTGGCGTTCGACCGCCGTACGCCCGGGGAACCGGATGTCGAGGAGCTTGCGCACCGTGGACCGCGCCCCGTCGCAGCCGACCAGGTAACTCCCGCGCCACCAGGTCGAACCGGGCTCCCTGGTGTGCACGGTGACCCCGGCCGGGTCCTGCTCCAGCGTGTCGATCCGGCTGAGCCGCGCCACCTGGACGAGATCCTGCGCGGCCACCGCGTCCCGCAGTCCGCGCACCAGCGCGTGCTGCGGCATATGGACGGGGGCGGCCGGCGGGCCTCCCGGCGGGGGGCCTTCCTCCAGCGGCAGTTCGCGTACCAGCTGTTTGCGGCGCAGGGACCGCCAGCCGGACCAGCGAAGGCCCTCGTCCTGGAGCGTCTTGCAGCCGAGCCGCTCCACCAGGGCCGCGGTGTCCTCACGCAGCACGACCGTGCGGGCCGGGCGCGTCTCGTCCCTGCCGGGGTCCTCGTCGAGGAGCACGGACGGCACACCCTGCGCCGAGAGGGCGAGCGACAGCACCAGGCCGACCGGCCCGGCACCGACGATGATCACCGGGTCCACGGCGCGGCCCCCGGAACGTGTGAGGTCGGACGCGTGGAGGCGCACGGGGAGAACGGACGGGCCGGGGCGGCCCACGAGGTCGGGGACGGCGGCGACGGAGATGCGGCGGCGTAGGGGGCTCGGTGCGCGATCACAGAACGTATGCAACCTACTGCCGGTGCGTGCGTCAAGTGACACCGGAACGCGGCGAGGGGCGGTGGCGGATGCGCCACCGCCCCTCGCGGACGTCTGTCGACGGGCCGTCAGGAAGCGGACGAGTCCATGACGACCACCGGCGCACCGACCGTCTCGGGCGCGCCCCCCGGGCCTGTGCCCACGACGGCGCCCGTGCTCTTCTTCCCGCGCCGGAGCCAGCGCTCCAGCCAGCTCGCGAACGAGGTGAGGGTGAAGTTCACCGCGATGTAGATCACGGCGATGATGGTGAAGCACGCGATGGTGTTCGCACCGTAGTTCGCGGCCATCGGCCGGACCGATGCCAGCAGTTCCGGGAAGGTCATCACGGCGCCACCCAGTGCGGTGTCCTTCAGGATCACCACGAGCTGGCTGACGATCGCGGGGAGCATGGCGGTCACCGCCTGCGGCAGCAGCACGAAGACCATGGTCTGGCCCTTGCGCATACCGATCGCCTTGGCCGCGTCGGTCTGGCCCTGCGGGAGGGACAGGATGCCCGCGCGCACGATTTCGGCAAGCACCGAGGCGTTGTAGAGCACCAGTCCCGTGACCACGGCGTACAGCAGGCGCGTGTCGGTGCTGATGTTCGTGTACTCGGAGTACACCGCGCTCGCGATGATCATCAGGATCAGTACGGGGATGGACCGGAAGAACTCCACGACCACCCCGGACGGCATCCTCATCCACCGGTGGTCCGAGAGCCGGCCGATCCCGAACAGCGCACCCAGCGGCAGGGCGATGATCAGGGCGAAGAAGGCCGCCTTCAGCGTGTTCTGGAGCCCCGGCCAGATGAACGTCTCCCACGGCTGGGAGCTGGTGAAGAAGGGCTTCCACTTGATCCAGTCGAGCTGTTGCTTGGAGGCGAGGCCGTCGTAGACCCACCACACCACCGCGGCGGCGACCAGTGCGAACAGCACCGTGTACAGGATGTTCCGTCGCTTGGCGCGCGGTCCTTGGGCGTCGTAGAGGACGGAGGTCATCGCTTCACCGCCACCTTCTTGCTCACCCAGCCGAGGATGAGGCCGGTCGGGAGGGTCAGGACGACGAAGCCGAACGCGAAGACGGCCGAGATCAGAATGAGCTGGGCCTCCTTCTCGATCATGCCCTTCATCAGGTACGAGGCCTCCGCCACCCCGATCGCGGAGGCGACGGTGGTGTTCTTCGTCAGCGCGATCAGGACGTTGGAAAGCGGATTGACGACCGAGCGGAAGGCCTGCGGGAGAATGATCAGCCGCAGTACCTGGGCGAAGCTCAGGCCGAGGGCGCGTGCGGCTTCGGCCTGGCCGACCGGCACCGTGTTGATGCCGGACCGCAGCGCCTCGCACACGAAGGCGGCGGTGTAGGCGCTCAGCGCGAGCACCGCGAGCCGGAAGTTGATGTCGGTGAAGTCGCTTGCACCGAGCTTGACGTTGAGCGTCTGGAACAGGCCCAGTGAGGAGAATACGATGATCACGGTCAGCGGAATGTTCCGGACCACGTTCACGTAGGCGGTGGCGAAACCGCGCATCAGGGGGACCGGGCTGACCTTCATGCCGGCCAGCAGCGTTCCCCATATGAGGGAGCCGAGGGCTGAATAGACGGTGAGTTGCACCGTCACCCAGAAGGCCCCCAGCAGGTCGTAACCATCAAGAAAGTCGAACACGATCTCCCGTGCTTCCGCGTGTAGGAGGGCACGGCGCGCCGCCGTCAGCGGCGGC
Source organism: Streptomyces sp. NPDC091387 (assembly GCF_044756945.1). Lineage (NCBI taxonomy): Bacteria > Bacillati > Actinomycetota > Actinomycetes > Kitasatosporales > Streptomycetaceae > Streptomyces > Streptomyces sp. NPDC091387. The sequence continues at coordinate 203,311 of NZ_JBIVTZ010000015.1, read as the reverse complement.
GCGCCCGGTCAGCCCTGCTTCACTTGACGACGTTGCCGATCTTCGGGGCGGGGTCGTTCTTGTAGTTCGCCGGGCCGAAGTTGGCCTTCACGGCCTTCTCCCACGAACCGTCCGAGACCATCTTGGTCAGCGCGTCGTTGATCTTCTTCTTGAGGTCGGCGTCGCCCTTCTTCAGGCCGATGCCGTAGTTCTCGTTGGTCATCTTGAAGCCGGCCAGCTTGAACTTGCCCTTGTTGGCGTCCTGCGAGGCGTAGCCGGCCAGGATGCTGTCGTCCGTGGTCAGCGCGTCAACAGCCTTGTTCTCCAGGCCGGTCAGGCACTCCGAGTAGCCGCCGTACTCCAGGAGCTGAGCCTTCGGTGCCAGCTTGTCGTGGATGTTCTGCGCCGAGGTCGAGCCGGTGACCGAGCAGAGCTTCTTGTTGTTCAGGTCCTGCGGCGACTTGATCGAGGCGTCGTCCGCGCGAACCAGGATGTCCTGGTGGGCGAGGAGGTACGGACCCGCGAAGTCGACCTTCTGCAGCCGCTCGTCATTGATCGAGTAGGAGGCGGCGATGAACTTCACGTCACCGCGCTCGATCGACGTCTCGCGGTCCTGGCTCTTGGTCTCCTTGAAGTTGATGTCCTTCGCGTCGTAGCCCAGTTCCTTGGCTACGTACGTGGCGACATCGACATCGAAGCCGGTGAACTTGCCGTCCGGGGTCTTCAGACCGATACCCGGCTGGTCGATCTTGATGCCGATCGTGATCTTCTTGCCGCCGCCCGAACCGGACGAGTCGTCCTTGTCGTCGGAACCACAGGCGGTGGCGGTGAGAGCGAGAGCGAGCACGGCGGCCGAGGCGGCGGTGACCTTACGAAGCTGCATGGTGAAATTCCCTGGGGTTGACGCGATGTGAGTGATCAGCCGGTCCGGAAACCGGCGCTGAAGGCCTCGACGGTGGCTTCATCAGTGGTGAAGGATCTTCGACAGGAAGTCCTTGGCCCGGTCACTGCGTGGGTTGCTGAAGAACTGGTCGGGTGTTGCCTCTTCGACGATCTTCCCGTCCGCCATGAAGATGACCCGGTTCGCCGCGGAGCGGGCGAAACCCATCTCATGGGTGACGACGACCATGGTCATGCCCTCGCGGGCGAGCTGCTGCATGACCTCCAGCACCTCGTTGATCATCTCCGGGTCGAGCGCGGAGGTCGGTTCGTCGAACAGCATGACCTTGGGGTCCATCGCCAACGCCCGTGCGATGGCCACACGTTGCTGCTGACCGCCGGAGAGCTGCGACGGGTACTTGTCGGCCTGGGTCGCCACGCCCACCCGGTCGAGCAGCGAACGCGCCTTGTCCTCGGCCGCCTTCTTCTCCGTCTTGCGGACCTTGAGCTGGCCCAGCATCACGTTCTCGAGCACCGTCTTGTGGGCGAAGAGGTTGAACGACTGGAACACCATGCCGACATCGGCGCGCAGCCGTGCCAGCTCCTTGCCCTCCTCGGGCAGGGGCTTCCCGTCGATCGTGATCGCGCCCGAGTCGATCGTCTCCAAGCGGTTGATCGTGCGGCACAGCGTGGACTTCCCGGACCCCGAGGGCCCGATGACGACCACGACTTCGCCGGAGGCGATAGCCAGGTCGATGTCCTGGAGCACATGCAGCGCGCCGAAGTGCTTGTTGACGTTGCTCAGCACGACCAGGTCGCCGCCGGCCGCGGGTGCAGCGTCCTCGGCGCCCTTGGTCACTGAAACTCCGCTCATCGGCTTTTTGCTCCGTCCTCCTCGGTTGTGAAGGACCCTAGTGACGCAGTGCGACCAGCGTCATTACATCTGAGCGGAAATTGAGCATAACGATCCGGCCGCAACCGGACACTCCGCGTGAACGGGACGCCCTGCGGGCCCTCCGGGCGTACCGGGTGCATAACGGAAACACTGATGCAACAGGCGAGCACTTGACTGGTCCACCGGTCATCGGAGTGGATGCCCTGGTACACCCTTATGTGAAACGCCTCGAAACGGGGCAGTGACCAGAGGTCCACGTGACCGCACCGACATGTGACCGCAGTGACACGCAACCGCACCTTCGGAGAGGGGGCCCATGAGACTGCTGCTCGTCGAGGACGACAACCACGTCGCCGCCGCCCTGTCCGCGATCCTCGGTCGGCACGGCTTCAAGGTGGTGCACGCCCGCAGCGGCGAGGAGGCCCTGCAGGCCCTCCTCCCTACGGATGCGGAGCCCTTCGGAGTCGTACTCCTCGATCTCGGGCTGCCCGACCAGGACGGCTACGAGGTGTGCGGGAAGATCCGCAAGCGCAGTGCGGTACCGGTGATCATGGTGACCGCGCGGGCCGACGTCCGCTCGCGCATCCACGGACTGAACCTCGGCGCCGACGACTACGTGACCAAGCCGTACGACACCGGCGAGCTCCTCGCCCGTATCCACGCCGTCAGCCGTCGCAAGCCGGCCGGTGAGGAGACCGGGCCCACGCCCGTCGCCGCGCTGCGCCTGGGCCATGTGCACATCGAGCTGCCCACCCGGCGGGTCAGTGTCGACGGGAGCGAAGTCCAGCTCACCCGCAAGGAGTTCGATCTCCTCGCCCTCCTCGCGCAGCGGCCCGGCGTGGTGTTCCGCCGGGAGCAGATCATCAGCGAGGTCTGGCGCACGAGCTGGGAGGGGACGGGGCGCACGCTTGAGGTGCACGTCGCCTCCCTGCGCGCCAAGCTGCGGCTGCCCGCACTGATCGAGACCGTGCGCGGGGTCGGCTACCGCCTCGTCGCCCCGTCCGCGTAGAGGCGTACGTCCCCAGTGCGTACCAGGCTGCTTCCGCTGCTCATCGTTCTCATGGCGAGCGTGCTGCTCGCGCTGGGCTTCCCGCTGGCCGTCAGCGTGGCCGCCGCCCAGCAGCAGGGCGTCGTGATCGACCGGATCGACGACACGGCACGCTTCGCCGCACTCGCCCAGTTCATCACCGAACGCACCCACGGCTACGACGAACGGCAGCGCACGCTCCAGACCGAACTGGAGACGTACGACTCGGTGTACGGCATCCGGGCGGGCGTCTTCTACCGCGACGACTCCGCGATGGCGAAGGCCCCGGCGAACTGGCGGCTGCCGGTCGAGGGTGAGGGCCGCCAGGCGTTCAACGAGGCGCTGCTCGGCCGTCGCAGCCACGATCCGCCGCAGGTCTGGCCCTGGCAGAACGGCCGGGTCGTCGTCGCCTCGCCCGTCGTGCGCGACGGTGACGTGGTGGCCGTCGTCGTCATCGACTCGCCCACCGCGCAGATGCGTTCCGACACACTCCGCGGCTGGCTGGTGATCGCGGCGGGCGAGGTGGTCGCGATGCTGGTGGCCGTGGGCGCGGCGATCCGGCTCACCGGCTGGGTCCTGCTCCCGGTGCGGACCCTGGACGTGGCCGCCCACGACATCGCCAGCGGCCGGATGCGGTCCCGGGTGGCGGCGTCGGGAGGGCCGTCGGAACTCAGGCGGCTGGCCCGTTCGTTCAACGAGATGGCCGACAACGTCGAGGACGTGCTGGAACAGCAGCGCGCCTTCGTCGCGGACGCCTCGCACCAGTTGCGCAACCCGCTGGCCGCGCTGCTGCTGCGCATCGAGCTGCTCGCCCTCGAACTCCCGGAGGGCAACGAGGAGATCGCCTCCGTGCGCACGGAGGGAAAGCGCCTCGGCCAGGTCCTCGACGATCTGCTCGACCTGGCCCTGGCCGAGCACGCCGCGGCCGATCTCCAGCTCACGGACATAGGCGCCCTCACCGCCGAGCGCGTCTCCTCCTGGCGGCCGGTGGCCGAGGAGAAGGGCGTACGGCTCAGGGCGGACGGCACGCCCGCCGTCACCGCCTGGACGGACCCCATCGCCCTGTCCAGCGCACTCGACGCCATCATCGACAACGCGCTCAAGTTCACCCCCGCCGAGGAGGAGGTCCGGGTCACGGTCGCCTCCGGCAGCGAATGCGTCACGGTCGTCGTCGCGGACCGCGGGCCGGGTCTCACCGAACAGGAGCTGGAGCGCGTCGGAGACCGCTTCTGGCGCAGCTCACAGCACCAGAACGTGCGGGGGTCCGGTCTCGGCCTCTCCATCTCCCAGGCACTCCTGGCCGCGAGCCGAGGCTCCCTCGCCTATGAGCGGCACGAACCGCACGGGCTGCGGGTGACGGTCTCGGTGCCGCGCAACGGACCGCACGGCTGAACACGCGCTTCCGCGGAGCGGCCGGGACCGGACGTCAGGGCTTGACCGAGCGGTAGTAGCGCTTGGCCCCTTCGTGCAGCGGCAGCGGATCCGTGTAGATCGCCGTCCGCAGATCCACCAGCTGCGCGGCGTGCACCTCGCGCCCGATGCGGTCCCGGCTGTCGATCACGGTCCGGGTGAACGCCTCGGTCATCGCCGCATCCGTGCGGTCGGTGGTCACCAGCACGTTGGCGACCGCCACGGTGGGCACCGCCTGGCCCTGCTGCGCGTTGCGGTAGGCGTCCGCGGGCATCACGGCCGAGCGGTAGTAGCGGGTGGACCCGCCGGCCGCCTGGAGCTCCTTGATCAGCGGGTCCTCCAGCGGGACCAGCCGGATCGCGAACCGGCCCGAGAGGTCGGCCACCGCGGTGGTCGGCAGCCCGCCCGACCAGAAGAACGCGTCGAGCCTGCCGTCCTCCAGCAGCTCGGGCATGGTGTCGATGCCCGCCGGTATCGCCGTCACGTCGTTGACCGGGTCGAGGCCGGCGGCCGTCATCAGCCGGTCGGCGACGAGCCGCACCCCCGACCCCGGCTGTCCGACCGCGACCTTCTTGCCGCGCAGGTCCGCGACCTTGCGGATGTCCGAGCCCCGGTCCACGACCAGCTGTATGTAGTCGTCGTACAGCCGGACACAGCCGCGCAGCCGCTCTGCGCCCGGCTTCCCGTCCCGCAGATAGGTGGCCACGGCGTCGGTGGTCGCGATGGTGAAATCGGCCTTGCCCGTCGCCACCCGGGCGATGTTCTGCTGAGATCCCTCGCTGGTCTGCAGCTGTATCGACACATCGGGCAGGTCCTTGGCGAGTGCGCCCTTGAGCCGCTCGCCGTAACGCTGGTAGACGCCGCTGCGGACCCCGGTACTGAACGACAGGGTTCCGCTCGGTGTGGACTCCCCGAGCGGCATCAGCCACCACAGGAGCAGCCCGAGCACGACGACGACGGCGGCGCCCGCCCGGAAGGAGCGACGCCGGCCGATTCGGGACAGTGCGGCCGGGAGCATGGCGGCGATCCTGCCAGGTCGTTCCCGGCCGTGGCCAGGGGCGCCGGCGGATCTCCCGACCTCCACCGCGGCCGGGAGAGCCGTCCGGGAGCCGCCCGCGACGGGAGGTGTCCGGGCAGCGCCTACCCTTGTCGCATGAGCAGCGGCAACCGGAGCGAAGCAGTGGACGTCAGAAAAAGCTACGAGGTGCGTACCTACGGGTGCCAGATGAACGTCCACGACTCCGAGCGGCTGTCGGGGCTGCTGGAGGGCGCCGGCTACGTACGGGCGCCCGAGGGCTCCGACGGCGACGCCGACGTCGTCGTCTTCAACACCTGCGCGGTGCGGGAGAACGCCGACAACAAGCTGTACGGCAACCTCGGCAGGCTCGCCCCGATGAAGACGAAGCGCCCCGGGATGCAGATCGCGGTCGGCGGCTGCCTCGCCCAGAAGGACCGCGACACCATCGTCGCGCGGGCTCCCTGGGTCGACGTCGTCTTCGGTACGCACAACATCGGCAAGCTGCCCGTGCTGCTGGAGCGCGCCCGTGTCCAGGAGGAGGCGCAGATCGAGATCGCCGAGTCCCTGGAGGCGTTCCCCTCGACGCTCCCCACCCGCCGCGAGTCCGCTTACGCGGCCTGGGTCTCCATCTCCGTCGGCTGCAACAACACCTGCACCTTCTGCATCGTCCCCGCGCTGCGCGGCAAGGAGAAGGACCGCCGGACCGGCGACATCCTGGCCGAGATCGAGGCCCTGGTCGCCGAGGGCGTCTCCGAGATCACCCTGCTCGGCCAGAACGTGAACGCCTACGGCTCCGACATCGGCGACCGCGAGGCCTTCTCCAAGCTGCTGCGCGCCTGCGGACGGATCGAGGGGCTGGAACGGGTCCGCTTCACCTCGCCCCACCCGCGTGACTTCACGGACGACGTGATCGCCGCGATGGCCGAGACCCCGAACGTGATGCCGCAGCTGCACATGCCGATGCAGTCCGGCTCGGACACGATCCTCAAGGCGATGCGGCGCTCGTACCGGCAGGAACGCTTCCTCGGCATCATCGAGAAGGTCCGCGCCGCGATGCCGGACGCCGCGATCTCCACCGACATCATCGTCGGCTTCCCCGGCGAGACCGAGGAGGACTTCGAGCAGACCATGCACGCGGTCCGGGAGGCGCGCTTCGCCAACGCCTTCACCTTCCAGTACTCCAAGCGCCCCGGCACCCCGGCCGCCGACATGGAGGGGCAGATCCCCAAGGAGGTCGTCCAGGAGCGGTACATGCGCCTGTCCGTCCTCCAGGAGGAGATCTCCTGGTCGGAGAACAAGAAGCAGGTCGGCCGCACGCTGGACGTCATGGTCGCGGAGGGCGAGGGCCGCAAGGACGGCGCGACCCACCGGCTGTCCGGCCGCGCCCCCGACAACCGCCTGGTCCACTTCACCAAGCCGGACCAGGACGTACGGCCCGGCGACGTGGTGACCGTCGAGATCAGCTACGCCGCCCCGCACCACCTGCTCGCCGAGGGCACACCCGTCGCCGTGCGGCGCACCCGCTCTGGGGACGCCTGGGAGAAGCGCAACGCAGCCCCGGCCGCGACGCCCGCCGGCGTGATGCTGGGGCTGCCCGGGATCGGCGCCCCGGCACCGCTGCCCGCCGCCTCCGCCCCGGGCTGCGGCTGCGACTGACGGGCCCACCGCCCGCCCGCCACGGGCGCTCGGGGGTGCGTCCGCCGAGGGGCGGGCGGCCCCCCAGCCAGTACGCTGCCCACCATGCTTGTCGCCGCCGCTGTCTGCCCCTGTCCGCCCCTGCTGGTCCCCGACGTCGCCGCCGGTGCCGCGCCCGAGCTCGACGCCGCGAGGACCGCGTGCACCGACGCCCTGGGCGTGCTGGCCGCCTCCCGGCCCGATCTGCTGATCGTGGTCGGCCCGGCGGACCCCGCGGGCCGCGGACCCCATCCCGAGGGCGCCACCGGCACCTTCCAGGAGTTCGGCGTCGATCTCGCGGTGCGGCTCGGGCGGGACCTGGGCGCGGTCGCCGACCGGCCCCTTCCGGCGTCACTCGCGGTCGGCGCCTGGCTGCTGGCCCGTACCGGGTGGGCGGACGCCCCGGTCGAGGGGCTCGGCGTGGGTGAGCCGCTGGAGACCGGCCGCTGCACGGAGACCGGGCGGGCGCTGGCCGCCCGGGCGGACCGGGTCGCGCTGCTGGTGATGGGCGACGGCAGTGCCTGCCGCACCCTCAAGGCCCCGGGCTACCTGGACGAGCGCGCCACGGAGTTCGACGCGGTGGCTTCGCGCGCCCTGGGTACGGCGGACACGGGTGCGCTGATCGCGCTGGACGAGGCGCTGGCGTACGAGCTGAAGGCCGCGGGCCGCGCGCCCTGGCAGGTGCTCGCGGGGGCCGCGCAGGGCGCCGGTCTCGACGGCCGGCTGCTGTACGACGACGCGCCGTACGGCGTGGGCTACCTGGTCGCCGCCTGGTCCTGACCCGCCACGGCTTCGGCCGCGGGAACACCGGCCGGCCCCGTCGGGGCGCTATCAGTGCGGACGCACGACGGCCGCGGAGCGATGCCGCTCCGCGGCCGTCACGCTGTCCTGCCGGACCGGGGTCAGGAAGCGGGCGGCGTGGTGCCCCCGTCCTTGTGGGACAGCCGCTCCACCGCGTCCTTGGCCTTCTGGGTGCCGGACTCGATCTTGTCGCTGTACTTGCCCTTGGTCTTCTCGTCCACCGTCCGCGCGGCCTTCTGGAGCCCCTGGTCGATCTTGCCCCCGTGCTGCTGCGCGAGGTCGCTGACCTTGTCCTTCGCCGGGCTCAGCTTCGCCTTCAAATTGTCCATGAAGCCCATCGGACACCTTCTCTGCTGGGGGACTGCGTGCGAGTGCTCTCTCCGGCCCGGATACCCGCCGTGCTGTGACGCACTCTCCCGGCCGCGGTATCGGCGATCGTGGAGGACGAACGGCAGAACCATGAGAAAACGCCCATATGTACTCGACATTTTACTTGACGGGGCATCCGAACGCGTCCCCGTCCCGGCTGCCGCGTCGTCCATTCGGGAACGGGCCCCCGGTTTGCGAGACTGTCGCAGTGAGAAGTCCAGCTCCCGCACCGCGGGTCATCGCCGTCGTCGGTCCCACCGCAGCAGGAAAGTCCGACCTGGGGGTGTTCCTCGCCCAGCAGCTCGGGGGCGAAGTGGTCAATGCCGACTCCATGCAGCTCTACCGGGGGATGGATATCGGCACCGCGAAACTGACACTCGCGGAGCGCGCGTCCGTCCCGCACCTGCTGCTGGACATCTGGGACGTGACCGAGGCCGCCAGCGTCGCCGAGTACCAGCGCCTGGCCCGCGCCGAGATCGACCGGCTGCTCGCCGAGGGCCGCACCCCGGTCCTGGTCGGCGGCTCCGGCCTCTATGTGAAGGGCGCGATCGACGCCCTGGAGTTCCCCGGCACGGACCCCGGCGTCCGGGCCGCGCTGGAGGCCGAACTGGCCGAACGGGGCTCCGGCGCGCTGCACGACCGGCTCGCCGCGGCGGACCCGGAGGCGGGCCGCGCCATCCTGCCGAGCAACGGGCGGCGCATCGTCCGGGCCCTCGAAGTCATCGAGATCACAGGCAAGCCCTTCACCGCCAACCTCCCCGGTAACGATGCGGTCTACGACACCGTCCAGATCGGCGTCGACGTGGCCCGCCCCGAACTCGACGAACGCATCGCCCGGCGGGTCGACCGGATGTGGGACGCGGGGCTGGTCGACGAGGTGCGCACCCTGGAGACGCGGGGGCTGCGGGACGGCCGCACCGCCTCCCGGGCACTCGGCTACCAGCAGGTGCTCGCCGCGCTGGCCGGGGACTGCACCGAGGACGAGGCGCGCGCCGAGACCGTGCGCGCCACCAAACGGTTCGCGCGCCGCCAGGACTCCTGGTTCCGCCGCGACCCGCGCGTCCACTGGCTGAACGGCGCCGCCGCACACCGCGGGGAACTCCCGGGCCAGGCGCTGGCGTTGGTCGAACGAGCGGTTACAGCCTGATCACGTGATGGCATCGGGAAGCCCTGCCCGTCAGTTCGGCGAGCCGCGGCGTGCCATCATCGAGCATCGATCGACCAGTGGAGTCCGAGTTGGGAGGGCGCGTGGCGATGGAGGCCGGCCCCCGCGACACAGAGCAAGACGCACCGGACACGCAGCACGAGGCAGGACGATTGAGCCCCGACGGGCCCGATGAGCTCGAAGTGACCCCCGAGGTCGAGGTCGAGCTGCGTCCCGCCCGCCGGCTGCGTATCTGGCAGCTCGCACCGATCGTCACCCTCGCCGCGCTGGGATCGCTGATGTTCGCCTTCCCGCTCGCCTTCGAGTTCGGTGACGGTGGCGCGGTCGTCGCCATGCTGGGACTGCTGATCAGCTGCTGCGCCGCGGGCTGGGGCATGATGGCCGCCCGCCGCGTCGGACACACCTGGCCCGGACTGCCGCCCAAGGGCTCGGGGGAGCGCCCCGACTGGCGCGTGATCATGCTGTACGTCGCCGTGTGCGCGGTACTGGTCGCGCTGGCCGTGTGGCGCGTGGCGCGGCTGCGTTCCTGACACCGGACCCGGCCCCGCCCCGCCTCCCCCGGCAGGTGCCGGAGCCCCGTCGCGCGGGCGGCCGGTTCGCGGCGCTGTGTGCGCCGCCTCGTACAGTTGTCCCGTGACCACCTCGCAGATCGCCTTCCTCAAGGGCCACGGCACCGAGAACGACTTCGTGATCGTTCCGGACCCGGACAACGCCGTCGCCCTGCCCGCCCCCGTCGTCGCCCGGCTCTGCGACCGCCGGGCCGGCATCGGCGGGGACGGCCTGCTGCACGTCGTACGGTCCGCTGCCCACCCCGAGGCGCGGGACATGGCGGACGAGGCCGAGTGGTTCATGGACTACCGCAACGCGGACGGCTCGATCGCCGAGATGTGCGGCAACGGCGTACGGGTCTTCGCCCACTACCTCCAGCGCTCCGGCTCGGTCGAGGACGGCGACGTCGCCGTCGCCACCCGCGGCGGAGTGAAGAAGGTGCACCTCGCCAAGAACGGCGACATCACCGTCTCCATGGGCCGCGCGGAGCTCCCGGCCGCCGGAGTCACGGTCACCGTCGGCGGCCGCAGCTGGGACGCCCGCAACGTGAACATGGGCAACCCGCACGCGGTCGCCTTCGTCGACGACCTGGCGCACGCCGGTGATCTGCTCTCCGAGCCGTCCTTCGGCCCGGCCGCGGTCTACCCCGACGGGGTCAACATCGAGTTCGTCGTGGACCGCGGCCCCCGCCATGTCGCGATGCGCGTCCATGAGCGCGGCTCGGGGGAGACCCGGTCCTGCGGCACCGGCGCGTGTGCCGTGGCCGTCGCCGCGGCCCGCCGGGACGCGGCCGACCCCGCGCTGACCGGCACCCCGGTCACGTACACCGTCGACCTCCCCGGCGGCACGCTGGTGATCACCGAGCACCCGCACGGCGAGATCGAGATGACCGGACCGGCCGTGATCGTCGCCGAGGGCACGATCGATCCGGCCTGGATCGAAACGCTGAACGGCTAGGCCCTACGCCCCGCTCGGGCCGGATCAGGGTGGACCCGGAAGCGGTGCCGGACCCCGCGAGACCGCATGATCCAAACGACGGGCCCTGGAGCTTCGCTCGAATGGGTGATCCGTTTCACGCTGGGCGAGAGCCGGACTCCGCCACGTGGTGGGGTCGGTAGCATCAAGCACCGGCCCGGAGGCGCGACCGCACCTTCTCACCGCCGGTCGACGTCGCCGGAGGTGCCCCATGAGCGCAGAGGCCACCAACCCAGGTGCCCCCATCCGCAGGCGGGGCCGTCCCCGGATCGACCTCCGCAGACTGGGGCGGGTCGCCCTGCTCGGCCCGGTCTCCCGCGACCGGCTGCCGGCCGCCATCGGGCATGTCGCGGAGGCGCACCGGGCCCACCATCCCGACGCCGACCTCACCGTCCTGCACCGGGCCTACGTCCTCGCGGAGTCCTCGCACCGCGGGCAGATGCGCAAGAGCGGCGAGCCGTACATCACACACCCGCTCGCGGTCACCCTGATCCTCGCCGAACTCGGCGCAGAGACGACGACGCTGACCGCGTCGCTGCTCCACGACACGGTCGAGGACACCGAGGTGACCCTCGACCAGGTGGGCGAGGAGTTCGGCGACGAGGTCCGCTACCTGGTCGACGGCGTCACCAAGCTGGAGAAGGTCGACTACGGCGCGGCGGCCGAGCCGGAGACCTTCCGCAAGATGCTGGTGGCCACCGGGGACGACGTCCGGGTCATGTCGATCAAGCTCGCCGACCGGCTGCACAACATGCGCACGCTCGGCGTGATGCGCCCCGAGAAACAGGCCCGGATCGCCAAGGTCACCCGCGACGTACTGATTCCGCTCGCGGAACGGCTCGGGGTGCAGGCGCTCAAGACCGAGCTGGAGGATCTCGTCTTCGCGATCCTCCACCCCGAGGAGTACGCACACACCCGCGCAGTGATCTCCGCCACCACGGCGGCCGACCCGCTCACCGCCATCGCGGGGAACGTCTCCTCCGTACTGCGGGAGGCCGGTATCCCCGCCGAAGTCCTCGTGAGGCCGCGGCACTTCGTCTCCGTCCACCGGGTCAGCGTCAAACGCGGCGAACTGCGCGGCACCGACTTCGGACGGCTGCTGGTGCTCGTCGGGGAGGACGCCGACTGCTATGCCGTCCTCGGCGAACTCCACACCTGCTTCACCCCGGTGATCTCCGAGTTCAAGGACTTCATCGCGGCCCCGAAGTTCAACCTGTACCAGTCGCTGCACACCGCGGTGGTGGGCCCAGAGGGCGAGGTCGCCGAGGTCCTCATCCGGACCCACCGGATGCACAAGGTCGCGGAGGCGGGCGTCATCGCGCTCGGCAATCCGTACGCCGCGGACAGCGTCGCGCAGACCGCCGAACCGGCCGACGGGGAGCGCGCCGACCCGACCCGGCCCGGCTGGCTGTCCCGGCTCCTCCAGTGGCAGCAGTCCGCGACCGACCCCGACACCTTCTGGACCACCCTCCGCGCCGACCTCGCCCAGGACCGCGAGATCACGGTCTTCCGCACCGACGGCGGCACGCTCGGCCTGCCGGCGGGCGCCAGCTGCGTCGACGCCGCCTACGCGCAGTACGGGGAGGCCGCGCACAGCTGCATCGGGGCCCGGGTGAACGGCCGGCTGGCCACGCTCGGCACCGCGCTCGGCGACGGCGACACCGTGCAGCTGCTCCTCGCGGAGGACGCCGCGTCGGGGCCCTCGCCCGGCTGGCTCGACCACGCCCGGACACCCACCGCCCGCATCGCGATCACCGGCTGGCTCGACGCCCATCCGCAGGGTCCGGAGACCGTGCCCGGCAGCCGGCCCACGGACCCCAGGCCCGTACCGCAGCCCGCGCCGCCCGGAGCCGCGGGGCCGGCCGGCCGTACCGCGAGCGCCCTGGTCGACCGGCCGGACGCCACCGTACGGCTCGCCGGCTGCTGCACCCCCGTACCGCCCGACGACGTCACCGGCTTCACGGTGCGCGGCGGCGCCGTCACCGTCCACCGGCTGGCCTGTCCCGTGGCGGCCCGCATGGAGGCCGTCGGCCGGGTACCGGTCGCGGTGAGCTGGGGCGACGCGTCCGAATGCCGGGTGACGCTGGTCGCGGAGTCCTTCGGACGGCCCCGGCTGCTGGCCGACCTCACCGAGGCGATCGCCGGCGCGGACGCGGCGATCATCTCCGCCACCGTCGAACCGCCCAGTGAACAGCGCGTGCGGCACACCTACACCCTGCAGCTCCCCGATGCCGCGGGGCTGCACTCGCTGATGCGCGCCATGCGCGACGTACCGGGGGTGTACGACGTGAGCCGTGCCCAGCACCCGGCCGCCGTTCTCTGACCCGGCGGGCTTCCCGGGCCCGGCCGCCACCGTCCGCCACCGCGGATCTCGTTCGAGTGGCGCGGCGCGCGCCGTCCCGTCCCGGGCGGGCGGCGCTGGTAGCCGTAGTCCATGCCGTTCCTCTCCCGCCGCCTGCGGGCCGCTCTGCTGGCCACCGCATCGGCCGCCCTCGTCGCCGCCACCCTGCCCGCACCGGTGCCGCTCGGCATCGGTGACCCGCTCTTTCCCCACCTCGGCAACCCCGGATACGACGTACTCGCCTACGACATCGGCCTCGACTACCCGGGCGACAACAACGAACCGCTCGAAGCCGTCACCACGATCGACGCCCGGACGACCGGGCCGCTGGACCGGATCAACCTCGACTTCACCCAGGGCACCGTGCACTCCGTCGAAGTCAACGGCCTGCGCGCCGACTTCGCGGTCGCGGACGAGGACCTGATCGTCGAGGCCCCCGGCCGGCTCCCGGCCGGTGTGCCGCTGCGGATCACGGTCCGGCACACCAGCGATCCCGGGGGCGAGCGGAACAGCGGCGGCTGGGTGCGGACCGCCGACGGGCTGGCCATGGCCAACCAGGCCAACGCCGGACACCGGGTCTTCCCCGGCAACGACCACCCGGCGGACAAGGCGTACTTCACCTTCCGCGTCACCGCCCCCCAGAACCTGACGGTCGTGGCCAACGGTCTGCGCACCGGACGTGCCCGGCACGGCGACCGCACCACCTGGACCTATCGCACCGCCCACCCGATGGCCACCGAACTGGCCCAGGTCAGCATCGGGAACTCCGCAGTCGTGCACCGGACCGGGCCGCACGGACTGCCGGTGCGCGACGTCGTGCCGGCCGCCGACCGGAAGCGGCTGGAACCGTGGCTGAAGAAGACACCCGGGCAGCTGGCATGGATGGAGAAGCAGGTCGGCCGCTACCCCTTCGAGAACTACGGCGTGCTGATCGTCGACACCGACACCGGTTTCGAGCTGGAGACCCAGACCCTGTCGCTCTTCGAACGCCGCCTGTTCACCGACGACGGCTTCCCCGAGTGGTACGTCGACTCGGTCATGGTCCATGAGCTGGCACACCAGTGGTTCGGCGACAGCGTCTCGCCGCGGACCTGGTCCGATCTCTGGCTCAATGAGGGACACGCCAGCTGGTACGAGGCGCGCTACGCGGAGGAGCACGGCGACAAGCCGCTCGAACGCCGGATGCGCGACGCCTACACCAGGTCGGACGGCTGGCGCGCCGCCGGAGGGCCGCCCGCGCGCCCCGACGCGCCGGCCCCGGGCAAGAAGATCAGCCTGTTCCGCCCGGTGGTCTACGACGGCAGCGCCCTGATCCTGTACGCGCTGCGCCAGGAGATCGGTCACAGCGCCTTCGACCGGCTGGAGCGGCTCTGGGTGCGCGGGCACCGCGACTCCAACGCCGCCACGGCGGACTTCACCCGGCTGGCATCCCAGGTGGCCGGACGCGACCTGACCACGTTCTTCGACGGCTGGCTGTACGGGACGAGCACGCCGCCCATGCCCGGCCACCCGGACTGGCACAGCACCGCACCGGCGGGCGGCGGTAAACCCGCGTGACGGGCCGGGCGCGCCATGTCACTATCGACGGGTCGCCACGGCGGCCGGACCGGAGCGTTCCCCGTGCGGGAATCATCCGGAGAGGTGACGCGTTGTGACTGCTGTAGACCATTCCTATCGACGTAAGGATCCAATGACCTCCTCTTCTTCCCTTCCCCAGGACGCGCAGGACGCGCAGAGCGCCACGGAGAACGTCACCGAGAGCCTCAACGAGCCCCTTCGGGCCGACGCCCTGATGGAAGAGGACGTCGCCTGGAGCCACGAGATCGACGGAGAGCGGGACGGCGAACAGCTCGACCGCTCCGAGCGCGCCGCGCTGCGGCGGGTGGCGGGACTCTCCACCGAACTCGAGGACGTCACCGAGGTCGAGTACCGGCAGCTGCGCCTGGAGCGTGTGGTGCTGGTCGGTGTCTGGACCTCCGGCACCGTGCACGACGCGGAGATTTCGCTCGCCGAGCTGGCGGCTCTCGCAGAGACGGCCGGAGCCCAGGTGCTCGACGCCGTCTTCCAGCGCCGCGACAAGCCCGACGCGGCCACCTACATCGGTTCCGGCAAGGCCCTGGAGCTGCGCGACATCGTCCTGGAGACCGGGGCCGACACCGTCGTCTGCGACGGTGAGCTCAGCCCCGGCCAGCTGATCCACCTGGAGGATGTCGTCAAGGTCAAGGTGGTCGACAGGACCGCCCTGATTCTCGACATCTTCGCCCAGCACGCCAAGTCCCGTGAGGGCAAGGCGCAGGTCTCGCTGGCCCAGATGCAGTACATGCTGCCGCGGCTGCGAGGCTGGGGTCAGTCGCTGTCCCGTCAGATGGGCGGCGGCGGTTCCAGCGGCGGTGGCGGCATGGCGACCCGTGGCCCCGGTGAGACCAAGATCGAGACGGACCGGCGCCGGATCCGCGAGAAGATGGCGAAGATGCGCCGGGAGATCGCGGAGATGAAGACCGGCCGCGAGATCAAGCGCCAGGAACGCAGGCGCAACAAGGTCCCCTCGGTCGCGATCGCCGGCTACACCAACGCCGGCAAGTCCTCACTCCTCAACCGGCTGACCGGCGCGGGCGTGCTGGTCGAGAACTCGCTGTTCGCCACCCTCGACCCGACCGTGCGCCGGGCCGAGACGCCGAGCGGCCGGATCTACACGCTGGCCGACACCGTCGGGTTCGTACGGCACCTGCCGCACCACCTCGTCGAGGCCTTCCGCTCCACCATGGAGGAGGTCGGCGAGTCCGACCTGATCGTGCACGTGGTGGACGGCTCGCACCCGGTGCCCGAGGAGCAGCTCGCCGCCGTGCGCGAGGTGATCCGTGAGGTGGGCGCGGTGGACGTGCCCGAGATCGTGGTGATCAACAAGGCGGACGCCGCGGATCCGCTGGTGCTCCAGCGGCTGCTGCGCATCGAGAAGCACGCCATCGCGGTGTCGGCCAGGACCGGCGCCGGAATCGACGAGCTGCTCGCGCTCATCGACAGCGAACTGCCGCGGCCCTCGGTCGAGATCGAGGCGCTCGTGCCCTACACCCAGGGCGGCCTGGTCTCCCGGGTGCACGCCGAGGGCGAGGTGATCTCCGAGGAGCACCTGGCGGAGGGCACCCTGCTCAAGGCGCTGGTGCACGAGGAACTCGCCGCGGAGCTCTCCACGTTCGTGCCCGCGGCGCACTGACCGCGGCGCAGCACCGTAGTACAGACCGACGGCCCGCTCCCCTTCCGGGGAGCGGGCCGTCGGCCGTTCGTCGTGCGGCGTCGTCACTGACCGCCGAACTTGTCGCTCATCATCGTGAAGATCTGCTCGGCGCCCCGGCCGAGGTGAGGTCCGGCCAGCCAGCCCGCGGTCACCGGGCCGATGGAGGTGTTGGAGACCAGCGCGAGCTTGCCGTCGTCGCCCTCGCTGAACCAGCCGCCGCCGGAGGAACCGCCGGTCATGGTGCAGCCGATGCGGTACATCGTCGGGGTGGCGGGGCTGATGGAGAGCCGGCCGGGACGGTCGACGCACTTGTGCATGATCAGGCCGTCGTACGGCGGGGCCGCCGGGTAGCCCCAGGCGCCCATCGCGCTGATCTGCTTGGCCTCGGGGGCGTCGAAGTCGACCGCCAGGGCGTTGCCCACGGTCTCCTCCAGGGACTTCGTGCCCTTCTCCGGCTTCACGTGCAGTACCGCGTAGTCGTACGGCGCGCCCTCGCCGCCGGTGGGGCCGCCGTCGGTCAGCCACTCGCCGGAGGTGGTGGCCCAGTCGGCCCAGTAGGCGCCGTAGGGGGCGATCTCCTGGGCCTGCGCGTTCTGGAGCGCCGCGGCGTTCTTGCCCTGGTCGTTGTAGGCGGGAACGAAGACGATGTTGCGGTACCAGCCGCCCTTGGAACCGGCGTGGACGCAGTGGCCGGCGGTCCACACCAGGTTGGACCTGTCGGGGTTCTCCGGGTCCTTGACGACCGTGCCCGAGCAGACCATGTGGCCCTCGGGGGAGTCGAAGAACACCTTCCCGACCGGCGCCGCGTAGCTGTGGTACGGCGTCTTCTCGCGCTCGGCGCCGACCGGTTTCGGCTCGGGGTCGCTGACGCCCTGGCCTGCCGAGAGGTCACCGGCGGACATGGTCTTGGCCGGGTCCTCGGCGGACTTCATCCGGTCGGGCTTCCACAGCCCGTCGATGACCGGGTTCACGAAGTCCTTGGCCTCACGCAGCCACTTGTCCTTGTCCCAGTTCTTCCACTCGCCGTTCCTCCACTTCTCCGGGTCGACGCCGTGCTTCTTCAGCGTGTCGGCCAGAGCGGCGGACAGGCCGCCGTCGCCGGCACCGGCGGACTCCGTGGCGGCGGGCTTGTCGGCCGCCTTGTCCTCGCTCGGGCCGCAGGCCGTGGCGGTCAGGGCCAGCGCGGCGACGAGGCCGGTGGCCGCGAGCAGCGGACGTATGGATCGCATGGAAAAGATTCCCCCTGAAATCTCAAAGAATGGCATGAGCGTGTCATGCGAAACGCCGGTCGGACCGGCTGTCGGTGATGATGCGGACCACCCTGTGCGGGCCGAGGCGAGGCCCCGGAAGGCCCCTCGTACAGGTCAGGGGCCTTCGCCTCCGGCGGACGGCATTCCCACCGGGCCGAAGGCCCCTGACCGGCCGTCACCCGTGCCTGGACGGGTGACGGACCGCCCTCACTGTCCCGCGTACTTCTTGCTGACCGAGTCGTAGACGCCCTTGGCCTCCTTGCCGAGGCGCGGCCCGGCCAGCCAGCCGGCCTTCACCGGGCCGATGGAGGTGTTCGAGACCAGCGCGGGCTTGCCGTCCTGGCCCGCCGCGACCCAGCCGCCACCGGAGGAACCACCGGTCATGGAGCAGCCGATGCGGTACATCGTCGGGTCGGCCTTGGTGAGCGAGAGCCGGCCCGGCTTGTCCTTGCACTGGAACAGCTTCTGGCCGTCGTACGGCGGAGCGGCCGGGAAGCCGGTGGCCGTCATGTCGGCGATCTCGGGAACGGCCGGGGCGTTGAAGTCGACGGGCAGCGCCGAACCGACCGTCTCCTCCAGGGACTTCCCGTTCGCGCCCTTCTCCGGTGTCACGTGCAGCACCGCGAAGTCGTACGGGGCGCCCAGACCGCCCGCCGAGGCCCCCTGGTCGATCCACTGCTCGGAGGTCTGCGCCCACGCGCCCCACCACACGCCGTACGGGGCGACCTTCTCCTTGGGCGGGTTGTTCCGGAGCTCATCGGTCGACAGACCGCTGTTGTTGTACGACGGCACGAAGGCGATGTTGCGGTACCAGCCGCCCTTCTTGCCCGCGTGGACGCAGTGGCCGGCGGTCCACACCATGTTGGACTTGCCGGGGTGCTCCGGGTCCTTCACCACGGTCGCCGAGCAGACCATCGAGCCCTCGGGGCCGTCGAAGAACAGCTTTCCGGACTCGGCGGCGTTGTCGTGGAGCGGAGTCTTCACGCCCACGGCCCGGACCGGCGCGGGAGTCGGGTCGGTCACGCCCTCGTCACCCGAGATGTCGTTGTCGACGGGCTTCTCTGGCGACTTGTCGGCGTCCCGCATCCGGTCCGGGTCCCAGAGGCCCGCGATGATCGGATTGATGAAGTCCTTGGCCTCACGGAGCCACTTGTCCTTGTCCCAGTTCTTCCATTCGCCGTTCTTCCACTGGCCGAGGTCGATCCCGTGCGCCTTGAGCCGGTCCTTGAGATCGTCCGGGACGGTGATCTTGCCGTCCGACGTCTGGCCCGCGGAGCTGCCGCTCGGCTCGGCGCCCGCGTCGTCGTCGCCCGGCCCGCAAGCGGTCGCGGTGAGCGCGAGGACGGCGGCGACCGCCGCGGTGGCGAGCACGGGGGAGGAGGAGCGACGGGCGCTCCCCCCACGGCGTGCGGTGGCTGCTGGTCGTATGAGTCGCATCTGGTGATCCCCCTGGGACTTCGTAACTCAACGCTTCTGTCCTGCACTTCTGCACGCCGCACCGGACTTCGCACGGCACACCGGTCAGCTCCCCGGACGGCGTTCCGGGACTGCTCCGGAGACGCCGCGACCGCCGGGAAGCCGTCCCGGAGGCCCGGCGCGGTCCCCCACTATGCCGGTGCCGGTGTGGACGGTGTGCGGCAGGGGCATGGTTCCGCTCCGCAAGGATCTTCGGACCTACCCGTGATCCTCCGCGTCCCGCGTCGTTGGTACGTACGGGGGACACAGGGACAGAGTTCACCCCCGCAGTCCGTCCCTGCGCAATCGTGCTGACGTGCAACGCAACTGTTACAGCGGGAGGATCAAGAGCCGTGGCCGTGACCGAACCAGCTCCGGCGGCGCCGCCCGCGGCGTACGAGGGAATCCTGCGCCGCCAGGCGATGCGCGAGTCGGCCGCCCGTACCTACGCCCGGTCGCTGCCGATCGTCCCGGTACGGGCCCGGGGGCTGACCATCGAGGGCGCGGACGGGCGGCGCTATCTCGACTGCCTGTCGGGAGCCGGGACGTTGGCCCTCGGGCACAACCACCCGGTCGTCCTGGAAGCGATCAAGAAGGTCCTCGATTCGGGCGCACCCCTGCATGTGCTCGACCTGGCCACCCCGGTCAAGGACGCCTTCACCACGGAGCTGTTCGCCACGCTGCCGCCCGAGCTCGCGGACAACGCGCGCATCCAGTTCTGCGGACCCGCCGGTACGGACGCCGTCGAGGCGGCGTTCAAACTGGTCCGCGCCGCCACTGGACGCGACGGCCTGCTCGCCTTCACCGGCGCCTATCACGGCATGACGGCCGGAGCCCTCGCGGCATCCGGCGGCGCCTCGGACGTACGGGTGACCCGTCTGCCCTTCCCCCAGGACTACCGCTGCCCCTTCGGCATCGGCGGCGAGCGCGGCGCACGCATCGCCGCGCGGTGGACCGAGACGGTCCTGGACGACCCCAAGAGCGGAACACCCACGCCTGCCGGAATGATCCTCGAACCCGTACAGGGGGAGGGCGGCGTCAACCCCGCCCCCGACGGCTGGATGCGAAGGATGCGGGAGATCACCGCGTCCCGGTCCATCCCCCTCATCGCTGACGAGGTCCAGACCGGAGTCGGCAGGACCGGTGCCTTCTGGGCCGTCGAGCACAGCGGGGTCGTTCCCGATGTGATGGTGCTCTCCAAGGCCATCGGCGGCTCCCTCCCGCTCGCGGTGATCGTCTACCGCTCCGAACTCGACACCTGGCAGCCCGGTGCCCACGCCGGCACCTTCCGCGGCAACCAGCTCGCGATGGCGGCGGGCACGGCGACCCTCGCCCACGTCCGGGAGAACGGGCTCGCCGAGCGGGCCGGGGTTCTCGGCGCCCGGATGCTGGCGAGCCTGCGGGCCCTCGCCGCGCACCACCCGTGCATCGGAGACGTCCGAGGACGGGGCCTGATGATCGGGGTGGAACTCGTCGACCCCGAGGCGGCCCCGGTGGACGGTGGGAACGAGCCCCCGCCCGACCCGGTCCTCGCCGTCGCCGTCCAGCAGGAGTGCCTGCGCCGAGGCCTCATCGTCGAACTCGGCGGCCGCCACTCCACGGTCGTACGCCTGCTACCTCCCCTCACGCTCACCGACGAACAGGCAACAGCGGTCATCGACCGCCTCGCCGACGCCATGGCAGCCGCGGAGCACTCACCGCACCGACGGACCGCGACCGGGTCGATCCGCTGATCCCGGACCCCATCACAGGAAAGACCGCCGTGAACCCCACCCCCGCGCCAGAGGCCGACGGCCCTCCCCCCAGCCACCACCGAGGAGAGACCGGAACACCCGGCCACCTCGCTGTCGAGCCGCCGACCGTGCCGCGCCAGAAGGAGATGCCGCACGGTCAGTGGTACGCCTCCAGGGCAACGCCCATCTGCCCGGCACCGCCCGCCGACCCCCTGGACCACCCGGACCCGGTCCAGGCCGCGGATGCCGCCGGCATCGAGAACCTGCTGCGCTGCTGGGTTCGCGAATGCGACCTGCCCCGCTCGGAGGGGGAGACCCTGCGCATCCCGCTGCCCGCGAGCGGGACCGCCCTGCTCGTCCCCGTCCGCCACTGGTCGGTCACGGGCTGGCACCGCTTCGGCTCACCCGTCCTGGAACAGGCACCCGAGGGGGCGCCCACCGCGGACGCCGTCACCGTCGCCGCGCTCCTGGGCCGCGAGGCCGACCACCACGAGGGCGCCGACATGGTGGCCAGGGTGGCCGACTCGGTACGGCGAACCGCCGGGTTCATCGACGGCCAACGCCGCCGCCCCACTGCTCCCGACGAGGCCGACCTCTTCCTCACCGCGGAGCAGTCACTCCTCCTCGGACACCCCCTCCACCCCTCACCCAAGAGCCGCGAGGGCCTCTCCGATTCCGAATCCCGCCTCTACGCACCTGAGTTGAACGGCTCCTTCCCCCTCCACTGGATGGCCGTCGACCGATCCGTCCTGGCATCCGACTCCGCCTGGACCGACCAGGGCCGACCGGTGCCGGCGACGGAACTCGTGGCCCGGCACGCCGAGGGGCTGCGATTCCCCGAGCACACCGCGCCGATTCCGCTCCACCCCTGGCAGGCCCGGGAACTGGGCAACCGGCCCGAGGTCGCCGCCCTGCTCGACGCCGGACTCGTGCACGATCTGGGCCCGTACGGAGCGCGTTGGCACCCCACCTCGTCGGTGCGCACCGTGCAGCGGCCCGGCGTCGACACCATGCTGAAGCTCTCCCTCGGGCTGCGCATCACCAACTCCCGCCGTGAGAACCTCCGCAAGGAGCTCCACCGGGGGGTGGAGGTCCACCGTCTGCTGCGCAGCGGGCTCGCCACGGAGCTGCACCTGTCCCAGCCCGGCTTCGACATCGTCCGGGACCCCGCATGGCTCGCGGTCGACAATCCGGACGGCGAGCCGGTTGCCGGCTTCGACGTCATGCTGCGCCACAACCCCTTCGCCCGGCACGACGACGCGGTCTGCATCGCCGGACTCACCGCACCGCGCCCCTGGCCGGGCCGGGAGGGCATGCACTCACGCCTCGCCGACATCGTCTGCCGGCTCGCCGCAGGCACCGGACGGACCACGACCGCCGTCGCCGCCGAGTGGTTCCTGCGCTACCTCGACCGGGTCGTCCAGCCGGTGCTCTGGCTCGACGCACACGCCGGGGTCGCCCTCGAAGCCCACCAGCAGAACACCCTGGTGATGCTCGACGCCCAGGGCTGGCCGGTCGGCGGCCGCTACCGCGACAATCAGGGCTACTACTTCCGCGAGTCCTACCGTTCGGCACTTGAGCGCAGGCTCCCCGGCATCGGATCGGTCAGCGACACCTTCGTCTCCGACGCCGTCACCGACGAGCGCTTCGCGTACTACCTCGGCATCAACAACGTGTTCGGACTGATCGGAGCGTTCGGCGCCCAGCAGCTCGCCGACGAACGGATGCTCCTCGCCGCCTTCCGCCGGTTCCTGGGAGCGGCCACCGCGCTGGGATCCCCGCTCCCCGCACATCTGCTGGAGACGCCGCGCCTGCGCTGCAAGGCCAACATGCTGACCCGGCTGCACGGCCTCGACGAACTCGTCGGCCCGGTCGACACCCAGTCCGTCTACGTCACCATCGCCAACCCCCTGCGCGGCTGAAGGAATCCCACCGGGCCCGAAGGAACCTCGTCGTCGAACCGCTGAGAGAGGAGAGCATCACCGTGCCTCCCACCGACGCACACGCCGACCCCGGCACCGGCCCCGCGCCCCGGGCCGGTACGGGGGCCGAGGACACTCTGGACCTGGAGCTCACCGACGACCTCCTGGCACTCCTGGCGCAGGACACACCCGCCGCACCCGGGCCCGAGTACCGCGGGGCCGTCTCCGGACTGCTCGACCGGCCGGCCGCGTGGAGGCCCGTCACCACGCCGGCCGGAGTGTTCCAGCTCGTGCCCGTGCGGCTGGAGCGCGACCTCGCGGTGATCAGCCGCTGGATGAACGACCCCGCCGTGGCGGCCTTCTGGGAACTCTCCGGAGCCGAATCCGTCACGGCGGAGCATCTGCTGCCCCAGCTCGACGGCGACGGACGCAGCCTCCCCTGCCTCGGGGTGCTGTCAGGCATCCCCATGAGCTATTGGGAGATCTACCGCGCCGACCTGGACCCGCTGGCCCGCCACTACCCCGCCCGCCCGCACGACACCGGGCTCCACCTCCTCATCGGCGAAGTGAGCAAGCGCGGCCACGGAATCGGCACCACGCTGCTCCGTGCCGCCTCCGACCTCGTGCTCGACAACCGACCCCTGTGCACACGCGTCGTCGCCGAACCGGACCTCAGAAACACCCCTTCCGTCTCCGCGTTCCTCAGCGCCGGATTCCGCTTCTCCGCGGAGGTCGAACTCCCGGACAAGCGGGCCGCGCTGATGATCCGCGACCGAGCCCACCGTGCCCAGCCGTGAACCATCCGCCGCCTTCTCTACACCGCTCGAACCCCATCGGTTCCATCCCGAGGAGTCCCCGTGCCCACATATCCCGCGAGCCATGATTCAGCGGAGTCGCCCGCGCTGCTCAGCACTCCAGAACTGAACCGGGCGGTGTGGGACCGAGCCGCCGCCCGGATGCTCGCGAAGATGCTCGGCGAATTCGCCTACGAGGAAGTCATCCAGCCGGTTCCGCGATCCGCCGGGGGCGATACCTACACCCTCGTGCTGGACGACGGCGGAAGCCTGATCTTCACCGCCGGACGGGGGGTCTACGGCAGCTGGCGGGTCGCCCCCGACTCGATCCGCGAGGCCACCACCGCCGAGACCGAGGCACACGCACTCGGCGCACCCCCGGCCGAAGCGCCCGCCGGCCCCGGCCGCTCCGCCGAACACGCCGATCCGGCCGGGGACCCCGTCCCCGCGGGCGTCCCCTTCCGCGACCCGCTGCTCTTCCTCGCCCGCGCCCGCCGTCTCCTCGGGCTCGACGGGGCCACCCTCGGCCACCTCGTCCGCGAGCTCACCACCACGCTCACCGCCGACGCCCGCCTCGACCACGGCGCGCTCACCGTCGCCGAGCTGGCCGACCTCGACTACGCGGAACTCGAAGGACACCAGACCGGCCACCCCTGGATCGTCGCCAACAAAGGGCGGCTCGGATTCTCCGCCACCGACGCGTCCCGCTTCACCCCCGAGGCCCGCAGGCCGGTCAGACTGCCGTGGATCGCGGTCTCCTCCCGGATCGCCGCCTACCGGGGCGTGAACTCACTCGCCGCCGCCGAGCAGCTCTACGCCCAGGAGCTCGACCCGGCGGTCCGCGACTCCTTCGCCGCCGCCCTCCGTGCCCGGGGCCTCGACCCCGACGACTACTACTGTCTGCCCGTCCACCCCTGGCAGTGGGACGAGTGGATCGTGCCCCTGTTCGCCCCGGCCATCGCCGCGGGTGACATCGTTCCCCTGCACGCCGACCCGGATCTGCGGCTGCCGCAGCAGTCCATCCGTACCTTCGTCAACCTTGAGCGGCCCGACCGGCACACCGTCAAACTGCCGCTGTCGATCCTCAACACACTGGTCTGGCGCGGGCTCCCGACCGAACGCACCCTCGCCGCCCCCGCCGTCACCGGCTGGGTCCAGGGGCTGCGCGACAGCGATCCCTTCCTGCGCGACACCTGCGGCGTCATCCTGCTCGGAGAGGTGGCGTCGGTCACGGTCGAGCACCCGCTGTACGACCACCTCCCCGAGACGCCGTACCAGTTCAAGGAGATCCTCGGCGCGATCTGGCGCGAGCCCCTCCTCCCGCGTCTGGCACCCGGCGAGCGGGCCCGCACCCTCGCCTCGCTGCTGCTCACCGATCCGCAGGGCCGCGCCTTCACCGCCGAGCTGGTCGCCCGCTCGGGACTGACCCCCACCGCGTGGCTGACCCGCCTCTTCGCCGCGCTGCTCCCGCCGCTGCTGCACTTCCTCTACCGCTACGGCACCGTGTTCTCACCGCACGGCGAGAACGCCATCGTCGTCTTCGACGACCAGGACGTCCCCGTGCGTCTGGCGATCAAGGACTTCGTGGACGACGTGAACGTCAGCGCCCGGCCGCTGCCGGAGCACGACACCATGCCGTACGACGTACGCCGCGTCCTGCTCACCGAGGAGCCGGCCTTCCTCACCCAGTTCATCCACTCCGGGCTCTTCACCGGAGTCTTCCGCTTCCTCTCCCCGCTCTGCGAGGAGCAGCTGGGCGTCCCGGAGGCCGCATTCTGGTCACTCGTGCGGGCGGAGATCCTCCGCCACCACGCCCGCTTTCCCGAGCTGAAGGAGAGGTTCGAGATGTTCGACATGCTGACGCCGCGCATCGAACGCCTCTGCCTGAACCGCAACCGCCTGCATCTGGACGGCTACCGGGACCGCCCCGAGCGACCGCACGCGGCGGTCCACGGCACGGTGCCCAACCCGCTCCACCCCTCCGCGTGAGGCCGGGAGTGATCGCCGTTGTCAGCGGCGCCCCGTAGGCTGGTCGGGCTATGACGAAGCCATCCCTCCCCGAGCTCCTGCACGCCGCCGTGACCGCCGTCGGCGGTACGGAGCGGCCCGGCCAGGCCGCCATGGCCGACGCGGTCGCCGCGGCCGTGGACGACCATTCCCACCTGCTCGTCCAGGCCGGTACCGGCACGGGCAAATCACTCGGCTACCTGGTGCCCGCCCTGGCGCACGGCGAGCGGGTCGTGGTGGCCACGGCGACCCTGGCCCTCCAGCGCCAGCTGGTGGAGCGGGACCTGCCGCGTACGGTCGACGCCCTGCATCCGCTGCTGCGGCGGCGCCCCCAGTTCGCGATGCTCAAGGGCCGGTCGAACTACCTCTGTCTGCACCGCCTCCACGAAGGAGTGCCGCAGGAGGAGGAAGAGGGGCTCTTCGACCAGTTCGAGGCCGCGGCCCCGTCGAGCAAGCTCGGCCAGGACCTCCTGCGGATGCGGGACTGGTCGGACGAGACGGAGACCGGCGACCGTGACGACCTCACCCCGGGTGTCTCCGACCGTGCCTGGGCGCAGATCTCCGTCTCCTCGCGCGAGTGCCTGGGCGCCAGCAAGTGCGCGTACGGGGCGGAGTGCTTCGCCGAACAGGCCCGCGAGCGGGCGAAGCTCGCCGATGTGGTGGTCACCAACCACGCGCTCCTCGCCATCGACGCCATCGAGGGCGCCCCGGTGCTCCCGCAGCACGAGGTGCTGATCGTCGACGAGGCCCATGAGCTGGTCTCCAGGGTCACCGGCGTGGCCACCGGCGAGCTCACCCCCGGCCAGGTCGGCCGCGCGGTGCGGCGCGCGGCGAAGCTGGTCAACGAGAAGGCCGCCGACGCGCTGCAGAGCGCGTCGGAGGGTTTCGAACGCGTGATGGAGCTGGCGCTCCCCGGCCGTCTTGAGGAGGTCCCGGAGGACCTGGGCTACGCGCTGATGGCTCTGCGCGACGCGGCGCGTACGGTGATCTCCGCCCTCGGCTCCACCCGGGACAAGTCCGTCCAGGACGAGGACGCCGTCCGCAAGCAGGCCCTGGCCTCGGTGGAGACCATCCACGCTGTCGCCGAACGCATCACGCAGGGGTCCGAGTACGACGTCGTCTGGTACGAACGCCACGACCGCTTCGGCGCCTCCGTGCGGGTCGCCCCGCTCTCCGTCTCCGGACTGCTGCGGGAGAAGTTGTTCACGGACCGCTCCGTCGTGCTCACCTCGGCCACACTGAAGCTCGGCGGCGATTTCAACGGGGTGGGAGCGTCACTCGGGCTCGCCCCCGAAGGCACCGCGGGCGACGACGTCCCGCAGTGGAAGGGGCTCGACGTCGGCTCGCCCTTCGACTACCCGAAGCAGGGAATCCTGTACGTCGCCCGGCATCTGGCGACGCCCGGCCGGGAGGGCTCCCGCACCGACATGCTGGACGAGCTCGCCGAGCTGGTGGAGGCCGCGGGCGGCCGCACCCTGGGGCTGTTCTCCTCCATGCGGGCCGCCCAGGCAGCCGCCGAGGAGCTGCGGAGCCGGCTGGACAGGCCGATCCTGCTCCAGGGCGAGGAGACGCTGGGCGAGCTGATCAAGAACTTCGCGGCCTCCCCGGAGACCTGCCTCTTCGGCACGCTCTCGCTCTGGCAGGGCGTGGACGTCCCCGGGGCGAGCTGTCAGCTGGTGGTCATGGACCGTATCCCGTTCCCCCGCCCCGACGACCCGCTGATGAGTGCCCGCCAGAAGGCGGTCGAGGAAGCGGGGGGCAACGGCTTCATGGCGGTCGCGGCGACCCACGCCGCGCTGCTGATGGCACAGGGCGCCGGCCGGCTCGTCCGTGCCACCGGTGACAAGGGTGTCGTCGCGGTGCTCGATCCGCGGCTCGCCAATGCCCGGTACGGGAGCTATCTGCGGGCCTCTCTCCCCGACTTCTGGTACACGACCGACCGCGATCAGACGCGTCGCTCGCTCGCCGCGATCGATGCCGCCGCGAAGGCGGAGGAGAAGTAGTCCGGTACGGGGTCAGGACGCACGGGCGGGGCCCCGGGATCGGTACAGCCGATCCCGGGGCCCCGCCCGTGCGGTCGAGGAGTCACACCCGCCGCAGCACCGCCACGACCTTGCCGAGGATGGTCGCCTCGTCGCCGGGGATCGGCTGGTACGCGGAGTTGTGGGGGAGCAGCCAGACATGGCCGTCCTCCCGCTTGAAGCGCTTGACCGTGGCCTCGCCCTCCAGCATCGCCGCGACGATGTCGCCGTTCTCGGCCACGGGCTGGCGTCGGACGGTGACCCAGTCGCCGTCGCAGATGGCCGCTTCGATCATCGAGTCACCGACGACCTTCAGTACGAAGAGCTCTCCGTCACCGACCAGCTGGCGGGGGAGCGGAAAGACGTCCTCGACGGATTCCTCGGCGAGGATCGGGCCACCGGCCGCGATCCGGCCGACCAGCGGCACATAGGAAGCCGCCGGCTTCCCCGTGGTGTCCGTGGGCTGTGTGCTGGGCTGATCCGAACCGCGCACCTCGTACGCCCGGGGGCGGTGGGGGTCGCGGCGCAGGAAACCCTTGCGCTCCAGTGCCATGAGCTGATGCGCGACGGAGGACGTACTGGAAAGGCCCACCGCCTGACCGATCTCGCGCATCGACGGGGGATATCCCCGTCGTTGCACGGAGTCCCGGATGACCTCGATCACTCGCCGCTGGCGGTCCGTGAGCCCCGAGCTGTCCGCCCGGATTCCAGGAGGTCGCCCGGGAAGCGAGCGCGCTGGGCGCGCGGGCTCCGGTCCCTCCGTGTTCGTGACTGAGTCATTCATGGCATGCACCGGCTCGAGTCGGCTCTGGGAGCGGTCCTGGGCAGTGATGATGGCACTGTCTGCGGTGGTGGTCACGTCGGCCCCTCTCGAATGGTCTCCCTAGCTGCACAACGGTAGTAGCTTTCGAAAGGTTGCGCCAAACACACGTTCGAGTGAAAAACAAATAAAAGTCTGTTGGGCGTTCATTGCTAGGTGTATGAGCTAAGCCGGAAGGCGTGCTGGCCGCTGTCGGATCGAACGTTAATTCGGACCATTACGGTAGCGTTCCCGGCCGCGGTGGTGCCGCGCGGGGTCGCCGTCCGGTCCTCCTCGCGCCTCGGAACCCGCCGCCCCCGCGATCGGTGGAGCCGGATGCTTCCCGTACCCTCTTGCTCGGTCGTGCGCTGCCTTCCGGCCGCCCGTGACGCGCGACACGCGCTAGGGCCAAATGCGCGGCCAAACCCAAGATCTAGTGGTTGGATTGTTCCAGCCGCCCAGAAGTTGTGGTCCCCGTCCTTCGGGGGTGCGGTCATCGCCTATGCTTGAGACTGCTTCGAAGGCCCCTCACGGGGCCTGGTGAGGCCATTCAGTCGTGCTGTGAAGGAGGGTTGGGAGCCATGCACTGCCCCTTCTGCAGGCACCCCGACAGCCGGGTCGTCGACAGTCGCACCACCGACGACGGGACCTCGATCCGCCGGCGCCGTCAGTGCCCCGACTGCTCCCGCCGTTTCACCACGGTGGAGACCTGCTCGCTCATGGTGGTGAAGCGCAGCGGCGTGACCGAACCCTTCAGCCGTACCAAGGTCATCTCCGGCGTGCGCAAGGCGTGCCAGGGGCGGCCGGTCACCGAGGACGCCCTCGCCAAACTCGGCCAGCGGGTCGAGGAGGCGGTGCGTGCCACCGGCAGCGCCGAGCTGACCACGCACGATGTGGGCCTGGCCATCCTGGGCCCCCTGCAGGAACTCGACCTGGTCGCCTACCTGCGGTTCGCATCCGTGTACCGGGCGTTCAACAGCCTCGAGGACTTCGAGGCCGCCATCGTGGAACTCCGCGAGCGGCGGCCTCCCGTAGAAGGATGCGGGACCGGCGAGACCCTTGAGGTCCCCGTTCCCGCCGTCGCCGCCGACTGAGCGGCACAGGCCGATCGCCGCCGGTCCGAGGACCGGCGGCCGAGCGGCACACAGACCTGCTCCGGATGCCCTTCGCGGCGTCCGAAGTACCAGACACACACTGTGACCGGGGAAGTTCTCGGCACTTCAGGGCGTTTTTGCCCACATATGGGAGGCGGCATGACAGAGACGGCGAGCGGCCCGGCACGAGGTTCCCGGAACAAGGGGACCAAGTCGACTGCGACCAAGCAGGGCCTGCGTATCGAGCGCATTCACACCACCCCCGGCGTGCATCCGTACGACGAGGTGGCGTGGGAGCGCCGTGACGTCGTCATGACCAACTGGCGCGACGGCTCGATCAACTTCGAGCAGCGTGGCGTCGAGTTCCCCGACTTCTGGTCGGTGAACGCGGTCAACATCGTCACCAGCAAGTACTTCCGCGGAGCCGTAGGCACCCCGCAGCGCGAGACCGGTCTGCGACAGCTCATCGACCGGATCGTGAAGACCTACCGGAAGGCCGGCGAGGACTTCAACTACTTCACCTCTCCGGCGGACGCGGAGATCTTCGAGCACGAGCTGGCGTACGCCCTCCTGCACCAGATCTTCAGCTTCAACTCGCCGGTCTGGTTCAACGTGGGCACGCCCCAGCCGCAGCAGGTCTCCGCCTGCTTCATCCTGGCCGTCGACGACTCCATGGAGTCGATCCTCGACTGGTACAAGGAAGAGGGGATGATCTTCAAGGGCGGCTCGGGCGCAGGCCTGAACCTCTCCCGGATCCGCTCCTCCAAGGAGCTCCTCTCCTCCGGCGGCAACGCCTCCGGTCCGGTCTCCTTCATGCGCGGCGCCGACGCGTCCGCCGGAACGATCAAGTCCGGTGGCGCCACCCGCCGTGCGGCCAAGATGGTCATTCTCGACGTCGACCACCCCGACATCGAGAACTTCATCGAGACCAAGGTGAAAGAGGAGGAGAAGATCCGCGCCCTGCGCGACGCGGGCTTCGACATGGACCTGGGCGGCGACGACATCACGTCCGTCCAGTACCAGAACGCCAACAACTCGGTCCGGGTGAACGACGAGTTCATGAAGGCCGTCGAGGCCGGCGGGAAGTTCGGGCTGCGCGCCCGGATGACCGGCGACGTCATCGAAGAGGTCGAGGCGAAGTCCCTCTTCCGCAAGATGGCCGAGGCCGCCTGGGCCTGCGCCGACCCCGGCATCCAGTACGACGACACGATCAACCAGTGGCACACCTGCCCCGAGTCCGGCCGGATCAACGGCTCGAACCCGTGCAGCGAGTACATGCACCTGGACAACACCTCGTGCAACCTGGCCTCGCTGAACCTGATGAAGTTCCTCAAGGACGACGGCAAGGGCAACCAGTCCTTCGAGTCCGAGCGCTTCGCCAAGGTCGTCGAGCTGGTCATCACCGCGATGGACATCTCCATCTGCTTCGCCGACTTCCCGACCGAGAAGATCGGTGAGAACACCCGCGCGTTCCGCCAGCTGGGCATCGGTTACGCCAACCTCGGCGCCCTGCTGATGGCGACCGGCCACGCGTACGACAGCGACGGCGGCCGCGCGCTCGCCGGCGCCATCACCTCGCTGATGACCGGCACCTCCTACCGTCGCTCCGCGGAGCTGGCGGCGGTCGTCGGCCCGTACGACGGCTACGCCCGCAACGCCGAGCCGCACCAGCGCGTCATGAAGCAGCACTCCGACGCCAACGCCGTGGCCGTCCACGCGGACGACCTCGACAACCAGATCTGGGCCGCCGCGACGGAGGCCTGGCAGGACGTCATCCGCCTCGGCGCGCAGAACGGTTTCCGTAACGCGCAGGCCTCGGTCATCGCGCCCACCGGCACCATCGGTCTCGCGATGTCCTGCGACACCACCGGCCTGGAGCCCGACCTCGCCCTGGTCAAGTTCAAGAAGCTGGTCGGCGGCGGCTCGATGCAGATCGTCAACGGCACCGTCCCGCAGGCCCTGCGCCGCATGGGCTACCACGAGGAGCAGATCGAGGCGGTCGTCGCCCACATCGCCGAGAACGGCAATGTGATCGACGCGCCCGGCCTGAAGTCCGAGCACTACGAGGTCTTCGACTGCGCGATGGGCGAGCGTTCCATCTCCGCGATGGGCCACGTGCGCATGATGGCGGCGATCCAGCCGTGGATCTCCGGCGCGCTCTCCAAGACGGTGAACCTGCCGGAGACGGCCACCGTCGAGGACGTCGAAGAGGTCTACTTCGAGGCGTGGAAGATGGGCGTCAAGGCGCTCGCGATCTACCGCGACAACTGCAAGGTCGGCCAGCCCCTCTCCGCGAAGACCAAGGACAAGGAGAAGGCGGCGGTCACCGCCAAGGCCGAGGACACCATCCGTACCGCGATCGAGAAGGTCGTCGAGTACCGCCCGGTCCGCAAGCGTCTGCCCAAGGGCCGCCCCGGCATCACGACCTCCTTCACAGTGGGCGGCGCCGAGGGGTACATGACCGCCAACTCCTACCCGGACGACGGTCTCGGTGAGGTCTTCCTGAAGATGTCCAAGCAGGGTTCGACCCTCGCGGGCATGATGGACGCCTTCTCCATCGCCGTCTCGGTCGGTCTGCAGTACGGCGTCCCGCTGGAGACGTACGTCTCGAAGTTCACCAACATGCGCTTCGAGCCGGCCGGCATGACGGACGACCCGGACGTGCGGATGGCGCAGTCGATCGTCGACTACATCTTCCGTCGCCTGGCGCTCGACTTCCTGCCGTTCGAGACCCGTTCGGCGCTCGGCATCCACTCGGCCGACGAACGTCAGCGCCACCTCGACACCGGTTCGTACGAGGCGTTGCTGGACGACGACGAGCTGGACGTCGAGAGCCTGGCCCAGTCCGCCCCCGTGCGGACGGCGGAACCGCTGAAGGCGGTCGCCCCCGTGCGCGAGGCGGAGAAGCCGGAACCGAAGACGGCGCACACCTCGGCGGAGCTCGTCGAGATGCAGCTGGGCATCAGCGCCGACGCCCCGCTCTGCTTCTCCTGCGGTACGAAGATGCAGCGCGCCGGATCCTGCTACATCTGCGAGGGCTGCGGCTCGACCAGCGGTTGCAGCTGATCCCGGCAGCCTGAGGCGTAACGGCTGAGCCGCGCACAGCGGCCGGCCGAGGGGCGGGAAGATCTCCTCGGAGACCTTCCCGCCCCGACCCGTATCCGGAGCCTCACGCTCCGGACGGGCGGCTTCCCATCGTCGCGGCGAACGATTCGGCGTCCCCGTCGAAACCCCGCAGCGTGTCGTGGAACAGCCAGACTCCCGAGGCGTCCCGGACGAACTCGGCGACGACGGCCGCCGTCGAGGCCCCGACCGCCGAGAAGTCGTCCTCTGCCAGGGTGTCGTACCCCTCGCGGATCTGCACCGCGGTGTTCTCCACGGCGTCGAAGGTCTTGTGGCCGTCGCGCTGCTGGATGGCCACACCGACGATGACCCGGGAGTACGACTCCGACAGCCGGTCCAGTTCCAGCGTCATCACCTCGTCGAATCCCAGGCCCTGACCGGTCCGGCTGTCCCGGTTGAGCGTGATCGTGCCGTCGGGGGCACGGCTGTCGAAGTGCACGAGGTACGCCGGGCTGCCGTACGGCTCCTCGGCCGGGTAGGTCGCCGCGATGATGTCGAGGTCATTGGGGGACTCGCCCTGAGAACTCGGGTCCCACTTGATCCTGACCTCGACCTTCTCGATGTCCTTGTTGGGCGTGCTCATCGGACTTCCCTCCTGCGCGCACGGGGCCGTCGCTCCGGTTCTGTACCCGATCATGTCGGTAACTGACGGTGAAACCAACCGGCTTGGTCATGTGCGGCTGAATCGGGCCACCGAACTTTCCGGGACCGCCGCGGCGAGCGGCCCGTTGACGGTGCCCGGGTGCCGAGGAGGCGGGCTCCTGTTGATCGTTCCGCGGGCCGGTTCCGGTGCACTCCGGCTGAGCGTGACCCATGCCACGTCCGGCACCCGTACGATGGGGCCGTGCTGGTCAAGTGGATTCGCTGCAATGTGGTCGACCGTCGCGGTTTCGAGCGGGGGCAGCGGAAGTGGGCGGGGCTGCTGGGGGAGCCGGGGTTCAGGGGGCAGGGCGGCGGCTGGAGCCGTGGCCGGCCGGAGGTGGCGCATGTCTTCGCGTTCTGGGAGAACCGGGTCTTCTACGACTCCTTCATGGCACGCGGGCACGACGCCCTGGCCGCAGAGCAGTCGGGTACCTGCAACGACATACAGGTCAAGCTGTTCGAGTACCGCTTCGACGTGAA
This sequence comes from Streptomyces sp. NPDC091387, assembly GCF_044756945.1. NCBI lineage: Bacteria > Bacillati > Actinomycetota > Actinomycetes > Kitasatosporales > Streptomycetaceae > Streptomyces > Streptomyces sp. NPDC091387. The sequence goes on along the minus strand of NZ_JBIVTZ010000015.1, from coordinate 169,677 downwards.
GACCGGCTTCGAACCCGCCTTCACCGACGCGGACGTGCTCAGGGTGGCGCACAGCAGGGTGCACGAGGACCGGGTCGAGCACTTCGCGCTCATGCAGCAGCGGGTGTGGAACCCGGCGATGGCCGGATCGCCCGGGATGCTCCGCGGGGTGTTCGCAGAGGCGCCGGGCCATGAGTTCCTGGTCCTTTCCATGTGGCAGTCGAGCGCCGAACGCGGCAAGTACCGGGCGGGGAGTGTCGAACGGCTCTCGCAGCGGGCGCAGACCGAGGACGACGTCGCGGCGCTCGCCGGTGACGTGGTGCAGCTCGAACCGTCGTGGACGGTGTGAGCGGACGCGGCGCCCGGACGTGACGCCGGTGACATGCGACCGTCGTGATCCGGACAATTGCTCGAATGGTGGCGACTCGATCTAGGGTCGGTACATGGCAAGACCGCAACGCATCGTCCTCGTCCGCCACGGCGAGTCCGAGGGCAATGTCGATGACACCGTGTACGAGCACGAGCCCGACCACGCGCTGAGGCTCACCGCGAAAGGGCTGCGGCAGGCCCGCGAGACGGGGGTACATCTGCGCGACCTCTTCGGCGACGAGCGGGTCAGCGTGTACGTCTCGCCCTACCGCCGTACGCACGAGACGTTCAGGTCCTTCGGCCTCGACCTCGAACGTGTGCGGGTGCGGGAGGAGCCGCGGCTGCGCGAGCAGGACTGGGGGAACTGGCAGGAACGGGACGACGTCAAGCTGCAGAAGGCGTACCGGGATGCCTACGGGCACTTCTTCTACCGCTTCGCGCAGGGCGAGTCCGGGGCGGATGTGTACGACCGGGTGGGAGCTTTCCTGGAGAGCCTGCACCGGAGTTTCGAGGCTCCGGACCACCCGCCGAACGTCCTGCTGGTCACGCACGGTCTGACCATGCGGCTGTTCTGCATGCGCTGGTTCCACTGGTCCGTGGCCGAATTCGAATCGCTCTCGAATCCGGGCAACGGGGAGTCCCGCACGCTGGTGCTCGGCAAGGACGGGCGCTACACACTTGACCGGCCGTTCGAGCGCTGGCGTACCCCTGAGCCGTACGGCATCACCGGATAGAGTGGAAGAGATGACCCATTCCGCTTCCGACCAGCGCTTCGAACGCGCCCTTGCCAGCTTGCGCGGCCTCTCCGTGGGAGACGCCCTGGGCTCCCAGTTCTTTGTGCCCGCCAACTATCCGCTGCTGAAGGACCGCTCCCTGCCCCCGGGACCCTGGCAGTGGACCGACGACACGGAAATGGCCTGTTCGGTCCTGTCCGTGCTCCGGGAGCACGACCGTGTCGACCAGGACGCGCTCGCCCGCTCCTTCGCGGTGCACCACGATTTCGACCGGGGATACGGCCCTGCGGTGAACCGCCTGCTCAGGCTGGTCCGGGAGGGCGGGGACTGGCGGGAGCTGGCCTCCGCGCTGTTCAACGGCCAGGGTTCGTGGGGCAACGGCTCGTCGATGCGCATCGCACCGCTCGGTGCCTGGTACGCGGACGACCCGGAGCAGGCCACGCACCAGGCCGAGATCTCCTCGTACCCGACCCACCAGCACCGGGAAGCCGTCGTGGGCGCGATGGCCGTGGCGGCGGCCGCCTCGCTCGCGGCGTCGCCCACCGGCCCGCCGAAGCCGGCGGACCTCCTCGATGGAGTCATCGCGCTCGTACCGCGCAGCGCGGTCGGTGCCGGACTGCGCCGCGCCCGCGACATGCTCGACTACAGCGACGCCGGCACGGTCGCCGCGGTCCTCGGCAACGGCCGTCGGACCAGCGCGCACGACACCGTCCCGTTCGCGCTCTGGTCCGCGGCCCGCAGCCTCGGCGACTTCGAGCAGGCCTTCTGGGTGACCGCGCAGGCAGGCGGAGACGTCGACACCACCTGCGCGATCGTCGGCGGAGTGGTCGCGGCGGGCACGGCGGGAGCGCCACCGGCGGAGTGGACGGCCAAGACGGAGCAGCTCCCCGACTGGCTCGCCCGCTGAGGGCTGCCCCACCGGGAAACGTGGCGAAAGCCGCGTCGAAGGCGGCACGCCGTACCGGAGTGTCACGGTACTGCCACAGCGCTTCCGCGCTCGGCCGACGCCGGTAACGCGGGGTTACTCTTTCGGCCACGCCGCCCTCGGTGATCATTACGACGGGCGCGCACCGAATGAGACGCCGGGGGGCCGCGCGCTGCCCAGGGCTCGCGTGGGCGGACCTCGGTGGGGAGGGGTCCCATGTCCGATCACAGATCAGAGTCACCCCGGCCTGAGCACGCGCCGGGGCCGCCGGAGCAGGCGGATCCGCCCGGAGCGGCCGAGGCCCGTACGCCCGAGCCGGCCCAGGTGCGGATGTCCAAGCCCGTGCGGATGCCCGCGCAGTCCGGTACGCCGGAGCCCGCCGTCCCGGACGAGCGCGGCACCGTGCCGGAGCCTCCGAAGGTGCCCGCACACGCGCAGCGGGCGCATCCGCAGCAGCCGCCCGCTCCCGGAGGGCCCACCGCCGAGCGGACGCCCTCGGAGCTCACGCGGATCCGCCCCACGGAGCCGGGGGGCATCCCTGCGGCCACGCTCTGGTCCGTCCTGGCCACCGCACTGCTCAGTGCCCTGCTGCTCGGTGACGGGATCGGCCCGAACCTGCTCGTCGTGGCGGTGCCCGCGGCACTCGCGGCGTACTTCGCCGCACGGGCGGCCGGCCGCCGGCTGCGCCCGTGGACCGCGGTCTGGGCGGTCGGCGGCCTCTCGCTCCTGATCGTCCCGGCACTCCGCGACGCCGGCTGGCCGGTCTTCCTCGCCATCGTGTCCGCCGTGGCGGTGGGCTCACTCGCGCTGCACGGCAGCCGGGGCTGGCTCGGGATCTTCCTCGGCTCGCTGGGGCTCCTGACGTCCGTCGCCGGATCGCTGGGCTGGGGCGCCCACGGCGTACGCGACCGGATGGCCGGCTCCCGGGGCCGCTGGGGCGTCGCGTTCCGCTCCACGGCCGCGGCGGTCGTGCTGCTCATCGTGTTCGGGGCGCTCTTCGCGAGCGCCGATGCCGCGTTCGCCGATGTGCTCGGCAGCCTGATCCCCGACATTTCGGTCGGCGAGGGCCCGTGGCGGCTGTTCCTCGGCGCGATCGGGCTCGTGGGCGCGCTCGCCGCCGCGTACACCGCCGCCGCACCGGTGGGCTGGGACGCGCTGGCCGTGCCTCCCGGCCCGGCACGCGGGCGGCTGGAGTGGGCCCTGCCGCTGATCGTCCTGAACCTGCTTTTCGCCGTCTTCCTCGCCATCCAGCTCACGGTGCTGCTCGGCGGGTACGGCAAGGTGATGACCGAATCCGGTCTCAGTGACCAGTACGCCCAGTACGCCCGTGAGGGCTTCTGGCAACTGCTCTGGGCCACCCTGCTCACGCTGGGCGTCATCGCGCTCGCGCTGCGCTGGGCACCTCGCGGCGGAGCACGCGACCGTACGCTCGTGCGGGCCGTGCTCGGCACGCTGTGCCTGCTGACCCTCGTCGTCGTCGCCTCCGCACTGCGGCGCATGGACCTGTACGTCGATGCCTACGGTCTGACCCGGCTGCGCATCTCCGTGGCGGCGGTGGAGCTCTGGCTGGGCGTGGTCCTCGTACTGATCATGGCGGCCGGGGTGTTCGGCGCCAAGCTGCTCCCGCGCGCCGTCGCGGCGAGCGCCGCCCTCGGGGTGCTGGCCTTCGGGCTGGTCTCGCCGGACGCCCTGATCGCGGAACAGAACGTCCACCGCTACCGCCAGGGCCACTCGATCGACATCCAGTACCTCCGCGGCCTCTCCGCCGACGCGGTGCCCGCCCTGGACACCCTGAGCGAGCCGCTGCGCTCCTGCGCCCTTGAGGAGATCCAGCGGACGCTCAGGAACTCGGACACGCCTTGGTACGCGACGAGTTGGGGCGAGGCGCGGGCCCGGGACATTCTCGGTGACTGGGACCCCGGTGCGCTGGTGCGGAACTGCCGGGGCGTGGGGTCGGGCGATGAGGAGAGCGGCCGAGGCGGCGGCGGTGGAGGCGACTCGTACGATCCGTACGACCCGTACTGATCCGATGCGGGCCTGTCCGGCGGATCGGAGCCGGACAGGCCCCTTCCGCACGGCATCCATACGGAGGGACGGACGGGGCCCGTGCTTCCCTCCGCCCCTCCGGCCGGCTGCGCGTCACACGGCCGGTCCTCCCGCCGACGCCTTGCCGCTCAGCGCGTCCAGATCGCTCTTGCGCACCCGGATCACCAGCGCCGCGGTCAGCAGGGCGAGAGCCGCCATGGCCACCGCCGCGATGAACGCGCTGGAGATGCCGTGGGCGAGCACCTCGTGCCCCCGGCATCCCGGCGGTTCCCGGCTCCTGGCGAACTCCGCCTTCTGTTCGGGCGACGCCTTCGCCAGGAACTGCGGAACCTGCTTCTCCGCCTCGTTGCGGCTCGCCGTGCCGAAGACCGTGACCAGGATCGAGAGCCCCAGTGAACCGCCCACCTGCTGGCTCGCGTTGAGCAGGCTGGACGCCGCCCCCCGCCTCGTGCTGGGCGACGCCGGAGACCGCGGTGAGGGTGAGCGTCACGAAGTTCAGCCCCATGCCGACGCCGAAGAGCAGCATCGGTCCCAGCACCCCCGAAAGATACGAGCTGTCGGAGGATATGAGCGTGAGCCAGCCGAGACCCACACCGGTGAGCGCCGAGCCGGTGACCATGAAGGGCTTCGGTCCGAGCACCGGGAGGAGCCGCTGCGAGAGGCCGGCCCCGACGGCGATCGCGACGGCTACGGGCAGGAACGCCAGGCCCGATTCGATCGGACTGTGGGCCAGCACGTTCTGCAGGGCGTCGAGGTCAGGGCGCCCCAAGTGGTGCGCCGTGGGGTCGACCGGGGTCCGCCGTCAGGTACCCCTCCCGGCGGCGGCGTCGTGATCCGTCCCGGGGCACGGTACCGGACGGCGGCGGCGGCCGGCAGGTGCCCCGGGGTGTTCTCGGCGGCCGCATCGGCGTACGCTTGCTGGCGCCATGCCGTATGAACCACCCACGCACACCGTCGAGCGCTCACTGCGCGCCACCACCGGTGCCAGGACCGTCGCCGGTGTCGACGAGGTCGGGCGCGGAGCGTGGGCGGGTCCGGTCACCGTGTGTGCCGCCGTCACCGGTCTCCGTAAGCCGCCCGCGGGACTCACCGACTCCAAACTGATCAGCCCCAAGCGCCGCGCCGAACTCGCGCCGCTCCTGGAGCGATGGGTCACCGCGTACGGTCTCGGCGACGCCTCGCCGCAGGAGATCGACGAGCTCGGGATGACCGCCGCTCTCCGGCTCGCGGCCGTCCGCGCCCTGGAGGCGCTGCCGGTACGTCCGGACGCGGTGATCCTCGACGGCAAGCACGACTACCTGGGCCCGCCCTGGCAGGTCCGTACCGTCATCAAGGGCGACCAGTCCTGCGTGGCGGTCGCGGCGGCCTCGGTGATCGCGAAGGTCCGCAGGGACACGGTGATGGCCCAACTCGGCGCGGAATCCGGTGAGTACGAGGACTTCGCGTTCGGCGCCAACGCCGGCTATCCGTCCCCCGTGCACAGGGCCGCACTGGAGGAGCGGGGCCCCACGGCCCACCACCGCCTCTCGTGGTCCTACCTCGACGCGCTGCCCAGGTGGCAGCACCTCAAGAAGGTCCGCTTCTCCGCCGAGGCGGCCGCACTGGAAAGCGGGGGCCAGCTCGGCTTCGACTTCTGATCGCACACACGTACCCACCCGCTGATGTCTTGTGCGTCGGCGTTTGATAGACAATCACCCATGCCTCTCATCCCCGAGGAGCCTCAGATTCACGAGAGCGCCCAGGGTCCCCGCGCGACTTCGGCCACCGGCCGCACCGCGTCGACCCCTCGTCCCGTACCCGGTCCGCGTACAGCGGCCACGCCGCGCCCCGGTCGTCCGGTTCCCGGCCCCGCGAGGCCGACGCCCCCGGCGCCGCGCCCGCACCCCACCTCCGGCCGGCCCCAGGCCGCTCCGCCGGAGAATCGTTCCTCGCCGCAGCTCCAGCTGATCCCCGCCTCGGCCGACGGTGCGCTTGCCGCCGCCGACGAGGCGGTGGACCTGCTGCTTGACTCCGGTCGGGCACCCGGCGACATCCTGGTGCTCACCACGGGCGAGCAGCACCCGTGGGCGACGCACGAGCTGTCCTTCGGTGAGGACGCCTACTGGGCCCAACACGAAGCCGGCGACGACGTGTTCTTCGCCGGAGCCGCGGCCGCGGACCGGGTGAAGCCCCGGCCGGTGGTGATCATCGCGGTCAACGGTGCCGTGGACGACGCCGCCACCCGCGCGCTGTCCACCGCACAGCGGAACGCCGGAGCCCTGCTGATCGTCTGCGGTGACCCACAGCCGGTCAACGCGGTGCTCGGCGCGGGCGTCTGACCGCAGCGCGAGCCGGCCTGTGGTGACCCGGCTGCCCCGAGGGGCGGCCGGGCCCACGACCGGGGTCAGCGTGCCGCGCTGCGGTGCAGAGCCTGGGCCGCCCCGCCGCCGGTGCGCGACGGGGCCGGATCCTGGGCCTGCGCGGTGTCGGCGAGAGCGGCCGGCTGCGAGGTGGAACCGGGGCGACGGCCGCCCCGGCCCTCGCCCAGCACCTGCCAGCCGCCGCGGGTCAGCGTGATGTACGCGCCGCACCGCAGGCCGTGCAGGGTGCAGGCGTCCCGCAGCCCCCACATCCACGCCCCGTCCTCCTCCGTCCAGCGCTCGTCGCCCTCGCGGCAGTAGAGCAGCACCGCGGTACGGACAGGGGTGCGGCGGCGGAGATCGTGCGGGATGACCCGGCGCAGATGCGCCAGCAGTGAGTTACGGAATTCCCAGCCGTCCGCCGTCACCGAGCGGCGGGCGAACGAGGCGCTGGCCGTCAGGCGTTCCTCGTGATCGAGTACGGCGACGACGGCGGTCGCCGGAGTCGGCCGGTGCCTGGCGTGCAGGCCGCTGACGACCTCGCGCGGGTTGCGCAGCAGCGGTATCCCCGCCGCGGCCCACTCGGCCGGTTCGAGTATCCGGGCGAGGCGGTTTGCGGAGTCGGCGGCTGCCGACATCGAAGTGGCTGCGGACGGAGCGAATCCGAAGGTCACGGTCCTCCCTTCGCATACGCGCCCACGATGCGGGCAGGGTCGGGTGAGGGCGCGCCGCGGCACAGCCCTTCCGGGCCGCGAAAGAAACTGTGCGGGGAGCGAGCCCAATTCTTCCTGGCGTATCGGCAGGCGGCAACGAGCAATTGGCGCAGCTGACGGTAATCAGCTGGAATGACACGGATATCCCTGCCCAATCGGGCCCCGGATGACGCCATCTGTCCCGCCTGAACAGCGAGGACCAGCGGAAACACGGCGTCCCTCCGACCTGCCGCAGCTCGGGCCGTCATGGCTCTGACGCTCGCTGTTCCGGGGCCGCCGGGGATCGCGGTGCGCCTGTACGTGCGCGGCTGGTGAGTTGGTTGTCACGCGGGGTGAAGTGGTCGATTGTCCGTGCCATCGGGTTGCATGGGGGCATGGACAACCTGGAGCTCCGTACTGAAGCCGACGCCATCCTCGCTGAGCTCGTCGGCGACCCCGGGGGGACGGCACGGCTGCGCGAGGATCAGTGGCAGGCGGTGGCCGCTCTGGTGCGGGAGCATCGCCGTGCGCTGGTCGTGCAGCGGACCGGGTGGGGCAAGTCGGCCGTCTATTTCGTGGCCACAGCCCTGTTGCGGCGGCGCGGCGCGGGCCCCACGGTGATCATTTCGCCGCTGCTGGCGCTGATGCGCAACCAGGTCGAGTCGGCGGCACGTGCCGGTATCCAGGCACGCACCATCAACTCGGCCAACCCGGAGGAGTGGGAAACGATCTACGGGGAAGTGGAGCGCGGCGAGACCGACGTTCTCCTCGTGAGCCCGGAACGTCTCAATTCTGTTGATTTCCGCGATCAGGTGCTGCCGAAGCTCGCGGCCACGACCGGCCTGCTGGTGGTCGACGAGGCGCACTGTATCTCCGACTGGGGGCACGACTTCCGGCCCGACTACCGTCGCCTGCGCACCATGCTCGCCGAGCTGCCGGAGGGCGTGCCGGTGCTTGCCACGACGGCGACCGCGAACGCCCGGGTGACAGCGGACGTGGCGGAGCAGTTGGGCACGGGGAGCGGGGACGCCCTGGTTCTGCGGGGGCCGCTGGACCGGGAGAGCCTTCGGCTGGGCGTGCTGGAGCTGCCGGACGCGGCGCACCGGCTGGCATGGCTGGGGGAGCGGCTGGGGGATTTCCAGGGCTCGGGGATCATCTACACGCTGACAGTGGCGGCGGCGGAGGAGGTGGCGGCATTCCTGCGGCAGTGCGGGTACCCGGTGGCCTCCTACACGGGGAAGACGGAGAACGCCGACCGGCTGCAGGCCGAGGAGGACCTGCTGGCGAACCGGGTGAAGGCGCTGGTGGCGACGTCCGCGCTGGGCATGGGGTTCGACAAGCCGGACCTGGGATTCGTGGTGCACCTCGGGTCGCCCTCCTCCCCGATCGCCTACTACCAGCAGGTCGGGCGCGCGGGGCGTGGCGTGGACCATGCCGATGTGCTCCTGCTTCCGGGCCGGGAGGACGAGGCGATCTGGGCGTACTTCGCCTCGGTGGGCTTCCCTCCCGAGGAGCAGGTGCGACGCACGCTCGACGTACTAGAGAACGCCGGCCGGCCGCTGTCGCTGCCGGCGCTGGAGCCGTTGGTGGAGCTCCGGCGCTCGCGGCTGGAGTCGATGCTGAAGGTCCTGGACGTGGACGGCGCGGTCAAGCGGGTGAAGGGCGGCTGGACGGCCACCGGGCAGCCGTGGACCTACGACGCGGAGCGGTACGCCTGGGTGGCACGCCAGCGGAAGGCCGAGCAGCAGGCCATGCGGGACTACGTGGCGACCACCGGGTGCCGGATGGAGTTCCTGCAGCGGCAGCTCGACGACGAGAAGGCAGCCCCCTGCGGTCGCTGCGACATCTGCGCAGGGCCCTGGCTCGACACCGCCGTCTCACCCGGCGCTCTTGCCGGAGCGGCCGGCGAGCTGGACCGCCCAGGGGTCGAGGTGGAGCCGCGCCGCATGTGGCCCACGGGCATGGCGGCGGTCGGAGTCGACCTCAAGGGCCGCATCCCCGCAGGCCAGCAGGCCGCCATGGGGCGGGCCCTCGGCAGGCTGTCGGACATCGGCTGGGGCAACCGCCTGCGCCCCCTGCTGACGGAGCAGGCACCGGACGGGCCGGTCCCGGACGACGTGCTGACCGCCGTCGTGACGGTGGTCGCCGACTGGGCCCGTTCACCGGGCGGCTGGGCCAGTGGCGCCGACGACGCGGTGGCGCGGCCGGTCGGCGTCGTCGCCATGCCCTCCCGCACCCGCCCGCGGCTGGTCTCCTCCGTGGCGGAGGGCCTGGCCCGCGTCGGCAGGCTCCCGCTGCTGGGCAGCCTGGCCTACACCCCGCAGGCCGACGAGTACGCGGGCCACCGCAGCAACTCCGCCCAGCGGCTCAGGGCGCTGGCCGCCTCGTTCACCGTGCCCGATGAACTCGCGGCAGCCCTGGCCGCCACCCCCGGCCCGGTCCTGCTCGTCGACGACTACACCGACTCGGGCTGGACCCTGGCCGTCGGCGCACGCCTCCTCCGCCAGAGCGGGGCCGACCAAGTGCTGCCCCTCGTTCTCGCACAAGCCGGATAGGCCGGATAGACGGACCCGGCACGGGCGGATTCGGCAGATCGACTCGACGGGGTGATCCGGCCGCTGCGGGGGCTCGTCGGGCACGTCTGAGCTGCTCTCGACCGGTGCGAAAGCATGACTGTCATGTGACTCTCTGTGGATAACTTATCCACAGGGGGTCGCGGATTTTCGCCAGGCACGAGACGGTCATGCCATGAACCAGCACCACGAATCCACCGGCCCGTCCGACGAGCAGCAGATCACCCTGCGAGGCCCGGCCGAGCTGGCCGATGCCCTCCCGTACCTCATGGGGTTCCATCCGAACGACAGCGTGGTCATGGTCGCCCTGCACGGTGGCCGGGGCCGCTTCGGCGGCCGGCTCAGGCTCGGCATTCCGCAGTCCGCGCAGGAGTGGCCGTCGGTTGCAGAGCAGCTCGCGGAGTGCCTGATCAAGGGGAGCGAGCGGCGCGGCGGCCGCCCCGACGCCATCGTCGTCTTCCTCTGCCAGGACCCGGCCGAGGGGGAGACCGGCGGCCAGGTCATGGAGCGTCTGCGGCCCTTCGCCCAGCGGCTGCGCACCGCCTGCGGCGCACTGGACGTGCCCGTGCTCGAAGCACTCTGTATCTCCGGCAGCCGCTACTGGTCCTACTGCTGCCCCGACGCCCGGTGCTGCCCGGTCGACGGCAATCCGCTGGCCGTGCCCGGCACCTCGGTGATGGCGGCGGCAGCGGCCTACGCGGGCATTCAAGTGCGGGGATCGCTGCGTGAGATGGAGGCGAGGCTGGCGCCCCTGACAGCCACGGCGGGTGCGGGGCAGCAGCAGGCGCTCGATTCCGCGGGGGCCACGCTGCTGCCGAAGCTCCTCGACGAGGAGGGCCGCAGGGAGGTCGGCGGCTCGACGGTGGAGCTCGCCCGGCGGCTCATGAAACGCCTTGGGGAGACTCCGGTGGTGATGCCCTCGCTCTGCGACCTCAACGATGACCGGCTGATCAGTCACGAGGAGGCCGCCGCGCTGATTCTCGGCCTTCAGGACCGGGAGACCCGCGACAGGGCCGCGGAATGGATGGAAGGGCCCGAGGCGGAGTCCGCGCTGAGGCTGTGGCGGGCGCTGGCGCGCCGTTGTGTCGCGCCGTACGAGGAGCACGCGGCGGCCCCGCTCACGCTGGCGGGCTGGGTCGCCTGGTCCACCGGGGACGAACCGGCCGCACGGGTCGCGCTGGGCCTCGCCCTGCGGCTCGATCCCGGATACACCTTCGCCCAGCTCCTGCACGAGGCGTGCAACCAGGGCCTCGATCCGGAGACGCTGCGGCGCTGCCTGCGCGGTGAGCGCACCACGCGTACGGTGCGGCGCGGCCACCGCACGGGCCTGGCCGCGGGGACCCCTTCCGTGCGGGCGCGGGCGGCCGGGCGGCGCGGGACACACCCGCGTACCGCCGGGCCCGGAGCGGCGACCGGCAGGCGCCGCGCCGGACAGCCGCGAACCCTGGGCCGCCGGGGGACCAGGACCCGCCGGTGAAAGGGGTCACGGCACGCGCCTCCGGCTTTGTACACCGATGGTGCGGGGACGGGTGAAGAGCGCGACGAAGGGAGTGTTTATCGTCAGGCAGACGACTATGATCACGACATGCCGCCCTACGACCCGTCGACCTTTCCGCCCTTCGCTGTCACCGTCGACCTGGTCGTGCTCACGGTGCGCCGTCATGCGCTCTGCGCGCTGGTGGTACGCCGAGGTGAGTCGCCGTTCCAGGGCAGGTGGGCGCTGCCCGGCGGCTTCGTCAGAGCCGATGAGGACCTCGGTGCCGCCGCGGCGCGTGAGCTCGTCGAGGAGACGGGGCTGTCAGCGCACGACCCGGCGGTCCCGGCCGTCGGGAACGGTGCCCATCTCGAACAGCTCGCCACCTACGGGGACCCCGGGCGCGATCCGCGGATGAGGGTCGTCAGCGTCGCCCACCTCGCGCTGGCCCCTGATCTGCCCGCTCCCCGGGCGGGCGGGGACGCGAACAGCGCGCGCTGGGCCCCCGTCGAGGACGTGCTCGGACCGGAGGGCGGGTACGGCCGCGACGGCGAGCACCGGGCGCCCTTGGCCTTCGACCACGCGCGGATCCTGGCCGACGGTGTGGAGCGGGCCCGCTCCAAGATCGAGTACTCCTCGCTGGCCACGGCCTTCTGCCCGCCGGCGTTCACGGTCGGGGAGCTGCGCAGGGTGTACGAAGCGGTGTGGGGTGTGGTGCTCGACCCGAGGAATTTCCACCGCAAGGTGACGGGCACTCCCGGCTTCCTGGTGCCCTCCGGCGGCACGACCACCAGACAGGGCGGCCGTCCGGCCCAGCTCTTCCGGTCGGGCGCGGCCACGGTGCTCAACCCGCCGATGCTCCGGCCCGAGGTCTGACCCCGCTTCGGCGGTCGCGTCGGCGTCAGTGCGGTGCGTCGGCTGCGTACTCGTACGTTGGATGCGCGCCCGGGGGGGCCGTAGCCGCCGCAGTTCTGCGCGGGCGAGGCCGCAGCGCCACGGATACGGCGCTGCACAAAAAGTCGTATATGTCGGGTTATCTTGCTGCGGTACCCACTGCCGTCGAGCGGTCTCACCTCCTGCGAGAGAAGCGATGCTCCAGGCCATCGGACTCACCAGCGCCCGCCACCGCGGTCTTCCGCCCGCCGTGGACGACCTCACGTTCGAAGCCGGCTCCGGCTGCGTCACCGCCCTTCTGGGCGCACCGGGCTCCGGCAAGACCGCAGCCCTGCGGCTGATGCTCGAACTCGACGCGGGCCGGGGGATCACCTACTTCCGGGGCAGAGCGCTGCACCGCGTCGCACACCCCGCCCGCGAAGTGGGGGTGCTGCTCGGGGACGTGCCGGGCCACCCGGTCCGCACCGCCAGGGGACAGCTCCGGATGCTCTGCGCCGCGGCGGGCGTACCGGCGTCCAGGGCCGACGAACTGCTCGACACCGTAGGCCTCGCCGGGCTCGGGGATCAGCGCATCGCCTCGCTCTCCCACGGCATGGACCGCAGGCTGGCCCTCGCCTGCGCGCTGCTCGGCGACCCGCACGCGCTCATCCTCGACGAACCCACGGAAGGGCTCGCCGCGCGGGAGGCCGACTGGCTGCACGGGGTGCTGCGGTCCCACGCCGCCCGGGGCGGCGTCGTGCTGTACACCACCAGTGATCCCAAGGAGGCCGCTCGGTCGGCGGGGCACGTGGTGTCCATCGACGGCGGACGGCTCGTCGCGGACCAGGACGTCGCCGACTTCGCACGCACCCGGCTCCGCCCCCGCGTCGCGGTCCGCACCCCGCACGCCGCCCGCCTCGCCGCGGTCGTCAGCCGCGAGGCACGGGCGGCCCGGCGCTCCGTCGAGGTGGTCACCGAGGCGAGCGGCAGCCGCCTCTCCGTCTACGGCAGCACCTGCGCGGAGATCGGCGACACGGCGTTCCGGCACGGGCTTCCCGTTCACCAGCTCGCCGACGAGATCGGCGAGGTCGGCGACACCCGCCCGGTCGCCGACCGCGCGGCTCCCGGAGGTGTCACCCCCGAGACCAGTACCGACACGACCGGTACTGACGGGGCCGGTGGCCAGGGGGCAGGGGCCGACGAGGCAGGAGCCAGGCGGGCGGGGGCCGCGTCCGCACCGCGACCGGCCGGGTGTGCGGACGGGCCCGAGCTTCCGCCGCCGATCAAGCGGCGTCCCGCCCGCGGTCCGCTGCGCCCGGTGCGTTACGAACTGCGCCGCCTCTTCGGGGTCAGGACCACGACCCTGATCATGGCCGTCGCCCTGGTCGCCTCGGCCGGAATCTCCCTACTGCTCGCCCGCGACGGCCGCACGCCCCTGCCGAACGTGCTCGCCGCCTGGCCGTCCCTGCTCCCGCTGCCGCCCGCCGCGCTCTGTGCCGGGCTGCTCGGGGCGCTCTCCTCCGGTGACGAGTTCCGCTACCCCGCGCTCGCCGCCGGCCGCGGCACCGTACCCCGCCGCCTGGGGCTGCTCCTCGCGAAGCTGGCGGTGTCCGCGGGCGTCGCCCTGCTGCTCGCCCTGCTCGTCGTGCTGGCCTCCGCGATGTCTCTTCGCCTCGTGTACGGCGGTGACTTGATCCGGATCCCGCCGAATGCGATGTCGCTGGCCGTGAGTTGGTCCGGCCTGACCGTCGGCTGCGCCTGGGCCGGACTACTGGCCGCCGGGGTGTTCCGGGTGACGGCGGCGGGTGTGGCCGCGGTGCTCGCCGTCCCGGTGCTGATGGTTCCGCTCGTCCAGTGGATGCCGAAGGCTCCGACCGCCCGTTCGATGAGCGGGCTCCCGGCCCGGCTGCGGGACCTGGCCTGGCTGCGGTGGCCGCACGAGACGGACCGGTGGGCGCTGGCCGCGATGCGGGTCGTGGCGCACCCCGTGGGGACCGCATTGACCCTGTCGTTGTCGGTCCTCATCTGCGCGTATCTGTTCACGAGCCTTCGCGGCAGGGTGCGTTGGTGATCGCAGGATGGCGCCGGAACGTCAAAAGTCCCACAACTCCATTGGGAATGCCCTATTTGTACCGATAAGGCGTCAATTGGGAAGCGGGTACCGATCACCCTTTCGTGTGCTTTTCACCAAAGACCTCAAGGGGCGGCTGAGCCGCGCCGACAAAGGATGCGTGAGTACCCTTGCGCACACCATGATGACCGCCGCCCGCACTGCCGACTCCGGCCTCGCCGGCTCGGGCGAACTAGACCGATACCCCTATGCGGAGGCACCGGCCGGCGAGCGTGCCGCCCTTCGTTCCTGGGGCGGTCCCGACAACGAGCTCGGCAGGGTGGGCCGACGGGGATCGGCCAGTCGTGGCCGAGGCCTGCACGGCCAACTTGTCCAGCAGCTCGGACAGATGATCGTTTCCGGGGATCTGGGCGCGGACCGCCCCCTGGTGCCGGAGGAGATCGGTCAGCGTTTCGAGGTCTCGCGCACCGTCGTGCGGGAGTCGCTGCGCGTGCTGGAGGCGAAGGGGCTGGTCAGCGCCCGGCCCAATGTGGGTACCCGGGTCAGGCCCGTCAGTGACTGGAACCTGCTCGACCCCGACATCATCGAATGGCGCGCCTTCGGCCCGCAGCGCGACGACCAGCGCCGCGAGCTGAGCGAGCTCCGGTGGACGATCGAGCCGCTCGCCGCCAGCCTCGCCGCGGGCCACGGCCGTGAGGATCTTCAGCAGCGCCTCGCCGACATGGTCGAGATCATGGGGCACGCGCTCGGGCAGGGTGACGTGATCACCTGCGCTCGGGCCGACGCGGAGTTCCACGCCCTGCTCATCCAGGCCGCGGGCAACCGCATGCTGGAGCACCTCTCCGGCATCGTTTCCGCCGCCCTGCACGTATCGGGTGGTCCGGTGACCGGTTGTGACCGCCCCAATGAGGCGTCGCTCGGCCACCACGCGCGGATCGTCGAAGCCCTCGCGTCCGGCGACTCCGCGGGCGCCGAGACGGCCATGCGCCAGCTGCTCGCGGTCCCCCTCGATGCGGAGCGGGTGGTGCCGGCGCCGCGCGAGCACTGAGCGCGGCGCGGGCAGGGCGTACGAGCCAGGTGTCGCCGGACCCCCGTGGTCCGGCGGCACAATTGTGGGGGGATGTTGCCCCTGGTCGCGTTCGTCGGAAATGGGGTGTGACTCGGGCCACGCGGATTGGGCGTAACACTCCTCGAAACAGCGCGATGACTTAAGAGGTGACCGCCGCGGAAGGAATACAGCAGCCGTTCAGTGCGCTGTGCAGTTCCGAGGCATAGCCCGCGCCGTCGGCACACTCCCAGCCGACGGTCGTCGGTTCAGCCCTCTCCTGGGCCGGACCGGAAGCCGTTTCCATCGTTCCGAGAGGTTGTTCGTGTCGGCCAGCACATCCCGTACGCTCCCGCCGGAGATCGCCGAGTCCGAATCTGTGATGGCGCTCATCGAGCGGGGAAAGGCTGATGGGCAGATCGCCGGCGATGACGTGCGTCGGGCCTTCGAGGCTGACCAGATTCCGCCAACCCAGTGGAAGAATGTTCTGCGCAGCCTCAACCAGATCCTCGAGGAAGAGGGTGTGACGCTGATGGTCAGTGCCGCGGAGCCGTCCAAGCGCGCCCGCAAGAGCGTCGCAGCGAAGAGCCCGGTCAAGCGCACCGCCACCAAGTCTGTCGCGGCCAAGACGACCGTGACGCGTACCGTCGCGGCCACCGCCGCCCCGTCGGCCGAGACCGTGGACGTGGCGGCCGATGACGCCACCGCGGCCGCCCCTGCGAAGAAGGCGGCAGCCAAGAAGACGGCTGCCAAGAAGACCGCCGTGAAGAAGACGGCGGCCAAGAAGACCGCGACGAAGAAGGCCGGCAAGCAGGACGACGATGCCCTCGACGGCGACGACGCCGCCGAGGAAGTCAAGGCCGGCAAGGGTGACGAGGAGGAGGGCGAGGGCGAGAACAAGGGCTTCGTCCTCTCCGACGACGACGAGGACGACGCACCTGCGCAGCAGGTCGCCGTCGCCGGCGCCACGGCCGACCCGGTCAAGGACTACCTGAAGCAGATCGGCAAGGTCCCGCTCCTCAACGCCGAGCAGGAGGTCGAGCTCGCCAAGCGCATCGAGGCGGGCCTGTTCGCCGAGGACAAGCTGGCGAACTCCGACAAGCTCGCGCCGAAGCTCAAGCGCGAGCTGGAGATCATCGCCGAGGACGGCCGTCGCGCCAAGAACCACCTGCTGGAGGCCAACCTCCGTCTCGTGGTCTCGCTGGCCAAGCGGTACACCGGCCGCGGCATGCTCTTCCTGGACCTGATCCAGGAGGGCAACCTCGGTCTGATCCGCGCGGTCGAGAAGTTCGACTACACCAAGGGCTACAAGTTCTCCACGTACGCCACCTGGTGGATCCGTCAGGCGATCACCCGCGCCATGGCGGACCAGGCCCGCACCATTCGTATCCCGGTGCACATGGTCGAGGTCATCAACAAGCTCGCGCGGGTGCAGCGCCAGATGCTCCAGGACCTGGGCCGCGAGCCCACCCCGGAGGAGCTGGCCAAGGAACTCGACATGACCCCCGAGAAGGTCATCGAGGTCCAGAAGTACGGCCGCGAGCCGATCTCCCTGCACACCCCGCTGGGTGAGGACGGGGACAGCGAGTTCGGTGACCTGATCGAGGACTCCGAGGCGGTCGTTCCGGCCGACGCGGTCAGCTTCACGCTCCTCCAGGAGCAGCTGCACTCGGTGCTCGACACCCTCTCCGAGCGTGAGGCCGGCGTGGTCTCCATGCGCTTCGGTCTCACTGACGGACAGCCGAAGACGCTCGACGAGATCGGCAAGGTCTACGGCGTGACGCGTGAGCGCATCCGTCAGATCGAGTCCAAGACCATGTCGAAGCTGCGCCACCCGTCGCGTTCGCAGGTGCTGCGCGACTACCTCGACTAGGTCGCAGGCGAGTACACGGAACGAGGGCCCGCATCCCCCTGGGACGCGGGCCCTCGGCCTGTGCTGGGGTGCGGATCGGCGTCGGTGGAATGACTCTGGGTAGGCGTGTCCCCTCACAGAGTCAGGAGTACGTATGTCCCGTACCGTCGTCCGCACCATGACCGGGGCGCTCGCCCTCACTGCCGCCGCAGCCCTGATACCGCTCGGATTCCCCGCCTCGGCCGTCGCGGACAGCATCGTCATCGGGGGCCAGCCCGCTCACGTCAAGGACAGCCCGTGGGTAGTGGCGCTCTCCAGCCGTGCCCGGTTCGGAGACGCCCGCGCCGGCCAGTTCTGCGGCGCCGTGGCGGTGGGGCCGAAGAAAGTGCTGACGGCCGCGCACTGCCTCAGCAGGGAGGCGCTCGGTGCCGATGTCGGCCAGGTGCGCGATCTGCGGATCATCTCCGGCCGTGACGAGCTGACCGGTTCCGGCGGCAAGGAGATCGCGGTGAGCGGGACGTGGGTCAACCCCGGGTTCGACGCCACCACCAACAGCGGGGACGTCGCGGTGCTGACCCTCGCCGAGGCGTTGCCGGAGCAGAGCGTGATCCCGATGGCCGAAGCCGGTGACGTCGGATACCGGTCGGGTACAGCCGCTGTCGTCTATGGGTGGGGGGACACCACGGGTAACAGTGACTACGCGTCGTCACTCCGGTCCGCGGAAGTGAGCATTCTGCCGGACAGCTCGTGCGAGCAGGCCTACCCGGGCGGCAGGGATGGCACGTACGAGGCCTCTGCGATGCTCTGTGCGGGCGAACCGCAGGGCGGGTACGACGCATGCCAGGGCGACAGCGGAGGGCCGCTGGTGGCCCGTGGGCGGCTTGTCGGGCTGGTGTCCTGGGGGAGCGGCTGCGGTCGGGCCGGCAGTCCCGGGGTCTATACGCGGGTCTCCGCCGCCATCGGGTGGATGGCCGACGCCGACTGACCGGTACCGGCTCCGGGTACGAGAACGGGCGGCACCCTCTTGCGGAGGGGGCCGCCCGTCGGTCGGTCCGGGACCGGACCCTGGCTCGTCGTGGATGCGAGGTGTCAGTGTTGTTCCTCTTCGGCGGCTTGGGCCTGCACGGCCGTCAGCCGGTCCGTCTCATCCTGTATTTCCGCGGCGATCTTCTTGAGTTCCGGCTCGAACTTGCGTCCGTGGTGGGCGCAGAAGAGCAGTTCACCGCCACTGATCAGGACGACGCGCAGGTAGGCCTGGGCGCCGCAACGGTCACAGCGGTCTGCTGCGGTCAGCGGGCTCGCGGGGGTCAGAACAGTAGTCACGTCGCCTCTTCTCTAGCTCGACGAGCTGTCGTACCAGGGTCAACATCCAACCAGGCCGAAAACGTTCCCGCTCGTGGCTTTTCTTCGAAACTTCTTCTCAAGATGGCTGTCTGTTGCCGGTTCGCGGCGAATGTGCCGTATTGCGTAGCGCTACGGTTTCGCGTTGCTTGTCTTGGTCGGTCCGTCCGACCGGCTGGCTTGCCGGCTCCTTCATGAGGACGTGCCCGGAGCCTAAATGGTTCATGCCTGGAAGGGAACGTGATGTGCACGTCACTCCGAGGAGGGATCGAACGTGTATGCGAGGCTGGACTACTGTGAGCGTTCTCCGAGGGTGGCGTTACACCCGCTCTACCAGGCCTCGGTACCCTCTCAGCGGCAACCGAAGCCGAGCCCGTTACCCACTGGGCCCCAAATGAAATTCAGCGAGGAGCGAACCGCGTGACCGCCGATACGTCCGTGCCGTCCACTGCGCTGCTGACCGGAGCAGACCGAGACGGTTCCAACTACACCGCGCGGCATCTGCTCGTACTCGAGGGGCTCGAAGCGGTTCGCAAGCGCCCCGGGATGTACATCGGGTCCACCGACAGCCGCGGCCTCTTGCACTGCCTCTGGGAGATCATCGACAACTCCGTCGACGAGGCTCTCGGCGGCTACTGCGATCACATCGAGGTCATCCTCCACGACGACAACTCCGTCGAGGTCCGTGACAACGGCCGGGGCATCCCCGTCGACGTGGAGCCCAAGACCGGCCTGTCCGGCGTCGAGGTCGTGATGACCAAGCTCCATGCCGGAGGCAAGTTCGGCGGTGGCTCGTACGCCGCCTCCGGCGGTCTCCACGGCGTGGGCGCCTCCGTGGTCAACGCACTCTCCGCCCGGCTCGACGTGGAGGTCGACCGCAACGGCGTGACCCACGCGATCAGCTTCCGGCGCGGGGTTCCGGGCATCTTCACCGAGCAGGGCCCGGACAGCCCCTTCGATCCGGCCAACGGGCTCCTCAAGGGCAAGCGGGTCCCGAAGGCGCGCACCGGTACCAGGGTCAGGTACTGGGCCGACCGGCAGATCTTCCTCAAGGACGCCAAGCTCAATCTGGACACGCTCTACCAGCGGGCCCGCCAGACGGCCTTCCTCGTTCCCGGTCTCACCATCGTCGTGCGCGACGAGCGGGGCCTGAACGGCGAGGGCAAGACCGAGGAGACCTTCCGCTTCGACGGCGGGATCAGCGAATTCTGCGAGTACCTCGCGCAGGACAAGGCCGTCTGCGACGTGCTGCGCCTGACCGGTCAGGGCACCTTCAAGGAGACCGTGCCCGTACTCGACGAGCGCGGGCACATGACGGCGACCGAGGTCACCCGGGAACTGGTCGTCGACATCGCCATGCGCTGGGGCACCGGCTACGACACCAACCTGAAGTCCTTCGTCAACATCATCGCCACCCCCAAGGGCGGCACCCATGTGTCCGGGTTCGAACGCTCCGTGACCAAGACGGTCAACGAGGTGCTCCGCTCCGCGAAGCTGCTGCGCGTCGCCGAGGACGACATCGTCAAGGACGACGCGCTGGAGGGCCTCACCGCGGTCGTCACCGTACGGCTGGCGGAGCCGCAGTTCGAGGGGCAGACCAAGGAGGTGCTCGGCACCTCCGCGGCCAACCGGATCGTCGCCAACGTCGTGGCCAAGGAGCTCAAGGCGCACCTGACCTCGACCAAGCGGGACGCGAAGGCCCAGGCCAGGGCTGTCCTGGAGAAGGCGGTGGCCGCCGCCCGCACCCGGATCGCGGCCCGCCAGCACAAGGACGCCCAGCGCCGCAAGACGGCTCTGGAGTCCTCCTCGCTGCCCGCGAAGCTCGCCGACTGCCGCAGCGACGACGTGGAGCGCAGCGAGCTCTTCATCGTCGAGGGCGACTCCGCGCTCGGGACCGCCAAACTGGCCCGGAACAGTGAGTTCCAGGCCCTGCTGCCGATCCGCGGCAAGATCCTCAACGTTCAGAAGGCATCCGTCTCCGACATGCTGAAGAACGCCGAGTGCGGCGCGATCATCCAGGTCATAGGAGCGGGGTCCGGGCGGACCTTCGACATCGACGCGGCCCGCTACGGCAAGATCGTCCTGCTCGTGGACGCCGATGTGGACGGCGCCCACATCCGGATCCTGCTGCTCACGCTCTTCCAGCGGTACATGCGGCCCATGGTCGAGGCGGGGCGGGTCTTCGCCGCGGTGCCCCCGCTGCACCGGATCGAGCTCGTCCAGCCGAAGAAGGGCCAGGACAAGTACATCTACACGTACTCGGACAACGAGCTGCGCCAGCGGCTGCTGGAGCTCCAGCGCAAGAACGTCCGGTACAAGGACTCGATCCAGCGCTACAAGGGTCTGGGCGAGATGGACGCCGACCAGCTGGCCGAGACCACGATGGACCCGCGCTTCCGCACCCTGCGGCGGATCAACATCGGAGATCTGGAATCGTCCGAGCAGGTCTTCGACCTGCTGATGGGCAACGAGGTGGCGCCCCGCAAGGAATTCATCACCAGCTCGGCCGCCACGCTGGACCGCTCGCGCATCGACGTCTGAGTCCGCGGTTCGCACGTCACCGGAGCCGTCGTCTGCACCCCTGGGTGGAGACGACGGCTCCACCCACGATCCACCCCTGAGCCGATCCCCTGACCTGGCCGTTTCCGTAGCGTCGGAGTCGTAGAACTTCCCGCTATTCGGAGGCCTCCATGTCCGGGCTCGTCAATGTCCTGGTGATCGTCGCGGTCATCGCTCTCGTGGTGGTCCGCCAGTGCTCGGCACGGCAGATCTCAGGCGACCGGCGCTGGTGGGTCCTGCCGGGCGTCCTGCTCGTCATGGCGCTGCGCGAGCCCGAACTCGTGGACCCGCACCACGAGACACTCTCCGTCGTCGTCCTGGGCGCCGAGCTGGTCGTGGGGCTGGTCACGGGCGCCGCCTGGGGGTGGACGGCCCGGCTCTGGCGCGCGGAGGACGGCTCCCTCTGGAGCAAGGGGACCAAGGCCACCGTCTACGTCTGGACCGGGGGCCTGGTGCTGAGGGTGGCGCTCTACGGGGTGGCCGCGGCGCTGGGCGTGCATCAGGGCAGCCCCGTCCTGATGATGGCGCTCGCCGTGACACTGCTGGTGCGCGGTGGGGTACTGGTCCGGCGGGCCTCGGAAATACCCGAGTCGTACGGTGTTCCCGCTGACCGCGCGCCGTTCCGGCAGGCATGGAAGGACCGTGTGTGACACCCGCTTCGTGGACGAGCTGGCCTTCGCGGGAGGCTCTCTCGCGGGAGACGCGCACCCGCTCACGGATCTTCATCGCATGGTCCGTACGGGCCGCGCTGCTCACCCTGATGCTCTGGGGGACCTTCACGGGCGGGCTGTTCGAGCCCTGGGAGATCGCGGTCGGCCTGACCGGGGTGCTCGGCTGCGCGGTGCTCGCGGTGGCCTTCTTCCGGGCCAGCCTGGAGAACCGGCTGTGGGTGTCCCTCGGCGTGCTCGCCCTACTGATGCTGGCGGCGTTGGGGGCCCAGCAGGCCGGGGCAACCGTGCCGGCGGTGGTGCTCTGGTGCGGCTGCGCGGTCACGGCTCTGGAGCGGCTGCCGCTGGTGGCGGGAATCCCGTCCACGGCGGTCGCGCTCGGCGCGTACGCCGTCGTGAACACCGACAACTGGCCGGCCACGGCCATGACCACGGCGGGGCTCTGTCTCGCGGGCTACGTGCTGCGCCTGGACGCCGAGGCCCGCGGCAGCGCGAGCCGGCTTCTCGCGCAGGAGCGGGCCGCGCGGAAGGCGGAGGCCGAGACGGCCGCTCTGGACGAGCGGTCCAGGATCGCCCGGGAGATCCACGACGTGCTCGCCCACAGTCTCTCCGCGCAGCTGGTGCATCTGGAGGCGGCGCGGCTGCTGATCGAGAGGGAGCCCGCGGGGGAGTTCCGGGACCAGGTCCTTCAGCGGGTGGTCGCGGCCCGCTGCATGGCCCGTGAGGGGCTCGCGGAGACCCGCCAGGCGCTCTCCGCCCTGCGCGGCGAGGTGTCGCCGGTGGAGGACTTCCTGCGCCAGCTGGTGGCGGCCGAGCCGGCCGAGGTCAGGGTGGAGGGCGAGCGCCGCACGCTGACCGCCGAGGCCTCGCAGACGGTCCGGCGCGTCGCACAGGAGGCGCTGACCAATGTGCGCAAGCACGCGACGGGGGCCAGGGTGCTCATCAGGCTGGAGTACCTGCCGGACGGGATCGCCCTGGAGGTCAGCGATTCGGGTGGGAGAAGTCCCGGGGGCGACCTCGCTGTCAGTGGCTCCGGATACGGTCTGCTGGGAATGAGGGAGCGCGCCGAACTGCTGGGCGGCACGCTGGAGGCCGGTCCCGGCGAGGAGGGGTTCGTGGTGAATCTGAGGGTGCCCGCGTGACCGCGCGGGTGGTGGTGGCCGACGACCAGTCGGTGGTGCGCGAGGGAATCGTCATGCTCCTGGGCCTGCTCCCCGGGATCGAGGTGGTCGGATCGGCGAAGGACGGGGAAGAGGCCGTCGCCCTGGTGGCCGAGCAGGCACCCGACGTGGTCCTGATGGACCTGCGGATGCCCCGCTGCGACGGGGTGGAGGCAACGCGACGTATCCGCAAGGACTTTCCCGCCACGCAGGTCGTGGTGCTCACGACCTTCGCCGAGGACGACTCGCTCTTTCCCGCACTCCGGGCCGGGGCCCGCGGCTATCTCACCAAGGACGCCGGGGGCGACGAGATCGTGCGGGCCATCGAGGCGGTGCTCTCGGGCGAGGCGGGGCTCTCGCCCGCCGTGCAGCGCCGGCTGCTGGAACAGGTCACCACGGGGCCGTTGCCCCTGGCCGGGGGCGGTGAGCCCGAGCTGCCCGACGGGATGACACCCCGTGAGGTGGAGGTGCTCGTCCTGATCGCCGACGGGATGTCCAACGCGGAGATCGCCCACAGCCTGCACATCTCGCAGGCGACCGTGAAGAGCCACATCAACAACCTGTTCGCCAAGGCGGGGCTCCGCGACCGCGCACAGGCGGTCCGCTACGCGTACGTTCGAGGGCTCGCACAGCCACCCGGTGCATCCTTCACCTGAAGAGGTGAAGTCTCGGGAATGAAGTGCCCGGGATCTTCCCCATCTGCCCATTCTTGTGTACACGGCCGAAGTGGTCCGTGGACAAGGGGAGTTGTTCGGTGGAGAAGGAAGCAGGGCGCGAATCCGCAGCGATGCGACTCGACGACCCGTGGTACGACGCGCTGGCCTCCGGATGGGGGGAACTGGACGGTACGGGAAGCTTGGCGCCCGCCGGGACTCCCGATTCCGTGGCACCGCAGCGCGGCCGCAGCGCGGCGGACATCTATCTGGAGGTGCAGCGCGGCGACGCCTTCCAGGAGGTGCGGCGCCGGTACCGGCGCTTCGTCGTCCCCGCCACCCTCGCCTTCCTCGTCTGGTACCTCGCCTATGTGGTCATGGCGGTCACCGCGCCCGGCCTGATGGCGAGACCGGTGGCCGGGGCGGTCAACGTCGCCATGGTCGCGGGGCTCGGGCAGTTCCTGACGACGTTCCTGCTCACCGGCGCGTACGCACGGCACGCACGGCTGCGCAGGGACCGGGCGGCGCTCGATCTGCGCTGGGAGACACAGGAGATGACGCGGGGGTTCGGGCGTTGAGCGGGAATCACCAGACCCTGGCACTCCTGCTGTTCAGCGTGTTCATCGCCGTGACACTCGGCATCACCACCTGGGTGAGCCGCAACCGGCACGGTTCGGCCGAGGAGTTCTACGCCGGCGGGCGGCTGTTCTCACCCCTGGAGAACGGTTTCGCCATCGCGGGCGACTACATGTCGGCCGCCTCCTTCCTCGGTATCTCCGGTCTGATCGCCCTCTTCGGATACGACGGCATGCTCTACTCCGTCGGCTTCCTGGTCGCCTGGCTCGTCGTGCTGCTGCTCGTCGCGGAACTCGTCCGCAACTGCGGCCGGTTCACTCTCGCCGACGTGGCCGCGGCGCGCATGGCGGAGCGCCCGGTCCGGATCGCGGCGGGAACGTCCTCCGTCACGGTCTCCGTGCTCTACCTGGTGGCGCAGATGGTCGGCGCGGGCAGCCTGGTGGCCCTGCTCCTCGGCGGAACGAGCGGTGCCGCGCGGTCCTGGACCGTCATCGGCGTCGGTGCGCTCATGGTGATCTACGTGTCGCTCGGCGGGATGCGCGCCACGACGTGGATCCAGATCGTGAAGGCCGTCCTGCTGTTGGCGGGCACGATCGTCCTCACCGTGCTCGTCCTGGTCCACTTCCACGGCAATGTCAACGAGCTGCTCAACTCCGCCGCCGACCGCAGCGGGTACGGCAAGAAGTTCCTCTCGCCCGGTCTCCGGTACGGCGGTACCTGGACGGCGCGCGTCGACTTCATCAGTCTCGGACTGGCCCTGGTACTCGGCACGGCCGGACTGCCGCACATCCTGTCGCGCTTCTACACCGTGCCGACCGCCCGCGCGGCCCGCCGGTCGGTCGTCTGGTCCATCGGCCTCATCGGCAGCTTCTACCTGATGACGATCGTGCTCGGATTCGGGGCGGCGGCGCTGGTCGGCTCGGCGGACGTCCGGGCGTCGAATCCCGCCGGGAACACGGCCGTTCCGCTGCTGGCACTCGTGCTCGGCGGCGGCGAGGGCTCCACCGGAGGAACGATCCTGTTCGCCGTGGTCGCCGCCGTGGCCTTCGCGACGATCCTTGCCGTCGTCGCCGGGATCACCCTCGCCTCGTCCGCGTCCGTCGCCCACGACCTCTACGCGTCGCTGCGCCGTCCGGGTTCCAGGCAGCACAGCGAGGTCGCCGTGGCCCGGGTCGCCGCAGTGGGGATCGGGGTGGCCGCCATCGGGCTGGGGCTGCTCGCCCAGGACCTGAACGTGGCGTTCCTGGTGGGCCTGGCCTTCGCCGTCGCGGCCTCGGCGAACCTCCCGGTCCTGCTCTACTCGCTGTTCTGGCGGAACTTCACCACGCGCGGGGCGGTCTGGTCGGTCTACGGAGGGCTGATCCCCGCCGTGCTGCTCGTCGTGTTCTCCCCGGTGGTCTCCGGCAGCGCCACCTCGCTCTTGCCCGGCGTCGACTTCCAGCTCTTCCCGCTGGAGAACCCGGGCCTGGTCTCCATCCCGCTGGGATTCCTGGCCGGCTGGATCGGCACCGTCACCTCGCAGGAGCCGCCGGACACGGCCAAGCACGCGGAGACCGAGGTCCGTGCGCTGACCGGAGCCGGCGCCGTCTGACGGGCGGCGGCGTGCCCTCAGCTGCGGGGGAGCGCGATGGCCGGTGCCCGGCGTATCGCCCGGTCGTCGAGTTGTGCACTGAGGGGTGCCGGAAAGAGGCCGGTGACGAGTACGGTGACGCCGGTGGCGACAGCCGGCTGCATCAGCATTACCTGCGAGAAGACCCGCCGGGGCCGGCCGAGCCGACGCGGCTTTCCGGCGGTGGACGGTGGGGCGCTCGTCGTGGAGACGGGCGGTGCGCTCATCGCAGAGACGGCAGGGGCATTCCGGTGCTTTCCGAAATTCGTCAAGTTTCCAGCCCCACGCAATCCACTTGCGTATCTTGCGCTAATCTTGCACACATGACGCGACGACTTGCTCAGGTGGCACAGAAGGTTGGAGTCAGCGAGGCTACGGTCAGCCGGGTGCTCAACGGCAAGCCAGGAGTCTCCGACGCCACGCGGCAGGCCGTCCTGTCCGCGCTGGACGTCCTCGGGTACGAGCGGCCGACCCAGTTGCGCGGCGAGCGGGCCCGGCTGGTCGGCCTGGTCCTGCCCGAGCTGCAGAACCCGATCTTCCCCGCCTTCGCCGAGGTGGTCGGAGGCGCGCTGGCGCAGCAGGGCCTGACGCCCGTCCTGTGCACCCAGACCAAGGGAGGCGTCTCCGAGGCGGACTACGTCGAGCTGCTCCTCCAGCAGCAGGTCTCCGGCGTCGTCTTCGCCGGCGGTCTCTACGCCCAGGCCGACGCCCCGCACGACCACTACAAGGTGCTCGCCGACCGCAAGATCCCCGTCGTCCTGATCAACGCGGCCATCGCCCATCTCGGCTTCCCGGCCGTCTCCTGCGACGATTCCGTCGCCGTCGAGCAGGCCTGGCGCCACCTGGTCTCGCTGGGCCACGAGCGCATCGGCCTGGTGCTCGGCCCCTCGGACCACATGCCCTCGCTGCGCAAGCTGGCCGCCGCCCGGGTGCTCGCCGAGGAGTCCGGCACGGCCATCCCCGACGCCTGGGTGGCCAGGGCGATGTTCTCGCTCGAGGGCGGGCAGGCGGCCGCCACGCGACTGCTGGACGAAGGGGTCACGGGGTTCATCTGTGCCAGCGACCCGCTGGCCCTGGGTGTGGTGCGCGCGGCGCGCCGCCGCGGCCTCTCGGTCCCCGCTGACGTCTCGGTCGTCGGGTACGACGACTCGGCGTTCATGAACTGCACCGAGCCGCCGCTGACCACGGTCCGCCAGCCGATCGAGGCCATGGGGCGGGCCGCGGTCGAGCTGCTCTCCGTGCAGATCGCAGGGCGTGCCGTGCCCTCCGACGAGCTGCTCTTCGAGCCTGAGCTGGTGGTACGCGGCTCGACTGCCCAGCCCCCGCGCAATCCTTCCCGCTGACCGTCGCTATTTTGCGCCCGGTGAGCCGTCTATTGCGACGGTGTTTCCGATGGCGTCGGGCAGCGGTCGGGGCGGCCGCGGCCCGGTGTACTGGCCGATGGGGCGCATCCGCAGCGGCCGCTCCCCGTACTCCTCCAGGGCATGGGCGATCCACCCCGCGGTGCGGGAGATCGCGAACACGGTCTCACCCGCCTCCGCCGCCATGTCCGAGGAGACGGACAGCACCGCGAGCGCCAGGTCGACGTTCGCGTGCAGCGGGGTGTGGCGCGCGGCCGTGGTGACCACGTCGCGGGCCGCGGCCAGCGCAGGCGCTGCTCGCGGGACCTCCGCGAGCAGCGCGAACAGCGCCGTGGCCCGTGGGTCCTCGCCGGTGTAGAGCCGGTGGCCCAGCCCCGGTACCCGGCGTCCGGTGCGGAGATGGTCCGCGACCACCGGGGCCGCGCCGCCCCGCTCCAGGGCCTCGGCCAGCATCCGGTGCGCCAGTCCGCTGGCCGCGCCGTGCAGCGGCCCCTCCAGCACCCCCAGCCCCGCCGACACCACCGCGTACGGGTGGGCCCGAGCGGAGGCCGCGACCCGGGCCGCCAGGGTGGAGGCGGCCAGATCGTGGTCGATCAGCAGTCCCAGGGCGGTGTCCAGCACGTCGAGTGACGCCTCGTCGGCCGGGTGCGCGGTGAGTTTCGGCCACAGTTGACGCGCCAGACCGGTGCCGGCGGACGCGTCCGCCCCGCCGTCCCCGGCGCCGTCCGCGCCGCCGCCCGCGCCGCCGTCCCTGCCCCCGGCCCCGTTCGTGTCCACCGTCGGCAGTGCGGCCACCAGGGTCGGGATCAGACTCCGGGCGCCCCCCAGCACCGCCTCGCGCGACAGGTCGAAACGCAGCGGATCGGCGGCGGCCGCGGCGACGACCGCCACCCGCAGCCGGTCCGTCGAACCGCAGTGCGCCGGCAGGGCGCCGACCGTGCGGCGGGCCGCGGCCAGCGCCTCGGGAGGCGCCGTGAAGCGCGTGCCCGTCCGCAGCTCACCGGTCCAGAGCCACTCGGCGACCTCCTCGTAGGTGTGGCGCAGGGCCAGCTCCGTGGCGTCCACGCCCCGGAAGTAGTACCGGTCGCTCTCGATGAGCGTGACGCCGGTCCGGAAGGCGAGCTCGCCGGCGGGGGACGCGGGCTCCCTGCGTCCCGTACGCCGTGCCAGGGCGTCGACCTCCGCCGCGTCGAACGTGCTGCCCCGCCCGCCGGGCGCGCGGTTGCTGCTCAGCTGGCCCCGGCTCACGTACGCGTACACCGTCTCGGGCTTCACGCCAAGGCGCTCGGCCGTCTCCCGGGTGGTGAGCCGATGCGCCGTGGCCCCCGAACTGTCGCCCGCACCTGCTTGATCCGTCATGCTGCTCACCGTATCCATATTGATTCAATCAACATTGACAGATCTAAAGTCAAGCATGGACAGTCGAATCAATGTCAAGAGTCGCACCACCGGAATGTCCATGGAGGAAGCAATGACGACCATGACCGGCTCAGCCCCGCTCGACGTCCCCCGAGGTCTCGCGGGTGTCGTCGTCACCGACACCGCCCTCGGCGATGTCCGCGGCCGCGAGGGCTTCTACCACTACCGGCAGTACTCGGCGGTCGAGCTGGCACAGACCCGCGGCTTCGAGGACGTCTGGTACCTGATGACCGAGGGTGAGCTGCCCGGTCCGGCCGCCCGCGCCGACTTCGCGGCCCGCACCGCCGCACTGCGCCGGCTGCCCGCGGAGGTACGTGACGCCCTGCCCGCCATAGCCCGCGCCGGCGCCGTCTCCGGTCCGCTGGCGGGCCTGCGCACGGCGCTCTCGCTGCTCGGTGCGTCGGCGGGCTTCCGCCCGGTGTACGACATCGACGCGGAGCGGCGCCGGGCCGACGCGCTGATCGCCTGCGCCGCGGTCCCCACCGTGCTCACCGCCCTGCACCGGCTCGGCCGGGGCCTCGAACCGGTGGAGCCGCGCGACGACCTGCCGTACGCGGCCAACTACCTCTACATGCTCACCGGTTCCGTGCCGGACGCCGCCCGGGTCAGGGCCGTCGAGCAGTATCTGATCTCCACCGTCGACCACGGCTTCAACGCCTCGACCTTCACCGGCCGGGTCGTCGCGTCCACCGGCGCGGACGTCGCCGCATGCCTGGTGGCGGCCGTCGGCGCGCTCTCCGGACCGCTGCACGGCGGTGCGCCCAGCCGGGCCCTCGACACCCTGGACGCCATCGGGACCCCCGACCGCATCGACGGATGGATCCGCGAACGGGTCCTCGCCGGTGACCGGATCATGGGCTTCGGACACCCGGTCTACCGCACGGAGGACCCGCGCTCGCGCATGCTGCGCGGCATCGCCCAGAGCTTCGGCGGACCGCTCGTCGACTTCGCCGTCGAGGTGGAACGGCAGGTCGAGGCGATCCTCGCCGAGCTCAAGCCGGGGCGCGAACTGCACACCAACGTGGAGTTCTACGCCGGCGTGGTCATGGAGCTGTGCGGGCTGCCGCGCGAGATGTTCACGCCGACGTTCTGCGCGGCGCGAGTGGTCGGCTGGAGCGCCAATATCCTGGAGCAGGCGGAGGACTCCAAGATCATCCGCCCGGCGGCCCGTTACGTCGGCCCGCCTCCGCCGCAGCCGGTCCCGGCCGTCTGACGTCCTCCGAAGGGCCACCGTTGAACCCGTCGTCCCCGCCCCGCAGCCGGCAGATCCCGGTCATCGTCCTCGCAGGATTCCTGGGATCCGGCAAGACGACGCTGCTCAACCACCTGCTGCGCCACCGCGCGGGAAACCGGATCGGCGTGATCGTCAACGACTTCGGGTCCATCGAGATCGACGCCATGACCGTGTCCGGACAGGTCGGCTCGACGGTCTCACTCGGCGGTGGCTGTCTGTGCTGCGCGGTCGACGTGAGCGAGCTGGACACCTACCTGGAGACCCTCACCCGGCCCGCCGCCCGGCTCGACGTGATCGTCATCGAGGCCAGCGGGCTCGCCGAACCCCAGGAACTCGTACGGATGCTGCTGGCCAGCGACAACCCGCACATCGTGTACGGGGGACTGGTCGAGGTGGTCGACGCCGCCGAGTTCGCCGCCACCCGGGAGCGCCACCCGGAGATCGACCGCCATCTCGCCGTCGCCGACCTGGTCGTGCTGAACAAGACGGACCGGGCCGGGGACGCCGGACTGCTGCGCATCCGGGAGGCCGTCGCGGCCACCGGCAGCACGGCGGCCGTCGTCCCCGCCACGTACGGGCGCATCGACCCCGAGCTGCTCTTCGATCCGGCGCTGCGGCCCGACAGCGAGGAGAAGGCCCGACAGCTGACCTTCGAGGACCTGTACCTGGAGGAGCGGGCCGCGGACGCCGGTGAGGAGCACGGGGACCATCTGCACGCGGCGTACGAGAGCGTCGAGTTCACCTCCGACGTGCCCATGAGCCCCCGGCGGCTGATGGGGTTCCTGGACTCCCGGCCGGAAGGCCTCTACCGGATCAAGGGGTTCGTCGACTTCGGCGCGGGGGACACGGACAACCGCTACGCGCTGCACGCCGTCGGCAGGTTCCTGCGGTTCGCCCCGCGGCCCTGGAGCCGCGCCGAACCGCGGCTGACCAGCCTCGTGCTGATCGGCTCCGGCATCGACGCCGAGGCCCTGCGCAAGGAGCTGGCCGACTGCCGCGAGACCGCCCGGGCGCAGCGGGAAACGGCGCCGGACACAACGCAGGACGCCGCACATGAGCGAAGCATGTGGGGCGTCCTGCGCTACGTACAGCAGCCCGGCGACGACGCATAGCGCTGACGCACCGGGCCGGCCCGGCTACACCGGACCGGCGATCACCGCGACCGGGGACTCCAGCGGCGTCCCCGAACCGTCGCGCCTCGGGTCGGGCGCGGGCAGCGTGGCCGGTGTGCCGTTCTTCTGCGCGGCGCGGGCGGGTGTCGGGCCCGCCCAGGCGAACGTCAGGACGTCCTCGCCCTTGAGGAACCGCTGACAGCGCACCCCACCCGTGGCCCGGCCCTTGCGCGGGTACTGGTCGAACGGGGTGTACTTGCACGTCAGCACGGAGTCGTCCAGCGTGCCGTGCGAACCAGCGACCGTGAACACCATGGCGTCCGCGGCCGGATCCACCGCGGCGAAGGAGAGCACCTCCGCGCCCTCCGTGAGCTTGACGCCCGCCATACCGCCGGCCGCGCGGCCCTGCGGGCGCACCTGCGCCGCCGGGTAGCGCAGCAACTGCGCGTCCGAGGTGATGAAGACCAGGTCCTCCTCGCCGGTGTGCAGCTCGACCGCGCCGACGATCCGGTCACCGTCCTTGAGGCCGATGACCTCCAGCTCGTCCTTGTTGGCCGGATAGTCCGGCACCACGCGCTTCACGACGCCCTGCAAGGTGCCGATCGCCAGCCCCGGTGAGGACTCGTCGAGCGTGGTGAGGCAGACGACCTCCTCGTCCGCCTCCAGGGTGAGGAACTCCGCGACCATCGCGCCGCCCGAGAGGTTGGGCGCCGCATGGGTGTCCGGCAGCTGCGGCAGATCGATCACCGCGAGCCGCAGCATCCGCCCCGTCGTGGTCACCACGCCGACGTCGCCCCGCGCCGTGGCGAGCACGGCCGACACGATCACATCGTGCTTGGCGCGCTTGGCGTCCTCGGCGAAGACGATCGGGTCGCCGTTGGCGGTACGGGCCAGCAGACCGGTCGAGGACAGCAGCACCCGGCACGGGTCGTCCGCGACCTCCAGCGGTACGGCCGCGACCTGCGAACCGGCCGACTCCAGCAGCACCGTACGCCGGTCGGTGCCGAACTTCTTGGCGACCGCGGCCAGTTCCGTGGAGACGAGCTTGCGCAGCTCGGCGTCCGAGTCGAGGATCGCGGTCAGCTCGGCGATCTCGGCGTTGAGCCGCTCCTGCTCGCTCTCCAGCTCGACCCGGTCGAACCGGGTGAGCCGGCGCAGCGGGGTGTCCAGGATGTACTGCGTCTGGACCTCGCTCAGCGAGAAGTGCTCGATGAGCCGGTCCTTGGCCTGCGCCGAGTTGTCGCTGGAGCGGATGAGCCGGATGACCTCGTCGATGTCGATCAGCGCGACGAGGAGGCCCTCGACCAGGTGCAGCCGGTTGCGGCGCTTGGTCCGGCGGAACTCGCTGCGCCGGCGCACCACGTCGAAGCGGTGGTCGAGATAGACCTCCAGGAGCTCCTTGAGGCCCAGGGTGAGCGGCTGTCCGTCGACCAGCGCCACATTGTTGATGCCGAAGGACTCCTCCATCGGCGTCAGCTTGTAGAGCTGCTCCAGGACGGCCTCCGGCACGAAGCCGTTCTTGACCTCGATGACCAGGCGCAGTCCGTGCGAGCGGTCGGTGAGGTCCTTGACGTCCGCGATGCCCTGGAGCTTCTTCGCCGAGACCAGGTCCTTGATCTTGGCGATCACCTTCTCCGGGCCGACGCTGAAGGGCAGTTCGGTGACGACCAGACCCTTGCGGCGTGCCGTGACGCTCTCCACGGCGACGGTGGCGCGGATCTTGAACGAGCCGCGGCCTCCCGCATAGGCGTCCTTGATGCCGCCGAGGCCCACGATCCGGCCGCCGGTCGGCAGGTCGGGACCGGGGACGAACCGCATCAGGGTCTCCAGGTCCGCGCCCGGATGCTTGATCAGGTGGCGGGCGGCGGCGATGACCTCGCCCAGGTTGTGCGGCGGCATGTTCGTCGCCATGCCGACGGCGATCCCGGTCGTGCCGTTGACCAGGAGGTTCGGATAGGCGGCCGGGAGGACGACCGGCTCCTGCTCCTGACCGTCGTAATTCGACTGGAAAGCGACGGTGTCCTCGTCGATCGACTCCGTCATCAACGACGTCGCGTCGGCCATCCGGCACTCGGTGTATCGCATGGCGGCCGGCGGGTCGTCGTTGCCGAGCGAGCCGAAGTTTCCGTGTCCGTCGACGAGGGGGAGCCGCATGGAGAACGGCTGCGCCATCCGCACCAGGGCGTCGTAGATCGACGCGTCCCCGTGCGGGTGCAGCTTACCCATGACCTCGCCGACGACGCGGGCACACTTCACGTAGCCGCGGTCCGGGCGCAGGCCCATCTCGTTCATCTGGTACACGATGCGGCGGTGCACCGGCTTCAAGCCGTCACGGGCGTCCGGCAGGGCCCGTGAGTAGATCACCGAGTACGCGTACTCGAGGAAGGAGCCCTGCATTTCGTCGACGACGTCGATGTCGAGGATCTTCTCCTCGAAGTCGTCCGGCGGCGGGGTCTTCGTGCTGCGGCGGGCCATCGCTGCTGCGACTCCTTCACGGATTCTGTTCGGGCAACCTCAGGTTCTGACGCGGACCATTGTGGACCGCCGCACTGACAACTCCGACCTCGACCCGTCCCAAAGGGGGTTCTCCACCCGTCCCGAGGGGTCCGGACACCGCTTTCCGGTGACGTGCGCGGCACGGGAACTTCGCCAGGCGTCGGTGCGCTTGCTTACAGTGGCAGGTCTCGCATCACATCCAGTATCGCGATCGAAGGGACGTACATGCCCATGGGTCACACGGCCACAGCCCAGGCCGGCTCCGGCGGCTTGACAGCGACCGAGCACCGTCTGGCCAACGGCCTGCGCGTGGTGCTCTCCGAGGACCATCTGACCCCGGTCGCCGCGGTGTGCCTCTGGTACGACGTCGGCTCGCGCCACGAGGTCAAGGGGCGCACCGGTCTGGCTCACCTCTTCGAGCACCTGATGTTCCAGGGCTCGGGCCAGGTCAAGGGGAACGGACACTTCGAGCTGGTGCAGGGCGCCGGCGGCTCCCTCAACGGCACCACCAGCTTCGAGCGGACCAACTACTTCGAGACGATGCCCACGCATCAGCTGGAACTGGCCCTGTGGCTCGAGGCCGACCGGATGGGCTCGCTGCTCGCCGCGCTCGACGAGGAGTCCATGGAGAACCAGCGCGACGTCGTCAAGAACGAGCGCCGCCAGCGCTACGACAACGTCCCGTACGGCACCGCGTTCGAGAAGCTGACCGCCCTCGCCTACCCGGAGGGCCACCCGTACCACCACACCCCGATCGGCTCGATGACCGACCTGGACGCGGCGACGCTCGAGGACGCGCGGACCTTCTTCCGTACGTACTACGCGCCCAACAACGCGGTGCTCTCGGTCGTCGGCGACATCGACCCGGAGCAGACGCTCGCCTGGATCGAGAAGTACTTCGGCACCATCCCGTCGCACGACGGCAAGCAGCCGCCGCGGGACGGTTCACTGCCCGAGGTCATGGGCGGTGAGCTGCGCGAGGAGGTCCGCGAGGAGGTCCCGGCGCGTGCGCTGATGGCCGCCTACCGGCTGCCGCAGGACGGCACCCGTGAGTGCGACGCCGCGGATCTCGCGCTGACCGTGCTGGGCGGCGGCGAGTCGTCCCGGCTGCACAACCGTCTGGTCCGCCGCGACCGGACGGCCGTCGCGGCCGGATTCGGACTGCTGCGGCTGGCCGGTGCGCCCTCGCTGGGCTGGCTGGACGTCAAGACGTCCGGCGGCGTCGAGGTGGCGCAGATCGAGTCCGCGGTCGACGAGGAGCTCGCCCGGTTCGCCGAGGAGGGCCCCTCGCCCGAGGAGATGGAGCGCGCCCAGGCACAGCTGGAGCGCGAGTGGCTGGACCGGCTCGGTACGGTCGCGGGCCGGGCCGACGAACTGTGCCGGTTCGCCGTGCTGTTCGGTGACCCGCAGCTCGCCCTGACCGCCGTGCACCGGGTGCTCGACGTCACCGCGGAGGAGGTCCGGGCGGCCGCCAGGGCCCAGCTGAGGCCCGACAACCGGGCGGTGCTGGTCTATGAGCCGGTCGAGTCGGCGGAGCCCGCAGAGGACGCCGACGCAGCCAACGACACCGACGCGCACGAAGGAGCGGACAAGTGACCGACGCTGCCGCGACTGGAGTTTCGATGCAGTACCACCCGCAGCCCGCCCCCGGAGAGGCCAGGCCCTGGGCCTTCCCCGCACCCGAGCGCGGTGCCCTGCCCAACGGCCTCACGGTGCTGCGCTGCCACCGCCCCGGCCAGCAGGTCGTCGCCGTCGAGATCTTCCTCGAAGCCCCGCTGGACGCCGAGCCCGAGGGCCTGGACGGGGTGGCCACGATCATGTCGCGCGCCCTGTCCGAGGGCACCGACAAGCACAGCGCCGAGGAGTTCGCCGCCGAGCTGGAGCGGTGCGGCGCCACCCTGGACGCCCACGCCGACCACCCCGGCGTCCGGGTCTCCCTGGAGGTTCCCGCCTCCCGGCTGGCCAAGGCGCTCGGCCTGGTCGCGGAGGCCCTGCGGGCACCGGCCTTCGCCGACAGCGAGATCGAGCGGCTGGTGAACAACCGGCTCGACGAGATCCCGCACGAGCAGGCGAACCCCGCGCGGCGCGCCGCCAAGCAGCTCTCCAAGGAGCTCTTCCCGGCCACGGCCCGCATGTCGCGCCCGCGTCAGGGCACCGAGAAGACCGTGGAGCGGATCGACTCCGCGGCCGTGCGCGCCTTCTACGACGCCCACGTCCGGCCGTCCACCGCGACCGCCGTGGTCGTCGGCGACCTCACCGGCATCGACCTGGACGCCCTGCTCGCCGACACCGTCGGCGACTGGTCGGGCAACACGGCGGAGCCCCGCCCGGTCCCGCCGATCACCGCCGACGACACCGGCCGGGTGGTGATCGTGGACCGACCCGGAGCGGTCCAGACCCAGCTGCTCCTCGGCCGGATCGGCGCCGACCGGCACGACAGCGTCTGGCCCGCCCAGGTGCTCGGCACGTACTGCCTGGGCGGCACGCTGACCTCCCGCCTGGACCGGGTGCTGCGCGAGGAGAAGGGCTACACCTACGGCGTGCGCGCCTTCGCCCAGGTGCTGCGCTCCTCCGCCAGGGACGCCGCCTCTGGGTCGACCGGCGCCGCGATGCTCGCCATCAGCGGCTCGGTGGACACGGAGTCCACCGGGCCGGCGCTGGAGGATCTGTGGAAGGTGCTGCGGACGCTGGCCGCGGAGGGCCTCACGGACGCCGAGCGCGAGACGGCCGTGCAGAACCTCGTGGGCGTCGCACCGCTGAAGTTCGAGACGGCGGCCTCCGTCGCCGCGACCCTCGCGGACCAGGTCGAGCAGCACCTCCCGGACGACTACCAGGCGCAGCTGTACGCGCGCCTCGCGGACACCGGCACGGTGGAGGCGACGGCAGCCGTGGTCAACGCCTTCCCGGGCGACCGGCTGGTCACGGTCCTCGTCGGGGACGCCGCGCAGATCGAGGAGCCCGTGAGGGCCCTCGGCATCGGAGAGGTCTCGGTCGTCACCGGCTGACCGGTCACTCTCCCCGGTAACGGGACAAAAGGAAGGTCCTGGCGGATCACTGACCGCCGGGGCCTTCCTCTTTTGTCCGGTTTTGCGGGGGAGGTTGCCTGTCCGCCCTGTGGGATGTGCTACAAAACCGCCTGTCCGTTTGGTGTGGGGAAGTGCCCCCGTTTAACGTCGGCCCGGCTGTCCGTCACTCGTATGCCGCATCCGCGACGTACCGGGCAGCCATCGCCGAGTCCCCGTCAGGCGCGAGCCGGGGGAGCCGGGGACCCGCGCAGTCCCTGGGGTGAATCGGATGCCCATGCCTCGGTGAGGCCGGGGGATCCGTAGGAGACCTTCCTGCTCCGAACCCGTCAGCTAACCCGGTAGGCGAGAAGGAAGGAAAGGACCAGCCACTTCATGGCGTTCACCCGTGCCACCGGGAAGCACCGTGCCCCGAGCCGTCTGACGCGCTGCGGCGCGAAGGCCGTCGGCATCGCGACCCTGGCCACCACCGGCGTCATCGGCTCCCTGGCCTCCCCGGCCCTCGCCGCCGACACCGAGACCCCCGACGCCGAAGAGGCAGGCCTCTCCCAGCTCATCGCCATCGAGGGCGACCTGGCCGACCGGATCGACGCGCAGGCGGACGCGCAGCGGCACCAGGCCGACGCCGCCGCGAAGGCGAAGGCGGAAGCCAGGGCGAAGGCCGAGGCGAAGAAGAAGGCGGACGCCAAGAAGAAGGCCGACGCCAGGGCCAGGGCTGCCGCGAAGGCCGAGGCCGCCGCCAAGGCCGAGGAGGCCCGTGCGGGCGAGGTGCGTGTCGCCCGCTCCGCCGAGCGCGCCCGGCTGGGCACCTTCCAGCTCCCCGTCGCGGGTTCCCGCGTGAGCACCGGCTACCAGGCCGGCGGCTCCCTGTGGTCCTCCGGCAGCCACTCCGGCATCGACTTCCACGCCGTGTCCGGCAGCTCGGTCGTCGCCGTCGGCGCGGGTACGGTCGTCGAGGCCGGCTGGGGCGGCGCGTACGGCAACAACATCGTGCTCCGGATGACGGACGGCACGTACACCCAGTACGGCCACCTCTCCTCGATCGGCGTCTCCGTCGGCCAGAGCGTCGGGCAGGGGCAGCGGATCGGCCTCTCCGGCTCCACCGGCAACTCCACCGGACCGCACCTCCACTTCGAGGCCCGGACCACGCCGTCGTACGGCTCCGACATGGACCCGGTCGCCTATCTGCGCGCCCACGGCGTCACCGTCTGACCGGCACGAAGCACCTCGGTGAAAGGCCCCGCAGCCCGCCGGGGCCTTCGTCGTGCCCAAAAGATATTCATGAATTTCGACCCGGCATCGGAAATACGAGCGCATTGCAATAGAGTCACAGGACAGGCGTCGATCGGCCGCGTTCCGCG
Organism: Streptomyces sp. NPDC091387; assembly: GCF_044756945.1. Lineage (NCBI taxonomy): Bacteria > Bacillati > Actinomycetota > Actinomycetes > Kitasatosporales > Streptomycetaceae > Streptomyces > Streptomyces sp. NPDC091387. Next base: position 132,133 of record NZ_JBIVTZ010000015.1, on the reverse strand, counting down.
GGGATTAAGGCGGAGGTTCGGACATGCGCATTCCGGCGCATTCGGTATGCACGGCAATCCGTGACGACATCGTCTCCGGTGTCTTCGAGCGCGGCAGCCGACTCACCGAGGAGGTGCTCGCACGCCGTTACGGGGTCTCCCGCGTCCCGGTGCGCGAAGCGCTGCGCACCCTGGAGTCCGAGGGCTTCGTGGTCACCCGCAGGCATGCCGGGGCCTGCGTCGCCGAGCCCGACGAGCAGGAGGCCGCCGACCTGCTGGAGGTCCGGATGCTGCTGGAGCCGCTCGGCGCGGCCCGTGCCGCCCAGCGCCGCACCGACGCCCACCTCAAGGTGCTGCGCGGCCTGGTCAGGCTGGGGCAGGAGCGGGCCCGCCGGGGCGAGGGCGAGGACCTGCGGTCACTGGGCGGCTGGTTCCACGAGACCCTGGCCCAGGCCTCCGGCAGCCCCGGCCTGATCGCACTGCTCACCCAGCTCCGGCACAAGATCGCCTGGATGTACGCGGTCGACCAGCCGGCCCGCCCCGCCGACTCCTGGGCCGAGCACGGGGCCATCGTGGACGCCGTGGCGCGCGGCGACGCGGAACGCGCGCGGGCGCTGGCCGCCCAGCACGCCGAGCGGGCCACCGCCGCGCACCGGCTGCGCCGCCCCGACCTGCCGGGTGCCGCCGCCATCCCCCGTGCCGGCCGGGTGAGGACTTCGCAACATGCCGTAAACACCCCGAGCGGCCGGCATTAACAAGAGGGCCGTATACAAAGAGCAGGCATTCAGTGGGGCTTTCTTCTTGCTGCTCTGAATTCTGACGCGCGGGTCTTTATCTGTGATCCGTCATTCCCGCGCACACGAAAGAGCCGCGACTCCCGGTCGGGGGTGTCGCGGCTCTTTCGCAAGAATTCCGGCGGTCGTGACCGCTGGGTCAGACGGTCTCCGGAAGCTCGTCGAGCCCCTCGGCGACCAGCTTGGACAGGCGGTCCAGAGCGGCTTCGGCGTTGTCGGCGTCGGACGCGAGGACGATCTCCTCGCCGCCCTGGGCGCCGAGCCCGAGCACCGCGAGCATGGACGCGGCGTTCACCGGGTTGCCGTCGGCCTTGGCGATCGTCACGGGTATGCCGGAGGCCGTGGCGGCACGGACGAAGATGGATGCGGGGCGGGCGTGCAGGCCCTCGGCCCAACCGACGTTGACGCGGCGCTCAGCCATGGTTCTGCCCTTCACGAATCAATGGTTGTCTAGACCAGTCTCTCATGCAGTGCCCGATGCTCCGGCCGACCCGCGGCCCGTCCGCGCGGGTGCCGGGGCCGGGTCGAACCGTCGATCGGCCACCCCCAGACTGCCCCGGCCCCGACACCCACGCGACCGCTGACAGAGCCGTACGCTTTGCCCATGGAGCCCTCTCCGGAGCAGAGTCCGCATCACGTCTACCCCGACCACTGGGAGGCGGACGTGGTGCTCCGCGACGGCGGCACCGCGCGGATCAGGCCGATCACCACGGACGATGCCGAACGGCTGGTCAGCTTCTACGAGCAGGTGTCCCCGGAGTCGAAGTACTACCGCTTCTTCGCTCCCTACCCCCGGCTCTCCGCCAAGGACGTCCACCGCTTCACCCACCACGACTACGTCGACCGGGTGGGACTCGCCGTCACGGTGGGCGGCGAGTTCATCGCCACGGTCCGCTTCGACCGGATCGACGCCACGGGCAGGCCCGCGTCGGCCCCGGCGGACGAGGCCGAGGTCGCCTTCCTCGTCCAGGACGCGCATCAGGGCCGCGGCGTCGCCTCCACACTGCTCGAACACATCGCGGCCGTCGCCCGCGAGCGCGGCATCCGGCGCTTCGCCGCCGAGGTACTGCCCGCCAACAACAAGATGATCAAGGTGTTCCGGGACGCCGGGTACACCCAGCAGCGCAGCTTCGAGGACGGCTCCGTCCACCTCACCCTGGACCTCGAACCGACCGCGGAGTCGCTCGCCGTCCAGCGCGCCCGGGAACAGCGCGCGGAGGCACGCTCCGTGCAGCGGCTGCTCGCACCCGGCTCCGTCGCGGTCATCGGCGTGGGGCGCACCCCCGGCGGGGTCGGCCGCACCGTCCTGCGCAACCTCCTGGGCGCGGGCTTCACCGGCCGCGCCTACGCCGTGAACAGCGCCTTCGCCGACGGCCAGGACACCATCGACGGGGTGCCCGCCCACCGCTCCCTCGGCGAGATCGGCGAACCCGTCGACCTCGCCGTCGTCGCCGTACCCGCGGAGCGGGTGCCGGAGGCCGTCGCGGACTGCGGCGAACACGGCGTCCAGGGCCTGGTGGTCCTCTCCGCCGGATACGCCGAGTGGGGTGCGGAGGGCCGCGAACGGCAGCGCGAACTGGTGCGCCAGGCCCGCTCGTACGGCATGAGGATCATCGGCCCGAACGCCTTCGGCATCATCAACAACTCCGAGGCGGTCCGGCTGAACGCCTCCCTGGCACCGGAACGGCCCGCCTCCGGGCGCATCGGCCTGTTCACCCAGTCCGGCGCGATCGGCATCGCCCTGCTCTCCGGGCTCTACCGGCGCGGCGCCGGACTCTCCACCTTCATCTCCGCCGGCAACCGCGCAGACATCTCCGGCAACGACTTCCTCCAGTACTGGTACGAGGACCCGGACACCGACGTCGCCCTGCTGTACCTCGAATCGCTCGGCAACCCCCGCAAGTTCACCCGCCTCGCCCGGCGTACCGCCGCCGTGAAGCCGGTCGTCGTCGTAAAGGGCGCCCGGCACAGCGGCTCCACCCCGCCGGGCCACGCCGTACCCGTCAGCCGGATCCCGGACGCCACGGTCTCCGCGCTGATGCGGCAGGCGGGCGTGATCCGCGTCGACACGGTGACGGAGATGGTCGACGCGGGCCTGCTCCTCGCCGGCCAGCCGCTCCCGGCGGGCGGCCGTGTCGCGATCCTCGGCAACTCCGAGTCCCTCGGCCTGCTCACGTACGACGCCTGCCTGGCCGAGGGCCTGCGCCCGCGTCCGCCGCGCGACCTCACCACCGCCGCCACCCCGCAGGACTTCCGGGACGCGCTGGCCGAGGCGCTGGCCGACGAGGGCTGCGACGCGGTGGTCGTGACGGCGATCCCGTGGGTGGGCGAGGACGGCGAGGCGGAGCCGGGCGACGGCGAGGTGCTGGCCACCGCCCTGCACGCGGCCGCTGCCGCCGGGCCGGCCAAGCCGGTGGCCGTCGTCCACGTCGAGATCGGCGGCCTGGCGGAGGCCCTGGCCGCCGCCACCGGCACGGTGGCCCAGCAGCGCCCGGCCCCGGCGCCGGGACGGCCCTCGGCCACCCCCGCCGCCACACCGGCCCCGCCCGGCGGAACGGACGCCGCGCCGACGGCGACCGGCCCCGGGGGAGCCCGCACCACCGGCCGGATCCCCGCCTACCCCGCCGCGGAACGGGCCGTCCGGGCGCTCGCAGAAGCCGTGAAGTACGCCCAGTGGCGACGCCAGGCCGCGGTCCCCGGCAAGGTCCCCGAGTTCCTCGACGACACCATCGACGAGCGGGGCGCGGCCGCCCGCATCGAGGCGCTGCTCGGCGAGGACCCCGATCCGCGCGGCAGGCCCCTGGCGCACGACGAGGCCCGCGAGCTGCTGGCCTGCTACGGCATCACCGTCCGGCCGACGCTTCCGGCGCCCGACGCGGAGGCGGCCGTCGACGCCGCCGCACGGCTCGGCTACCCGGTCGCGCTGAAGACGACCGCACCCCATCTGCGCCACCGCGCCGACCTCGGCGGTGTGCGGCTGGACCTCGCCACCGAGTCCGCGGTGCGCCGCGCGTACGGCGAACTGACCGATCTCCTCGGCAAGCCCGCCGAGCTCCGGCCCGTCGTGCAGGCCATGGCCCCGCGCGGTGTCGACACCGTCGTACGGGCCACGATCGACCCGGCCGCGGGCGCCGTCCTCTCCTTCGGCCTGGCGGGTGCGCCCTCCGAGCTCCTCGGCGACACCGCCCACCGGCTGGTTCCGGTCACCGACCGGGACGCCGCCGAGCTGATCCGCTCGATCCGGGCCGCCCCGGTCCTCTTCGGCTGGCGCGGTTCGGCGCCCGTGGACACCGAGGCGCTGGAAGAACTGCTGCTCAGGGTCTCCCTGCTGGTCGACGACCACCCCGAGGTGGTCTCCATCGCCCTGGAACCGGTCGTGGTCGCCACCCAGGGGCTGACCGTCCTGGGAGCGAGCGTCCGGCTGTCGCCGCCCCCGGCCCGCACCGACCTCGGGCCCCGCCGCCTCTCCAACTACTGAACCGCCCCTGCAGGCGCCGCCCGGCAGGGAGGGCGGACAGGACGTCCCCGGCAGCCATCCGCCCCCCGTAGGATGGTCCGTATGGCTAAGACCGGTACGACGACCCAGGGGCTGCGCGCGGCGATCGAGCGCAGCGGCTACTACCCGGCCCTCGTGGCCGAGGCGGTGGAGGCCGCCGTGGGCGGTGAGCCGGTCGCTTCGTACCTGGTGCACCAGGAGACGACCTTCGACTCCAACGAGGTGCGCCGGCACGTCACGGTCCTGGTGCTCACGGACAATCGTTTCGTCGTCAGCCACACCGACGAGCAGAACGCCGACACCAGCTCCCCGACGCCGTACGCCACCACCTCCACCGAGTCGGTCAAGCTCGACCGGATCTCCTCGGTCGTGGTCAGCCGTGTCGTGGCCAACCCGGAGAAGTACGTTCCCGGCACGCTGCCCCGTGAGGTCGTCCTGACGATCGGCTGGGGCGCGGTCTCCCGGATCGACCTGGAGCCCGCCGCCTGCGGCGACCCCAACTGCGAGGCCGACCACGGCTACACCGGCAGCTCCACCGCCGACGACCTGAGCCTGCGGGTCAGTGAGGCCGGCGACGGCCCCGACACCGTGCGCCAGACCCTCGCCTTCGCCCAGGCGCTCTCCGAGGCCACGGCCGCGACCGCGGCGGCCGGCCGCTGATGGTCCAGCCGGCCTGGCAGGACCCCGTCCTGCTGTCCGTCGACACCGCCCCGGTACCGGAGTACGGCAGCGGCTCGCTCGCCGATCTGCTGCCCACGCTCGTCGCGGGACAGGGCGTGCCCGGTTTCACGGCGGCGATCGCCGAGCTGACCCCCGCCGACCGGAACTGCGTCTTCCTGATCGACGGCCTCGGCTGGGATCAGATCCGGGCGCACCCGGACGAGGCCCCCTTCCTGTACTCCCTGCTGCCCACCTCGCGCGGCGGCACGGGCCGCCCGATAACGGCGGGCTTCCCGGCCACCACCGCGACCTCGCTGGCCTCGGTCGGTACCGGGCTGCCCCCGGGCGAGCACGGCCTCCTCGGGTACACGGTGCGCAATCCGGAGACCGGCGCGCTGATGAACCAGCTCCGCTGGAGGCCGTGGACGCAGCCCAAGGTCTGGCAGCCGCACCCCACTGTCTTCACTCGCGCCGACGCGGCCGGAGTGCGTACCGCGCAGGTCTCCGCGCCCGCCTTCGAGCAGACCCCGCTCACCAAGGTCGCGCTCAGCGGCGGCTCGTTCCTCGGCCGGCTGACCGGCGAGGACCGGATGGACGTCGCCGCCGAGCGGCTGGCCGCCGGTGACCGCTCGCTCGTCTACACGTACTACAGCGAGGTCGACGGCATGGGGCACCGGTTCGGCGTCGACTCCGACGCCTGGCGCGGTCAGTTGATGCACGTCGACGGACTGGCCCGGCGCCTCGCCGAGCAGCTCCCGCCGCGCTCGGCGCTGTACATCACCGCCGACCACGGCATGATCGACATCCCGTTCGACGAGCAGTCCAGGATCGACTTCGACGCGGACTGGGAGCTGCGCGCGGGCGTCGCGCTGCTCGGCGGCGAGGGCCGCGCCCGCCATGTGTACGCAGTCCCGGGCGCCGAGGCCGATGTGCTGACCGTCTGGCGCGAGGTGCTCGGCGAGCAGTTCTGGGTGGCGAGCCGGGACGAGGCCGTCGCGGCGGGCTGGTTCGGCCCCCGGATCGACGAACGGGCCCTCGGCCGGATCGGCGACGTCGTCGCGGCGGCCCACGACGACGTGGTGATCACCGCCTCCGACAACGAGCCCCACGAGTCGGCGATGGTGGGCATGCACGGCTCGATGACCCCCGTCGAGCAGTTGGTCCCGCTCCTCGAAGTACGCTCTTAGGCGTGTTTCGAAAGTCCCGTACGCGCCCTCCTGGCCGTACGGGCCCGTTCCACGGCCCCCCCCGCCCGTCCCGAAAGGTGCTCGACCCCTCATGCCCGAGCTGGTGTTCTTCTCCGGAACCATGGATTGCGGGAAGAGCACTCTGGCGCTCCAGATCGGGCACAACCGGTCGGCGCGTGGCCTCCAGGGCGTGATCTTCACCCGGGACGACCGGGCGGGGGAGGGCAAGCTGTCGTCGCGGCTGGGTCTGGTGACGGACGCGGTCGAGGCGGACCGGGGGATGGACCTGTACGCGTACCTGGTCGCTCAGCTGTCGAAGGGCGGCAGGGTCGACTACGTGATCGTGGACGAGGCGCAGTTCCTGGCTCCGGACCAGATCGATCAGCTGGCCCGCGTCGTGGACGACCTGGAGATGGACGTCTTCGCCTTCGGTATCACCACGGACTTCCGTACGAAGCTGTTCCCCGGATCGCAGCGGCTGATCGAACTGGCGGACCGGGTCGAGCAGCTCCAGGTCGAGGCCCTGTGCTGGTGCGGGGCCCGTGCGACGCACAACGCGCGGACGATAGAGGGGGAGATGGTCGTCGCGGGCGCCCAGGTCGTGGTCGGTGATGTGAACCGCCCGGCGGGCGAGGTCGGTTACGAGGTTCTCTGCCGCCGCCACCACTCGCGCCGCATGACCGCCGCGTCCGCCCGTGTGGGCGCCCTGTCTCCCGACGTTCTGCCGGTGTCACCTGCCTGACACCGCGTTCGCCCGCGGTGGGCGGCGGCGTTCCGCTTCCGGTACTCGATGGCTGAAAGCAGCCCATCGGCCGCTCCGGTGATGCCGAACTCTTGTTCTAGGGTGAGGGTTTGTACGGGGGGTTGGCCGGGTCTCACCTGTCGCTCGCGCCGGTTCGCCGATCTGGTTCGCACTCGGGTGCGGTCCGGGTCGCGCGGTTGGGTTCAGGGGCCCCACGGAAACGCCCCGGGTGCGGCCCACTTCGACGAGCCGGACGCGGGGACGACGGAGCTCAGCGCACCGGCGGCGGGCGGCACGCGGACCCTGCTGCTCCAGTACGGCGAGAAGGCCGGCGAGGTTCAGCTCTGGATCGATGGCGCCCTCGCCGACAGCGCGCCCTACGCGGCGTCCGACGCCTGGGAGCCACGGGGTTCCTCCAGGCCGGCCGGGACTCCGCAGCCGACGGGGCCGGGGCCCACCACCTCGACGGTGACATCGACGAGGTACGCACCTGGGCCGGGGTGCTGTCCGACGAGGAGATCAACGCGCTCTGACCTGAGCCGGGGTGGTGCCGGGCTGAGCAACGAGCAGGCCCAGCCCGGTGCGGGTGCGCGCCTCGAAGGACTCGATGCGCAGGGCCTGCTCATCGGTGAGCACGTCGCACACCCAGTCCCAGTGCAGCGCCACCCGGTCACCGGGGGAGACGCCGTCGAGCAGTGTCCGCCCGCCCGCCGAGAGGCGCACGGTCTCCTCCTGCCAGTCGCCGGTGGCGGTCGCGGTCCCGTCCCAGACCAGCGGACGGGACCGTACGGTCGCCACCTCGCTGCCGGCCGTGAGCACCACGCCCGTCCGGATGCGGCAGCGGTCCAGTACGGACAGGGCGGTCGGATTTCCGTCGGGCCGGAGCATCGGCGCCCACGGATACACCTCGAACACCTGAAAGCTGTGGTGGGCCAGGGCCCGCCGCGCCGCCTCGCGCCAGGTACCGCCCGACTGGCCGCGGAAACGGTCCGTCAGGCGCTCCACCAAGGCGGCGGGATCGGCCAGCTCCAGCAGTTCGTTGCCGATCCAGTAGGCCTCGACCACCCGGACATCGAGCGGGTCCGTGAGCCCGGCCGTCTCCGCGAGGAACTGGAGATAGCACCAGGCCCCCTCGAACTGCCGGGCCCGCCGCCCGATGTCGGCGGTCGCCTCCCGGCGCAGGAGGGCCGCCGCGTCGGCGGGGCCGCAGTAACCGAGCTCGTTGGGCGGGTAGGCGTATCGCGCGAACAGCAGCGCGCCCTCAGCACTCACTCAGCAGATCCTCGGTCGTAGTCGTTCGCCACGCGGCAGGCCTTCGGCAGCCGTTCGCCACTCACTCAGCAGATCCGCGGCAGTTGTTCGCCGATCGGCAGCCCGATCACCCGGCTCCCGCCCAGGCCTGTCCTCGCGACCACCATCCCGGCGTGATCCGGCACGCACCTGCCGATCCTGCACGCGGACCCGCCCAGCGGGTGCGCCCGCATCGCGGCCAGCACCCGGTCCGCGTCCGCGGCGGGAACGATGGCGATCAGCTTGCCCTCGTTGGCCACCTGGAGCGGGTCGAGCCCGAGCAGACTGCACGCGTCCCGCACCGCGGGCGGCACCGGCAACAGCCGCTCGACCAGCTCGATGCCCACCTCCGCGGCACGGGCGATCTCGTTCAGCGACGCGGAGACACCCCCGCGCGTGGGGTCCCGGAGCACATGGACGTCCGCGCCGGTGGCGATCATGGAGGCGACCAGTCCGTGCAGCGGAGCGGTGTCGCTCTCGACGGCCGTACCGAACTCCAGGCCCTGCCGGCAGCTCATCACCGCCACCCCGTGCACCCCGATGTCACCGCTGACGAGCACGGCGTCGCCGGGGCGCGCCCGGCGCGGGCCGATGTCGACACCGGACGGCACGACACCGATGCCCGAGGTGTTGAGGTAGACGCCGTCGCCGCTGGCGCGCTCCACGACCTTGGTGTCCCCGGTGACCAGGCGTACGCCGGCGGCCTCGGCCGCCCGGCCCACCGCCTGGGCGATCCGGCCGAGGACGCTGAGTTCGGTGCCCTCCGCGAGGATGAAGGCGGTCGACAGGAACAGGGGCGTCGCCCCCGACATGGCCAGGTCGTTGACCGTCCCGTTCACGGCCAGGTCACCGATCGACCCGCCGGGGAAGAACATCGGCTTCACCACGAACGAGTCCGTGGAGAAGGCGAGCCGGGTGTCGGTGCCGACGCTCAGGACGGCCGAGTCACCGAGTTCGGCGGCCGCCGCGGCCCCGTACGCGGGCAGGAACAGGTGCTCGATCAGCTCGCCGGACATCGCGCCGCCGCCACCGTGGCCCATTACGACGGTCGGGACGTCCCGCAGCGGTACGGGGCAGGCCCACCCCTCGAAGTCCGGTCCGGCCGGCCCCGGCGCCGCGTCGGAGATGTCGCGCGCCGGGCCGGCCAAGTCCCGCACGGGATCGGCCGAGTCCCACACAGGGGCAGTCACGTCCTGCATCGCCTCAGTCACTTCGCATCGACCAGTTCCAGGCGGCGGTGGGTGTAGTACGCGGCGCACGCGCCCTCCGACGACACCATGGTCGCGCCGAGCGGGTTCCTCGGTGTGCACTCCTTGCCGAACGCCTCGCACTGGTGCGGTTTGATCAGGCCCTGGAGCACCTCGCCCGAGCGGCAGAGCGAGGACTCGGCGGTGTGGATGTCCGTCACGTCGAACCGCTGCTCCGCGTCGAACTCCCGGTACTTCCCGGAGAGCCGCCAGCCGCTGCGGGGAATCGCGCCGATGCCGCGCCAGGTCCGGTCCGTCACCTCGAAGACATCGGCGAGCATCTTCATCGCGGGCGCGTTGCCCTCGTCGCGAACGGCCCTGGGGTAGGCGTTCTCCACCTCGTGGCGGCCCGCCTCCAGTTGGAGGACGGTCCGGCGGACGCCTTCGAGGATGTCCAGGGGTTCGAAGCCCGTGACCACGATCGGCACCTTGTACTTCTGCGCCAGCGGAGGGTACTCGGAGGTCCCCATCACACTGCACACATGACCGGCGGCGAGGAACGCCTGCACCCGGCAGGCCGGGGACTCCATGATCGCCGCGATGGCGGGCGGCACCAGGACGTGGGACACCAGCAGCGAGAAGTTCCGCACCCCGAGCCGCTCGGCCTGGTACACCGTCATCGCGTTGGCGGGGGCGGTGGTCTCGAAGCCGATCCCGAAGAAGACGACCTCACGGTCCGGGTTCTCGCGGGCCAGTCTCAGCGCGTCGAGAGGTGAGTACACCACCCGTACGTCGCCGCCGGCGCTCTTGACGGAGAACAGGTCCTGGCTGCTTCCGGGCACGCGCAGCATGTCGCCGAACGAGCAGAAGATGACACCGGGGCGGGCGGCGATCGCCAGGGCGCGGTCGATGATCTCCAGCGGGGTCACACAGACGGGACATCCCGGACCGTGGATCATCTCCACGCTCTCGGGGAGGAGCTGGTCGATGCCGTGCCGGATGATCGAGTGGGTCTGGCCGCCGCAGACCTCCATCATCGCCCACCTCCGGGTGGTGGCCGCATGGATCTGGTCGATCAGCTTCTTCGCGAGATCGGGGTCGCTGAACTCTTCGAGGTACTTCACCGGCCGGCTCCTTCGGGTGACGTGCGCTGCTGTGCGGCGAGCTCGAAGCCGTCCCCGAACTCCTCGGCGAGGATGCCGAGCCGTTCGAAGTTGGCCAGGGTGTCCTGGGCGGAGGCCTCGTCGAGGCGCTGAATGGCGAATCCGACGTGCACGATGACGTATTCACCGACGACCGCGTCGGGGATGTACTGGAGGCACACCTCTTTGCGCACCCCGCCGAAGTCGACCTCGGCCATCACGGTGCCGTCGACTTCTGCGGTACTGAGGACACGCCCCGGAACAGCGAGACACATGGCTTCTCTCCTCTGTGGATCCCTTGGGGTACGGGAGCGCGGCGCGGTCAGCCCGCCGCGGCGATCATGAGCTGGCCGAGGGCGATCCCGCCGTCGTTCGGCGGGAGCAGCCGGGGCCGCAGCACCGTGAAGCCCCGCTCCGCCAGGCCCCGTTGCGCCGCTTCGAGCAGGACGGCGTTCTGGAAGACACCGCCGCCCAGAGCCACGGTGGCGAGACCGGTGTGCTTGCGGCAGCGGTCCGCGAGGTCCGTGACCAGCGCGGCGACGGACGCGTGGAAGCGCGCGGCGATCAGCCCGGCGGGAACGCCCGCCCGTACGTCGGACACGACGGCCCGCACGACCGGGGCCGGATCGGCGACAGCGGTCCCGTCGTCCGTTCCTGGCCGGACACCGAAGCGGTAGCCGCTCCCGGGAGCGCCGGGCACACCGTGTGCGCCCCGGGCCAGGCCCTCCAGCTCCATGGCGGCCTCCGCCTCGTACGCCACCTCGTGCCGGACGCCGGCCAGGGACGCGACGGCGTCGAAGAGCCGGCCCATGCTCGACGTCGGCACGCAGCCGAACCCGGTGGCGAACTGGTGCGCCAGCACGTCGCGTTCCGCGGCCGGGCACGCCCGGACCGCGGGCATGTCCGCGTCCCAGGCGATGCCCGCCGCGTACAGGTGCGCGAGAGCCATCCGGTACGGACGCAGCACACTCGCGTCGCCCCCGGCCAGCGGTACGTAAGCCAGGTGGGCGGCCCTGCGGAAGGACGCGTACCCCGCGACCAGGACCTCGCCGCCCCACGCCGCCCCGTCGTCGCCGTGACCGGTGCCGTCGAAGGCGATGCCGATCACGCGCTCGTCCGCGCCCAGACCGTGCTCGGCCATCACGGACGCGATATGCGCGTGATGGTGCTGCACGGTGCGGACCGGCCTCCCGGCCGCGTGCGCGCGGGCCCAGGCGGCGGAGTGGTAGCCGGGGTGGCGGTCGGCGACCAGCCGGGCGGGCGCCACCCCGGTGAGGTTCTCCAGGTGCTTCTCGGTCCGGGTCAGCGCGTCCACCGTGGACAGGTCGTCCATGTCGCCGATGTGCTGGCTCAGCCAGGCGTAGCGGCCCTCGGCCAGCGCGCAGGTGTTCTTGAGGTCGGCGCCCACGGCGAGCGTCGGCTCCACGTCGAAGGGCAGGGCGAGCGGCAGCGGGGCGTATCCGCGCGACCGGCGGACCGGTAGCTCCGCACCGGCCACCCAGCGGCTGACCGAGTCGTCGCACGGCACCTGGATGCGCCGGTCGTGCCGCAGCCAGCCGTCGACGAGCGGGGCCAGCACGCTCAGCGCGGCCTCGTCATCGGTGACGATCGGCTCGCCCGACAGATTGGCCGACGTCATCACCAGCGCGTCCGGACCCGGCCGGTCGGCACCGATGCCGAAGAGCAGGACGTGCAACGGGGTGTACGGGAGCAGCAGCCCGAGGTCGGGACTCCCGGGAGCCACGGCGTCGGACACACCTGCCCCGCCCCGTCGGGGAAGGAGAACGATCGGGCGGCGGCCGCCGGTCAGGAGTTCCTCCTCCTCGGCCGTGACGGTCACCAGCTCCCGCGCCACGTCGAGTCCCGACACCATCACCGCGAACGGCTTGCCGCCGCGCCGCTTGCGCCGGCGCAGCTCGGCCACGGCCGCGTCGTCGCGGGCGTCGCACACCAGGTGGTAGCCGCCGAGCCCCTTGACCGCGATGATCCCGCCGCCGGCGAGCAGCTCCCGGGCGGCCCGCAGCGCGTCCTCGTCACGGGAGCGGGGCACGCCGTCCCCGCCGACCAGTTCGAGCCGGGGCCCGCAGTCGGGGCAGGCGATCGGCTGGGCGTGGAAGCGCCGGTCGCGGGGGTCCTCGTACTCCGTCCGGCAGGCCCCGCACATCTCGAAGTCCGCCATCGTGGTGGCGGCCCGGTCGTACGGGAGGCCGGTGACGATCGTGAACCGGGGGCCGCAGTGCGTACAGGTGATGAAGGGGTGGCGGTGGCGCCGGTTCGCCGGGTCGGCCAGCTCGTCGAGGCAGTCCCGGCAGGTCGCCGTGTCGGGCGCGACGAGCGTCCTGGCCCGGCCGCCTCCGCTGGACTCCTCGATCGTGAAGCCGGTACCGCCCCGGACCGGCTGTTCGCCGGTGCGCACGTCCTCGACGACCGCGAGCGGCGGGGCGTCGGTACGGAGCCGCCGGCCGAACTCCTCCACCGCGTCGGAGGCTCCCTCGACCTCGGCGAGCACCCCGTCGCCGGTGTTCGTCACCGTGCCCGTGAGCATCAGCTCGGTGGCGGTGACGTAGACGAAGGGCCGGAAGCCCACGCCCTGCACGACCCCGCGCACCTCGAATCTGCGCCGGACGCGCTCCGCCCGGCCGCGGCCCATCATCTCCAGGCCCGACAGGGCCTCGCGGGCCTTCGCCCGGTCGATGAGCTCGACGGCGAAGCCCATGTGAAGAAGCACCCAGTCGTCGCAGCCGGGTGCCTCGTCGAGCATGCCGATGTTGACGCGGCGCCTGGCGCCCTCCACGTCGACCAGAGCCAGCTGGCCCGCATACCCGTCCACGATCTCCACGACGCGGCCAGGAATGCCTAGGCACATGATCAGGATCTCCGGGGTTCGGCGCTCTTCACGGATGTGTCGGTAGGGCTGGTCCGGCCGGCACGAGCTGCCGGACCAGGGTGTGCACGGTCTGGACGGCCTCGGGCACCGCGCTCTCGACGGCCTCGCTGAGCCCGATGCCCTCCTCGACTCCGGCGGGTGTGCAGCCGACGAGGTAAGTGAGCGGAAGAGTACCGCCCAATTGATCCAGGTTTGCAAGGACAGCGACCGGATTCATCCCATGGGCGTCGAATTCACCCGTACCGAGGTCCTCCGCGCCGATGCGCAGCACCGTCAGCTCCCCGGGCGCTCCGCCACCCGGGTACGCGTCGACCAGCACCAGCGCGTCGTACCCGTCCAGCAGGTCGTAGGCGAGGTGCATGCCGCGGATGCCGTAGTCCACCACCCGTACCCGCGGCGGCAGTCCGGCGTCGCGGGCCAGCCGGCGGACCGCCTCCGGGCCGAAGCCGTCGTCGCCGAGGAACAGGTTGCCGATGCCGGCCACCAGTACCCGCGCGGCCGTGCCCGTCTCCTCGGCCGCCCCCGTCTCCCTCGCCGTTCTCGTCATCGGGACCGGCGGCTCACATCGAGCGGATGCGCAGATAGCGGCGGACATCGGGGATCGACTTGATGCCGACGCCCACGGCGACCAGCGCCACGGCCGCCGCCACGCCGGCGGTGATGATGCCCAGGATCTTCACGATCGGTTCTCCTCTCGGTGCCGCGCCGTCTCCTCGACGGTCAGCGGTGTCAGCTCGTCGGGTGCGAAGTAGAAGTAGCGGCCGTACCAGTCGTGCAGGTCCGATGCCGGGTCGTCGACGAGGACCAGGGCGACGTGCGTGCCGCCGTCCACGTCCGAGAGCACCGCCGTCACCCGGGCCACCTGGCCGGCGAAGAACAGGTCCTGCGCGTCGGCACGCCGGGACGGATGGACGCGGACCAGGCTGTCCTTGGCCACCCTGACCCCGTCGATCACCACCGCGTCGCTCCCCGGCCGCACCGAGGCGTCGGCCGCCGGGTCCCACCAGGGGGCGCCCGCGGTGTCGAAGGCGGCGGGCTCCACGTCCCGCACGTCCGGCGCCGGCTCCACGGGGGCCCCGGGCCGCGGCCGGTGCGGGTCGCGCAGCAAGCCGTGCAGCTGCTGGAGGCCGGCGGGGGACATCCCGTCGCAGCGGTCGATGATCTCCCTGGCCCGCGGGTCGGTGGCCCGCGCCTCCGCCTTCTCCGCCTCCGTCATGGTCATCACCCGGAGGGTCAGGATCTCGTCGATCTCGGTCGAGTCGAACAGGGCACCAGGGCTCTGCTCGGCGACCTCCGGGTAGTCGTACAGGATGATCGGCGCGCCGAGCAGGACGTCCGTCGTCCCCTTCGGACCGGCCAGCACGGGCCAGCACCTGCTCTGCCGGCAGCGCCCCGCGGCGCCCACCGCCCCTGCGGGCGGTTCGAGCAGCGAGACGAACCCGGCGTCATGCGCCCGCAGCAGCAGATGCGCACCGATCAGCGAGGCCCGGATCGCGGCGTCCTTGGTGTCCGCCGGCTCCGGGTGCTCGTTGCGCACCGCCACCGAGAGGCGTACGTAACCGTCGTCCACGACGGCTTCCGTACGGATGCGGACCGCCAACGGCAGCCGCCGCCGCACGATCCGGCCCACCACCGCGCCCCGCGCGTCGGTGACCGGCTCGCTGTCCTCACCGCCGGGGACCGCGTGGACGGTGTCCGTCGGCTCACCCAACGGCAGCGCGGCCAGCACGACCTCCCGCTCGACGGCCTCGTCCCAGGACAGCACCGGGACCCCGTCGACGGTGAGCTGGTCGACCGGTGTCTCCACCCCGTCCGCGCCCAGGCTCCGCACCTCGCGGACCTGGAGCTGGAGGAAGCGCAGATGCACGGTGACGGCCGCCGGTCCGTCGTGCGGTGCCAGCAGGCACTGCGTCTCCATCCCCGGCTGCTCGCCGAAACTCGCCGCCGTCGCGTGCGGCGGGCCGAGGACCCCGAACTGCCAGCGCGAGCGGTTCTTGTGCGAGCTCGCGCGGTACGGGTAGAGCAGGTACCCCTCGTACAGGACGGCGTCGGCGATCGAACGCACCTGGTCAAGGCTCACAGGGCCACCTCTCGCGCACACATCCGGTCAGGGCTCATCGCGGGACCACCTCGTCGTGCTCGGCCAGGAGGGCCTGGACCGTCTCGTCCCAGCTGATCAGCCCGCGCCGGGCCCGGAAGTCCGCGAAGCGCGCCAGCACCTCGTGGTCCAGCCTGATCCAGCCGGTGTTCGGGAAGTGCGCCGCCACCATGTCCCGCCACACCTGGACCGGCATGGAGTGGCGGGCCTCGCAGTCCCACGGCACCTGCTCGACCCCGAAGCCCTTGCTGCCCCGGGTGAAGACCGTGCCGGAGAACATCAGGGCGAGCGGGACCGAACCCTCTCCCAGGGCGTGCAGATAGCGGGAGCCGATCACGTCGAAGTCGTACGTGCAGGGCAGCGCGAGGTCCACCTCGGTGGCCCCGCTGAACCCCTGCACCGTGGTGTCGCAGCTCATCCACTGGAACGGCTTCAGCGTGTCGGTCCAGCGCTCCCGGCCGCCGAACAGGGCGTGCAGACCGCTCTGTTCGGCGTCGTCGTAGTGGCGTCGCTGCGGCTCGATGCGGACCTGGCAGTGCAGCGCGACGGCATGGATCCGCCGGCCCGTCCGCTCCTCGATCCGCAGCCGCGCCGTCAGCTGCGGCGCGGCCGCGTACGGCTCGGCGAAGACGTCGAGCACGGAGAACGCGAAGTCGTTCACGGCGCCCCGATCCCCGCGGCCGGCCGGCTGCGCTCCGCGACCCGTGCGAAGAAGGCGTCCATCGCGGCGCGTGCCTCGGAGCCGCCGTCGAAGCCCCGCCACAGCGTGCGCAGCTGTCCCACCAGCTCGTAACAGGCGTCGATCGGCACCAGATGGCACGAACCGCCGCTCTCCGGAGTGCGCCGGATCAGCAGGGCCTCGACATCGGGACGCAGCCCGGCGAGCTCAGGGCTCGACTCGACGACCGCCTCCCAGGCGTCCAGCGGCAGTTCCGACTCGGTGGCCCCGGCCGGACCCGGATAGAACGCGACCATGCGGTCCTGGACCGAATTACGGAACAGGAAGGCGAGCCCGACCGGAATCTGCAACTCGTCCCAGGCACGCCCGTCCACGGTCAGCCCGGCGAAGTGCAGATAGCGCTCGGGAACCGCCCGGTAGCGCAACTGCGCCCCCTCGTCGGTGAACAGCAGATAGCACGCCCTGCAGCCGCACATCAGGGCCCGGCTGTCGAGGTTCACCACGTGGGAGTGGCTCTCGCCGATCGGCTCCGCACACATCTCGCAGCGCTCCCCGGCGGCCGGCGGCGGCCGGTCGCGGCTGAGGCGCAGCAGCGTGGACGCCGGGTACGCGGAACGGCCGGCCGCGATCACGGCGCCACCGCCGCGGGCACCGATACGCAGACCTCGCCGCCGTCCGACAGCAGCGGCAGCGGGGCCAGGTGCGCGCCGTCCTCGTCGAGGCAGACACCCGCCCGCCGCACGTCGTAGTGCGCCTTGCAGCCGGCGCAGCGCAGGATCGCGTCCCCCGCCCCACCGCCCAGCCGCCGAGCCAGCGCGGCGCCCTCGAACGGCCGCTCGCAGCGCGCGCACCGGTCCTCGAAGGCGAAGAGATCCGCACCCACCCGGCAGACCACCACCGGAATCCGGCCGACCTCCACCCGGGCCACGGCACCGGACTCCAGAGCCGACAGCTCGGGGACGACCTCCCAGGACGCGCCGTCGTCCGGGACCGTTCCGGCACCCGTGTGCAGCCGGGAGAAGAGCGAATCCACCGGCACCAGCGGCCCCGGCGCCCCGGACTCCTGCTCGGCCGCGGTCTCGACCTCGATCGAGGTGATCTCCGGAGCCGCCGCCTCCACCGCACCCTGCACGGCCAGCTTGAGCGTGACCGAGGACGACGGGCAGCCGTCGCAGCTGCCCAGCAACCGCAGCCGGACGGTGCCCTCCTCGGTGACGGCGAGCAGCTCCACATCACCGCCGTGCGAACCCAGATACGGCCGCACACTCTCCAGCGCCCGCTCGACCCGCGTCTCCACGCCGTACGGGTGCAGCCCGTGCACCAGCAGGACACTGGCCACCAGATCGTCGCCGGCCAGGGCCGCCAGGACGCCGTCGTCCAGCCGCCCCTGCTCGTGCACGAGGTCGAGCAGCCGCTCGAGACCGGCCCCGTAGAAGTCGACGACCAGCCGGACCAGTTCCTCGCTGCGCTCACGGGCGACCGCGCCGCCGGAGCCGCTGGCGGCGATCAGGGTGTCGATGCGGTCACCGGTCGTCCGCCAGTCCGGCGCCGGCGGGGGTTCTTCCTCCCGCGCCATCACTCGCTGCCCGCGGACTGGGTGGGGGAGTGCAGCAGTTCCAGCTTCTTGCCCTCGCCGAGATACATGTGCACACCGCAGGGCAGACAGGGGTCGAAGCTGCGCACCGTGCGCATGATGTCGATGCCCTTGAAGTTCTCCCGGTCGTTCTCCTCGAAGATCGGCTGGCCCTGTACGGCGTCCTCGTAGGGACCCGGCGTGCCGTAGGTGTCACGAGGACTCGCGTTCCACGGAGTCGGCGGATACGGGTGGTAGTTGGCGATCTTGCCGTCCCGGATCACCATGTGGTGGGAGAGCACACCGCGCACCGCCTCGGTGAACCCGCAGCCCACAGCCTCCTCCGGCACCTCGAACTTCTCCCAGGTCTTGGTGTTCCCCGACCTGATCTCCGCGAGCGCCTTCTCCGCGAAGTGGAGCGCGCAGGCGGCCGCGTAGGCCTGGAAGTAGCTGCGCGCCCGGTTGCGCTCGATGGTGTTGCTCCACTTCGGGACGTGCCACTCCAGCTCCACCGGCCCCTTGAGCGCGGTCTTGGGGAGGTTGATCTTGACGCTGTGGCCGGTGGCCTGGATGTAGCCGATGTCGACCAGACCGGCCAGCGCGGTGGTCCACAGCCGCGCGAGCGGTCCGCCGCCGGTGTCGAGCGCCAGGTAGTCCTTGCCGTCGAACCACCGCGGCGACATGACCCAGCTGTACTTGTCGTCCAGGTCCCGCTTCTGCGGCTGCGGGTTGGTGTGCTGGTTCCACGGGTGGCGCCGGTCGACCGGGTTGCCGAGCGGGTCGTGGGAGACGAAGGTCTCCTGCTCGTCCCAGTCGTTGTAGTACGACGAACCGAGCAGGATGCGGATGCCGAGATTGATCTTCACCAGGTCGGTGGTGACGAGCTTCCCGTCGACGACGACACCGGGGGTGACGTACATCTTCCGTCCCCAGTCGGTCATGTCCTTGTACTCGAAGTTGCAGTGGTCCGGGTCCTGGAAGGAGCCCCAGCAGCCCAGCAGGATGCGCCGGTTGCCGACCTGCTCGTACCCCGGCAGGGCTTCGTAGAAGAAGTCGAAGAGGTCGTCGTGCATCGGCACGACCTTCTTCATGAACTCGACGTACCGCTGGAGCCGGGTGATGTAGTCCGTCATCAGCTGGATGGTCGCCACGGTGCCGACGCCGCCGGGATACAGCGTGGAGGGGTGGACGTGCCGCCCCTCCATCAGGCAGAACATCTCCCGGGTCATCCGGCTGACCTGGAGCGCCTCGCGGTAGAACTCGCCGGTGAACGGGTTCAGCGACCGCATGATGTCGCCGATCGTCTTGTACCCGTGGTCGTCGGCGTGCGGGCAGGGGGTGCGGTTGGCCTGCTCCAGCACCCCGGGATTGGTCTCCGCGACCATCTTCTCGCAGTAGTCGACCCCGACCAGGTTCTCCTGGAAGATGTTGTGGTCGAACATGTACTCCGCGGCCTCGCCGAGATTCACGATCCATTCACCGAGGTGCGGCGGCTTCACTCCGTACGCCATGTTCTGCGCGTAACAGGAACACGTGGCGTGGTTGTCACCGCAGATTCCGCAGATGCGGCTCGTGATGAAGTGCGCGTCCCGCGGGTCCTTTCCCTTCATGAAGACCGAATAGCCGCGGAAGATGGAGCTGGTGCTGTGGCACTCGGCGACCACCTTCTGCTTGAAATCGATCTTCGTGTAGATGCCCAGGCTGCCGACGATCCGGGTGATGGGATCCCACGCCATTTCGACCAGGTCGTTCTTTCCCTGGCCTCCCCGGGCACCCTTGTGCTGCGTCGCGGTCATGTGCGCCGCCTCATCTTTCTGTCCGTTGCGGTGATGTGCGGGATACTTACCAGGTGCGTGCGGCGCCGGTCGTGAGTTCCGTGCCGGGCTTACGCCATTTCGGTTCGCGGTCCAGGGTGTGCGTGGTGATGCGGCGCAGCCGCCGCATCGTCGACCCGTACAGCCCGACCGCGTTGGTCGAGAGCTTGCCGCCCGGAGGCTCGTCCATGAACGGCATGAACTTGTCCGGGAACCCCGGCATGGTGCAGCCGATGCAGATGCCCCCGACGTTGGGGCAGCCGCCGATGCCGTTCATCCAGCCGCGCTTGGGCACGTTGCACTTGACCGTCGGCCCCCAGCAGCCCAGCTTGACGATGCACTTGGGCGAGCCGTACTCCGTCGCGAAGTCGGCCTGTTCGTAGTACCCGGCCCGGTCACAGCCCTCGTGGACCGTCGAACCGAACAGCCACGTCGGCCGCAGCGCGTCGTCGAGCGGGATCATCGGCGCCTGGTCGGTGGCCATGTAGAGCAGGTAGGTGAGCGTCTCCGACAGGTTGTCCGGCTGGATCGGGCACCCGGGGACGCACACGATCGGGATCCCGGCCTTGGACTTCCAGTCCCAGCCCAGGTAGTCGGGCACCCCCATCGCGCCGGTCGGGTTGCCCGCCATCGCGTGGATGCCGCCGTACGTCGCACACGTGCCGACCGCGACGACCGCGGTGGCCTTCGGGGTCAGCCGGTCGAGCCACTCGCTGGTGGTCATCGGCTGACCGGTGGCGGGATCGTTACCGAATCCGCACCAGTACCCCTCGTCGTGCAACTGCTCGTTCGGAATGGACCCCTCGACGACCAGGACGAACGGTTCCAGCTCTCCGCGGTCGGCCTTGAAGAACCATTCGAGGAAATCATCCGCGCCGCCGTTGGGGCCGCACTCGAAATCGATGAGAGGCCAGTGGACGGCGATCTTCGGGAGTCCGGGCAGGGCGCCGAGTGCGATTTCCTCGATACTCGGCTGAGTGGCGGCGGTCAGTGAAACGGAATCGCCGTCGCAGCTCAGGCCCGCGTTGATCCACAGAACGTGGATCAGGGTGTCCTCCGCTTTTACCGCTTCCTCTGTCGGCATGGAAGTGCCGCCTTTCAGAATGACGGCCCACCGGCCATCGGCCCCCACGGACGGGTACGCGCACATTGCTACCATCACGCCTCGATTCGGGTGGACCGGCAACACGGCGAACGCATCGCACGCCCCATTCCCGGGGGCCGAATGACCGCACTCCGTGGACCGCTCGGGTGATCCGGCCGGGCACCGGTCCGGTCGGACGCCGGCCGGGACCGCCGCGGTCCTACGGTCGGAGCCACCCCGGAAAGGACGAGGCACCGGTGCACGAGCTGGCCATCACACAGAGCGTCGTCGACTCGGTGTGCGAACGCGCCGAGGGGCGCCCCGTCCGCACGGTCCGCGTCCGGGTCGGTGTGCTCACCGCCGTGGTGCCCGACTCGATGCGGTTCTGCTTCGGCCTGGTCACCGAGGGGACGGCCGCAGAGGGGGCCGAGCTGGAGATCGAGCAGCCGCCCGGTGCCGGCCGCTGCCGTACCTGCGCTGTCGAATTCACCCTGACCGACCTGATTCTGCTGTGTCCCTGCGGCAGCGCGGATGTGGAGATCACATCGGGACAGGAACTGCAGATCGTTTCCATGAGAGTGGGCTGAACCACCATGTGCGGCACCTGCGGTTGCTCGGAGGAGTCCGGCGGGACCAGGATCACGATGCTCCGGGAGGACGATGAACCCGGCCACGCACACCCGCATCCGCACCCTCGTCCGCGCGGAAATCAGCCGAACGGCGCGGGCGAGACCGTCACCATCGAGCAGAAGGTGCTCGCCAAGAACGACCTCCTCGCGGACCGCAACCGCACCTGGATGACGCAGCGCGGCATCGCTGCCGTGAACGTGATGAGCTCACCGGGCGCCGGCAAGACCACCCTGCTCGAACGCACCATCACCGCTCTCGGCGGCCGCCGGCCCCTGGCCGTCATCGAGGGCGACCAGGAGACCAGGCTCGACGCCGACCGGATCGGCCGCACCGGCTGCGCCGTGGTGCAGGTGAACACCGGGGCTGGCTGCCACCTCGACGCGGAGATGATGCGGGACGCGCTCACGGCGCTGACCCCGGCCGAGGGCTCGCTGCTCATGGTGGAGAACGTCGGCAACCTGGTGTGCCCGGCCCTGTTCGATCTGGGAGAGCGCGCCAAGGTCGTGATCATCTCGGTCACCGAGGGCACGGACAAGCCGCTGAAGTATCCGTACATGTTCGCCGCCGCCGACCTGATCCTGATCAACAAGGCCGATCTGCTGCCCTACGTCGACTTCGACGTCGAGCAGTGCGCGCGGCACGCACGCTCGGTGAACCCGGACGTGCGCGTGCTGACGGTCTCCGCGACCACCGGCGAGGGCCTGGACCACTGGTACGACTGGCTCGCGGCGCAACGGTGAACAGGGCCGGACGGGGGCTTCCGCAGCCCCCGTCCGGCCCCGCTCGCGTCAGCGCCTCGCGGACCGCACGATCGAGAAGGCCGCGCCCTCCGGATCGGCGACCGTCGCCACCCGGCCGTTGGACCCCTCCCTGGGGGGCTGGAGGATGTGCCCGCCGAGCTCCACCACGTGCTGCGCCGCCTCGTCCGTGTCGGCGACCTCGAAGTACGTCATCCAGTGCGGGCCGCGGTCCCGCGGCAGGCCGTGGCCGACGCCGTGCAGCGACGCCACCGGGCGGCCGTCCAGATGCAGGGTCTGGTAGTCGAAGTCGGCCGAGACCACGGCCCGCGTCTCGTAGCCGAAGACCGCCTGGTAGAACTTGGCGACCGTCGCCGTCTCCCGGGTCACCAGCTCGTTCCAGACGGGCGTGCCGGGCGCTCCGGCCAGCGCGGTGCCGCCGTGCCGGGCCGCCTGCCAGATCCCGAAGACTGCCCCGCCCGGGTCGGAGGCGATGGCCATCCGGCCCGCCTCGCCCGCGTCGAGCGGTCCGACACCGACCGTGCCACCACAGGCACGGATGGTCTCCGCGGTGACATCGGCGTCGTCGGTGGCCAGATAGGTCGTCCAGGCGATCGGAAGGTGCCGGTCGGGTGGCAGCTGTCCGATGCCCGCGACCTCCTTCCCGTCGATCAGTGCCCGGACGTACGGGCCCAACTGCTCCGGGCCCGGTCCGAACTCCCAGCCGAACAGCTCGGCGTAGAAGTTCTGGGTCGTGTCCAGGCCGTGCACGATCAGGCTCACCCAGCAAGGTGTTCCGGGTGTACGCCGAGCGGCAGCCTCGGTCATCGTCAACTATCTCCTCGGACCATCGTGGTGGCCTTACGGGGGAACGGGGCCTGCGCGCCGTTGTGCGGTACGGGATGTGTACGCCCCGTGCAGATGCTTGCACCACCCGGCGCCCGATGCGCCCCGGCCGCGCCGCACTTTCCGCGATCTCGACGGACGGGATCCCGTTTGTTGCGGTACGACCATTTCGTCGTTGTTACGGGTGGG
This sequence comes from Streptomyces sp. NPDC091387, assembly GCF_044756945.1. NCBI lineage: Bacteria > Bacillati > Actinomycetota > Actinomycetes > Kitasatosporales > Streptomycetaceae > Streptomyces > Streptomyces sp. NPDC091387. The sequence goes on along the minus strand of NZ_JBIVTZ010000015.1, from coordinate 109,119 downwards.
CGGGCAACTGCGCGAGGATGGCTTCCATGAAGCCCATCATCTCCGCATCCGAATGTGTGAGCGAGTCGGCGGGGCCACGTCCGCCGGTGCTCCTGGACGTACGTTGGCAACTGGGCGGTCCCCACGGCCTGCCCGACTACGAGGCCGGACACATCCCCGGGGCGGTCTTCGTCGATCTGGACGCGGAGCTCGCCGGGCCGGCGGGCGGCGGCGGCCGTCATCCGCTTCCCGACCCGGCGGAGTTCGGGGCGGTGATGCGCCGCGCCGGCGTCGGCCGGGACCGTTCGGTGATCGTGTACGACGGCGGCCAGGGGTGGGCGGCGGCCCGCGCCTGGTGGCTGCTGCGCTGGACGGGGCACCGGGACGTCCGGGTGCTGGACGGCGGTCTCGCCGCCTGGACCGGCGAGCTGTCGAAGGAGACCCCGGCCCCCGCCGAGGGCGACTTCGTCCCCGAGCCGGGAGCGCTGCCCCTGCTGGACGCGGACGGAGCGGCGGCCCTGGCGCGTTCGGGCCTGCTGCTCGACGCGCGGGCCGCCGAGCGCTACCGGGGCGATGTGGAGCCGATCGACCGGGTGGGCGGGCACATCCCCGGCGCGGTCTCGGCCCCCACGGGGGAGAACGTCGGCGCGGACGGGCGCTTCCTGCCCGCCGACGCGCTGGCCGCCCGCTTCGCCGGGCTGGGCGCCGACGGGGACACCGCGGGCGTCGGAGTCTACTGCGGCTCGGGTGTCTCGGGTGCCCACGAGGTGCTGGCGCTGGAGATCGCCGGACACCGGGCGGCTCTCTATGCGGGCTCCTGGTCCGAGTGGTCGGCCGACGAATCCCGTCCGGTCGCCACGGGGCCCGACCCCCTGTAACGGGACAGCCGGGCGGAGACTTTTCCATAACGGGATATGTGAACCGAACCTGCCCCATAAGGGGACAGCCGGCCCGAACCGGGGTGACGGGTTCCGCCCGGACAGCGCGCAAGGGCCCGTACGCAAGCGCGTACGGGCCCCCGTCATGCGGCGATCACCCGGTTCAGTCCTGTTTCTTACGGCGTGTGCCGAAGACGATCTCGTCCCAGCTCGGCACCGCGGCCCGGCGCCCCGGCCGGACGCCGTCCGCCTCGGCCTGGCGGTCCGTCGTCCCGGTCAGCCGGTCGCGGTGACCGGCCACCGCGCGGGGCATCAGCACATCCGCGTAAGCGGAACCGGCGCCCGCGGAGGCCGCCGGGGCGGGCGGATCCTCGGCATCCGGCTCCTGTGCGGCCGGTTCGATCGCCGGGGGCTCCGGCGGTGCGGGGCGCTCCGGCACGACCATGTCGCCGCGGAAGCTCGGTACCGCCTCCAGGAGGCTGGTGAGCGAATCGCGTTCGCTCGCCGTGACCCCGCCGATGCGCTCCTCCGGCTCGGGGGCCGGGGGCGGGGCGGGGCGTTCCATCTGGCGGTCCAGGGCGCGGTCCAGCGGCCGGTCGCGCGGCAGCCGGGCGATCCGCGGGACGAACGGGAAGCTGGGTTCGGGCGCGGCGACGTCGTCGGTCTCGCCGATCAGCGAGCGCGCCTCGTCGTCCACCGCCTGGACCAGCCGGCGCGGGGCGTCGTACGTCCAGCTCGCCGAGTGCGGCTCACCGGCGACCCGGTACACCAGGAGGACCTCCCAGGTGCCGTCGTCGCGGCGCCAGGAGTCCCACTGGACGGTCTCCCTGTCGGCGCCGCGCAGCAGGAGGCGCTCCTGCACCGCCTCGCCGAGCTGGGGGCCGGTGTTCTCGCCCGGACGGCGCACGGGAGTCTTCCGGGCGCGCTCGGCCATGAAGGCGCGCTCCGCGAGCACGGGGCCCTCGAAGCGGCGGACACGGTCGACCGGAATCCCGGCGAACTGTGCGACTTCCTCCGCCGAGGCACCGGCTCGTATCCGGGCCTGGATGTCGCGGGGGCGGAGGTGGCTCTCCACCTCGATCTCGATCTGGCCGAGCCGCGCGCGGTCGTTGCGCACGGCGGCTCGCAGCCGCTCGTCGATCGGAAGTGTGTACTCCGTGCTGTCTGCAGCCTTGAGCACCAGTCGTGTGCCGTCGTTGGAGACGGCCACGACACGCAGTTCGGGCATGGGGACCTCCCGGGTGGTGCCTGCCGACGTCACGTGCGTCGCTGCTTCCGCTAGTCGAGTGTGGCCTGCCCGGCTGCAGCCTGCCACAACATTGCCGTGTTGCCCGGCGTGTCGGGCGTGAGCCCTTGATCGCCGGTGTGGCACGGTGACCTCTTGCACAACACAAAGTGATCTTAGGTCACTCCGCGCAGCCGGCCCCCGTGCGATGCCGTGGCGCCGCCGGATCGAGTGCCTCCTTCGGCCCCCTCCCGAAGGTTGCGGACTTCCACGCGGGAGTCCGGCCCCAGGGCTCGCCACAGTACTCCATTAGGACCATGTGGGTGGACCGCCGCGCCGCCGAAGTTCTCGCGAGGCACGGGAGTTGAGCCACCCCGCCGGAGGCGGGATGTTCCCCTCGCGTGTCCTGCTTCACAGAATCACCGTAAGCGGAACTATCGGCTTCGCTCAAATGTCCCTTCTTGTTGCATGGTGGGAGCGATGTCAATCAAGGGCTGGAAATGGTGCAGAAGCCGGAAAGTGACATAGAACCCAGAGAAAGGCGGATCGATCTCAGTCTGCCCCAGGTCGCGGGCAGTGCGGTAGCGGCGGTCGCGGCAGCGGTGGCGGCCTCGCAACTGGGCGTGTACGGAACGATTCTCGGCGCCGGGGTGATGAGCATCGTGGCCACCTGCGGCGGCTCGGTCTTCCAGCACTTCTTCCGTCGTACGGGTGAGCAGATCCGCGAGGTCACGGTCCAGGTGAAGCACCCGGGCCGCGAGGTGACCGTGCACACGCGCCAGACGCGTGATGCCGGGGACGCGGACGGTACGTGGGGGACCCCCGAGACGCGGGTCGCCCTCCGGGAGGCCGAGGGCTCCGCCGACGCGGCCGCGGTGCCGCCCGCGCTGGACGCCACGACGGTCCTGCGCCGGGTGGACGGCGCGACCGCCCCCGAGGACGCGGACGCCACCACCGTCCTGCGCGCCGTGGACGCCACCACCGTCCTGCGCAAGGCGGCCGGTGACCCCGGCCGTACGCAGCTGATCAAGGCACTCGACGGGACCCGGCCGCTCACGACCGCCCCCGGGGCCGACGACGACGCGTTCTCGCAGGCGACCACGCACGGCACCCGGATCCGCGGCTGGAAGCGCTCGGCGCTCGGGGCCGCGGTGGTGTTCGCCGTCTCGATGGCCGGGATCACCACGTTCGAACTGGTCTCGGGCAACGACCTGAGCGGCGGCCGGGGAACGACCGTGGGCTCCGTCGTACGCGGTGAGCGCGGATCGGCTCCGGCCGACCCCACACCGTCCGGCAGCACCGACCCGGGCCAGGACCGTCCGACCCCGGGCCAGGGCGACAGTTCGGCTCCCGGTACCGACCCGGGGTCGGACGGACAGAGCCGGAGCCCGGAAACGGACCGGGGCGACAAGTCCACGGCGGACCCGACGCCCACCCCCACCCCGTCGGACTCGGCGGGTGACGACTCCGTCGCCCCGGCCCCGTCTCCGTCCGCCCCCGGCGACGGCGGCAGCACCACCCCCGACCCGACGGGCACGGGCAGCGCGCCGGCGCAGGAGGACGCACCGACCGGCACGGACAGCGGTCAGTGAGCGGGCGCGGTGATCAGTCGCCCAGGACCCGGCGCAGGTAGTCGTTGGCGAAGAGGCGGTCCGGGTCCAGCCGGTTCCGGACCGCGGTGAACTCGCCGAACCGCGGGTACACCCCGGCCAGGTACCCGGAGTCGCGGGTGTTGACCTTGCCCCAGTGGGGGCGGCCGCCGTGGGCGGTCATGATCCGCTCCACCGCCGTGAAGTACGCCTGGTAGGGCGTGCCCCGGTACAGGTGGACGGCGATGTACGCGCTCTCCCGGCCCGAGGCCGTGGAGAGCGCTATGTCGTCGGCGGGGGCGGTACGCACCTCCACCGGGAAGCTGATCCGCAGCGGAGAGCGCTCGACCATCGCCCTGACCTCGCGCAGCGCCGCCACGGCCACCTCGCGCGGCAGGGCGTACTCCATCTCCACGAACCGCACCCGGCGCGGGCTGGTGAAGACCTTGTACGGGATGTCGGTGTACGTGCGCGCCGACAGGGCGCGGCTGGAGAGCTTGGCGATCGAGGGGATCGTGGCGGGCACCGCCCGGCCGAGCGAGCAGGCCGCCTGGAACATCCCGTTGGAGAGGAGCTCGTCCTCGATCCAGCCGCTGACCTTTCCGGGCGGAGCGGCGGGGCCGGCGCTGCGGTTGTTGCGCTTGGTGTTGCAGTTACCGGTGTGCGGGAACCAGTAGAACTCGAAGTGTTCGTTCTCGGCCACCAGCTGATCGAATTCGGTCGTGACCTTGTCGAAGGTCATCGGCTCCTCGCGGGCGGTCAGCAGGAAGACCGGCTCCACGGCGAACGTGATCGCCGTGATGACCCCCAGGGCGCCGAGCCCGATCCGGGCGACGGCGAAGACGTCCGGGTTCTCGGTCTCCGAGCAGGTCAGCACCGTGCCGTCCGCCGTGACCAGCTCCAGGGCCCGGATCTGCGCGGATATGGACGCCGAGTCGCGGCCGGTGCCGTGGGTGCCGGTGGAGGTGGCCCCGGCGACCGTCTGATCCATGATGTCGCCCATGTTGGTGAGCGAGAGGCCCTCGCGGGCCAGGGCGGTGTTGAGCCGCTTCAGCGGGGTGCCGGCCTCGACGGTCACCGTCATCGCCGCACGGTCGATCTCCCGGATGCCGGTGAGCAGATCGGGGCGTATCAGCAGCCCGTCGGTGGCCGCGGTCGCGGTGAAGGAGTGGCCGGTGCCCACCGCCTTCACCCTCAGGCCGTCGTCGGACGCCCTGCGCAGCTCCTCGGCCAGCTCGTCCACGGAGGCGGGTGACACGGTCCGTAGCGGACGGGCGGTGACGTTCCCCGCCCAGTTACGCCACGCGCTCGTCGTCGTCCGTGCGTAGGTGTCGGTCATCTTCCCCGCGCCCTTCCGTAGGAACCGGCCCACTGAGCCGGCGGTACCCCAGGAACGCCACCGCGGCCGCGAGCGCTCCCGCCACGGCGGGCACCGCGTACCCCGCCTTCGCCCCGGACGCGTCGACCACCCAGCCGGCGGCCGAGGAGCCGAGCGCCACACCGACGGCGAGCCCGGTGCTCGTCCAGGTCATGCCCTCGGTCAGTCTCGTGCGCGGTACGTGCTGTTCGACGAGAGCCATCGTGGTGACCATCGTCGGTGCGATGGCGAGGCCCGCGACAAAGAGCGCCACGGCCAGGAACGGCAGGCTCCCGGCCAGTTGGAGGGGGATCATACTCACGGCCATCGCACACACTCCCACCAGCCACCGGCTGGACGGCCTGCCCTTCAGGTGCAGCAGGCCGAAGACCGCCCCGGCGAGGCAGGACCCCAGCGCGTACACGGCCAGCACGAGACTCGCCGCGGCCTTGTGGCCCTGCTCCTCCGCGAAGGCCACCGTCACCACGTCGACCGCCCCGAAGATCGCTCCGGTCGCCACGAAGGTCACCACGAGCACCTGGAGGCCGCGTGAGCTCATCGCCGAACCCCTGGTGTGCCGCGCGTGCGGATGCGGCACCGGCTCGGTGCCCCGCTGCGCGGTCAGCCAGAAGACGCCGACCAGCAGGAAGCCCGCGGCCAGCAGCGGGCCCGCCTCGGGGAACCAGGCGGTGGAGAGCCCGATCGAGATGATCGGGCCGAAGATGAAGCACACCTCGTCGACGATCGACTCCCACGCGTACGCGGTGTGCAGCTGCCGCGCGGAGCCCCGGTAGATCTCCGCCCAGCGGGCCCGGACCATCGAACCGACGCTGGGGACGCAGCCGGCTCCGGCCGCGAACACGAACAGCGTCCAGTCCGGCAGCCCCTGCTGCGCACAGACCAGCAGACCGGCCACGGCCGCCAGGGCGACGAGCGTCACCGGGCGCAGCACCCGGCGCTGCCCGTGCCGGTCGACCAGCCTGGATATCTGCGGCCCCACCACCGCCGCGGCCATCGCAAGCGTCGCCGAGAGGGCGCCCGCCAGCCCGTACCTGCCGGTCAGCTGGGAAACCATGGTCACCACGCCGATGCCCATCATGGACAGCGGCATCCGGCCGAAGAAGCCGGCGGAGGAGAACCCCTTGGAGCCGGGGGCGGCGAAGATCGCGCGATAGGGACTGGGCAAGGGGAACTCCGGTACGGCGCGGTCACGCGCGGTGTCAGGGGTGAAGGTGGCCGACACAGCTTACGGGGGAGTGCAGGGCGCCGTCCGCGGGAGTCCGGCCGCCGTCCGGGGCGGATGTCGGTGGGAGCGGCGCCGGGGACGGGTGGCAGGATCGATGCCATGTCCGATCTGCGTGAGCCCGCCCCCTACGACGCCCTGCTGCTGCTCTCCTTCGGAGGCCCCGAAGGCCCGGACGACGTGGTTCCGTTCCTGGCGAACGTGACCCGCGGCCGGGGTATCCCAGAGGAGCGGCTCAAGGAGGTCGGCAAGCACTACTTCCTGTTCGGCGGCGTCAGCCCGATCAACGGCCAGAACAGAGCCCTGCTCGACGCCCTGCGCGAGGACTTCGCGGATCACGGACTCGACCTGCCGGTGTACTGGGGCAACCGCAACTGGGCGCCCTACCTGACCGACACCCTGCGCGAGATGGCCGAGGCCGGACACCGCCGCATCGCCGTCCTGGCGACCAGCGCCTACGCCTCCTACTCCGGCTGCCGGCAGTACCGCGAGAACCTCGCCGAGTCACTGGCCGTCCTGGAGGCCGAAGGGCTGCCCGTGCCGCGCGTCGACAAGCTGCGGCACTACTTCAACCACCCCGGCTTCGTCGAGCCGATGGTGGACGGCGTCCTCGCCTCCCTGGCCGGCCTTCCCGAGGACGTGCGGGCCGGGGCGCACCTCGCCTTCACCACGCACTCCATCCCCACCTCGGCGGCCGATGTCTCCGGCCCGCCGGAGGCGCACGGCGACGGCGGCGCGTACGTCGCCGAGCACCTCGACGTGGCACGGGTGATCGTCGAGGCCGTCCGGGAGCGGACCGGCGTCGAGTACCCCTGGCGGCTCGTCTACCAGTCACGCAGCGGCGCCCCGCACATCCCGTGGCTCGAACCCGACATCTGCGATCACCTGGAGCTGCTGCACAGCGACGGTGTCCCCGCCGTGGTGATGGCCCCCATCGGCTTCGTCTCGGACCACATGGAGGTCCTGTACGACCTCGACACCGAGGCCACCGCGAAGGCCGCCGAGCTCGGCCTGCCGGTGCGCCGGTCCGCGACCGTCGGCGCCGACCCGCGGTTCGCCGCGGCGGTGCGCGACCTCGTGCTGGAGCGCGCCGCCGCCGAACAGGGCCGCGACCCGGAGAGGTGCGCCCTCGGGGCGCTCGGGGCGAGCCACGACCTCTGCCCGGCCGGCTGCTGCCCGGCCCGTGCCGCCAGGCCGGCCGCCGCGGGCGCCGACAGCCCGTACGCGTGACGCCCCACCGACCCGACCCCCACCTCCTCATCCTCCTGGGAGCGCCGTGACCGACCCCCTGCTGTCCGAACTGCTCGACCTCGCCCTGGACGTCGCCCACCGGGCCGGCGCGCTGCTGCGCGACGGCCGGCCCGCCGACCTGGGGGTGGCCGCGACCAAGTCCAGCCCGGTGGACGTCGTCACCGAGATGGACATCGCCGCCGAGAAACTGATCACCGGCTTCCTGTCCGAACGCCGCCCCCAGGACGGTTTCCTCGGGGAAGAGGGCGCCAGCTCCGAGGGCAGCAGCGGCATCCGCTGGGTGATCGACCCGCTCGACGGCACGGTGAACTACCTGTACGGGCTGCCTACCTGGGCCGTGTCCATCGCCGCCGAACGGGACGGCGAGCGGGTCGTGGGCGTGGTGGAGGCCCCGATGCGCCGCGAGACGTACCACGCGGTCCTCGGCGGCGGTGCGTACGCGAAGGGCGGTGCCTTCGGCGACGACGGGGCAGCCCTTCGCTGCCGTCCCGCCCCGCCGCTCGACCAGGCGCTCGTGTCGACCGGCTTCAACTACGTCGCCGACGTCCGCGCGCACCAGGCCGACGTGGTGCGCGTGCTGGTCCCGCGGCTGCGGGACATCCGGCGCGGCGGCTCCGCCGCCATCGACCTCTGCGACGTCGCCGCGGGCCGCCTCGACGGCTACTACGAGCGCGGCCTCCACCCGTGGGACCTGGCGGCCGGTGACCTCATCGCGCGGGAGGCCGGCGCGCTCACCGGCGGGCGGCCGGGTACGCCCGCCGACGGAGACCTGACGGTCGCCGCGTCACCGGGCGTCTACGAGCCGCTGAGCTCCCTGCTGGAGGAACTGGGCGCCTGGCACGACTGAGCCGCTGTGCGGGCCGTGGACGGCACCGCGACGAAGAAGGCCCCGCGTGTGCCCACAGGGCGCCGCGGGGCCTTCTCGTGACGGCTCAGACGCTTGTGGCGCCGATGTGGACTCCGTGCTCGGCCGCGATGCGGTGCAGATCCTCCAGCTCGCTCTGCTCGACGTCCGCAAGGAAGTCGTCGCCCGTCTCGCGGGCCTTCGTGAGGTCGGACTCTGTGGTCTTGATGCGTTGCAGCAGACCTGCGGTGAAAGCGTCCATGAGGCGCCCCCTCATCGTGGGTCGGTGGCACGGGGGTGTGCCCGGGTTTCCCTCCGCCGAGGCGGTAGGGCGGGTGATCACGCATCCTCCGGGGGAACGGAGGGGGCCAGTGGCACGCCACTTACGAGCCGTGATCGCGGGTGTGAACTCGTCCTCCCCAGCCCAACCCTCAGGGAAACCTCAACTGGCCCGGAAAACCGCTGCCTTCCGGGAAGCCGCAGGTAGGACCGCGCCGCCTTACCGCCGGTTTATACGCGTTACGGGCAGGATGGAGGCGCACGGACCGTGCCCGGACACGGTCCGGATCATGGGCCACCGGCCAGATCCGGACGTTGTGCCGGTCCGTTCCGGACGTTGTGCAGCTCTGTTGTGGAAGTTCTAAGGAAGGAAGCGCCGTGCGCGTACTCGTCGTGGAGGACGAGCAGCTGCTCGCCGATGCGGTGGCCACCGGATTGCGCCGGGAGGCCATGGCCGTCGATGTCGTGTACGACGGTGCGGCGGCACTGGAGCGCATCGAGGTCAACGACTACGACGTCGTGGTGCTGGACCGGGACCTCCCCCTGGTGCACGGCGACGACGTCTGCCGCAGGATCGTCGAGCTCGGCATGCCGACCCGGGTGCTCATGCTCACCGCCTCCGGAGACGTCAGCGACCGGGTGGAGGGACTGGAGCTCGGCGCCGACGACTATCTGCCCAAGCCCTTCGCCTTCAGTGAGCTGACCGCGCGGGTACGGGCCCTCGGGCGCCGTACGACCGTGGCCCTGCCGCCGGTCCTGGAGCGTGCCGGGATCAAGCTCGACCCGAACCGCCGGGAGGTCTTCCGGGGCGAGCAGGAGGTCCAGCTCGCGCCCAAGGAGTTCGCGGTGCTGGAGGTCCTGATGCGCAGCGAGGGCGCCGTGGTCTCGGCCGAGCAGCTCCTGGAGAAGGCCTGGGACGAGAACACCGACCCGTTCACCAACGTCGTCCGGGTGACCGTCATGACCCTGCGGCGCAAGCTCGGCGAGCCGCCGGTGATCGTCACCGTGCCCGGCTCGGGCTACCGGATCTGATGCCGGTGCCCACGGTCCAGCCGCCCGCGACGGCGCCACCCAAACCCACGTGGGAGCCCAAGCAGCAGGAGCCCCCGTACCCCTGGCTGCGCCCGACGATCCGGATACGTCTCACGCTGCTGTACGGCGGCATGTTCCTGATCGCCGGCATCCTGCTGCTGTCGATCATCTACATGCTGGCCGCACAGGCCCTGCACGTGGGCAGTGAGCTGCCGTTCAAGATCGTCGACGGTCATGTGTCCAGCAACGTCTGCAACCTGCTGGGGGAGGGGACCTCGCCGAACTCCGTCAACGCGGCGATGAACTCCTGCGTCAACCACCAGCGCCAGCAGGCGCTCGACACACTCCTCAACCGGTCCCTGCTGGCCCTCGTGGGCCTGAGCATCATCGCCTTCGCCTTCGGTTACGCGATGGCGGGACGGGTGCTCTCGCCGCTGGGCCGGATCACCCGTATCGCCCGCCGGGTGGCCGGTACGGACCTGTCCAGGCGCATCGAGCTGGACGGCCCGGACGACGAGTTCAAGGAGCTCGCCGACACCTTCGACGACATGCTGGACCGGCTGGAGCGGGCCTTCACCGCGCAGCAGCGGTTCGTCGGGAACGCGTCGCACGAGCTGCGCACGCCCCTGGCGATCAACCGCACGCTGCTGGAGGTCCACCTCGCCGACCCGCAGGCACCCGCGGAGCTCCAGCAGCTCGGCAAGACGCTGCTGGCCACCAACGAGCGCAGTGAGCAGCTGGTCGAGGGCCTGCTGCTGCTCGCCCGCAGCGACAACCAGATCGTCGAGCGCAAACCCGTCGACCTCGCCGAGGTCGCCTCGCGCGCCCTGGACCAGGCACGGGGCGAGGCCGAGGCCAAGGGCGTGGAGATGCGTGCCGAGCTGGCCCCTGCCGTGGTCCAGGGCAACGGCGTGCTGCTGGAGCGGATCGCGCTGAACCTCGTACAGAACGCGGTGCGCTACAACGTCCCGGACGGCGGCTGGGTCGAGGTCACCACCGAGCTCCTGCCGGGCCAGGCCCTGCTCGTCGTCTCGAACACGGGTCCGGTGGTGCCCGCCTACGAGATCGACAACCTCTTCGAGCCCTTCAGACGGCTGCGTACGGAGCGGACGGGCAGCGACAAGGGGGTGGGGCTCGGCCTGTCGATCGCGCGGTCCGTCGCGCGCGCTCACGGAGGCCGTATCATCGCGGAGCCCCGCGAGGGCGGTGGTCTTGTGATGCGCGTCTCACTGCCTGTCTGACAGGCCGGACGAAGCGATTCGCACGCGGATTATTTTGTTCGCTTTGAGCGGAATTTTCGGGACCCGATCCCGGGGGGCCCGTGTGTGATCGATCACAGGAGCGAATTTACGGCCGTCCACGCTCCGTGATCAGGGCCGCCACCGGAAATCCGGCAAAAGTCGGGGTTTTCGGGGGCCATTATCACGGGAAGTACACGGGGTGGCGCCTGTGAAGGGCGCCGCCGGGACCGTGTACGGTCCCCATCGCCACCCAAGCCGATCGCTCTCGAGCGGTCCTTTTGGGTGTCGATTGAGTAACAGACCTTGATGTGAGGCAAAATCTCCGCCTCGGGTCGGGCACAAGTCCGGCCTCTCACGCGTTACGTGCGCTGAGACACCGCAGACACCCAGAGGGGGAGAGCGACATGGCAACGGATTACGACACCCCACGAAAGACCGACGACGACGTCGATCAGGACAGCCTTGAAGAGCTCAAGGCTCGTCGGAGCGACAAGACGGCCTCGGCCGTCGATGTCGACGAGTTCGACGCGGCCGAGGGACTGGAGCTGCCCGGCGCAGACCTGTCCAACGAAGAGCTGGCCGTAAGGGTCCTGCCCAAGCAGGCCGACGAATTCACGTGCATGAGCTGCTTCCTCGTGCACCACCGCAGTCAGCTGGCCCGCGAGAAGAACGGCCAGCCGATCTGCCGCGACTGCGACTGAGGTCCGGTCGGCCATGGCAGGGGACACACCGTTCCGGAAGCGGCGCCTCCGGCGCAGTAAGGCGTCGGAGGCGTATCAGGGCGGTACAGGCCCGGCAGAAGGCGTAGCAGCGCCTGCCGAGCCGTCCGCCCTGCCACCCTCGCCGGGCGGACAGGACGAGCGGGGCCGGCCGGCCTCGCTCGAAGCAGCCGGAGCAGCTGCAGAAGTCGACACGGCCGACAGGGCCGAACAGGTCGACAGGACGGAGCCCGTGACCGGGGCAGGCCGTCTGAAATCGGTGAAACGGGGCGTACGCAAGGGCGGGGAGAGCGCCAGGGCAGCGATCGGTCATATCGCCGACCTGATCATCGATATCGCTCCCCGCGTCCCTGTGCGCGATCTCGCCACCCTGCGCAAGCAGTTCCCGGACCTCGGGCCCGAGGAGCTGGCCGACCGGCTCATCGCGGGCGCCGGGAAGGCCACCGCCACCGTCGGCGCCGGAATCGGCGCGGCGGCCATGATGCCCGTACCGCCCGCCATGCTCGCCGAGCTGGCCGCGGAGATCACCGGTGTGGCCGCGATCGAGATGAAGCTCGTCGCCGAGCTGCACGAGGTGTACGGACTCCGTCCGCCCGGCGGCATCGGTCAGCGCTCCACCGCCTACCTCACCTCCTGGACCGAGGAGCGAGGCATCGACGTCATGCACCCCGTGACGGTCAACGCCGCGCTCGGCGGCCAGATGAAGCGCGAACTGCGCCAGCAGATCATGAAGCGCACCGTGCGCGATCTGCCGAACCTGATTCCGTTCATGATCGGCGCCACGGTCGGCGCGATGATGAACCGCCGCGAGACCAGAAGACTCGCCGAACGGGTCAGGAAGGATCTGCGGAAACGGCAGATCCCCTGGGACCGGCTCCCGGAGCTGCCGCCGCTGGAACGGCCCGCGCTCCCGTACGAAGCCTTCCCCGGCCCTTCGGAGGACCGGCCCCCGAAGGACTAGAGCCCTTCCCCCGGGTTCCCTCTAGGCCCGCACAGCCGCCTTCACTGCCGCCACCAGGGCCTTCGGCTCGCGTGTCGACAGATAGAGGTACGGAGTCGGGTCCTGCGGATCGGTGACCTTCACCCGCACCGCCGTCGGGATGTAGCTGCGCAGCAGCATGAAGGCCCGGGTGTCCGCCTTGTACGAGCGCCAGGCGCGCGCCTCCTCGGCCTCCAGCACCTCGGCCTCACCGAGCGCGGAGACCGGGATCCGTGCGTCACCCGCCACGAGGGCGTCACCCACCACCCGGATCCGGACGGAGCCGTACGAGCTCACCACCACCGCCGACGCGGCGGTGCCGCCCACCAGCCCGGCGAGCAGCGGCAGGGTGCCCAGCGGCAGCAGCATCAGCGCGCACGCGATGCCGAAGAGGAAGCAGATCACCCACCAGGAACGGGGTGCGGTGAGGCGTTCGTCGAAGGGCGGGGCGGAAGGCTGCATGAGCCCAAGCTTGGCACGGCGCGACCTGCGGGTACCCGCGCGGGTAAGGTCTGCGGCTGTGAGTGGAACATCTGCGGCTCTGAAGCCCCCGGCCGATGCGGTGAAACCGGTCCGGCATCCCGACGCGCCGCCCCCCGGCGAACTCCTCGGCGCGCACTACGAACACTGTTTCGGCTGCGGCGGGGGGCAGCCGCACGGGCTGCACCTCCAGGCACGGGCCGGCGAGGGCGTCGGGGTCACCGCCGAGTTCACCGTGCAGGCCGCTCACCAGGGCGCCCCTGGCCTGGCGCACGGCGGGGTGCTGGCCACCGCGCTCGACGAGACGCTCGGCTCGCTGAACTGGCTGCTGCGGGTGATCGCGGTGACCGGACGGCTGGAGACCGACTTCGTCCGCCCCGTACCGGTCGGCACGGTGCTGTTCCTCGACGCGGAGATCACCGCCGTGCACGGCCGGAAGATTTACTCCAGGGCCACCGGCCGGATCGGCGGTCCGGACGGGCCCGTGGCGGTCCGGGCCGAGGCCCTCTTCATCGAGGTCAAGGTCGACCACTTCATCGAGAACGGCCGCCCGGCCGAGATCCGGGCCGCGATGGCCGACCCCGACCAGGCCAAGCGCGCCCGCGCCTTCGAGGTGAACCCCTGATGCGCCATCCCGTGGACGTACTGATCCGCAGGACCGACCCCGGCGTGCCCATCCCGGCGTACGGGCACCCCGGTGACGCCGGGGCCGATCTGGTGACCACCGAGGCCGCCGAACTGGCACCGGGCGAGCGGGCCGTGCTGCCCACAGGGGTTTCGATCGCGCTGCCGGACGGGTACGCCGCGTTCGTGCACCCCCGATCCGGCATCGCCGCGCGCTGTGGAGTCGCACTGGTGAATGCCCCGGGGACGGTTGATGCCGGGTACCGTGGAGAGATCAAGGTGATCGTCATCAATCTCGACCCGCGCGAGTCCGTGCGGTTCGAGCGGTTCGACCGGATTGCCCAACTGGTCGTGCAGCAGGTCGAGAAGGTGCGCTTCCACGAAGTGTCGGAGCTTCCCGGTTCGGCGCGGGCCGAAGGGGGCTTCGGGTCCACCGGCGGTCATGCCGCCGTTGATGTTGATGGCGTCCGGGGCGGGGTTCCCCAGGACGGGAACAGCTACGCTTCGGTCGAATCCGACCGGGAAGGACAGTGACGTGTTCGGACGTCGCAAGAACAGTGGTTCCGCCGAGGACGCGGCGGACGAAGCGCGCGAGGCCGAGCAGGTCGTCGACGAGCTCGATGACGCCGATGCCGCCAAGGGCGGCTCGCGTCGGATGAACCTTCCGCCGGCGCCGCGACCGGACGGGCCGTGGGACATCGAAGAGGTCTCCCAGCCCGGCGAGGGCCGGGTCGACCTGGGCGGCATCTTCGTACCCGGAGTCGAGGGCATGGAGCTGCGCGTCGAGGTCGCCGGTGACGCGATCGTCGCCGCCACCGTCGTGCTGCGCGACAGCGCGATCCAGCTGCAGGCCTTCGCCGCCCCCAAGAAGGAGGGCATCTGGGGCGAGGTCCGCGACGAGATCGCCTCCGGCATCACCCAGCAGGGCGGGATCATCGACGAGGTCGAGGGCCCGCTGGGCTGGGAGCTGCGCGCGCAGGTCCCCGTACAGCTTCCCGACGGGGCGAACGGCGTGCAGCTGGTCCGCTTCGTCGGCATCGACGGCCCGCGCTGGTTCCTGCGCGGTGTGATCTCCGGCCAGGGCGCCGTGCAGCCGGAGGCCGCCGGTCTGCTGGAGACGGTCTTCCGGGACACCGTGGTGGTCCGTGGTGACGGCCCGATGGCCCCGCGCGACCCGATCGTCCTCAAGCTCCCCAACGACGCCCAGATGGTGCCCGAGGGCGTTCAGCAGGAGGAGCAGGAGGGCTCGAAGTTCTCCGGTGGCATGGGCCAGCTCCAGCGGGGCCCCGAGATCACCGAGGTGCGCTGACCCCCGCACCCGCAAGCACCGGCCGGTGGGCCGTACCTCTTTCACGGGGGTGCGGCCCACCGGCTTTTCCCTGTCCGCGGGGGCGTCACCCCGGCCCGTGGGCACAGCGGCCCGTATGGGGCGCGTATCGGGCGCGTAGGGGCGCCGTCAAGGGCGGGCCCATCTCCGTATGGAAGCCATCAACGCAGGTCAAAGCGGTGTCTGCGGCAGGTTTGCTCATGAGGTCCGAGAAATCCGCACCTCATCCAGGAGCACCCGATGGCCGATATGGCCTTCGTCGTCACCACGATCGCGGTCTTCGCGCTGGTGGCACTCATCGCCAAGGGGGTGACGAAGCTGTGACCGCAGAAAACGTGGTGGGCCTCGTCGTGGCCGTCGCCCTGCTGGGCTATCTCGTCCTCGCCCTTCTCTACCCGGAGAGGTTCTGAGCCCGAAATGAGCCCCGTCCTCGCAGGTGTGCTCCAGCTGCTCGCGCTCGTCGTGGCACTGGGTCTGGCGTACCGCCCGCTCGGCGACCACATGGCCCGTGTCTACACCTCGCCCCGGCACCTGCGGGTCGAGAAGTGGATATACCGGGCCATCGGCGCCGATCCGAACACGCAGATGCGCTGGCCCGCCTATCTCCGCGGTGTCCTGGCCTTCTCCGCCGTGAGTGTCCTCTTCCTGTATCTGCTGCAGCGGCTCCAGGGCTCGCTGCCCGGCTCCCTCGGCTTCGCCTCGATCGACCCCGACCAGGCGTTCAACACGGCGGCGTCGTTCGTCGCCAACACCAACTGGCAGTCGTACTCCGGCGAACAGGCCATGGGCCACGTCGTGCAGACCGGCGGTCTCGCGGTGCAGAACTTCGTCTCGGCCGCCGTCGGCATCGCCGTCGCGGTGGCGCTGGTACGGGGCCTCGCCGCCACCCGTACCGGTGAACTCGGCAACTTCTGGACCGACCTGGTGCGCGGCACGGTGCGGATCCTCCTTCCGATCTCGGTGGTCGGCGCGCTCGTACTGGTCGCCTGCGGGGCGATCCAGAACTTCTCCGGCATCCACTCCGTCGGGCAGTTCCTGGGCGGTTCGCAGGAGTGGAACGGCGGCGCGGTCGCCTCCCAGGAGGTCATCAAGGAGCTGGGCACCAACGGCGGCGGGTACTTCAACGCCAACTCGGCCCACCCCTTCGAGAACCCCAACGGGCTCTCCAACCTCTTCGAGATCTTCCTGATCCTCGTCATCCCGTTCGCGCTGACCCGCACCTTCGGCCGGATGGTCGGCTCGCTCAGGCAGGGCTACGCGATCCTCGCCACCATGGGCGTCATCTGGCTCGGCTTCACCGCGCTGATGATGTGGACCGAATTCGCCCACCACGGGCCCGCGTTCGACATCGCGGGCGGGGCCATGGAGGGCAAGGAGAATCGTTTCGGCGTGGGCGGCTCGTCCCTCTTCGCCGTGGCCACCACGCTCACCTCGACCGGCGCGGTGAACTCCTTCCACTCCTCGTTCACCGGCTTCGGCGGCGGCATCACGATGCTCGGCATGCAGCTCGGCGAGATCGCACCCGGCGGTACCGGCTCCGGTCTCTACGGGATGCTGATCATGGCGGTCATCGCGGTGTTCATCGCCGGCCTGATGGTCGGCCGCACGCCCGAGTACCTCGGCAAGAAGATCGGCACCCGGGAGATCAAGCTCGCGGCCTGCTACATCCTGATCACCCCGGCGCTGGTGCTCTGCTTCACCGGCGTCTCGATGGCCCTGCCCACCCCGGGCAACTCGATGACCAACTCCGGGGCGCACGGCTTCTCCGAGATCCTCTACGCCTACACCTCCGGCGCCAACAACAACGGTTCCGCGTTCGCCGGACTGGCCGCGGACACCCAGTGGTTCAACACCACGATCGGACTGGCGATGCTGCTGGGCCGGTTCCTGCCCATGGTGTTCGTCCTCGCCCTGGCGGGCTCGTTCGCCGCGCAGCGGCCCGTACCGGCGACCGTCGGCACCCTCGGCACGCACAAACCGCTCTTCAGCGGACTGCTGGTCGCCACCGTCATGATCGTCGCCGGTCTGACCTACTTCCCGGCCCTGGCTCTGGGGCCGCTGGCCGAGGGGCTGGCGTCATGACCCTCCGTACGAAGCAAGAGGACGCGATGTCCACAGTCACACCGGCCCGCGCACCGCACCGGGACACCCCGGCCGGGCACGGCCCCGAAGGGCGCGTCGGCGCGGGTCTGTTCGACCCCAGGATGCTGATCGCCGCCTTCCCCGACGCGATACGCAAGCTCGATCCCCGGGTGATGATCAAGTCCCCGGTGATGTTCGTGGTGCTGACCGGCTCGGTGCTCACCACCGTGCTGGCGGCGCTCGACCCGGGGGACTGGTTCGGCTGGGCGATCACGGTCTGGCTCTGGCTGACCACCGTCTTCGCCAACCTGGCGGAGGCGGTCGCCGAGGGCCGCGGCAAGGCCCAGGCCGACACTCTGCGCCGGGCCAAGACCGACACCGTCGCGCGCCGGCTGACGGGGACCCGCGAGGAGCGGGTCCCGGGCACCGAACTGCGCATCGGTGATCTGGTGGTCTGCGAGGCCGGCGACATCATTCCGGGCGACGGAGACGTCGTCGAGGGGGTGGCGAGCGTCGACGAATCCGCGATCACCGGCGAATCGGCACCGGTCATCCGGGAGTCCGGCGGCGACCGAAGTGCCGTGACCGGAGGCACGAAGGTGCTCTCCGACCGCATCGTCATCAAGATCACCACCAAGCCCGGCGAGACCTTCATCGACCGGATGATCGCGCTCGTCGAGGGCGCGGCCCGGCAGAAGACGCCCAACGAGATCGCGCTGAACATCCTGCTCGCCTCGCTGACCGTCGTGTTCCTGCTGGCCGTGGTCACGCTCCAGCCGTTCGCCGTCTACGCGGGCAGCGAGCAGTCCATGATCGTGCTGGCCGCGCTGCTGGTCTGTCTGATCCCGACCACCATCGGCGCCCTGCTGTCCGCGATCGGCATCGCCGGCATGGACCGGCTGGTGCAGCGCAACGTGCTCGCCATGTCGGGGCGCGCCGTCGAGGCGGCGGGCGACGTGTCGACCCTGCTGCTCGACAAGACCGGCACGATCACCCTCGGCAACCGGCAGGCCGCGGCGCTCCTCCCGGTCGCGGGCGTGACGGAGGCCGAGCTGGCGGACGCCGCCCAGCTCTCCTCGCTGGCCGACGAGACGCCCGAGGGCCGCTCCGTCGTCGTCCTGGCGAAGGAGGCGTACGGGCTCCGCGAGCGGCATCAGGGGGAACTGGCCACCGCGCAGTGGGTGGGCTTCACCGCCCAGACCCGGATGTCCGGGGTGGACGTCGGCGGACGCCGGATCCGCAAGGGGGCCACCGGTTCGGTCGTCGCCTGGGTCCGCGAGCGCGGCGGCACGGTCCACCCCGATGTCGCCACACTCACCGACCGGATCTCCCGCGAGGGCGGTACGCCGCTGCCGGTCGCGGTCGACGACGGGGACGGCGCCCGGGTCCTGGGTGTCATCCACCTCAAGGACGTCGTCAAGGAGGGCATGCGCGAGCGGTTCGGCGAACTGCGCCGGATGGGCATCCGTACGGTCATGATCACCGGCGACAACCCGCTGACCGCGAAGGCCATCGCGGAGGAGGCGGGGGTCGACGACTTCCTCGCCGAGGCCACGCCCGAGGACAAGATGGCCCTCATCAAGCGGGAGCAGGCCGGCGGCAAACTCGTCGCGATGACCGGCGACGGGACGAACGACGCCCCGGCGCTGGCCCAGGCCGACGTCGGCGTGGCCATGAACACCGGAACCTCGGCCGCCAAGGAGGCCGGGAACATGGTGGACCTGGACTCCGACCCGACCAAGCTGATCGAGATCGTCGAGATCGGCAAACAGCTGCTGATCACCCGCGGCGCGCTCACGACGTTCTCCATCGCCAACGACGTCGCGAAGTACTTCGCGATCATCCCCGCGATGTTCGCCGTGGTCTATCCGGGCCTGGACAAGCTCAACATCATGGACCTGTCCTCACCCGAGTCGGCGATCCTGTCCGCCGTGATCTTCAACGCGCTGATCATCGTCGCGCTGGTGCCACTCGCGCTGAAGGGCGTGCGCTACCGGCCCGCGGGCGCCGATTCGATGCTCCGGCGCAACCTCGGGATCTACGGGCTGGGCGGCCTGATCGCCCCGTTCATCGGCATCAAGATCATCGACCTGATCATCTCCCTCATCCCCGGAATCGGCTGACCTGCCATGAACAACTCCGTAGGAAACTCCGCCCGGCTCCTCTGGGCCGGACTGCGCGCCCTGCTCGTCCTCACCGCGGTCTGCGGCGTCCTCTACCCGCTCGCCGTCACCGGGATCGCCCAGGGCCTCATGCCGGGCCGGGCCAACGGCTCCGAGATCACGGCGGACGGCAGGACCGTCGGCTCCGAACTCATCGGCCAGCGCTACGACCTGCCGCTCAAGAAGGGCCAGGAGACCCCGGACCCCGATCTCAAGTGGTTCCAGCCCCGCCCGTCCAACGGCCTCGGCACCAACAGCGTCAACACCCAGTACTCGCTCCTCGTCTCCGGCGCGACCAACCGCTCCGGCGACAACAAGGACCTGATCGACTGGGTCACCGCCGCCAAGGCCGCGGTGGTGAAGGACAACTCCGTCCCCGGCCACCCCGTGCGCCCCGCGCAGGTGCCGGCCGACGCCGTCACCTCCTCCGGCTCCGGCCTCGACCCGCACATCTCCCCGGCCTACGCACAGCTCCAGATCCGCCGGGTCGCCGAGCGCAACCATGTGGACGCGGGGCAGGTGGCGAAGCTGGTGGAGCGGCACACCGACGGCCGGATCCTCGGGTTCGCGGGTGAGCCGCGGGTCAACGTCCTCCAGCTGAACGTCGCGCTGCGCCGGCTCGTGAGCGACACCGCGGGCCGCTGATCCCGCACGACGCCCGGGACCGGCCACCACGGCCGGCCCCGGGCATTGCCCGTCCCCCGGCCTGATGGACATACTGGCGGCCGGACCGAGCACGTACGGGGAGCGACATGACCGACAGCACCACCGCGGCGGGCACCGGCGGGGAGAGCGCCACCACCCTCGCCGAGAGGCCCATGGTCCGGATCGAGGACCTGCACCGCTCCTACGGCTCCGGCGCCGCGGCCGTGCACGCGCTGCGCGGGGTGTCCTTCGAGGTACCGCGCGGCGAGCTCGTCGCGCTCAAGGGGCGCTCCGGCTCCGGCAAGACCACCCTGCTGAACCTCGTCGGGGGACTCGACAGCCCCGACAGCGGCCGGATCACCGTGGACGGCACCGACCTCTCCGCGCTCGGCGAGAACGGGCTGCTGGAACTGCGCCGCGACCGGATCGGCTTCATCTTCCAGTCGTTCGGCCTGATCCCGATCCTGACCGCGGCGGAGAACGTCGGCGTACCCATGCGGCTGCGCAAGGCCGACCCCCGCGAGCGCGAGGAGCGGGTGTCGCTGCTGCTCTCCCTGGTCGGCCTCGCCGACCACGCGGCCCAGCGCCCGGGCGAGCTCTCCGGCGGCCAGCAGCAGCGGGTGGCCATCGCCCGTGCGCTCGCCAACCGGCCCGCCCTGCTGATCGCCGACGAGCCGACCGGACAGCTCGACGCGGAGACCGGCCTCGCGGTGATGGAACTGATGCGCGCGGTCGTGCACAGCGAGGGCGTCACCGCGCTCGTCGCCACGCACGACGCCCAGCTGCTCGGCCTCGCCGACCGGGTCCTCGAACTCAGTGACGGGCACATCGTCGAGCACGTGTAGGCGGGCCGACCAGGTGTGTCTCCGGCCCGGGGAGCCCGGCCCAGGCATCAGAATTACGTCAATACGCTCCGCTCCAGCACCCCCCGCCCGATATGCCGGAAATTCACGGGGTAGCTTCGACAGTGGCTGCCGCATCGGCCGCAGCCCGTTCCGGGAAGACAATGGGGCCATGGCGCGCGGCAAACTTCGGATCTACCTCGGTGCGGCACCCGGCGTCGGCAAGACGTACGCCATGCTCTCCGAGGCGCACCGCCGTGTGGAGCGGGGCACCGACTGCGTCGTCGGCTTCGTCGAGCACCACGACCGCCCGCGCACCGAGGTCATGCTGCACGGCCTCGAACAGACCCGGCGCCGCGAGATCGAGTACCGCTCCGCGGTCTTCACCGAGATGGACGTCGACGCCGTCCTGGAGCGCGCCCCGGCCGTCGCCCTGGTGGACGAACTGGCACACACCAACGTGCCCGGCTCCCGCAACGCCAAGCGCTGGCAGGACGTCGAGGAGCTCCTCCAGGCCGGCATCGACGTGGTCTCCACCGTCAACATCCAGCACCTGGAGTCACTCGGCGACGTCGTCGAGTCGATAACCGGCGTACGCCAGCGCGAGACCGTGCCCGACGAGGTGGTCCGCCGCGCCGACCAGCTCGAACTCGTCGACATGTCGCCCCAGGCACTGCGCCGGCGGATGGCCCACGGCAACATCTACAAGCCGGACCGGATCGACGCCTCGCTCTCCAACTACTTCCGCCCCGGCAACCTCACCGCCCTGCGCGAGCTGGCCCTCCTCTGGGTGGCCGACCGGGTCGACGAATACCTCCAGCAGTACCGCGGCGAGCACAACATCCGCACCACCTGGCAGGCCCGCGAACGCATAGTCGTCGGACTCACCGGCGGCCCCGAGGGCCGCACCCTCATCCGCCGCGCCTCCCGGATGGCGGCCAAGGGCTCCGGCAGCGAGATCCTCGCCGTCTACATCGCCCGCAGCGACGGACTGACCTCTGCCTCACCCAAGGAACTGACCGTCCAGCGCACCCTCGTCGAGGACCTCGGCGGCACCTTCCACCACGTCATCGGCGACGACATCCCCTCGGCGCTCCTCGAATTCGCCCGCGGCGTCAACGCCACCCAGATCGTCCTCGGCTCCAGCCGCCGCAAGGCCTGGCAGTACATCTACGGCCCCGGCGTCGGCGCCACCGTCGCCCGTGAGTCCGGCACCGACCTCGACGTCCACATCGTCACCCACGACGAGGTCGCCAAGGGCCGGGGCCTGCCCATCGCCCGCGGCGCCCGGCTCGGCCGGGCCCGCATCATCTGGGGCTGGGTCGTCGGCGTGGGCGGCCCGGTCCTCCTCTCGCTGCTCCTCAAGGGCCTGGAGAACGGTCCTGGGCTCGCCAACGACGTCCTGCTGTTCCTCTTCATGACCGTCGCCGCCGCCCTGCTCGGCGGGCTGCGGCCCGCCCTCGCCTCTGCCGCGGCGGGCTCGCTGCTGCTGAACTACTGGTTCACCCCGCCCACCCACACCCTGACCGTCCAGGACCCCGAGAACTTCGTCGCCATCGTGATCTTCTTCGCGGTGGCGGTCTCGGTCGCCTCCGTCGTCGACCTGGCGGCCCGCCGCACCCACCAGGCCGCCAGACTGCGTGCCGAGTCCGAGATCCTGTCCTTCCTGGCCGGCAGCGTGCTGCGCGGCGAGACCACCCTGGCCGCGCTGCTCGACCGGGTCCGCGAGACCTTCGGCATGGAGTCCGTCGCCCTGCTGGAGCGGCAGAGCGACGTCGACCCGTGGACGTGCGCCGGGAGCGTCGGACCGGCGCCGGTCGTCCGCCCCGAGGACGCCGATGTGGACATGCCCGTCGGCGACCACATGGCCCTCGCGCTCTCCGGCCGGGTGCTGCCGGCGGAGGACCGCCGGGTGCTCGGCGCGTTCGCCGCCCAGGCCGCCGTCGTACTGGACCGCCAGCGCCTGGTCGGCGAGGCCGAGGAGGCCCGCCGGCTCGCCGAGGGCAACCGGATCAGGACCGCGCTGCTGGCAGCCGTCAGCCACGACCTGAGGACCCCGCTCGCCGCCATCAAGGCCGCGGTCAGTTCCCTGCGCTCCGACGACGTCGCCTGGTCCGAGGACGACGAGGCCGAACTCCTGGAAGGCATCGAGAACGGCGCGGACCGCCTCGACCACCTGGTGGGCAACCTCCTCGACATGTCCCGCCTCCAGACCGGCACCGTCACCCCGCTGATCCGCGAGATCGACCTCGACGAGGTCGTGCCCATGGCCCTGGGCGGTGTGCCCGAGGACAGCGTCGACCTGGACATCCCCGAGACGCTGCCGATGGTCGCCGTCGACCCCGGGCTGCTGGAGCGCGCCGTCGCCAACATCGTCGAGAACGCGGTCAAGTACAGCCCCGACGGCGACCGCGTCACGGTGGCCGCCAGCGCGCTCGGCGCCCGCGTCGAGCTACGGGTCGCCGACCGCGGCCGCGGCGTCCCCGACGACGGCAAGGAACGCATCTTCGAACCCTTCCAGCGCTACGGCGACGCCCCGCGCGGCGCCGGGGTCGGCCTGGGCCTCGCCGTGGCCCGAGGCTTCGTGGAATCCATGGGCGGCACGCTGGACGCCGAGGACACCCCGGGCGGCGGCCTCACCATGGTCCTGACCCTCAGGGCGGCATCGGGACACGTCCCGGTCAGCCCCGACCTGCCCGCGCGGGTCACCTCATGATCCGCGGAGAGCTCCGCGGACCCGATGTACAGCAGAAAGGCAGGACCGCGATGACCCGGGTGCTTGTGGTCGACGACGAGCCGCAGATCGTACGCGCCCTCGTGATCAACCTGAAGGCGCGCAAGTACGAGGTGGACGCCGCGCCCGACGGGGCGACCGCCCTCCAGCTCGCCGCCGCCCGCCACCCCGACGTCGTCGTCCTGGACCTCGGGCTGCCCGACATGGACGGCGTCGACGTGATCAGGGGACTGCGCGGCTGGACCAGGGTGCCGATCCTCGTGCTCTCGGCCCGCCACACCTCCGACGAGAAGGTCGAGGCGCTGGACGCGGGCGCCGACGACTACGTCACCAAGCCGTTCGGTATGGACGAGCTGCTGGCCCGGCTCCGCGCCTCGGTGCGGCGCGCCGAACCCGTCGGCCAGGACGGCGTCGACCAGATCTCGATCGTCGAGACCACGGGCTTCACCGTCGACCTGGCAGCCAAGAAGGTCCAGCGCGAGGGACGGGACGTGCGGCTCACCCCCACCGAGTGGCACCTGCTGGAGGTCCTGGTCCGCAACAGCGGCCGACTGGTCAGCCAGAAGCAGCTGCTCCAGGAGGTCTGGGGGCCTTCGTACGGCACCGAGACCAACTACCTGCGGGTCTACATGGCCCAGCTGCGGCGCAAGCTGGAGGCCGATCCCTCGCACCCCAGGCACTTCGTCACCGAACCGGGAATGGGATACCGCTTCGAGCGCGCCTGAAGGGCGCCGTGCCGCCTCTCCCCGTAACCCGTTCGAGTGAGATGGCGGTCATCCTCCCGGACCCCCGGGGACCGGTACCCTTCGGTTATGAGTGCTGTTCCTCGATTCGAGAAGGCCGGGAAGGCCGAGCGGCCGTCCGGGCGCTTCCGGCGGATGCTCGACCGCCTCTCCACCTCCCAGGAGGACCTGGAGTGCGAGGAGCTGGCGGAGGACTCGCACGCCTCGGGATGCACCCGGATCTCGGAGTGCAGCGACCGCCAGATCGTGAAGGTCACTGGTACCTTGCGGACGGTCACCCTGCGACCGCGCGCCGGAGTGCCCGCCCTCGAGGCGGAGCTCTTCGACGGCACCGCTCCGCTGGACGTGGTGTGGCTCGGCCGCCGCTCGATCGTGGGCATCGAACCGGGCCGCAAGCTCATCGCCTCGGGCCGGATCTCCATGAGCCACGGGCGCCGGGTGCTGTTCAACCCCAAATACGAACTCCGACCGCTCGGCAAGGAGTAGCCGGTGACGTCTCTTGACAAGCCGACGTCCGACACGGACCCCACCACCCGCACCGACCAGCAGGAGGCCGACGCGAAGGCGGTCACCGAGGCCGCGCTCTTCGAGGCCTTCGGTGGCATCCGGGGCATGGTGGAGACAGTCCTGCCGGGACTGCTCTTCGTCACGATCTTCACCATCGACAAGAACCTCACGTACTCGGCCATCGCGGCCGTGGCGGTGTCGCTGGTGCTCGTGGCCGTCCGGCTGATCCGCAGGGACACCGTCAAGCACGCCTTCAGCGGTGTCTTCGGCGTGGCCTTCGGTGTCGTCTTCGCGAAGATGACCGGCAACGCCAAGGACTTCTATCTGCCGGGCATGATCTACACGCTCGGACTGGCCCTCGCCTACCTCGTGACCACGGTGGCGGGACTGCCGCTGATCGGCCTGATCCTGGGCCCGGTCTTCAAGGAGAACCTCTCCTGGCGCACCAGGAACCCCGGCCGCAAGAAGGCCTACGCCAAGGCCAGCTACGCCTGGGGACTGATCCTGCTCGCCAAGTGCGCGATCCTCTTCCCGCTGTACTGGTGGGGCGACACCACCCAGTTCGGCTGGGTCCTGGTGGCGCTGAAGATCCCGCCGTTCCTGCTCGCGGTCTACCTCACCTGGGTCTTCCTCGCCAAGGCGCCGCCGCCCATCGACGTCTTCGCCGAGATGGAGGCCGAGGAGCAGGCCGAGAAGGACCGGAAGGCAGCGGCCGCCGAAGCGGCGGCACGCAGCCAGGAATTCTGAGGTCCTCACACACGGAACGTGAAAGGGGCCCTGAGCCGCCACTGGCGGCTCAGGGCCCCTTTCACGTTCCGTGTGTCCCGTGTCTCAGCTCTCCGGATCGCCCCGGCGCACCGACAACAGGTCCTCCAACTGCTCCTCGCGCGCCTGGGCCGCCACGAACAGCAGCTCGTCACCGGCCTCCAGGGTCTCCTCCGTGCTCGGCGTCAGAACCCGCTGTCCGCGGATGATCGTCACCAGCGAGGTGTCCTCGGGCCACGCCACCTCACCGACCTGCGTGCCGGCCAGCGCCGACTCGGGGGGCAGCGTCAGCTCGACCAGGTTGGCGTCGCCGTGGCTGAAGCGCAGCAGCCGGACCAGATCGCCGACGCTCACCGCCTCCTCGACCAGGGCCGACATCAGCCGCGGCGTGGACACCGCCACATCGACGCCCCACGACTCGTTGAACAGCCACTCGTTCTTCGGGTTGTTCACCCGGGCGACGACCCGCGGCACGCCGTACTCCGTCTTGGCGAGCAGCGAGACGACCAGGTTCACCTTGTCGTCTCCGGTCGCGGCGATCACGACGTTGCACCGCTGCAACGCCGCCTCGTCCAGCGAGGTGATCTCGCAGGCGTCCGCCAGCAGCCACTCGGCCATCGGCACCCGCTCCACCGAGATGGCGGTCGGCGCCTTGTCGACGAGCAGCACCTCGTGGCCGTTCTCCAGCAGCTCGGCCGCGATGGAACGGCCCACCGCACCGGCCCCGGCAATCGCGACACGCATCAGTGACCGCCCTCCTCAGGGCCCTCGGCGAAGGCCGCCTCGACCTTCGCGATCTCGTCCGTACGCATCATCACGTGGACCAGATCACCCTCCTGCAGCACCGTCTGCGACGACGGCAGTACGGCTTCGCCCAACCGGGTGAGGAACGCCACGCGGACGCCCGTCTCCTCCTGCAGCGTGCTGATCTTGTGGCCGATCCAGGACGGTGTGGTGTGCACCTCGGCGAGCTGCACACCACCACTCGGGTCCCGCCACAGCGGCTCGGCGCCCGAGGGCAGCAGCCGGCGCAGCATCTGGTCCGCGGTCCAGCGCACGGTGGCGACCGTGGGGATGCCGAGGCGCTGGTAGACCTCGGCACGCCGCGGGTCGTAGATCCTGGCGGCGACGTTCTCGATGCCGAACATCTCGCGCGCCACCCGGGCCGCGATGATGTTCGAGTTGTCGCCGCTGCTCACCGCCGCGAACGCGCCGGCCTCCTCGATCCCCGCCTCGCGGAGAGTGTCCTGGTCGAAACCGACGCCGCTGACGCGACGGCCGCCGAAACCGGAGCCGAGGCGCCGGAATGCGGTGGGGTCCTGGTCGATGACGGCGACCGTGTGCCCCTGCTGCTCCAGGGTCTGCGCGAGAGCGGCTCCTACTCGCCCGCAGCCCATGATGACGATGTGCACCTTGCGCCTACCTCGCACTCCTGGTCGTCCGGCTGACCTGCGAAAACACCCTGCTCACACTCTTTCCTCGGCTGGCCGGGCAAACAATGGGGCAACGGTTCGCCCCGTTGCCCAGGATGAGCTTATGCGGCGCCGGGTGCGTTGCCTCATTCGAGTGTCCTTTCGCCGGGGCCGCGATGGCAAAGGGGCAGTAAGCCGAAGGGTGCCGGTGCGTGTTCCGGTCCGTTCCGGGGGCCGCGGTGCAAGGATTCCGTTAAGGATTTCGTGGCTTTTTCCTCCGAGTGCAGGAGATTCAACTGATACGGGGGCGGTGTGTCGGCGGGCTCCATACGGAACCCTTACGATCCTCAGCGTGTCCAAACTGACCGACGTGCCCAAACGGATCCTGATCGGACGGGCCCTGCGCAGCGACAAGCTGGGGGAGACACTCCTCCCCAAACGCATCGCCCTGCCCGTCTTCGCGTCCGATCCGCTGTCCTCGGTGGCCTACGCACCCGGAGAAGTCCTCCTGGTGCTGTCCATCGCAGGCGTGTCGGCCTACCACTTCAGCCCGTGGATCGCGGTCGCCGTCGTGGTCCTGATGTTCACCGTCGTCGCCTCCTACCGGCAGAACGTGCACGCGTACCCGAGCGGCGGCGGCGACTACGAGGTCGCGACCACCAACCTCGGCCCGAAGGCCGGCCTGACCGTCGCCAGCGCCCTGCTGGTCGACTACGTCCTCACCGTCGCCGTGTCCATCGCCTCCGGGGTGGAGAACCTCGGCTCCGCGATCCCGTTCGTCGTCGAGCACAAGACCGCCTGCGCCGTCGCGGCCATCGTGCTGCTCACGGTGATGAACCTGCGCGGCGTGAAGGAGTCCGGGAAGCTCTTCGCCATCCCCACGTACCTCTTCGTGGCCGGCGTCTTCATCATGATCATCTGGGGTGCCTTCCGGGGACTGGTCCTCGGCGACACCATGCACGCCCCGACCTCGCACTACACGATCAAGGCCGAGCACCAGGGCCTGGCCGGCTTCGCCCTGGTCTTCCTGCTGCTGCGGGCGTTCTCCTCCGGCTGCGCCGCCCTCACCGGCGTCGAGGCGATCAGCAACGGCGTCCCCGCCTTCCGCAAGCCGAAGAGCAAGAACGCCGCCACCACCCTCGCGGCGATGGGCCTGCTCGCCGTCACGATGTTCTGCGGCATCATCGGGCTGGCCATGGCCACCGACGTCAAGATGGCCGAGAACCCCGCGACGGACCTGATCAACAACGGCACCCCGGTCGGTTCGACCTTCGTCCAGGACCCGGTGATCTCCCAGGTCGCGGCCGCCGTCTTCGGGGACGGAACGTTCTTCTTCGTGATCCTCGCCGGGGCCACCGCACTCGTGCTCTTCCTGGCCGCGAACACCGCGTACAACGGCTTCCCGCTGCTCGGCTCGATCCTGGCCCAGGACAGCTACCTGCCGCGCCAGCTGCACACCCGCGGTGACCGCCTCGCCTTCTCCAACGGCATCGTGTTGCTGGCCGGCGCCGCGATCCTGCTGGTCGTCATCTACGGGGCGGACTCGACCCGGCTGATCCAGCTCTACATCGTCGGCGTGTTCGTGTCGTTCACCCTCAGCCAGACCGGCATGGTCCGGCACTGGAACCGCCACCTGCGGGCCGAGAAGGACCCGCTCAAGCGCCGCCACATGATCCGCTCCCGCGCGATCAACACCTTCGGCGCCTTCTTCACCGGCCTGGTGCTCGTCGTCGTCCTCGCCACCAAGTTCACCCACGGCGCCTGGGTCGCGCTGCTCGGCATGGTGATCTTCTACGGCACGATGACCGCGATCCGTAAGCACTACGACCGGGTCGCCGCGGAGATCGCCGCCGACGAGACCCCGTCCGACGAGAGCATCCGCCCCTCCCGGGTCCACTCGATCGTCCTGGTCTCCAAGCTCCACCGCCCCACCCTGCGCGCCCTCGCCTACGCCAAGCTGATCCGTTCCGACCACTTGGAGGCGCTGTCCATCAGCGTCGATCCGGCCGAGACGAAGGTCCTCAGGGAGGACTGGGAGCGGCGCGGCATCAACGTACCGCTGAAGATCCTCGACTCGCCGTACCGCGAAGTGACCCGTCCCGTGATCGAGTACGTCAAGGGCCTGCGCCGGGAGAGCCCGCGCGACGTCGTGAGCGTCTACATCCCGGAGTACGTCGTCGGCCACTGGTACGAGCACCTGCTGCACAACCAGAGCGCTCTGCGCCTCAAGGGCCGGCTGCTCTTCACGCCCGGTGTGATGGTCACCTCCGTTCCGTACCAGCTGGAGTCCTCCGAGGCGGCCAAGAAGCGCGCCAGGAAGCGTGCCGACTGGAGCGCCCCGGGCTCGGTGCGCCGGGGCCCGGTGGAGCGCAGGTCCAAGGAGCCCACGCAGAAGAACTGACGCGGGTCAGGTGTGCGGGCGTCGGCCCATCCTGGTAAGCGGCCGGACGACACCCACGTAGACTCGTAGGTTGTTGTCCGGCCGCTTTCTTGTCGCGTTCGTTCCCCGTTTCCCTTGATCTCTGGAGCCACCCCCTCATGCAGAACGAATCCACTTCGCCGCAGACCGGGGAAACGCAGGCCGGAGACCCGCAGGCGGAAGAATCGCAGGCCGTGGAATCAGTGGAAGCAGTGGAATCAGCGGCATCACTGGTGGGGCAGGAGTACGAGGTCGAGGTCGGCCCGGTCGCACACGGCGGCCACTGCATCGCGAGGACCTCGGAGGGCCAGGTCCTGTTCGTGCGCCACACGCTCCCCGGCGAGACGGTCGTCGCCCGGGTCACCGACGGCGCGGCCGACTCCCGCTTCCTGCGCGCCGACGCGGTACGGATCATCGAGGCGTCCAAGGACCGCGTGAAGGCGCCCTGCCCGTTCGCGGGCCCCGGCAAGTGCGGCGGCTGCGACTGGCAGCACGCCAAGCCCGGCGCCCAGCGACGGCTCAAGGGCGAAGTGATCGCCGAACAGCTCCAGCACCTCGCGGGCCTCACCCCTGAGGAGGCCGGCTGGGACGGCACGGTCATGCCGGCCGAGGGCGACAAGCTCCCGCCGGGCGAGGTGCCCGCGTGGCGCACCCGGGTCCAGTACGCCATCGACGAGGACGGCCGGGTCGGCCTGCGCAAGCACCGCTCGCACGACATCGAGATCATCGACCAGTGCCTGATCGCCGCCCCCGGCGTCACCGAGCTCGGCATCGAGAAGCAGGACTGGCCCCAGATGGCCACGGTGGAGGCCATCGCCGCCACCGGCTCCAACGACCGCCAGGTCATCCTCACCCCCCGCTCCGGCGGGCGCCTCCCGCTGGTCGAGCTCGACAAGCCCGTCTCGGTCCTGCGCGTGGACGAGCACGACGGCGGAGTGCACCGCGTCCACGGCCGCGGCTTCGTCCGCGAACGCGCCGACGACCGCACCTACCGCGTGGGCTCCGGCGGCTTCTGGCAGGTCCACCCGCAGGCCGCCTACACCCTGGTCAAGGCCGTCATGCAGGGCCTGATGCCGCGCAAGGGCGAAATGGCCCTCGACCTCTACTGCGGCGTCGGCCTGTTCGCCGGCTCCCTCGCCGAACGCCTCGGCGACAAGGGCGCGGTCCTCGGCATCGAGTCCGGCAAGCGCGCGGTGGAGGACGCCCGCCACAACCTCAAGGACCTGGAGCGGGTCCGCATCGAACACGGCAAGGTCGACCAGATCCTGCCCCGCACCGGCATCACCGAGGCCGACCTGATCGTCCTGGACCCGCCCCGCGCCGGAGCCGGCAAGCAGACGGTCAAGCGCCTCGCCGCCCTCGGCGCCCGCCGCATCGCGTACGTGGCCTGCGACCCGGCGGCACTGGCGCGGGACCTGGCGTACTTCGCGGAGGGCGGGTACAAGGTGCGGACGCTGCGGGCGTTCGACCTGTTCCCGATGACTTCGCACGTGGAGTGCGTGGCGATTCTGGAGCCGGTGAAGAAGGACGACTGACCTGCGGGTTCGTGTGGTGTGCGTTATGTGCACTGCGGGTGTTACGGGCGATATCTTGACGCTGAATTGACGCCCTACGAGGCATCTTGACGCTCGTTCTGATGGGTTATCAGGCGCGTTTCCCCACTGGTCAGGCGCCCCTGGCTGGGCGGGAACGGCAGGATGCCGCAAATTTCGTGGTGCAGAGCGGCCCCACTCGGTCACCCGCGCAGAGTGGCGGTAGGTACTTCGTCTGCTGGCGATGCAAGGCTTCCACCGCTTCTGAGCTGCAGAGACGGAGGGAAATGCTAGGCAGAAACCCGTGTGGGGCCGTCCTTGATCCGGGTCTTGCCCTTCGGTGCTGACAGGGGTGCCGGTCCCACATGGCGCAGGTTGTAGATCGCGTCTTGTGGGGGCCAGGGTGGTCCAGGCGAGTGAGACGCGTGTGAGGTGCGAGCGCCGCGCCGGAACCCCCTGGCGGGGCCCTGCAGTCTCTGGCGCCCTGGCCGAGGCGCGGAGACCGAGCCCTGAACTTCGCTTTGCTCAGCGGCCGATCTCGCCGAGCGGCTGCTCAGCGATGGAGAGGATCAAAGGGGTGGCGGAAATCGGGAAGTACTCCCGTCCTCGCGCTGGCTTCACACGCTCGTCAGCGAGAGTGAGGCGGATGGGTCCCGGTCGGCCGTCGGTCACCGCCCAGCAACTTCGCGAGGACCGAATCCTCGAAGAGGCCGCCGTCACCGGCGCTGACCCGTAGCACCTATGCGCGGTGTTCAACATCACTCCGGAGACCGGACTCCGCTACATCCGCTTCTTCCACCCCGACCCCACGGACAGCGACGACGTATCCGGCTGCCATATGGAGACATCGTGACCGACCACCACGCTCACCTGCTCGCCGCCATCGTCGAGCTCGGCGGCGAGCTGGAGCTTCCAGCCACCCGTGACGGGCGCTTCAGGGGCGCGGTCATCCCAGAAGGCCGCGCGGTCAGCGCCGGCCGCCGCCGATGCGGCGGTCGTCGGCCAGTGCGGTAAGCGGGCCGAACTCGCAGGCAAGCTGGTTCCACGTCAGAACCTCGCCACAGCGGGCCGGGAACTCCTTCGGGTTGAACTCGGGCATGGTCCAGGTGCCAGTGCCCCGGTCCCGCAGCCACAGGTCCCCGTCACCGTCGACCACACTCGGCGGGACCGGCACGGGCTCGGCCTGTTCGGTGGGCTCCCAGGTGATCCGGCCCGGGTGGGAAGCGCGGCGCAGCTCGGTGGTGGCCAGCCGCGCGGCCAAGTCACGGGTGGACTCTTCGGCGTCCTTGACCGACGCGAGTCGGAATGCGTCGTCAAGTAGGGGCAGGGCTGGATTCTTGCTGCGCTTTGAACTCATACGCTGACTACCTCCGGTGGGGGGCGCCACATCCGTTATGGCACCCCGTAGAGGAACACGGTATCCGAGGCGGGAGCCGGGCCGGCTACGACCACTGTCCAGGTGGGGGCGCTGGCGCACCGGGCAGTGGGCCAGGTGGTGAGCTGGTCCTGGACGTGGCGCAACCCGTGGTGGCAAGGGCGGTGAGTCTCAAGTCCAGTGAGACGGTCGTGACGCTATGAGGTTGGTGGTGCGGAGACTCTGCGTTTGGCCAGGTCGTCGATCCAGGCCGTCTGGGGTAGTGCGGGTGGTCTGGGGCGGCGGCTGAAGCGTTCGGGGTGGCGGGTGTATGCCTGGGCGAGGGTGACGGCGCGCTGGTCGCGGACTTCCCCGGCGGTCCCGAAGTGGACGGAGGCGGGCGTGTGCCAGCCAATGCCCGAGTGCCGGTGCTCCTGGTTGTAGTACGCGATCAACGCGTCGGACCATTCGCGGGCGTGGACCGGCGAATCGAACCGTTCGGGATGGTCCGACACGTACTTCGCGGTCTTGAACTGGGCCTCGCTGTAAGGGGTGTCGTTGGAGACCCGCGGCCCCGAGTGCGACCACGCCACGCCCGGATCGATCAGTGGTTGGGAGACCTTCTTCGACGTCGTCGAGGTGCCGCGGTCCGCATGCACGGTCTGGGGCACGATGTCGTTGTGGATGATGGTCTCGCGGATCAGTTCCTCTGCCCGCACAGCTGATCCGGCCCGCTCGACGGTGTGGCCGACGACATAGCGGCTGAAGATGTCGATGATCACGTAGGCGTGATACCAGGTGCCCTTGGCCGGTCCGGCCGCCTTGGCGATGTCCCCGGTGAACACCTGCGAGGGCCCGGTCGCGACCAGTGCGGGCACCGCCCTGGCGGGATGGGTGGCCTGCCGCCGGCGTTCACCGGACTGGCCCTGCTCGCGCAGGATCCGGTACATCGTCGAGACCGAGCAGTGATAGCGGCCGGCGTCCGGCTCCCGGGCCCAGATCTGCGCGGGCGCCAGCTCGGCGTACTCGTCGCTGTTCATCAACTTCAGGACCGCAGCGCGCTCTTGGTCCGTCAGAGCCGAGGGCTGCACCTGCATGCAGGAGCGGGGTGCACGGACCGTCGGGGGCTTGAGGCTGCGGTAGTGGGCGGCTCTGGAGCGGCCGGTCAGCCGGCACGCGGCCGTGATGCCCAGCTGAGTTTCGACGCCGGTGAACGCCTCGTCCACGACAGGGACAGCGGCAGGCTTCAGTCCGCGCTCTCGGAGATCATTTCCAAGAGGGCGGGAGGCTTTCCCGTCACCTCGAGTGCGGCCTTGTTCCGGGCCAGATCCTTCTCCGGCCGTGCCACCTGCTGCCGCAGCTTCTCGTTCTCCACCTCCGCGGCGGACTTCTTCGCGAAGGCCCACATCCAGCACGTCCTGGCGGTCATCGCGGTGAACATCGAGCGCCTCAGGACGGCCATCGGACGAGCAAACCCCCGCTCCCCGCGGGCCGACCAGGACATGTCGCTGGTCACCTTCCATGCCGCGCCCGGCTCGGCCTCCGAGGAGTCGATGCCGCTGCTCGGCAGCTGGGGCTCGACACCGACACCCGGCCGGTGAACCGCTGACCGGCCCCGTGGTCCCTCCCGCTGCGCCGCCCGTTGCCGCACAGCGGGAGTTCTCCGGCCGACCCTCGGTACGGATGGACGTGTCGGTCAGGCGTGCTCAGCCCTTCATGCCGGAGAAGGCGATGCCCTGGATGAACTGGCGCTGCATCGCGACGAACACGACGATCACCGGGAGAGTCGCCAGGAGGGAGCCGGCCATCAGTACCGGGTACTCGGTCAGGTGGGCGCCCTGGAGCGAGGCCAGGCCGGCCGACAACGGCATCTTGGCCGGGTCGGTGTTCACGATCAGCGGCCACATCAGGTCGTTCCAGGACCACAGGAACGTGAGGATGCC
Source organism: Streptomyces sp. NPDC091387 (assembly GCF_044756945.1). NCBI lineage: Bacteria > Bacillati > Actinomycetota > Actinomycetes > Kitasatosporales > Streptomycetaceae > Streptomyces > Streptomyces sp. NPDC091387. The sequence goes on along the minus strand of NZ_JBIVTZ010000015.1, from coordinate 74,932 downwards.
CAGCGCCAGCAGCCCGGGCCGTGCCAGCGGCAGGGCGACGCGCCAGAAGACGGTGAACGGATTGGCACCGTCCAGGCGGGCCGCCTCCTCCAGCTCCTCCGGCAGCCCCATGAAGAACTGGCGCAGCAGGAAGGTGCCGAAGGCGGAGAACATGCCGGGCACCACGAGGGCCTGCATGGAGTCCAGCCAGCCGAGGTTCTGCATGATCTGGTACTGCGGGAGCAGGAAGAGCTGTCCGGGCACCATCAGCACGGCGAGGAAGGCCAGGAAGATCGCCCCGCGCCCGGGGAAGCGGATCCGGGCGAAGGCGTAGGCCGCCATCGAGCAGAGCAGCAGCTGGGCGGCGGTGCGCAGCAGCGCCATCACGACGGTGTTGATGAACTGCCGCCCGAAGGGGATGCCGTCGAAGACCTTGCTGTAGTTCGACCAGTCCCAGTGCGCGGGCAGGATCGTCGGTGGCACCTGCACGGACTCACCGAAGCTCTTGAAGGAGGTGAGCAGCTCCCACACCAGGGGGAACACGGTGATGACCGCGCCGAGGGTGAGCAGGACGTGGGCGGGCCACATCCTGCCTTCGCGGCTCGCCCGCCGCGTCGGCTTAGGCGCAGCGTCACGCACAGTCGCCTCACGCATAGTGGACCCACCTCTTCTGCAACCGGAACTGGACGGTGGTCAGCGCCATGATCAGGACGAACAGCACGCAGACGATGGCCGCGCCGTAGCCGCGCTGGTTGTCGAAGAACGCCTTCTGGAAGAAGAGCATCACGACGGTCTGGCCCTCGCCGTAGGCGGGGTTCTGGAGCGAGTTCGTCGTGTTGGCGCCGATGATCAGGTACACGAGGTCGAAGACCTGCAGGGACTGGATGATCGAGAGCACGGTGGTGAAGAACAGGGTGGGGCTCAGCAGCGGCAGGGTGACCGAGAAGAACTGCCGCACCCGTCCCGCGCCGTCGAGTGCCGCCGCCTCGTAGTAGTCGCCGGGGATGCTCTGGAGGCCGGCGAGCAGCAGGATCATGTTGTAGCCGACGGTCATCCACACGCCGACGACCGCTACGGCGAAGCGGATGGTGTGCGGGTCGGACACCCAGTAGGTGCCGTCGATGCCGATCGAGGACAGTGCGTGGTTGAGGATGCCGACGTCGCCGTTGTAGAGCCAGCGCCAGACCACCGCGACGGCGGCGGGCATCGTGACCACTGGCAGGAAGTAGAGCGTGCGGTACACGCCGGTGCCGCGCAGGCCCTTGATGTTGAGCAGCACGGCGAGCGCCATCGACAGCGGGATGCCGAGCAGTACCAGCCCGGTGTAGATGCCCGTGTTGCCCAGCGAGTGCCAGAACTCCGGGTCGCCCACCAGCGTGCGGTAGTTGGACAGGCCGATCCAGGTGGTCCCGCCGAAGGCGCCCCACTCGGTGAAGCTGTAGTAGAGCGTCTGCACCACCGGCCACAGGTAGAAGACCGCGAGGCCGAGGCCGGCCGGGGCGATCAGGGCGTAGCCCCACCACTTGTCCCGGTTCCTGAAGCGGCGCTCGCGCCGGCGCAGCTCCCGCTGGTCCAGGACGTCCGGCCCGGAGCGCTGCGCCGATACGACGGACCGCGTACGTACATCAAGGCTCATCAGGACCGGCCCTTCCTCTCCTGGGCGAGCAGCTGGTTCATCGCATCGGTCAGGGAGCCGGTGGCGCCCTTGAGGGTCGCGTCGCCGCTCCACGCCTTGGCGAGCCACATCTGTTCCTTGTGCTGCCAGGCGGCACTGTTGGCGGAGCCGGGGAAGGGCACCGCGTAGTCGAGCGCGTCCAGGTGCACCTGGAGGTCGAAGCGCGGCATTCCGGCCGCCCACGGCTTCGCGGTGCCGTTGCGGGCCGGGATGGCGGTGCCGTACTTGCCCTGGAGCAGTGAGGCCCGCTCCCCGCCGAGGAACCGGACGAACTCCCGGGCCAGCTCGGGCTGCCGGGTCCGGGCGTAGACGACGTTGGCCAGGCCGTGCAGGACGGTGGCACGGCGGCGGCCCTTGGGCATCGGCGCGACGTCCACCTTGGCCCGCAGCTCGGGGTCGGCGTAGAACGTCGCCGCGTTGTAGGACGCCTCGTAGGTCATGGCCAGCGTTCCTGACTGGAACATCTGGGTGGGGTCCGTGTCGGTCATCTGCTGCAGGGACGGGGCGGCGCGGTAGCGGTGGATCAGGTCGATCCACAGCTGCAGCCCCTCCCGCGTGCGGTCGTCGGAGTAGCCGGAGTGCTCCTTGTCCTGGGAGATGACCCAGCCGCCGGCCTGGGGTATCGAGTTGTAGTAGTTCTCCTGTGCGCGGACCGGGGCCCCGACGCCGTAGATCCCGCGCTTGCGGTCGGTGAGCCGCTGGGCGGTGGCGATCAGGTCCTGCCAGGTCCAGGAGGCGTCCGGGTAGTCGGCCTTGGCCCGGTCGAAGATCTCCTTGTTGAACCACAACGCGACCGTGTCGAAGTCCTTGGGGGCGCCGTACTGAGTGCCCTTCCAGCGGTAGAGGGAAACCAGGTCGGCCGGAAAGTCGGCGGGGCGCAGCACGGCGTCGGACCCCTCGGTCTCCAGCGGGAGGAGCTGCCCGGCATCGGCGTAGAGGCCGAAGTTGGGCCCGTTCATCCAGAAGACGTCCGGTGCGGCGCCGCCGGTGCACGCCGTGCGCAGTTTGGTCCAGTACGTCCCGTTGGGGGTGAGCTGCACATCGACGGTGACGCCCGGCCGCGTGCGCTCGAACTCCCGCGCCGCCCGGTTCATGGCCGGCACCTGGTAGACGTCCCAGACGCCGTAGGTGAGATGGCCACGCCGGGAGCCGCCGCCAGAGGAGGGCGAGGGCGACGAGGAGGAACTGCAGCCGGACGCGAGCGGGGCCGCCGCGAGCGTCGTGGCGGCAGCCGCTGTGAGGAGGGAACGTCTGCGCACGCGGAGCCTTCCTGGGGTGGGGGGCCGCAGCCTCACCGCGTGGGAGAAGCCGTGGGAAGCGACACGGTCCGTTCCGTGGGGGACGCTGCCCTAAAACCGGAACGCCCAGACGCTATTTGCTCAAAGTTGTTGGGTCAAGGGTGCTTTGAATCATCTTTGCGCACCCCTCGATCCTCTGTGAGCACCTTTCGCGGCATCGGAGCCGCAGCAAAGGCATCCGCGGAGGGTGGCGGCACACCGCTCGCCCGCGCGGATTCGTACGATCCCGGCGCCGGCCGCGGGCCCGACGGCCGCGCCTCAGGTGGAGCTGTGCGCGGCGCTGCCGCCCCTGGACGTCGACGAGCGCGGCGGACGTCTCCACCCGTCTCACACGGCGGGCCATCAGGCCGTTCCATCTCCGGTGCAGCTGGCCGAGGTTCGGGCGCCGGTGCAAGGATGATGTGCGCGTGGCGGCCGACGAGGTCGGACAGGCCGGTCTGGAACAGTTCGGCAGCCGCCGCGCTCGCCTGCACGACGCCTCCGTTCGCCGACAGCATCTGCATCGAGAAGCTCTTGCTCCCGCTCCCGGCTTTTGCCGCGCGGTGCTTGAGATCCTGTAGCAGACATCCCACTACCTGACCTGGGAAGCGCGAACTGCCCGGCCTCAGAATCGGAGACGGCCACGTGACCCGGCTGGGCGCCTCGACCGCTACCACCCTCACTGCCTTCCCGGGTGAACCCGTCGCCTGGCTGCTGAGGCGACCTGCGCCACCGGCATGCCCACCGGGGACGTCGGGTTCCCCTCCACCACCAGGTCTCCTGGCGGTGCAGGTGCCCACGCCGGTGGGGCAGGGCGTGGTCAACGGCGAGTGTGGATCCGGCAGCGCTCTGCTGGTGTAGAAGCGATCGTCCCAGGTGGCCTCGTCGCCCGATAGGGCCGGCCAACTCCGTACTAAAAAGGATCACTTGGGGTGAACCGGTTTCCGGGTGGCGATGCCTGCGACAGCAGCGCGCTCAACGCAGGCGCTCGGTGCGCAGCCACCCAGGCGAGCTCGTCCACCAGCGCATCCTGGCCGCCCTCGAGGACCGGGTCCGTCTCGGTCAGGGCCCGCTGACCTGCGAGGAGATGGCCTCCGCGTTCAGTATGGACGTGGTGCCGGCCAAGGCGGAGGCGTTGCGGTCGAAGGCGAAACGCCTGGTCGCGCGGGGCTGGCTGACCGAGTCGTCGCCGGGCCGCTTCACGCTCGCGCGGGGCGGGTGCGGGCCAGGCGGCGGGTCATGATCATGGTCATCGACCAGTAGACCATTGCCTCGGCGCTGGTGGTGCGGCGTTCGACGTCGAGCGCCAGGCGGCGGCTTCGCATCAGGTGGGCGAAGAGCCGCTCGACGATCCACCGCTTGGGCAGCACCACGAAACCGCGCGTGTCGTCGCTGCGCTTGACGATCGCCAGGACCAGGCCGAACGCGGCAGGCAGTGCTCGACGAGGCTGCCGGTGTAACCGCCGTCGGCCCAGGCGAGTTTCAGGCGGTAGTGGGCTTCGGACGCCTGGGCGAGCAGCGCCTTCGCGGCGGCGCGGTCTCCGATGTCCGCGCTCGTGACCACGACGCCCAGTAGCAGGCCGAGGGTGTCGATCACGACGTGCCGCTTGCGGCCGTTGATCAGCTTGCCGCCGTCGAAGCCGCGGCTGTCGGCGCCGACGACGGCGTCCGCTTTGATCGACTGCGAGTCGATCACACCGGCCGTCGGCTCCGCATCCTGCCCCGCCTTCTCGCGGACCCGGCCGCGCAGCCGGTCGTGGAACTCCCGGACCAGCACGTGGTCGCGCCAGCGGCGGAAGAACGCGTAGACCTGGTCCCACGGCGGGAAGTCGGGCGGCATCGCCCGCCACTTGCCGTTGTCGACGAGGTAGCGGACCGCGTCCAGTATCGCCCGGTGGCGGTACGCCTCCGGCTGCCCGCCCCGGCCCCGCAGCCAGCCCGGCACCGGCAGCAGTGGCCGGACCACGGCCCACTCCGCGTCCGTCACGTCCGAGGGATACCGCCGAACACGTTCCGGGTGATCGGCCGCATCGCCGAACCGGTGAGCGACACAATCACACGCCGGAGCAGCCGAGTTGAACTCCACCGGCGCGCACACGCACAACTGCTCCAGCAGGGTCTCCTGGATCCCGGTCGGCTTCGCAGCCCCGAGCTACCAAGAGGCCCTGCCTTCATGCCCACGGCCGACCGCGATCACCCGAACGAGACTCCCGTTCGACAGCCCCCCTCAAGATGGGAACGACAACAGCTACTAATGGCTGACCAGATCAGGCGACCGGGTCCTCGGCCAGGAGCGCGTCGCCCTGCAATCCCGATCCGGGATCGGAATGACCGATCCGAGGGATGCGGGTCACCCGTCTGCTGTACGTTCCTGGCATGGTCACGGGCAAAGTGAGCGAGAACGCGGAGTCGCGCTTCTCCGCTCTTCTGGTCGGCGCCGCAAGGCTTCCGGGCGTGCGGATCGACAGGGAGGCGTACCTCCGGACGGCGCTGGCCCGTCATTGCTCGGAGGATGAACTGCGCAGAGCGACAGAAGAGACCCCCGCAGCGGCGGGTATCCCTCTCGCTGTTCTGGACAGGGTGGCCAACGAGTCCATTCGCTACGAAACCGCCAAGGTGAGCGCGGTCTCCGCAGCTGCTGGGATTCCTGGACTCATCGCCCTGCCCGCCACGGTACCGGCCGATGTGGCCCAATACGTCGCCCACATGCTGCGCATCGCGCAGAAGCTCGCCTACCTCTACAGCTGGCCCGATCTGTTTTCTGTCGACAACGACGACCTGGATGACGCGACCAAAGGAGTGCTCACGCTCTTCTTCGGAGTGATGTTCGGAACCCAGTCCGCGAACGCCGCCGTGGGGAAGGTGGCGGGGATGATGTCGGAGCAGGTAGCCAAGAAGCTGCCTCAGAAGGCACTGACCCAGGGTGTCGTCTACCCCATCGTGAAGAAGGTCGCCGGTTACCTCGGCGTCGAGATGACGAAGCAGACCTTTGCCAAGTCCGTTTCGAAGGCCATTCCCCTCGTCGGGGCTGTGATGTCCGGCGGGCTCACCTTCGCGACCTTCCGCCCCATGTCCAGAAGGCTCAAGACGCACCTCTCCGGCCTGGAACTCGCCAAGCCTGCCGGCCAGGTCATCACGGGGGAAGTCGTTCAGGACGAGGGCTCCCCGACCGCAGACGGGGAGCGGATCCCGCAGCCGGGCCGTGGAAGGCGTGTCTTGAGGCGCGGTAGGTAGCGGATCAGGCCGTGGACAAGGGCGATCAGACTCGTGGAGCTCGGACTGCCCCAGAGCAAGGTCCGGGACGCCGTCTCGCCCAACGAGGTCGGACGCATCTACTTCGCCCTCGATTCCGAGGAGAAGCGGTTCATCGTGAATCATGTGGGACTACACCTGTAGCCGCTCCCGGCAGGCGCCTTGCCCCTGCCGGCCTTTGTAGTGACCACCCGGGCACCGTGCGACGGCGGATCCCGATGGACTGTTGGCCATGACGCGCATTTGACGCTCTGGGCGCCCGCACTCGGAGCAGAGAGCCAATAACCGCCTCTCACCTGTGCCTTTCTCTGAGGAATGGCCGGTCACGAACGCGCGCCGGACCAAGCACGCGAGTGACGGCGACCGGATCGAAGCCATCGGCGTCCCGGAGTTCGTACGGGGCGAAGAAGCCGGCACATCACCAAGTCGCCTCACGCGCAGTTCAGTCGCAGATGGCCCGGCGGCACAAGATCGAGGAGCCCCGTCGCCGGGAGGAGGAGTCCGGCGGGCCCCGGCAGCATGCGCAGTCCGGGACGGGCGCCTGGATGCGCTACCCCTGCCGGCACATCGTCGTGAACGAGGCCGCGGGCCTCTGCCGAGCACTGGATGACGCTGCGCGCCATGGCGCCCCGGGACGGCGACGACATCTTCCTCGTCGCTCGACACACAGCTGAGGATCTATGGCAACCAGGTCACCCCGGGCAGCCTGGGCGTCAACCTGCGGGGTCGCTCGCACGGCGAAACTGATGCTCAGCTATCGCACCACCCGCGAGTTCCTGGGCGTCGCGGTCGGCACCCTGGAAGGCGCCGACCGCGACGGCGGCGCCGATGAACCTGAGCCCGCGTCCCCTGCGTCGAGCCGTACCCGGCCGCCACCCACGCCGACGTTATTGAATCGTTCAACCGGAATCCCTGAACTTTGAATGCCTGCAGGGCTATGGGCTTGTGTGAAACGAGTCGGTAGCGTCAGCGCGGCAATGAAACGTATCAGTCGACGCGCGGGTGAGGTATGCCTCGATGTCGAACGTGAAGGAGCCGAGGCACGTGGCCATGCTGTCCCGTAGATCGTTGTTCGTGGCCGGAGCCGCGACCGCCACCACCGCCGCCATTGCAACGCGCGGTGCGGACCAGGCCCGGGCGGCGGAGCGGGCCGTGACCGCGTCGGTCGCGCGGGCCGAACAGGTGGAGGCAGCCAACGCCGCACGTCTGCCCGCGCCCGTGCCCGGGGCGGCGTTCGCGTCCCCGGAGGCCCGTTACCGGCCCGCGGTGCGCTGGTGGTGGGCGGCGCCTCTGTCGGTCGAGGAGAGTGTGCGGGAGTTCACCGCGATCGCCGAGGCAGGCTTCGGCGAAGTCGAGATCGCGTACTCGTCGGACTCCTGGGGCAACGAGGACCAGCGCAAGAACCTGCGGGCCGTCCTCGACGCGGCGGCCCCGCTCGGCATGCGGGTCAGCATGACCATGGGTGCGAACTGGCCCGTCCAGACACCGAACACGGGTTCCGGATCCGGCTACGCGCAGCAGGAACTCCAGTACGGGCGGGCGGATGCCAAAGGCGGCCGCTTCACGGGCGAGGTGCCCTGGCCCTTCGACGACCCGGACAAGAAGCGGAAGGCCACTCTGGTCGCCGCCACGGTGGCGCTGGTCGTCGAGCGCGGCCCGGCAGCCGAGTTGCTGCCCGCGAACGAACGCCCCCCGTACGGCACGCCCATCAGGATTCCGGCCGAGTCCACCGTTCTGAAAGCCGGTTCGCTGCGGGATGTGACCGACAAGGTGGTCGACGGGAAGCTGACCTGGCAGGCCCCGCATGCAGGCGACTGGATCGTCCTCGGGTTCTGGCGTCGCGAGGGTGAGCGCGCCGTGACCAGCGTCTTCGATGCCGAGGCCGCACGCAGAGCCACGGAGTACCTCGATGAGCACCAGGTCGGCAAGGACAACGCCGACGCGTTGAGGCGCTGCGGCGGCGACTTCTTCGAGGACTCCCTCGAACTGAACGCGGACTCCCTGTTCTGGGCGCCCGCGTTCGCCGAGGAGTTCGAGAAGCGGCGCGGCTACGACCTCGTACCCTTCCTGCCGTTGGTGTTCCAGCACGGCATGAGCCGTTACTGGGTTCCCACCGAGCCACCGCGTGCCGACTTCCAGTCGTCCGACGGGCAGGCGTCCAAGGTGCGCGCCGACTACTACCGTCTTCTGACCGACCTGTACATCGAGAACCACCTCAGACCCTTCCAGGACTGGGCGCGGGGCTACGGGATGACGTACAAGGCGCAGGCGGCCTACGGGCAGGACCTGGAGCCGATCCGCAGCAACCGTGAACTGGCGCGCGCGGGCGGCAGGGTGGAGGGGGAGTCGTACAACTCCGGAGACCGGTTCCCCACGGACATCCGCTCCTACGGATGGCGCTACGCCCTGGACTGGCAGCGTGCCGTGGTCGGGGGAGCCCATCAGGGTGGGGCCGTGCGGGTGTCGACCGAGTTGGGCGCCCAGCCGGAACAGTGCCACCAGGTCAGCCCCGGCGACTACAAGGCGATGATCGACAAGGAGTGGGCCGCCGGGATCACCCAGCCCTTCCTGCACGGCTTCCAGTACATGAGCGCCGGCGCCGCCTGGCCCGGCAAGTACCGCTTCGGGGACAACCTGGACAGCTTCAACGACGCCCACAACCCGCAGTGGCCGGCCCTCGCCCGGACCACCGAGTACTGGGCGCGAGGCGCCCTGATCCTGGAGTCCGGGTCTCCCCGCTGCGACGTGGCCGTCTACCGCGACGGATTCCTGACCACCGCGGCACGCCTGTCCTCGGACGAAGGCACCCAGCCGGCCGCCCTGTTCGACACGTTCGCGCTCGAACGCAACGGGTACTCCGTGCAGTACATCGATCCGGTCGGACTCGCGGAGAAGGGCGCCGTGGGCAAGGGCGTGCTGTGTCCGTCCGGGCCGCAGTACCGGGCGTTGGTCGTGGACGAACGTGCCCTGCCCGTCGAGGCGGCCCGAGCCGTCGAGCGAGCCGTCGAGGCAGGCGTGACCGTCGTCTTCGTCGGTGAACTCCCGCAGCGCGACACGGCCTACCGGGCGGGTCGCGACGCGGACGAGCAAGTGACCGACTCCCTCGCGCGAACGCTGAGCAGCCGTCACGCGGTCCGGGTCGACACGCAGGCGGAAGTCCTGCAGGCGCTGCACAGGGCGAAGGCGCTTCCGCGCGTGTCGTGGAGCGGCGCTCACGTCCTCACGCAGCTCCGGTACTCCCACGGCGTGCGATACGTGTACCTGTACAACCCGACGAACGACGTCGTGGAGTTCACACCCGCCATCGAGGGCACGGGTGCGGTGTCCGTGCTGGACCTGTGGAACGGCGGTATCGAAGCATCCGCCCAGTACGCGTTCGAGCACGGGCGCACCCTCGTGCCCGTCCGGCTGCGCGCCCAGGAGACCCGGGTGCTGGCACTCGACACCCGCGGCCCGGTCCCGGTGCACGTCACCGACACCGACACCGTCCACGATGACCTGGTCGTGGTCGACGGCCGCATCGAACTGCACACCGCGGAGGCCGGAAACCGCACTTTCACCCTGAGCGATGGCCGTCGTACGACGGTGACGGCGCAGCCGGCCCGCATGGATACCGCACGCCAAGGACCGTACGCGTGGGGCCTGTCCGTCGAGGCCGATACGCCCGGCGGGCCGAAGAAGATCGACATCTCCACCCTGTCCGGCACCTTCCCCCTCTGGGACTGGCGTGACCGCGACCAGCTGGCGGGTGCGTCCGGCATCGGCACGTACACCGGCGCCTTCACCGTCCCGGACACCTGGATCGGCCGCGGCCGGGGAGTCCGCCTCGACCTCGGCACCGTGGATGGCACCGCCGAGATCCACATCAACGGCGAACAGGTGGGCACGCAGATCGTCTCCGACATTCCCTGGGACGTCACCGGCCACCTCAAGGCCGGCCGCAACGAGGTCGAGGTGGTCGTGCGGACGACCTTGCGCAACGCTGTCACGCACTACAACAAGACCAGCACGCGCACCTCTTCCTACGGTCTGCGCGGACCGGTCATGATCACCCCGTTCGCCGTCGCGGTGGTCCATCCACGGAACACATGACGCGATCGTGTCCGAGCTCCTTGGTCAGCGAGGTCTTTGCACAGGGTGGTGACGCACGGGTTCCTGGTGCCCCCAACGCGGCGGAGCGACAGCCGATCGAGCAGGACAACACCGGCCGCCGGGCCCAGCGCACCGACCCTCGCCAGTCCGTGGAGTCCGCTACCGAATCCCTGCGCGAGCGGGCACGGAAGCAACTGGTGGGCGAACGGGAGCGGCTGGCCCGGGAGCACAGGCTCGTCGGCGAACAGGCCGCGCGACAGAGGCAGGAATTCAGCCGGCGGACCGTGGCGCTCCAGCAGAACAACACGCTCCGCGCTGCGCTGAGCGCCTCCGTAGACGCCGCCAGGCTCCGCGGGCGCGGGGGCTGTCCTGCGCGCGCTACGGACGGTTCCTCTCCATCGGGCACTGAGCGCCAGGCTGGGGAGACGCGCAGTCCGGCAACGCCGTCGCGCCGGGTGGCGATCGCACGCGTCTCGGTTTCCCAGCCGGGAGCACGCCAGCACTGGGGAGCCAGTGCGGTCAGAACGGGCCGGTGCCCGTCCAGGGTGCCCCAACCGTCGTCGAGATCGTCGAAGTTTTTTCACCGTGCATCAGGCCGTGTGCGCCAGCGGGGATCCCGTGCCCGATCCACGCGTCGCGGTGGCGCCGGATGCCTTGCCCAGGAATAGAGATGCCGCCCACCTCGATGCATCTCTCGGCCCTACGGCTCAGGCCGACAGGTGCGACCGGGATCGGCGGGACCGAGGGCGTCGGCCCTCACCGATGCTCCGGCGCACGAGCGAATCCGCGATCACCGGTCATTTCGCTGGAGCCCAATGACCGGCTCCGGCTCCGGCACCGCCTCGCCCGGGGAACCCCTCCTCCCCGCTTCCCTGCTGTGCCGGAGCGCGACAGTCAGCGTTAGCCGGAACCGTATGCGTGTGGTGACCTGGCGGTTCGAGCTCGCGGGACACGCTGGTCGGAACCACATGGCCAGGCTTCCTGGAACCTGCGGTGAACTGCCCTTCCTGTGGAACCGGCGTCGACAGACCTGTTCGAGACGCACGGGCGAAGCCGTCTCGTCCGGCGGCTGGTGACTGCCGTGCACATCACCAGGGCACTACGCCGGCGTCCTCGAAGAACTTGCCGGTCGGGCCGTCGTCGGGCAGGGTCGCGAGTTTGATGGCGATCGCCGCGCCCTGTTCGGGAGTACGCACGCCGCGGAAGCCGTTGAGGTCGGTCGCGACGTAGCCGGGACAGCCGGCGTTGATCAGGATGTTCGTGCCGGTCAACTCCCGGGCGTACTGGAGGGTGACGGCGTTCAGGAACGTCTTCGACGGCGCGTATGCCACGGCCACCGGGCCCGTCGTCTGCTCAGCACCGGTTCCCGACTGCCGGGTGAGGGAGCCGACACTGCTGGACATGTTCACGATCCGTGGTGAGGCCGAGCGGCGCAGCAGTGGCAGCATCGCGTTGGTGACGCGGATGACGCCGATCACGTTGGTCTCCACGACCGTCCGGATGACGGCGGGATCGACCAGGGTGGGCTCCTGCGGCATGCCGCCGGTGATGCCGGCGTTGTTGACGAGCACGTCGAGGCGCCCGGCCTGCTCCTCGATCAGCCGTGCGGCGGCGGTCGCGCTCGCATCGTCGGTCACGTCCAGTGGTACGCCGAACGCGTCGACGCCGGCCGCGCGCAGTCTCTCCACCGCGGCCCTGCGGCGCTCATCGTCGCGGGCGCCGACGCCGACGCTCCAGCCGAGGGCGCCCAGGCCCGCGGCGATCTCGTAACCGATTCCCTTGTTCGCGCCGGTGACCAGCGCAATCGTTCGTTCGCTCATGGGGACCATGCTGCCCGCGGAGCCCGGTGGGCGTCCAAGACCGATCGGGTGGAAGGCGATACCGTCAGGGTATTGATCCGGGTTACCGTGGCGAGATGGAGACCCGGGAACTGCGCTATTTCGTCGCTGTCGCAGAAGAGTTGCACTTCGGGCGCGCCGCACAGAGGCTCGGGATCGCGCAGCCGCCGCTGTCACGGGCGATCCAGCAGCTCGAACGTCGGCTCGGAGCAGCTCTACTGGACCGGACCAGCCGCACCGTCACGCTCACGGAGGCCGGCGGGATGCTGTTGGTCGAGGGCCGGGCGGCCCTCGACGCGGTCGACGCCGCCGAGCGCCGGACCCGCCGCGCTGCCCTTTCTGCGACCGGCCGTCCCGGTCTGGTTCTGGTCACGAAGGCCAGCGCGTCCAGAGAACTGCTGGCGAAACTGCTCGACGCGTATGCCGCCGAACCCGGCGCGGTCGCCGTCGACGTCATCCTGTGCGGTCCGGCCGAGCAGGAACGATTCCTGCGCGAGGGCCGGGCCGACGTGGCGTTGCTGCACCGGCCGTTCGACTCGACGGCCGGGTTCGACGCGGAAGAGCTCGGCACGGAGGGCCAGGTCGTGGTCCTGCCGTCCGGACATCCGCTCACCGCCCGGCCCCATGTGTACATGGCCGACATCGCCGGGCTGCCGGGCCTGCCCCTGCCACGCTGGCCCGATTCCGACGGCACCTATCCGCCCGGCCCCGGCCCGGAGGTCCGCGACCACGCGCAGTTGTTGCAGCTCGTCGCGCTCGGCCGTGCTTGCGCGGTCTCACCGGAGTCGTGCCGAGCCGAACTGCACGGTGACCTTGCGGCCGTGCGCGTGCTGGACGCGCCGACAGTCACCACCGTGATCGCCTGGCCGTCGCACAGCCGGTCCAGAGCCGTCGCCGACCTTGTCCGGACTGCGACACGTCTCTAGCCAGCAGTTCCCGCATGTCTGACCAGGTTCCACCCGTCGTGTCCCGTCTCACCTGTCCTGCGAGGCCATCCTCCGCGCTGGTCAACCAGAACGCTCAGGGGCCAGTTGTGGCGCTCGGCCGTGCCCTGCCCATCAACAGCAACACCCCGGGCCGCAGGTGGAGGGTGGACTCATCCTGCTGGCCTCGGAGATCAGGCGGGGCTCAGGGGGGAGGTGGCGTGATCAAGAGGGCGTCAGACCGCTACGGGATTGCCTTCTCCACCCGCACAACCCAAGAAGACGGCGGCGAGAACGACCCGCCGATGCGCCCTGCGCTGTGGTCTCACACGTGCGGGTGCGACACGTTGCTCGACCCGGTGACAGTGTCCGAGGGCAGGATCGGATCGCACTCGAGGCCGCCCTTGGGCTGCGCCGGTTTCGTTCAGGCGGCCCGGCGGGCCTTGCGCCGGCGTACCACGACGGCGGTAACGCCACCGGCGACGATCAGCGCGGCAGCCACACCAGTGATCGCCGCGGTGGTGTCGTTCGTACCGGTCTCGGCGAGGTTGGAGCCCCGGGCCGCAGGTGGCTGGGCGCTGTTGGTCTTCATGGTCTCGTCGATCCAGCCCACGTAGGCGGGCGCGCTGGTGTAGAGGCCGGGGCCCTGCGAGCACGGCACCTTCGGGGCACCAGGTCCTGAGGTCACCCCGATCAGCTCCCAGCGACCGTCCCGGCCCTTCTGGACCTGCGGTCCGCCGGAGTCCCCGAAGCACGCCATGGCCTTGGGCACGGTGGTGACGGTGCACAGCCTGGTCCGGTCCGCGTAGCCGGGCGCGCACTCGGACACGGCGCCCCTGCGGGTGTTCAGCTCCTGCAGCCGGTCGGGAAACTTGAACGTGGTGTCGACGGTCGTGCCGAAGCCCAGGAGCCGGGTCGGTGTGCCGGGCCGTCCGGCCTGCTCGGCGATCTTGATGGGTTGCTGGGCGACCGGACGGTCCAGACGTATCAGCGCGATGTCCTTCTTGTTGGCGACCTTGCCGTCGCCGTTCACATAACCGGGGTGGATGAAGGTCCGGTCTATCTTCCGCACCGTGCCACCGGACTTGCGGTGGTCGCTGCCGACGCGCACGATGCCGTCCAGTTCGAGGCCGTCGCCCTTCACACAGTGTGCCGCCGTCAGCACCCACTGCTGATCGATCAGAGACGCGCCGCACGTCCCGTCGTTCAGGCCCAGCGTGGGGGCCGACTCCGGGATGGTCGCCATGAACGGGTACTTCTCGGCGGAGTCCGATCCATTGACGATGGCGCCGGCACTGCCGGCCATGACGGTGGCGCAGGCCGCGGCGGCGAGAGCGCCGATGGTGGCAGTGCGAGCGGTACGGCGGCGCGGCGGCTTGAAGCTGAACACAGAGCGTTCCTTTTCCTGCATGGTGGATCCGTATGTATTCAGCCTCGTTGTTCGAGGTCTGCCGGACCATCCGGGCAACGGGCCGGTCGGCCGTGTGGCTAGCCCCCCCTCTGTACTGGGGAAAGCTCGCGGCCCGGAACGTGACTGCCCGGCAGAGGAGGGCCAGTCCCACTGTGCGGAGCGCCCGCTCCGCACACGGACCGGATACGGACCGTGCCCGGTGCTGGAGGAGACTTCGAGGACTCAGCGACCCGGCTCGACCGCCCGCGTATGCGCGGGTTCGTATCACTGGGCCACCGATTGGGTCTTTTTGATCACCCTTGGGCAGACTCGGGTCCGGCGGGCTGGGAGCGGGCGGCGGCGTGCTTCGCCTCAGTGGGGGACGAGAGCTTGGCCGTTTGGAGTGTCGACCAGTTCGACCACATGTCATCCATCTCGAAAAGTGCTCAGCCACGGGAGAGACGCCGGAGGTGCCCCTCGCGGGTCAGGGTGTGGGCGAGGCCGCAGTGAGTGACACCCACTCTCGGACTGTCTCCTGATGCGAACCGCTCGCTGTGCTCGTAGCCACTGCCTTCGCGCCCTCGGCAGAGCATGGCGTTCCTGCTCGGGTGAGTAGGACAAGGGGCCACTCCGGGCCCGCGCCGACAGACTCTCCATCGAAGGCGGTCCAGTTCCAGGGCCCGCCGAACCGCCATGCCCGGCCGACGGCGTCGGCGACCTCGTCGCCCACCCGCAGGGACGCGTACGGACGCATCAGCAGTTCGTAGGAGAAGGGGATCCCGTCGCCAGGGTGGATGGTGTACCCCGATCCATAGAGATGGCTCCCGTCCGGAAAATCGCGAGAGGACAGACCTCGGCGCAGAACGGACACGGTCTGGGCGGGATGCGGCAGCCAGACCGTCTCGAGCGGAGGATCGTGGTGATCGACAGCCGTCACGTGCACCAGGGTGGGTGGCACACCGACCCGGCAGACGTCCCCCGCCTTCAGCTGTTCGGGCGGAGGGTCGGTGCGAAACAGCTCGGCCGCTACGTCAGGCGAGACGCGCCCGCCGCTGCCTGCACCGAGGGCGACGATTCCGTTCCAGTGCCCGAACTCGCCGGTGGTGTCGATTTCCCACCATGGCCATCGCACCGCCACTTCATCCCACGTGAGACCCCGCTCGACCGTGGTCGTTGTGAAGGGGCAGGAAACCGACAGCACATCGCCGACCCGGAAGTCCCCCGCATCCATCATTTGGCCAGGATAAACGGGTGAACTTGGCGGTCTGCACGGGTCTGTCAAACGAGCGCTGTGACTCGGGTTGTTGAGGGCTGCTCACGTGCTGTCGTGTTCGTTGGACAGGTGATGCGGCGGTTCTCGGCGTCGAGACGGAGGGGCGGAGGGAACTCCTCCCACGCGCTTTCCCGGAGCCGGACAAGCGCTTCTGTCGCCTCGTGACGGTTCTCGGCTCGAAGGAGCCCTCACGGTCGCGCGGGCAGGGATGTCCCGACCGGGCCGACATCGGTCAGGACAGTCTTGCCTCGGGTTCCGTTTGCGACTGCTTCCGCCGTCCTCTGATCCTCGACATACCCGCCGTCCGCTCCCGGCGCGGGCCCAGCCGGAGACGGGCGGTGAAGACTCGCGCGGATAAGGCGTACGACTTCGCGGCATTGAGTCCGGCGAGCGACTCGGCCGGCACCGCTGGAAGAGGGAAGCCACTTCCTTGCCTTTCTCGGCCTGACGCAGCCCTGCCCTGCTACAAGCGGCTCGCGAAACTCGCTACGTGAGGCATCCTCTAAGCCTTGATCGGTGCGGCCGACCGGGCGGCCAGCTCGATCTTCGCGCGGTGGGCTGCACGGGCATCCTCGTCGATCTGCTGCTCGTGTTCGGCGCGCAGCCCGGTCCGGCCGTCGAGGCCCTCGCGCAGGATGTCGGCGTGCCCGGCATGCCGGACGGTCTCGCTGAGGACATGGGTCATGACAGCGAACAGGTTCGTGTTGGTGTAAGGCTCCGGCCACCATGGCACGTGGCCGGGAGCGTCGAGGGGAAGCCCGTTGATCGTCGCGTCCGAGTGTTCCCACGTGCGCCGATAGAACCCGATGATCTGGTCGCGGGTCTCGTCCTCGGCCGCCCACTGATCGCTGCCGTCGGAGTCCTGCCACCGGGACAGCGGTTCCGGGGAAGGGCGGTCGAAGACCTCGCCGAAGTACCCGGCCTCGACGGTGGCCATGTGTTTGACCAGGCCGAGGAGGTTGGTCCCGGTCGCTGTCAAAGGTCGGCGGGCGTCGTACTCGGACAAACCGTCGAGTTTCCAGAGCAGCGCCTTGCGGTCCCGCCGCAGTCTCCCGTGCAGGTTGTCCTTCGCGAATTCATCGATCATGCGACATGAGCCTGCCATGGGCTGCTCGTAGTCTCAAGATCCGGTACGTGGTCCGCAACGGCCGGCAGAGCCGAGGACTGGCCAGGGCCGCCGCCCTGCCCTGCTACAAGAAACTCGAAAAATTTGCCACGTGAGACAACTTATTGGTCCCCGTGGTCGCAAAAGAAGAGGGTTTCCCCGGCTGCGCGAACTCTGCCGGGGAAACCGCGTCAGTAATGCAGCCATATCGGCGAAGGGCGCTTAAAGGCGCGGCTCCTAGAAATAGTGCTTGCGGCTGCCGACCTTGCGACCGCTTGCGCCCAGGATCCACAGAACCGCGCCGACCACGACCAGCACACCGCCGACGGTCGTCAGCAGCGATACACCGGCCAGCATGCCGACGATGAGCAGAATAGCGCCAAGAATAATCATTTCAGCTCCAGATCTTCATTCCTCTTGGGTGCATGCGAGCCTTTGGCCTTGCCCGGCTCGCAGCACCTCTTCCAGCCCGGCGTTACCAGAACCCGGGCAGAATCCTCGTCACCCGCAGTCGGCGGTGACTGGATTCTTGTCGTGCTCTCACCGTGTGCCCCACTCTCGACTGCCTATGCATCGGCTGGTGCTGCGGGCCATGACGCTGTTGCCGGATGGCGGGCCGATCGCGCCGTCTGCTGTAATTTTGGTTGGCCGCGAATGGGGGACACCCCTTCGGCACCCCTTTTGTCAGCGTCGTCGAGGTGCGATGGCGTTGAGCAGGCCGGGGAACGATGGATGCAGAGCTGGATACGCGTGCTGATCGAGAAGAGTGCTGGGGCTGCTGCGAACAAGCGGGCCTGCAACCAGACGTCCCCCATCATGAGCGCGGCCGCCGCCGACGACGTGCTCACGGCAAGCCGCTGCCGCAGCATCGGCCTGCCCTCGATCGCGGTCAGTTCTCCGCAGCAATTCACTGCGGCTCCAGGGCTGCGAGGTCCGGCTCCGGACGGTTGGCGTTACCCGTGTCTGGGGGTGGTGAAGCAGTCCGCCGCTGGGGCAGGGGCCGTCGTGGCTACTTGGTGGTGTGGGTGGGGTAGACCTGGACGTCGGTGTAGGCGCCCTTGATCTGGCCGGCGGCGGTGGGCCACTCCAGGCTGATGGTGTGGGTCTCGTTCGGCGGAGTGACCAGGATGTTCGTCGGGGAGGCGAGGCTGTTGCCGGTGGTGTCGATGGTGTAGGCGAGGTCGAAGATCGCGGCGTCACCGGGCTTCAGGATGGTGACGCGCGGCTGGGCCGGGCCGCGCTCGATGGGGTTCGAGGTGTGGTCGGCGTCCTTGATGTCGACGCCGGCGAAGCCGGTGGCCGAGCAGGTCGTCGAACCTCGGTTGATCATGGCGATGTTGATCCGGCCGGAGGTCTGGTCGGGCGCGGCGTTGGTGGCGTCGATGGCGAGGTCCTCGGTCTTGCAGAACGTGACCTTGTCGCTGGACTTCGCGGCGCTGTTCGTGTTGCCGGCGCCCGCCTGGGTGTCCTGGTTGGCGGAGTCCGGCTCCGCGTTGTTGGCGGTCGAGCTGCCGGAGTTCGAGTTGCTGGAGTTCGCGTTGCCCCCCGACTTCGAGCCACCGTCCGAGGACGAAGAAGACGAAGACGCGGCCGAGGAAGAGGCTGCCGAGTCCTTGCCGGAGCCGTCACCGCTGCAGGCGGTGAGGGAGAGGGTGGCGGCGAGGCTGATGGTGGCGAGAGCGGTGATGCGGGTGTGCTTCATGGTCTTCCCCCGTGAGAAGTGCGGCCTGTGCGGTCAGAACAATTTGTATCTCGCACCGAGTTACAGGCGATTCTTCGTGGCGTCTCCGTTCCGTCACAGGCGTATCGGCCCAACTAACGACCCGTATGGTCACTCATCTGAATTTTCTTCCTTCATGCGCAACTTGTCGCACTACTGGTGTCGGTGCTCGAGCCCGGTCGCTGACGAAAGGGGACGTCGTTGTCGAGTAGGCGCACGACGGGGCCGGGGAGTGAGCCCGGTCCTCCACTCTTGGCGTGGTTAGCGGGCGAGGAGGGTTTGAGCGGGGTGTTGGGGCAGGAGACGGATGCCCGGGGCAGGGCGTTGGCTTCGGCGGGGTCGACGATCAGTTGCCACGCGTCAGCGCTTCACTGGGATCGTCGAGGACGAGGGCGGGCGGCCTGGTGATCGGGTTCTGGCGCGCATCCCGTGTGGCTGTCATGGAGAGTCAGATCTTTGGGGCCGTGCGATGCCGGCCGGGATGGGCACGAAGCTGGGGTGAGGTGAGTTCCAGGGCCCGGTTGTCGCGTCCGGCGCTCATGTGGTTGAGCCAACGTTCGTACCAGTCGAGGAAGTCGGTGGCGGAGGAGACGTTGGGGCCCCAGTGGCCGTCACCGTTGCCGATGAGGACGCGGCCGGTGAGGGGACCGGTCACCGCGATGAGGCATACGTCGGTGCAGCCCATCTCGATGACGTGGAGAAAGCGGTCGCGTTCGTGAGTCCCGGATCCTGTGTCGCTGAAGCCGCGAGGTGCTCCTGGCTCCCCGCGCGGATTCATGAACAGGAGGGAACACCGCTCCAGCGGCATGAGGCCGTAGAACGGCGCCGCGCCTGAACCGCCGATGTGTGTGAGGAACTGCCGATAGGCGTCGGGCAGGACGATCTCGTGCTCGGCCTCAAACGCTGCGAGGCTTGCTTCCGCCAGTTTCGGACCGAGGCGAAACTCGTGTTGCTCTTCCCCGAAGGAGTGGCTGCGCAGGGGTTGGAACGGGATCGCGGCCAGCTTGCGACGCAGGCGGGGTATGCGGGGATCCATGGTGCATCTTCTCTCGTCGCCGTCACCCTGTGGGTCCTATGGGTGCCGGGCGAAGGACCGGACGTGAGTGAGTGGTGCGGGCGTCGAGTTCGGGGCAGTGGACCAGGACGGCCTTGAGCCGAAAGCGATCGATCTCTGGGAGGGGCTCGGGCGCCGGAGAATCCAGCCGGCGACGACGCGGGGTGACGGTGGATGCCACCTGTCCGCCACCTGCACCGCCTGGGGCGCCCCGGCGGTGGCGCCCTCGGCGAAGAACGGCGCCCGATCGCGGCAGACCACTTCGACCCCCTGGCCTCTTCGCGAGTCAAGCGGCCAGGCTGGAGGCTTCCCGATCGGGCAGCAGGTCCACCGGATGCCGACTCTCGACGTCGACCAGGACGGTCCCGTGGTGGCGGCATTTGCGGGTCGCGTACTCATCGACGACGCGCGGGGCGGGGACTTCCGGGTCGGGCAAGGCTTCGACCAGCCGCAGGACCGTGCTGCGGCTGACGGACAAGCCGAAGATGCTCGCCATGCGGGCCCCGGCCGGCGAGCGCGAGGCCGACCGCGGCCAGTGCGACCGCAGGCGCTCGGTCCGCCGACCGTATCGACGAGTCGGCCCGACATCTGCTCGGCGAACGTCCGGCGCCCGCAGGAGTTGACCGGACAGAGGAACCGGCGGACGCGTAAACAGAGGACTACCCGTCTGCCCCACTGGGAACATCAGCGGGAAATCGCAGGTAGGAGCTGTGGGTCCGCCGAGACCAGCTCCCGCAGCCAGGACAATCAGACCCGGCCACCGTGCTTCGGGCCTCGATGCGTACTGCTTCACCGCTCACGGCGTCCGACAGCACAGCCACATCTGCGATGGACGGGAAGCTTCCTGTGGTCCTGCGCGCCCGACGAACGTCACTCAGCGTGGTGATTCGCTGAGTAGGCCCGGAGCGCGGTGGGGTCACCGCGCGTGAGTGGCAGTCATGGCGTCGGCGAGCTGTGTGACAGGGTCGTCGGCGATCTGGTGGCGGGACCGCTGGGTGGGCCAGGTGGAGAAAGCGTCGTCCGGCCAGCGCGGGACTACGTGGAAGTGCAGGTGGGGTACTGACTGCTCAGATCCGGGTCCGCTGGCGTTCAGGACGTTGACGCCTCCGGCCTTCAACGCGGTCCGCATTGCCGCGGCAACCCGCTGGACCAGTGCCATCGTGTGTGCCAAGTCCTCCGGGGGAACGTCGAAGACGTCCGCCCAGTGGGCGGTGGGAATCACCAGGGTGTGACCTGGCGCGAGGGAATTCAGCGGAGCGAACGCACTGGCCACGGGCCCGCGCGCCACCCACCGTGCGGCATCGCCCCGGATCAGGTGGCAGAAGGTGCAGTCCATACGCTCCGACCTTGCCAGAACCAGCACCGTCCCTGCCAACCGTTTCCCGAGCCTTCCGTTCACTGTCTGCGACCAGTCCACAGGAGTTGTGCCAGAACCCGTCCTCATGGATAGAGCCAGACACCCCTTGGAATTGATCATCTGGCGTCCGGTCCAAGTCGCGTCAGCACGTACCCGACCTCTCTGGCCCCGGCGTGGCAATCGACCAGGCCGTAGCCCTGCAACCGTCGCAGCGTCCGGGCCGGCGCTCTCCGCGAGATTCCACAGATCAGGTCGACCAACTCGCTGAGCCTGCACCGTTCCCGGCCCAACGCGAACAGCACGACCGCCACCCACTTCTGGCCGATGATCTCGATCATCGGCCGAGCCGAGCCGAGCCGAGCCGAGCCGAGCAGTCGGCGAGGACGGACGCTGCCGGAGTACCCGCGCATGCCCCCGACGGCAGCCCGTTGCCAGAAGCTCGCAGGCACCTACCGCCCCACTCATGCTGCGGATCTCGACTCAGGTGCGCGGGCCGGCGCCGTGCAGCAGGGTGTCGACGATGCGGGCGGCGAGGGTGTCCGGGTCGACACCCGCGTCGTTGTTGCCGTGCAGGGATTCCCCGAGGAGCGCGTAGTAGACACGGCGCACCCAGTCGAGGTCGGCTGTTGCGTCGATGAGTTTGTCCGCCTGGGCGCGGGCCAGCACGGCGGTACAGCGGCGGGCGATGTCCTGTTGCAGGAGCGCGGCCTCGCTGTGCGGGTCGGCCGGCAACTCGAGGGCGAACGCCCAGGCGCCCTTGACCTGGAGCACGTTGGCCGTGATCCGGTGCATCGCCACCAGCGGTGGTGCGGTGTCCGGTCTGCCGTCGTCCACCGCCTGGGCGAGCTGGCGAGCCGCGGATGTGGCCAGTGCCTCGATCAGCGCCTGGCGACTGGCGAACCGCCGGTGGATCGTCGTGCGGGCCACTCCCGCGGCTGCGGCGATCTGTTCCATGGACGCGCCGGGATCCTCGGCGAGCACCTGCTCGGCTGCCGTCAGGATGGCGCGCGCGCTGCGCTCCGCGTCCGCTCGCAACGTTCGTTCCGTCTGCTTGTTCGTCACGACTCCATCAGACCACTTGTGCGGTGATATGGCACATCGGTGAGGTGGCTGGTTCTGTAAGTGCTACAAGCCTGTTGCGGTTGATCTGGTTACTGCTACATTCTCTCCCAGTTGCTGCCGACTGGAGGAGAAACCCGTGCACAGCACTGCCCTTATCACCGGAGCGTCGTCCGGCCTCGGCGCGGAGTTCGCCGCGCAGCTCGCCGCCGAGGGACGTGATGTGGTCCTGGTGGCGCGCTCCGGTGATCGTCTGGCCGCCCTCGCCGAGCGGCTGACCGCCGAGCACGGTGTCCGTGCCGATGTGCTGGTCCAGGACCTCGCCGAGCCGGATGCGGCTCGCCGCATCGCCGACCAGTTGGCCGCCCGGGGTCTGATCGTCGACCTGCTGGTCAACAACGCCGGATTCGGCACCTGCGGTCGCTTCGAAGAGATATCCGGGGCCCGCGACCACGACCTGCTGATGGTCAATGTCGTCGCACTCGTCGACCTCACCCATGCGCTGCTGCCCGGGATGCTGGAGCGCGGCCGGGGCTCGGTCGTCAACGTCGCCTCCAACGCCGCCTTCCAGCCTTCCCCCTACTTCGCCGTCTACGGCGCGGCCAAGACGTTCGTGCTGAACTTCGGTCTCGCCCTGCGCCAGGAGTACCGCCGGCGCGGCATCCGCGTGCTCACCCTGTGCCCCGGCCCGGTGGAGACCGCGTTCTTCGACACCATCGGCACCCGCCGGGCGGCCGTCACCGGCACCATGACCACCCCGGAGCCCGTCGTGCGCGCCGCGCTGCGCGCGCTGGAGCGTGACCGCGGTTACGTGGCCCCCGGCCTCGGCAACGCCCTGGCCGCCCACCTCACGCCCCGTCGCCCCCGAACCCTGGTTGCCGCCGTCGCCGAGCGCGTCACCCGCAAGGTCCTGGCCACCTCGGCCGCCGCCCCGACGCGAGCGGATCACGCGGCATGAAACTCTCCGCTTCCGTTGGCGCGTCCTCGGCCATGCTGCTCGTCGGTACCTCGACCGCGGTGTCCGCCACCGTCGCCGACTACCCGGTCCTCTTCGGGCAGGCCCTGCGCTACGCCCTCGCCGCAGCGATCCTGTTCGCCGTCGTGGGCCGTCGGTCGCAGCCTCGCATCCGCCTGACGTTACGTGACGTGCTGCTCCTGATCGCGCTGGCCGCCACCGGGCTGGCCGGGTTCAACCTCTTCCTCGTCCAGGCCACTCGGCACGCCGGCCCGGCCATGATCGGCACCGTGATCGGAGCCGTTCCCCTCGTGCTCGCCCTCGTCGGACCCTTGATGGAACACCGACGCCCAGCTCCCCGCACCGTCGGCGCCGCGATGGTGGTGGCACTGGGCGCGGCCGTCGCCGCCGGACTCGGCTCGGGCAGCCCGACGGGTCTGCTCCTGTCCCTGGGCGCACTCGCCGGCGAGGTGGCCTTCTCCCTGCTGGCCATCCCGCTCCTGCCCAAACTCGGCCCCCTGCGGGTCGCGGCCTATCCGGCCGCGCTGTCCGTACCCATGCTGCTTGCCGCGGGCCTGGCCCTGGACGGCGCCGCCTCCCTGCGCGTGCCCACGCTCAGCCAGGGAGCCGCCTTCGTCTACCTCGGCGCGATCGTCACCGCGGCCGCCTTCCTCCTCTGGTACGACGCACTGCGCCGCCTCGGTGCCGACCGCGCGGGCCTCTTCGCCGGTCTCGTGCCCGTGGGCGCCCTGCTCACCACGCTCGTACTCGGCATCGGTCAGGCCGGTCCCGCTGACATCGCCGGTGCACTGCTCGTGGCCGCAGGCGTCGCCGCCGGTCTGCGACGGCCTCGCCGCGACGAGGCCGCACCGCGCCACCCTCGATCGAGGGCTCCCGAGTTGGCCTGATCGGCGCATCCGCCACCCCACGCAACTGCCTCCCCTCTCTCGGCGAGGCGGCCGTGAGATGGCTCAGAGGCGTCCTATCCGGGCGCATTCGGCTGCGTTAGCGTCGCCTTCCACACACCGATGGGGAGGTCTCGTGCGCGCTCTCGTCTATCTGGGTCCAGGCTCCGCCGAACTTCAGGACAGACCCGCCGCACAGCTCGTGCACGATGACGACGTGGTGGTGGAGATCGTTGGTACGGGAGTCTGCGGAACGGACCGCAAGATCCTGCTCGGGCGGTTCCCGGCCCGGCCGGGCGTGGTGCTCGGACACGAGTCGGTGGGTGTGGTGCGGGAGACGGGGCCGCAGGTGCGTTCGCTCGGGGTGGGGGACCGTGTGGTGGTCAACCCGACGCTGTACTGCGGCTGGTGCGCCCCGTGCCGGCGGGGAGCCACCAACTTCTGCCGTCACAAGGCGGGGACCGAGGTCGGAGTCGACCGGGACGGCACGTACGCGGAGACGGTGACCCTGCCGGAACGATTCGTCGAAAGGGTTCCCGCCGGGCTGTCCTTCCGCAGCGCGGTCCTGATCGAGCCGCTCGCCTGCGTCCTGAGCAACGTCAGGGCCGCGTCCGTCACCTTCGACGACACCGTGGTCGTGCTCGGCGCGGGCCCGATCGGATTGCTGACCGCGCTGGTCGCCGCCCGCCGGGCCCGGCGGGTCGTCGTCGCCGAACCGGACGGCTACCGGCTGGAGCGGGCCCGCGAACAGTTCGCGCACGTGGTGGACGTCGCCGGAACGGACCCGGCCGAAGCCGTGGTGAAGGCATCGGGCGGCGAGCGTCCCTCCGTCGTCTTCGACACGACGGGCACGGGCCTGGAAGCGGCGCTGCGGCTGATCGACGACGGAGGCCGGGTGGTGGTGATGGGATTCGACGACACCTACTCCGTGCCGCTGCGCCCCCTCCAGCTCACCAACCGGGGCATCCAGTTGATCGGCGCCGGGGACTACCGGGCCGACATCTTCCCCGTCGCCGTGGACCTGGCCGCCGAACTCGACACCCCACAGCAACCCGGCACCGGCACCGGCCCTGTCCTCGAGTGGCTGGTGACGCACGAGTTCCCGCTCGAACGGTACGCAGAGGCATTCACCGCGCTCGGCGGCCTCACCCGGGGCGACGGAAACGAACGGCCACCGCGCTACGACGCGCTCAAGGTCGTCATTCGCTCGCACACCGGCCCGGTCGGCGCCGACGGCTGGCCGGTGGAAGCGTGAGTACGCCGCGGCTCGGCTCGATCGAGTCCGGCGGGTCCAAGTTCGTCTGCCTGGTCGGTTCGGCCCCCGACCGGATCGAGGCCGAGACCCGGTTCCCGACCGGCCGGCCGGGCCCCACTCTGGACCGGGCCATCGCCTTCTTCCGGGAGACGGCCGCCAGGACCGGACCGCTGGACGCGATCGGCATCGCCTCCTTCGGGCCCCTCGAACTGAGGCCGGACCACGCCAAGTTCGGTCATCTCGCCGCCTCCCCCAAGCCCGGCTGGTCCGGGGTCGACATCGCCGGTCCGATCGCTGCCGCGCTCGGCGTACCGGTGGGCATCGACACCGACGTCAACGGCGCGGCCCTCGGCGAGGGCCGGTGGGGCGCTGCGCGGGGTCTGGACACCTACGTCTACCTCACCGTCGGCACCGGGATCGGCGGCGGTGCGGTGATCGGCGGCAAGGTGGTCAGTGGACTGGTCCACACGGAGATGGGCCACCTCACGGTCCCCCGGATCCCGGGCGACACCTTTGCCGGGTCCTGCCCCTTCCACGGCGACTGCTGGGAGGGGCTGGCCGGAGGCGAGGCCATGGGCGCCCGATGGGGGGCACCGGCCGAGGAGCTGACCGGGGACGCGCTGGGTGAGGCGCTGCGGCTGGAGGCGGCCTACCTGGCCGCGGGGCTGCGCAACATCGTCTACACGACCGCACCCCAGCGGATCGTGATCGGCGGCGGTGTCGCGGAGTTCCCCGGGCTCTTCCCGCTGCTCCGTGCCGAACTGACCGTGGCACTGGCCGGATACCCCGGGCTGCCCGAGCACGAGGCCGACGACTTCGTGGTCCCGGCACGGCTCGGCCGACTCGCCGGACCGGCGGGCGGACTGGTCCTGGCAGCCGGCGCGGCCGCCGCCGCACGGCCGTTGCCCGACGCTGGGCCATCGGGAGGAACGGGCGCATGAGGGCGGCCCCGGGCCGGGCAGGCCGGCCGGTGTGACGCACCCCCGTCCGGTGGGTCTTCTGGACCCGGCCACCCATGCCTGGCTGACCTCGCACGCCCTGCCCGGGGCCCTGCTGCAGGAGATGGACCCGCTGCCGGGCGGGTTCACCAACGACATGGCCGTGCTCACCGCCGAGCGCCCCGGCTCGGCGGGAGCGGAGCGCTACGTGCTGCGCCGCTACCGGCCTGGCACCAGCCGGTTCCCGCGCAACACCTGCGCGGTGGAGATCGCCGTCCTCGGCCGGGTGGCGGCCCGTGCCGTCCCGGTGACCGCAGTGGTCGCGGCCGATCCGCAGGGCCGTGCCACCGGCCGCCCCACCCTGCTCTACCGGTTCGTCGACGGGACACCGCTCAGCCAGGTGCTCGCGGACGGCCCGGCGAGCGACGACGCGCGGGGCCTGGGCCGGGCCGTCGGCGTCGTGCTGGCGCGGATCGGCCGGATCAGGCTGCCCCGCCCGGGGGTCTTCGGCGACGCTTCGCTGGTGCCGGCCCCGGACGGCGCCGGCCTGCTGGGAGACCTGCCCGGTTTTGTCGACCGCTGTCTGGCCGCAGCGGCCCCGGACGGGCCGCTGAGCGGGACGGACTCGGCCGTACTGCGCGCCCTGGCCCGCCGCGGGCCTCCGGCACATGCCGCCGTGGCGGGCGAAAGGAGCCTGGTGCACGGCGACTTCAACCCGAAGAACATCCTGGTCCGACGGCGCGCCGGGCAGTGGGCGGTGGCCGCCGTCCTCGACTGGGAGCTCGCCTTCAGCGGCTCCCCGCTCTTCGACGTCGGGAACGTGCTGCGCTTCGCCCACGAGTACCCGCCCGCCTTCAGCGCGGGCTTCGTCGACGGCTTCCGGGCCGGGAGGGGCCGGCTGCCCGCGGACTGGCTGCGGCTCAGCCGGACGCTGGACCTCTTCGCCCTCGCCGACATCCTCACCGCACCGCCCGACCCGGCCTACTTCGCCCGCGCGCACACCGTGCTGCGGCGGACCGCCGCAGCACGGTACTGATCTGTATTCACCACCGGTTGTCCCCGCTTTCCCATCCGGCCCGCACGCCGCTCCATTCTCAGGAGACAACTGCTGTCCGAGCGAATTGCGGAATACCGCCAATAAGCGTCGAAGGAATGGCTGAGAGGCGATATACAGCGTTCTTCTCAGCATCGAAAAATCCGGTTACTCTGCCTGGGTCGAAGCGAAAGATCGTTGATCGAGGGAGAGTTTCGCCGTGGAGATCGGAAGCACGGGAAGTGTCCTGAAGACGCTCACGCCGACCGTTCGCTGCAACGGGACGCCCCCCACGCCCGCGCTGCGCGAAGGGCCGTACTACAAGCCCGACACCCCCCTCAGAACCAGCTTCCGGGGCGATGTGGACGGAGGGGCCCCGATGGTGCTGCATGGCGCGGTGCGCACCTCGGAGGGGCAGCCGATCGGCGGCACCCTGCTCGACTTCTGGCAGGTCGGGGACGCCGGGGTCTACGACGACGACGGTTTTCGGCTGCGCGGCCACCAGTTCGCGGACGCCGAGGGGCGGTGGCGGCTGGAAACGGTGTTGCCCGCCATGTACCCGGGGCGGACACGGCACGTGCACGTGAAAGTGCAACCGCCCGGCGGAGCCGTACTGACCACGATGCTGTATTTCCCCGGCGAACGCCGGAACCACCTCGACAAGTATTTCCGGCCAGAATGCCTGATGGACGTGCGCGAGACGCCCGAGGGCTGGGACGCGTCGTTCACCTTCGTCCTGGACGTATAGACCCAGCCCCCACAATACCGACGGGAACCTGGCTTTCCCCTGCCCGGAGATATCGCTATCCGCCGTCCGCGGTGTCCGCGGACGGAAGCCGACAGGAGTCACATGGCCGACCTCATGCGCGCCCAGCACGGTGCCCGGAGTGACGCACGAAGCGATGCCCAGGAAGACGTCCGCGGCGAGGCCCGGAGCTACGCGGAGAAGCACCTGTACTACCCCGTCAGTGCGTACGAGATGGATCACGGCGAGGGCATCCACCTCTACGACAAAGACGGCAACGAGTACCTCGACTGCGCTTCCGGCACCTTCAACCTGAGCCTCGGCTACGGCCACCCCGAAGTGGTCAAAGCCATGCGGGACCAGGCAGAACGGCTGGTGCACACCACCTCGACCTTCCAGACCGCGCCCGTCAACGAGCTCGTCCGGCGGCTGGTCGAGGTCACCCCGCCGAACCTGACCAAGGTGCACCTCAAGGTGTCGGGCGGCTCCACCGCGAACGAGGGCGCGGTCAAGATGGCGCAGCTCGCCACCGGCCGCCGCGACGTCGTCACTCTGTTCCGCAGCCACCACGGCCAGACCATGATGACGACCACGATGTCGGGGGAGTCCTTCCGCAAGGCCCCGTTCCCGCACCTGATGCCCGGCGTGCTCCAGGTCCCCGACCCCTACTGCCTGCGCTGCTTCTACCGTCAGGCGGGGCCCGACAGCTGCGGCATGCTCTGCGTCGAGCGCATCAACGACTTCCTCGACCACGCCAGTTCCGGCAGCGTCGCCTGCGTGGTCGTCGAACCGGTCTCCGGCAGCGGCGGCAACATCGTGCCCCCCGACGGCTACCTGCCCGCGCTGCGCGCCCTGTGCGACGAACGGGGCATCGTCCTCGTCTTCGACGAGATACAGACCGGCATAGGCCGGGTCGGCCGGATGTTCGCCGCCGAGCACTACGGGGTCCGGCCCGACATCCTGACCACCGCCAAGGGCCTCGGCGGCTCCGGCGCCCAGATCGCGGCGATCGTCGCCGACGAGCGGATGTCCGGGCTCAGCAGCGACCACCACTCCTTCACCTACGGCGGCAACGTCCTCGCCGCCGCCGCGGCGGCCACCACCCTCGACGTGATCGGCCGCCCCGGCTTCCTGGAGAACGTCCGGGAGGTCGGCGCCCACATCATGGAACGGCTGCGCGCGCTGGCCGCCCTGCACCCCACCGTCGTGGACGTGCGCGGCCTCGGCCTGATGATCGGGATCGAGATCGGCGACGACCAGGGACGCCCGCACAGCGAACGGGCCCAGTCCCTGGCCCGGCGGGGCATGGACCACGGCCTGATCCTGCGCACCTCCCGCTACGGCCGAGGCAATGTGATCAAGATCCGCCCGCCCCTGATCCTCACCCGTACCGAGGCCGATCTGCTCTGCGACCGGCTCGAAGCACTCTTCGCCGCGGAGGCCGCCGCATGACCGGACCCGAACACCGCAGTCCCACGGACGCCGCAGCCGTACGGCAGTACGTGACCGGCCTCGCCGGAGCCGTCCGTGACGCCGTACTGGACGCCCAGCACGAGGCCGGCAGCCGCCTGGTCCGGGGCCATTCGCCGGGCGGGGACGCCCAGTTCGGCCTCGACGACGTCGCGGAGGCGGCCACCTGGAAGTACGTCGCCGACCACGACCTGCCCGTCGCCGTCTACTCCGAGGACCGCGGCCTGCAGTACCACGGCACGGACCCGGCTCACCTGCTCGTCGTCGACCCCATCGACGGCACCCGGCCCGCCGTCGCCGGTCTGGAGTCGGCCACGGTCTCCATCGCCGTCGCCCGCATGTCGCAGCGCCCGCGCATCGCAGACGTCGAGCACGCGATGCTGATGGAACTGCGCACGGGCGCCTACCTCTACGGGGACCGGGCGACACCCGGCATCACCGCGTACGGCTACGACCACCCGGTCCCGGCGCTGACCCGTACCACCGACCTCGCGCGGATGTTCTGGTCGCTGGAGTTCAACGGCCACCCCGCCCACCTGATGACCGAGGCGTACGGCCACCTCATCGACCTCTCCGCCAACACCGGCGGGGTCTTCGTCTTCAACAGTGCCACCTGGTCCATCTCCCGGCTGCTCACCGGCCAGCTCGACGCCTACGTGGACATCGGCAACCGGCTGCTGCGCGACGACCCGGCCCTGCTGCCCGAGTTCGAACGCGTCGGCAACGGCCGGGTCCTGCACCTGTTCCCGTACGACATCGCGGCGGCAGTCTTCCTCGCCGAGCGGGCCGGAGCGGTCATCACCGACGGCTACGGACAACCGCTCGGCGACACCGTCCTGACGGACCTGAGCATCGCCAACCAACGGTCCTGCGTGGCCGCGTCCACACCCGAACTCCACCGGGCCCTGCTGGCGGCCGTCCGATGGAAGGAGTGATGTCCGTGCGCCCCACGAACACCCCGCCCGCCCGACCCGTCAGCGCCCCGGCAGGGTACGACGCCGAGTTCCGGAACCTGCTCGACCGGCTCTCCGACAAGGCCACCGCGGAGTACTACAACCCCTTCACCACCTTCGACTGGCCGGCCTCGATCCCCACCGACGACCTCTGGATGTCCCCCGAGCTGCTCTCCGTCCACGGCACCGAGGTGATGGACGAACTGAGCCCCGCACAGCTCCGGACCCTGAGCAGGTGGGAGAGCGTCAACTTCTACAGCCTCAACGTGCACGGCATCCGCGAACTGCTCATCGAGGTCACCCGGCGCGTCCACACACCCGGCTTCGAGCTCCCCTCCGAGTTCTTCCACCACTTCATCGGTGAGGAGAACGACCACATGTGGTTCTTCGCCACCTTCTGCCTCAAGTACGCCGGCAAGATCTACCCCGACAAGTCCGTCAAGCTGCCCGAGACGCCGCGCGACCCGGACATCGAGAACTTCCTCGTCTTCGCCCGGATCCTGGTCTTCGAGCAGATCGTGGACCACTACAACGTCCAGATGGCCGCCGACCACCGCCTGCACCCGACCGTCCGGCACATCAACCGGCTGCACCACCAGGACGAATCCCGCCACATAGCCTTCGGCTGCCGCCTGGTGCAGCTGCTGTGGGAGCGGCTCCTCGACCGCGGCCTGGACGAGGCGGCCCGGCACGACCTGCGCAGCTACCTGGGCCGCTACCTCACCACCAGCATCGAGTCCCTCTACAACCCGGCGGTCTACCGCGACGCGGGACTCCCGGACGGCTTCGCCCTGCGCAAGCGCCTGCTCGTCCACCCCGACCGGCGGGCCGCCCACACCAAGGTCCTGCACAAGACCACCCGTTTCCTCAACCGGATCGGGGTGCTCGATGCCCGTCACTGACCCCGAGGCCACCGCGACCGCCTGGTCGGTCCGGGACGGACTGGCGACCCTCGACGAACCCGCCGTCCTGCTGAAGGACGCACTCGACGCGGTGTTCACCGGATGGGGGGTCGGGGCCGGAGCCCGGCAGCGGAGCTACCCACCGCTGTTACGGGCCGAGGAGCTGGGGGACCTCGACTACTTCCGCAACTTCCCGCACCTGGGCAGCCCGGTCACACGCATCCGCCCCGACCGGCTGGCCGCCCGCGCCGCGACCCCGGCCCGAGCCGCCGCACTGCCCGCGGCCGACCTGGCGGACGCCACCCACCTGCTGCCCTCCGCGGCCTGCTACGGCTGCTTCCTGCACCTCTCCGGCACCGGCTCCGAAGCCCCCGTGCTGATCACCACCGTCGCGCAGTGCTTCCGCAACGAGGACCACCACGACGGGCTGCGCCGGCTCTGGGGGTTCACCATGCGGGAGATCGTGTGCGTCGGCTCCGCCGCGACCGTACGGTCCCACCTCGACCGGCACCAGGAGCGGATCGCCGCCTTCGGTACGGCCCTCGGTCTCACCCTCGACCGGCAGCCCGCCACCGACCCGTTCTTCGAGAAGGACGGCGCCCGCACCGTCATGCAGATGCTCGCCCCGGTCAAGGACGAGTACCTGCACACCGACGGCACCGCCGTCGCCTCCACCAACAACCACCGCAACTTCTTCGGCGAGCGCCTTGCCATCGGCCACACGGGCCGCCCGGCCTTCACCGGATGTGTCGCCTTCGGCCTGGAACGATGGGTGCACGCCTTGGGGGACCGTTTCGAAGGGGACCTGACCGCCGCGCACCGCGCGGTACGGCGGGCGGGGGAGCGCTCGTGACCCGGTTGGCCGCCCGGCTCGGCCTCGCACTGCCTCTGCTCCAGGCGGGGATGGGCGCCGTCGCCGGGCCTCAGCTGTGCGCCGCGGTGTCCCGGGCCGGAGCGGGCGGCACCCTCGCGCTGTACAAGGAACCACCCGCGCGGGCCGCCCGGCTGGTCCGTGAGGTGGCGGCTGCCACCGGCCGGCCCTTCGGGGTGAACGTGGTCCCCGAGGTCACCGGCCCGGCCGCCTGCCTGGACCAGCTCAGGACCGTCCTGCCCGAACTGCCCCGGGGCGCGTTCGTCACCTCCTTCGGGCTGCCCGACGCCGACACGGCCGGGGCCGTCCGGGCCGCCGGGCACCCGCTGGTGGTGCAGGTCGGCACCCTCGCGGACGCGGGCACCGCCCTCGGACAGGGTGCCGACGTCCTGGTCCTCCAAGGCACCGAAGCCGGCGGCCACCTGCTCGGCCGGCTTCCCGTGGACCTGCTGCTGGCAGCCGTCCGGGCCCGCTACCCGCACGCGGTACTCGCCGTCGCGGGCGGGATCGCCACCGGACAGGACCTCGCGGACGCCGTGGCCCGAGGCGCGGACGGGGCCATGGCCGGCACCCTGTTCGTCCCGGCTGCGGAATCCACCGCGCACCCGGAGTTCAAACGCCGGGTGATCGAGGCGGCGGCCGACGACACCCTGATCACCTCCCTGTTCGACATCGGCTGGCCGCGCCGCCCGCACCGCGTCCTGCGCAACCCCCTCACCGCCACGACGGGACGCGCCCCGGCCACCTTCATCGCCACCACCCGGGTGGACGGGCGGACGTACCCGGTACCGCGCTACAGCGCGGCGGCTCCGGGGGACGGCACCACCGGCCGCGTCGAGGAGATGGCCATGTACTGCGGCCGGTCCTGCACCCGCGTCACCGCCCGGCACCCGGCCGCAGTCACCGTCACCCGGCTCAGCCGGGAGTACGAGAGAGCCCGCAGGTCCCGCGCCGCCTCTCCTCGCCCCGAGAACACCACGAGCGCGCGCACGAGCGGATCGTGCAAGCCGGACCGGACCCAGGAGAGGCAGCCATGGACGACGTGATCAAGCCGGTCGTGGACTGGCTGCGCGAACGCAACCCCACCGTCGAAGAGATACCGGAGGACCTCGACCTGATCGAGAACCGGCTGATCGACTCACTCGGCTTCATGGAGTTCATCCTGCTCCTGGAGGACCTGATCGGACGGGAACTGCAGCTCGACCAGATCGACGTGGACCAGTTCCGCACTCTCCGTTCCCTCAGGGAACACTTCCTGAAAGGGTGAACCGCCCATGGCGCAGGACCCCCCGCTGTCCGGACCCGGACGTGTCACCTCCCTGCATCTCGCCCCGCGCATCGGCGAGCCCACCTTCCGCGTCGCACAGGCCCGCGCGGTGGCGGGCCACGGCCTGGCGGGGGACCGCAACTACTGGGCCGGCGAGGGCCCACGGCCCCGGCGCAGGGGAGACGGCCGGGCGTCCGGGGTCTGCGACGTCACCCTCATCGAGGCCGAGGCCCTCGACGCCCTGGCTGACGAACACGGCATCACGCTCACCCCCGCCGAGTGCCGCCGCAACCTCGTCTGCCGCGACATCCGGCTCAACCCGCTGGTGGACCAGGAGTTCCAGGTCGGTGCGGTGATCCTGCGCGGTCTCAAACTCAGCCAACCGTGCGCCCGCCTCGAGCAACTGGTGCGCCCCGGCCTGATCCGTGGCCTGCTGCACCGCGGCGGGCTGCGGGCCGAGGTGGTCCGCGGTGGGACGATCCGGGTGGGCGACCGGATCCTCCCGCGGCCGCACGACGCGCGGTCGCTCCTGCCGGCCGTTCCGGCCCGTTTCCCCTGAGGCCGCGCGGACGGCCGCCCGGACACCCCGGGCACCGCCCCGCCCTCACGGATTCGAGGCCCCCCGTACGACCGTCCCGGCCGGCACTCCCTCGCGGAACAGCCCGCAAACCGGCGCACACGCAGCCGGGAACAGACCGTGAGTACCCATGCCCGCGGATCCGGATGATTCGCCCGGCCGTGGCCCTGCAGACAGGAAGACAGCATGGCGATCGAAGGCGCCGCCCCAGGGCGGAAGAGTGGCACGGCACCGGAGTCCGGCGCGGACGCGCCCTCGGCCGAGGCCGTGGAGCGCGCGGAACGGGCGGTCAAGGAGCTCGCCGCGGCGGGGACGGCCGTCTCGGCCCGCCGACTGGAGTGGGGCCTCGCCCTCCGCCTCGGCCAAGGGGCCGTCGACCGCCTCGCGGACCTCGACCCCGCCGGTACCGTCAACGGCTTCCGCGGCCTGGTGTCGGAGGTGCTCGCCGGATCCCTGCCCGCAGGTATGGCCCAAGCCGTCGGCGCGGCGCTGACCGGCCGCGCCGAACAGATCCGGTCGGCCGCCCGGGGCGCCGGCTGCGAGCTGCTCTCGCCATGGTCCGCACCCACCCTCCTCGCCCCGATGGCCCTCGACGCGCCGCCACGTGAGACCGGCCTGTGGTTCAGCGTGTTCACACCGGGCGCGGGCTGGGGAACCGACGCGCAGTTCACCGCCCCCTACGCCTCGGAAACCCCTGCCCTGGCCGTTTTCCGCGACGACCTGTACTGCGTCTACCAGGGCCGGGGCGACAATCCCGACCTGTGGTGGACCGCCCACCGTGCGGACGGCAGCTGGTCGGAGGACCAGTCGTTTCCCTCCCACCACACCCTGGGCAGCCCCGCCCTGGCCGTGTTCCGGGACCGTCTCCACTGCGCGCACCGTGGCGGCTCCGGGGACTGGGGCATCGCGCTGACCTCCTATGACGGCGGGACCTGGACGCCGGACCGCCCGGTTCCGCACGCCGAGAGTGTCTACGGCCCGGCGCTGGCCGTCTTCCGCGACACCCTCCACCTCGCCTACGCCGACGCCGCCCAACGGATCATGATCACCACCAGTGCGGACGGTTACAGCTGGACAACCCCGGAACCCGTCCCGGGCTGCGCCACCACGAGGTCCCCGGCGCTCGCCGTGTACGACGACGCCCTCCACCTGCTGCACGGCAACCCCAAGGACGGGGCCATCCACTGGAGCCGGCTGCGCGACACCGGCTGGGCCTCCGAGGGCGCGTTGCCGGGGCACCGTACCCGGAGCAACATCGGCCTTGCCGTCTTCGACGGCAAACTGATGTGCGTCCACCGCGATCCCGCGCGCCAGCAGCTGTGGTGGTCCGCTTTCGACGGCGCCGGATGGAGCACGGACACGGAGCTGCCGGGGCACAACAGCAAGTACGGTGCGGCGCTGGCAGTCCACCGGGACGCGACTGGAACCCGCGACCAACTCCTGTGC
This sequence comes from Streptomyces sp. NPDC091387, assembly GCF_044756945.1. Classification (NCBI taxonomy): domain Bacteria; kingdom Bacillati; phylum Actinomycetota; class Actinomycetes; order Kitasatosporales; family Streptomycetaceae; genus Streptomyces; species Streptomyces sp. NPDC091387. The sequence continues at coordinate 39,621 of NZ_JBIVTZ010000015.1, read as the reverse complement.
GTCCACCGGGGCCACGGCCAGCACTTCGTCACCGCGGCAGGGGAGGTACTGGCGGACGAGGACCCGGCGGGGCTGCACGAACTCGACGATCCGGGCTCCGCCGCCGACTGAGACCGGTCCCTCACGACGGCCGGAGCACGGCGATCCCGGCCCCGGTGCCCGGCCTCGACCGCCGACGCACCCTGCGCCCCATCCACCAAAAAAGCGGGCCGCGACCGTGAGGTCGCGGCCCGCCTTTGGTGGATACCGCACGGGCCGGAGGCGCGTGACCGGTCCGCCGCCTGAGCTCTTGGGCGGTCCGCCCGCTGCCGGCTACCGATGGCTCAGCGGATGCCGAGTGCGACGAACTGGGTGACCGCGTCGTCGGCGAAGTTGTCGTCGCTGACCAGGACCAGGGTGCGTTCGCCGTTCGACAGGGTCGGACCCCAGGTCATGCCCTCGGTGTTGTCGACCGTGGACAGGCCCACGTCGGCCAGGTCCGCGACCAGCTTCTTGCGCATCGGGACGACCCTTCGTCCCTTGAGGGAATCGATGCGCTGCACGTCGGTGGCGCCACGGGTGGTGGCGTCGAAGAGGCGGATCTTGTAGCCCGCGCCTGCCACCCAGGTGCGTTCGAGGACGAAGTAGCGGCTGGGGTCGCCGGGGTAGGCGAGAATCGTGGGCACGCCGGTGTCGGGCGGATACGTGCTGGACCCGTCGGGCGCGGTGAAGATCTTTTCGAGCGGGTAGGCGAACTGCCCGAGCACCTCGCCGTCCCGCCGCTGCTGGGTGACGCGGACCAGCGCACCGTGCTGCAGGGTCGGCTCCGGGCCGTCCTGGAGCAGCGGCCCCTCGACAGCGCTGGTGAGCACGCGGCCCCCGGCTCCGAACGTGATCGCCTCCACCGCCTTGTTCCGGCGGATGCCCCAATCGTCCATGGTGATCTTGTAGTTGGGCGGCAGCGGCAGTTGCCCGCGGTACGCACCGGAGCGGCCGGCGAACTGGATCGAGGGCTGGATCACCGGCTCGTCCGACGACTTCGGCCGGTCGCCCTCCTGCGCCCACCAGTAGTCGCAGGTCCGCGGGTCCACCCGTACTTCCTCCGGGTCCACGGCCTTTCCGTCGCCGACGCTCACCGGCGGATAGACCGCCCCGTCCGGCTGGAGGAGCGGGTGTGTGCCGGTGAAGTCGACGGAGTGCACTCCGGCGCCGTCCACCGCGATCCGGGCGGTGTAGAAGCGGGCGGGCTGGAGCACCGAACGGTCGTCGCTGATCGCGACGTACTCGCCCGTGCACGGATCCCGGTCGATCCCGGACAGTCCGCCGACCGTCGTGCCCCGGAACGGGAGCTTGTGCGGGACGATCTTCTCGCCCAGCAGACGGGCCTTCGCCCCGATGTCGGACGGTGCGGCCGTGCCGCCCCGCGTGCCGCTGTCGTCCGGCTGTGCGGCCACGGCCGGAGCCATCGTCGCCGCCAGCACGACGGCCGCGACGCATGAGCGGCGGATCAAGGAGAGTTTCATGGAGATGATCTTGGCTCGTCATGTGTGCCGAGCGCAGTCACCCATGAGTGTGATGGAGCGGCGCAATGGAGTGAGAGGGCGAGGTGTTGGGAAGTAAGGACGCCGGTTGGGGCCGCGACCGTACGCAGCGAAGCTCCGTTGTGCGGGTGAACTTCCCAAGTCCATTTCGCACAAAGATTTCTTGATGTGTCGTCAGTTCGATGGCCGAGCGAATCCCCGTCACCCGTGGCATGAGTGGACGACGATGCCCGCTGTTCCCTGGGTCCTGTGCCATCGGAGGACACGGTCCGCGATCGACGCTTCCCGCTGAAGTCCGCTTACCGCCGTGGGGACTTGGGGCTGTGGACGACCGGGATCCTATACTCGATGACCGCTACCGCCTGGTGCGTCCGTCGGGGCGCGGCGGGATGGGGGAGGTGTGGGAGGCGCAGGACACGATTCTCCGGCGGCCGGTCGCGGTCCAGGTGATCTCGGTCCTTGCCGGTGGCGGCAGTCGGGCCGACGAGGCGCGCGCCCGGTTCCTGCGGGAGGCGCGGATCACCGCCGCGCTCCACACCTTCGGCCTCGCCGCCGGTGAGCGTCTGTGGAAGGCATCCCTCAACGCGGCCTGGGCCCGGGAAACACGCTTCACGGTCATCGGCGGCACCGTACTCGCCCTCACCCAGGTCTGGTGATCGGAACCGATCCGCGTACCGGCCACCGCCGATGGGTGACCGGAGCGGGGCACGGACGCACGCTCTGGACGGGCCAGTTCGACAGCACGGCCATGGGTGAGCCTGCCGCGAGCGGCGACTCGGTCGTGTTCCTCGACGGCAGCGGCACACTGTGGGCGGTACGCGTGTAATGCGCTTCCCCGCACCTGGACGAATGTTGGCGCGATACCGGCCTTGGCCTGACATGCCCCCTATCGGTACCCGCTGTCGCGCGTGACCCTGCGAACAGGACGTTCTCGCAGGGAAGACGGGGGCTGTTCGAGATGGCGGATTCCTTACCGATCTACGTACCCGCCCTGCCGGTGCGACGCAGCGCGCTCACGGCGTACGCGCGGCTGCAACCGTGGGTCCGGGCGACCGTCGCCCCTTTGTGGACGATCCCCCCGAGGACGGGGCCGGTCCGTCTGCTCGGCCAACGGCCGACGGTTCCGTACGACCGGGACCAGCATGCTCTCGCCGCGCATGTGCGCGGCAGGACGGTCTCGATCATGCAGGCGCAGCAGGTGCTCCCGGCCTGGGTGGACGCCTTTCACGTGGAGGACGAGGCGTGGCCCGTCCGCTCGGGGCTCTGGAACTATCTGCCGGGCAGTCCGCTGAGGCCGGTGACCGGGATCGAGCGAGCGGAGTGGCAGCAGGAAGCGGCCGCGGAGGTTGCCCGTGCGAGCGGCAACGGCCTGGGCGTCCGCGTGCAGGTGCCGGAACTGCCCGACGAGCGCCGGTCCGAAGCCGTCCGGAGACTGATCGACCGTATTCGGGCCGGCGGCACCGTACCGCTCGATCTCCTGCTCGACCTGGGGGATGTGACAGATGAACACCACCGGGCCGACAAGTGGGCGCTCCGCGCATGGGATCTGCTCGGCCGTCTCCATCGCTGGCGCACCGTGGTGGTCCTCGCGGGATCGGTCCCGTGCGCGGTGACCGATCTCGCCGTGGGGGCGATGACCGAACCGCACCGCTTCGACTGGGACATCCGGCACATGATGCTGCACGCCGGGGCAGCGGTCGTGCCGCGTCTCACCTACGGCGACTACGGCGCTCAGCACACCCGCGGCGCCGACCATCCGACTGACGGGTGGAGCCCGCCGTGGGGGTTCCTGCGGTACACGACGGAGCGCACGTTCCTCCTGGCCAAGGCCGCGACGGAAGGGGAGGACCGGGCGGCGGGGGTCAGGTCGCTCGCACGGCAGATCGTCGAGACGCCGGAGTTCCGCGGCGCGGGGTTCAGCGACGGCGACCGCTGGCTCGAACAGTGCGCGCGGGGGACCGGCAGGGCAGGGACCGGAGGTGTGGGGACGTGGATCGAGGCCGGCCACAGCGGGCACATGACCTACGTCGCCCGCCAGTTGACGGAATCGGGGTGACCCCTGGCACAGTCACCCGGCCGTGACCCGCAGGTAACAGCCGTCGGACGGGCAGGCCCCAGGAGGTCCGTCACGCGGCCCCGGCGGCACGGGCGACGGGGTGCAGCCCGGCCCGGTCCAGCGCCTCCCGCGCGACGGGTGTGAAGGAGTGCACGTGCGCCCGCGCGGCGATCTCCGGGACCACTCCGCCGAACCGGGCGTGCTCGTCCATGCTCGACGCGACCGCGTGCCCGAGCAGCCGGCCGTCGTGTACGAGACCCGCGCCGGTCTCGTCGCACGAGGACTCAATGCCCAGCACCAGTGGAGACTCCACGCCCCTGCCCTCCTGCATTGTGTTACTAATCGCGAACCAGTCGCAATAAGGGTAGGTGAGTTCCACCTGGCCGGTGTCCGGCCGACGCCGGACAGTAGAGTTCGGGTGCGCCAGCCCTCCGAACACCGAGGTATCGTCCGTGACTCCCGAACCCGCCGCACACCCCGTTCCACCTGCAGTGAGCGTCGTGGGAATCGGAGCCGACGGGTGGTCCGGCCTCCCCGACACGGCACGCGCGGCGCTCATCGGCGCACAGGTCCTGATCGGCGCCGAGCGCCAGCTGGGCCTGCTCCCGCCGGAGTGCGCGGGACGGCGCGTGGCCTGGCCCTCGCCGCTGCGACCCGCGGTACCCGGCCTGCTCGCCGCGCACGCGGGGAACCGGATCGCCGTACTGGCCAGCGGCGACCCGATGTTCTACGGCATCGGCCGGGCCCTCACCGAAGTGCTCGGCGCCGACGGTCTGCGCGTCCTGCCGCACCCCTCGTCCGTGTCCTACGCCTGCGCCCGCGTCGGCTGGCCCCTTGAGGACACCGAGGTCATCACTCTGGTCGGGCGGCCCGCCGCCCGGCTGGCCGCCGCCCTGCACGACGGCCGACGGCTGCTGGTCCTCAGCGCGGACGCCGGCACCCCCGCCGTGGTCGCCGCGCTGCTGCGCGAACACGGCTTCGGACCGAGCCATCTCCGCGTCCTGGAACAGCTCGGTGGCGAGAACGAAGCGAGCACCGACGGCACCGCGGACACCTGGGCGCACCCGCCCGGCGACCCGCTGAACGTCATCGCGGTCGAATGCCGCAGCGCCCCCGGCACCCCGCGCCTCGGCGCCGTCCCCGGCCTGCCCGACGAGGCGTACGCACACGACGGCCAGCTCACCAAGCGCCACATCCGGGCCGCGACTCTCGGCGTGCTCGCACCGGCCCCGGGCGAGCTGCTCTGGGACGTCGGCGGCGGCTCGGGGTCCATCGCGGTCGAGTGGATGCGCGCCCACCCCTCGTGCCGGGCGATCAGCGTGGAGCGCGACGCCGTACGGGCCGAGCGCATCACACGCAACGCCGAACACCTCGGTGTGCCCGGCCTGCGCGTGGTCACCGGCCGGGCCCCCGCCGGCCTGGCCGGACTCCCCACGCCCGACGCCGTGTTCATCGGTGGCGGGCTGACCGTGCCCGGCCTCCTCGACGCGTGCTGGGAAGCGCTCCCGGCCGGCGGCCGCCTGGTCGCCAACACCGTCACGCTGGAGTCCGAGGCGCTCCTCACCGAGCAGTACCGCCGGCACGGCGGTGAGCTGGTCCGCCTCGCCGTCGCGCACGCCGTGCCCGTCGGCGGCTTCACCGGCTGGCGGCAGGCGATGCCGGTCACCCAGTGGTCGGTACGCAAGCCCTCGACCGGCCCGACCGCGGGGCTCCCAGTGGAAGCCCGCGCAGAACAATCAGGAGACAACAGATGACCGTGTACTTCATCGGCGCGGGTCCGGGCGCGGCCGACCTCATCACCGTGCGGGGCGCGCGCCTGCTCGCCACCTGCGGGGTGTGCCTGTACGCGGGCAGCCTGGTGCCCCCCGAACTCCTCGCCGAATGCCCCCCGGACGCCAGGCTGATCGATACCGCGCAGCTCGACATCGACCGGATCACGGCGGAGCTGACGGACGCGCACCGGGCCGGTCACGACGTCGCGCGGCTGCACTCGGGCGACCCCGCGGTGTTCAGCGCGGTCAACGAACAGATGCGGCGCCTCGACGAGGCGGACGTGCCCTACGAAGTGGTCCCCGGCGTGCCCGCGTTCGCGGCCGCCGCGGCCGCACTCAAGCGGGAGCTGACCGTGCCCACGGTCGGCCAGACCGTCATCCTCACCCGGGTGGCCAACCGCGCCACGGCGATGCCCGAGGGCGAGGACCTGGCGACACTGGGCCGCAGCGGGGCCCTGATCGTCCTGCACCTCGCCGCCAGGTACGTGGACCGGGTCGTCGAGGAACTGCTGCCGCACTACGGGGCCGACTGCCCGGCCGCCGTCGTCGCGCTCGCCTCCCGCCCCGACGAGCTCATCCTGCGCGGATCGCTCGACGGCATCGCCGAGCAGGTGAAGGCGGCGGGCGTGATCCGCACCGCCGTCATCATGGTCGGCCGCACACTCGGCGCCGATCAGTTCCGCGACAGCCACCTCTACTCGCCCGGACGCGACCGGCACACCTGCTGACGGCGCCCGCCACCCGGCGGCCGGCCGGTCAGCGGACGCTGCTGCGCCCGACGACCGTGCCCGCCCGGTCGATGCAGATGACGTCGACGGCGACCGGCGCCCCGCGCAGCACGGCCAGCGCCTCGTCCCGCGCGGCCACGGCCACCAGGTCCCCGAGGGGGACGTTCCGTGCCTGGCACGCCTGGAGCGCCGCGAGGCCCGTGTTCGCGCCGGCCACCTCGGCGGCCAGGGCCTCGTCCGCGCCGCCCCGCCGGGCCAGTCCGGCCAGGAACGGCTTGTCGACCTGGGAACGGGCCGAGTGCAGGTCGAGGTGGCCGGCGGCGAGCTTCGACAGCTTCGCGAACCCGCCGCAGACGGTCAGCCGTTCCACCGGATGACGGCGTACGTACTTCAGCACGGCGCCCGCGAAGTCGCCCATGTCCAGCAGCGCGATCTCCGGCAGCCCGTACTCCGCCACGACGGTCCTCTCCGAGGTGGAACCCGTGCAGCCCGCCACATGGGTGCGTCCGGCCGCACGGGCCACGTCCACGCCGCGCCGGATCGAGTCGATCCACGCCGAGCAGGAGTACGGCACCACGACGCCGGTCGTCCCCAGGATCGACAGCCCGCCCAGGATGCCCAGCCGCGGATTCCAGGTCGAGCGGGCGATCTCCTCGCCGTGGTCGACGGAGACGGTGACCTCGACGTCCCCCGAACCCCGGTGTGCCGCGGCGACCCCCGCGAGGTGGTCGCGGATCATCCGGCGGGGCACGGGGTTGATGGCGGGCTCGCCCACGTCGAGCGGCAGGCCGGGCAGGGTGACCGTGCCCACGCCGGGCCCGGCCCTGAACACCACGCCCGAGCCCGTCGGCAGCCTTCTGACGGTGACCCGTACGAGAGCGCCGTGGGTGACGTCCGGGTCGTCCCCGGCGTCCTTGACCACCCCGGCCGTCGCCCGCCCCCCGGCCAGCTCCTCCACCGCCAGCGCGAAGGCCGGGGTCTGGCCCCGGGGCAGGGTGATGGTGACCGGGTCGGGGAAGTCCCCGGTCAGCAGGGCGGTGTACGCGGCCGTGGCCGCCGCGGTCGCACAGGCACCGGTCGTCCAGCCGGGCCGCAGACCGGTGTGTTTGAGTTGGGCGCCGCGCCCGCCCTTCGCCTCACTCACGGATGGACCCCATGCACGTACTCGTACTCGGCGGGACCACGGAGGCCCGCCGCCTCGCCGAGCTCCTGACGGCGGCCCTGCCGGAGGGAGCCCGGGTGACCAGCTCGCTCGCAGGGCGGGTGGCCAGTCCGAGGCTCCCGCCGGGCGAGGTGCGCGTCGGCGGATTCGGCGGAGCCGACGGCCTTGCCGCGTGGCTGCGCACGCACCAGGTGGACGCGCTCATCGATGCCACCCATCCTTTCGCCGGGACGATCAGTTTCAACGCGGCGGCAGCCGCCGCGACTGCCCATGTTCCCCTGCTGGCCCTGCGCCGGCCCGGCTGGATGCCCGGCACCGGCGACGACTGGCACCCGGTCGGCTCCCTGGCCGAGGCGGCGCGGACGCTGCCCGCGCTGGGGCGGCGCGTGTTCCTCACCACGGGACGCATGGGACTGGCCGCCTTCGCGGAGCTGGACGGACTGTGGTTCCTGATGCGCTCGGTGGACGCCCCCGAACCCCCGCACCCGGCCCGGATGGAGGTGCTCCTCGACCGGGGCCCGTTCAGCCTCGACGGGGAGCGGGAGCTGATCCGCCGGCACCGTATCGACGTCCTCGTCACGAAGGACAGCGGCGGCGCCGCCACCGCGCCCAAGCTCGCCGCCGCCCGCGAAGCGGGGATTGCGGTGATCGTGGTGCGCCGCCCACCGGTTCCCGAGGGCGTCGCGGTGGCCGCCACCCCCGACCTGGCCCTCGCCTGGCTGCGCGGGGGGCCCGGGGCTCAGGCCTCCGGGTAGCGGCGCGGCGTCCAGACGATCTGCCGCCCGTCACCACGCCGCACCCAGCGCGTCTGCGAGGACCCGACGATCAGGATCGTGCGCATGTCGACCTCGGCCGGGTCGAGATCTGCCAGCCGTACCGTGCGTACGCTCTCGGCCGGTCCGCCGACGTCCCGGCCGAGGACCACGGGCGTGTCCGGCGACCGGTGCTCCAGCAGCAGGTCGCGGGCCTTGCCGACCTGCCAGGTCCGGCTGCGGGAGCCGGGGTTGTACAGCGCGAGCACCAGGTCCGCGGAGGCCGCCGCGCGCAGCCGTTCCGCGATGACCTCCCACGGCTTGAGCCGGTCCGAGAGCGAGAGCGTGGCGTAGTCGTGGCCCAGCGGCGCTCCGGCGCGGGCGGCGGCCGCGTTGGCCGCCGTCACACCCGGCAGCACCCGCACCGGCACGTCCGCGTACTGCTCCTGGGAGGCCGCCTCCAGGACGGCCGTCGCCATGGCGAAGACCCCTGGGTCACCGCCGGACACCACGGCCACGCGCCGTCCGCGACGCGCCAGGTCCAGGGCGAACTCGGCGCGTTCGGACTCGACCTTGTTGTCCGAGCCGTGCCGCAGCTGCCCGGGGCGGACCGGCACCCGCTCCAGATAGGTGGTGTAGCCGACCACGTCGTCGGCGGCGGCCAGCACCCCGCGGGTCTCGGGCGTGAGCCACAGCGGTCCGGCGGGTCCGGTGCCGACCACGGCGACCTCACCGCCGCCCGGGGTGCGTTCCGGGCGGGGGGCGTCGATCCTGCTGGGCAGGACCGCGACCGCGAAGTACGGCACGGAGTCGGCGTCGATCCCGGCCAGCTCGCCCGTGCGCTCCCCGGCCATCGTGGCGCGTTCCACGTAGTGGGCCTCCGGCAGCCGCCCCGACGCCTCGAAGGCGCGGCGGACGGCGGGGAAGGTGCGGCCCAGCTTCATCACCACCGCGGCGTCGGTGGCGGCGAGCCGGGCGGTGAGCTCCTCCTCCGGCAGGGTGCCGGGCAGGATCGTCAGTACCTCCTCGCCCTCGGCGAGCGGGGTGCCGAGCCGGGCGGCCGCGGCGCTGACCGAGGTGACTCCGGGGATCACCTCGGTCGGGTAGCGGTCGGCGAGGCGCTTGTGCATGTGCATGTACGAGCCGTAGAAGAGCGGGTCGCCCTCGGCGAGCACCGCGACCGTGCGCCCCGCGTCCAGGTGCACCGCCAGGCGGGCCGCCGCCTCGGTGTAGAAGTCCTCCATCGCACCCCGGTAGCCGCCCGGGTGGTCCGTGGTCTCCGTCGTGACGGGGTAGACCAGGGCCTCCTCGATGTGGTCGGCGCGGATGTGCGCGGCCGCGATCGACCGGGCGATGGACCGTCCGTGCCGGGCGCTGTGATAGGCGACGACATCCGCTTCGGCGATGACGGCCACGGCGCGTACGGTCATCAGGGCCGGATCGCCGGGGCCGAGCCCGACCCCGTACAGCCGGCCGTTCCTCTGCTCGCTCACGCTTACTCCTCCTCGCTGGCGATGGCGTTGAGGGCGGCGGCCGCCATGGCGCTGCCGCCGCGCCGGCCGCGCACGATCAGGTGGTCGAGGCCGGACGGGTGCGCGGCCAGGGCGTCCTTGGACTCGGCGGCGCCGATGAAACCGACCGGGACCCCGATGACGGCGGCGGGGCGCGGTGCGCCCTCCTCGATGAGTTCGAGCAGCCGGAACAGGGCGGTGGGCGCGTTGCCGACGGCGACGACCGCACCGTCCAGCCGGTCGCGCCACAGCTCCAGGGCGGCCGCGCTGCGGGTGGTGCCGAGTTCCGCCGCGAGAGCGGGCACCGACGGGTCGGACAGGGTGCACACCACCTCGTTGTCCGCGGGCAGCCGCTTGCGGGTGACACCGCTGGCGACCATGGCCACGTCGCACAGGATGGGGGCGCCCGCCCGCAGCGCCTCGCGGGCACGGGCCACCACGTCCGGGCTGAAGGCGAGGTCGCGTACGAGGTCGACCATGCCGCAGGCATGGATCATCCGGACCGCGACCTGGCTCACATCGGCGGGCAGGCCGGACAGGTCCGCCTCCGCGCGGATCGTGGCGAAGGACTGGCGATAGATGGCCGGTCCGTCCTTCTCGTACTGGTGCACAGTGCTGTCGCTCTCTTCATCGGGCGGGGAAGGGGCCATGGGGCATGGGGCGGGGAAGGGCCCCGGGCGTGGAACGTACAGGTGCCGCGGTGTCGCGGTGCGGGGCGGGCCGGTGTCAGCCGACGGTGCCCCGGGCCGCCGTCACGGCGGCCGCGAGCGCCGGGGGACCGGCGGGGACGGACAGCGGGGAGCCCCGCTCCTCGCCGCGCACCGTGCGGACCCGGTAGCCGTCCGGGGTGGCGACGACGTCGACCCACTCGCCGCGCGGATGACCGCAGCGGCGTTCGCACCCCGACCAGTACACCGGGAGTGCGCCGGGGGGTCCCACGGTCGCAGCGGCCTCGGCCCGCACATCGGCCAGGGACCTGGCGCAGCCGGGACGCCCGATGCAGGCACCCACCCCGGTCCAGGGGGAGTGGGGCCCGATGACCAGTCCGGCGGCCCCCAGCCGGTCCAGCGCCGCCGCGGCCCGCCCCCGTTCCAGCCCGGGTACGACGACGCCGCGCCACGGGGTCAGCCGCAGTTCGCCGTTCCCGCGGTGCCTGGCGGTGCCGGTCAGCGCCTGCCACTGGTGGGCGCCGATACGCCCGAGGGGCACGCCGACGGACAGCGCGACGGTGCCGTGCGGGCCGGTCACGATGCCGGGATCAGGGGGCGCGGATTTCTCCGGGCGGGCGGGGACGGCGGTGGGTCCGGAGCTGATTCCGGCCTGCCGCAGCCGCCGTACAATCTCGTCGAGGAGCGGCTCGCCGCCCCCGGGCAGATCCGCCACCCGCCAGGCACCGGAGCCGGCCGCGGCGTCGAGGAAGGCCTCTGCGGCGATCAGGGCGGCCCGCGGCGCCCGTGCGCCGGGTATCCGTACCGCGCTCTCCGCGGAGCCGACCCGCAGAGTCGCCCCGCCGTCGCTCCGCGCCAGCAGGGTCACGTCGGCGCCCAGCGCGTCCACGTCGCCGCGTCCGTCGTCGAGGGCGAACAGGAACCGCCCCGACAGACCGGCCGCCGCGTCACTCGCGCACAGCAGCTCGTCCACCGCGGACAGCCACGGCCGGACGTCCCGCTCGCCCCGGCCGTCGAGACCGGAGAGCGGGGACGCCACGATGTTGCGGACGCGCTCGTGGCGCTCGGAGGGCAGCAGCCCCGACTCGGCCATCCCGGAGGCCAGTTCGCCGCCGCAGTCCGGGCCCAGGCCGCGCAGCTGCACGTTGCCGCGCGAAGTGAGATGCAACTCACCGTCGCCCAGCCGCTCCGCCAACTCCCCCAGCACATCGGCCTGCGCCGCGCTCAGCACGCCACCGGGGATCCGGACGCGGGCCAGCGCACCGTCGTCCGCCCGGTGCAGCCGCAGCGTCCCGGGGCAGGCGTCGCCACGGGCACGGGGAGAAGCGTCTCCTGTGCGCGCGGGAAGGATGGCAGGTGGGGGCATGGCGGCGAGCATACCGACCATCTCATCAGATCCGTATGAGCCCCAGTTGATAGGTGCCCCTTACTATGCCTAGCGACGGGCTGTCCGGCCCGTCGTCGCCACAGACGGCGACAGGGGAGGAAGCCCGGTGCGATTCCGGCGCGGTCCCGCCACTGTGAATCCGGTCGCACCGACCGGGTGAGTCAGGAACTCCCTTCCCCGTCCACCCGGCTCCGGCCGGGCAGGGGAGTCCCATTCCGACACCGCCCGGGGCGTGGATACCCCGAGGAAGGCCAGACGCCGCATGATCCTGCTCCTGTCGACGTCCGACACCGACCTGCTCAGCGCCAGGGCAGCCAACGGCCCGGTCACCTACCGCTACGCGAACCCCTCCCGGCTCCCGCTCCAGGACCTTCCGCAGCTTCTGGAGGGCACCGAACTGGTCGTCGTACGTCTCCTCGGCGGCGTCCGTGCCTGGCAGGACGGCCTCGACCACGTCCTCGCCACCGGACGCCCGGTCGTCGTCCTCACCGGGGAACAGGCCCCCGACGCCCAGCTGATGGCCGCCTCCACCGTCCCCATCGGCATCGCCGCGGAGGCCCACGCCTACCTGGCGCACGGCGGCCCCGCCAACCTGGAGCAGCTCGCCCGCTTCCTGTCCGACACCGTGCTGCTCACCGGCCACGGCTTCGAACCGCCCGCCCCCGCGCCCTCCTGGGGCCCGCTGGAGCGCACCCCCCGTGCGACGGACGGCCCCACCATCGCGGTGCTCTACTACCGCGCCCACCACATGAGCGGCAACACCGCGTTCATCGAGACCCTGTGCCGTGCCGTCGAGGACACGGGCGCCCGCGCCCTGCCGCTGTTCGTCGCCTCACTGCGCACGCCCGAGACCGAGCTCGTCGACGCGCTGCGGGACGCCGACGCGATCGTGACCACCGTGCTCGCGGCGGGCGGCACCCGGCCCGCGGAGGCGTCGGCCGGCGGTGACGACGAGTCCTGGGACGCCGGGGCCCTCACCGGCCTCGACGTGCCCATCCTCCAGGCGCTCTGCCTCACCAGTTCGCGGACCGACTGGGAGGACAACGACGAGGGCGTCTCGCCGCTGGACGCCGCGAGCCAGATCGCGGTCCCCGAGTTCGACGGCCGCCTGATCACCGTCCCGTTCTCGTTCAAGGAGATCGACGAGGACGGCCTCCCGGCGTACGTCGCCGACCCCGAGCGCGCCGCCCGGGTCGCCGGGATCGCCGTACGCCACGCCCGGCTCCGCCACATCCCGAACGCCGAGAAGCGCCTCGCGCTCGTGCTGTCCGCGTACCCGACCAAGCACTCCCGGATCGGCAACGCGGTCGGGCTCGACACCCCCGCGAGCGCCGTCGCCCTGCTGCGCCGGCTCCGTACCGAGGGCTACGACTTCGGTGACGAGGAGGTGCCGGGCCTCGCCTCCGGCGACGGTGACGAGCTGATCTACGCGCTGATCGAGGCCGGCGGCCACGACCAGGAGTGGCTCACGGAGGAGCAGCTGGCCCGCAACCCGGTCCGTATCCCGGCGGCCGACTACCGCCGCTGGTACGCGACGCTGCCGGCCGAACTCCGCGAGGCCGTCGAGCAGCACTGGGGCCCGGCTCCGGGCGAGATGTTCCTGGACCGCTCGCGCAACCCCGAGGGCGACATCGTCCTGGCCGCCCTGCGCCGGGGCAATCTGCTCATCCTCATCCAGCCGCCGCGCGGCTTCGGTGAGAACCCGATCGCCATCTACCACGACCCCGACCTGCCGCCCTCGCACCACTACCTGGCGGCCTACCGCTGGATCGCCGCCTCCGCCGACGACAACGGCTTCGGCGCCGACGCGATGGTCCACCTCGGCAAGCACGGCAACCTGGAATGGCTGCCGGGGAAGAACGCCGGCCTGTCCGCCGCGTGCGGCCCCGACGCGGCTCTGGGCGATCTCCCCCTGGTCTACCCGTTCCTGGTCAACGACCCGGGCGAGGGAACCCAGGCCAAACGCCGCGTCCACGCCACGCTCGTGGACCACCTCGTACCGCCGATGGCCCGCGCCGAGAGCTACGGCGACATCGCCCGGCTGGAGCAACTCCTCGACGAGCACGCCCAGATCGCGGCGATGGACCCGGCGAAGCTCCCGGCGATCAGGGCCCAGATCTGGACCCTGATCCAGGCCGCGAAGCTCGACCACGACCTGGGGCTCGAAGACCGCCCGCAGGACGAGGGCTTCGACGAGTTCATCATGCATCTCGACGGCTGGCTCTGTGAGATCAAGGACGCGCAGATCCGCGACGGCCTGCACGTCCTGGGCGGCGCGCCCGACGGCGCCGCCCGCGTCAACCTGGTCCTGGCGATCCTGCGCGCCCGCCAGATCTGGGGTGGCACCACGTCCCTGCCCGGCCTGCGCGAGGCACTAGGCCTCGACGAGTCGGCGGCCACCCGCACCACCGCCGACGAGGTCGAGGAGCAGGCACGGGCCCTGGTCCAGGCGATGGAGGACGCGCACTGGGCGCCGGACGCCGTGACCGAGGTCGCCGCCGGGCATCCGCGGTCCGTCGCGGACATCCTGGAATTCGCGGCCAACGAGGTCGTGCCGCGGCTGGCGGCCACCACCGACGAACTCGACCACACCGTGCACGCGTTGAACGGCGGGTTCGTCCCCGCCGGCCCCTCGGGATCCCCGCTCCGGGGCCTGGTCAACGTCCTGCCGACCGGCCGCAACTTCTACTCCGTCGACCCCAAGGCAGTGCCTTCCCGCCTCGCCTGGGAGACCGGTCAGGCCCTGGCCGACTCCCTCCTGGACCGCTACCGCGCCGACAACGGCGACTGGCCCACCTCGGTCGGCCTGTCCCTGTGGGGCACGAGCGCGATGCGTACCGCGGGCGACGATGTCGCGGAGGCCTTCGCCCTGCTGGGCGTCCGCCCGGTCTGGGACGACGCGTCACGACGCGTCACGGGCCTGGAGGCGATTCCGGCGGCCGAACTCGGCCGCCCGCGCATCGACGTCACCCTCCGCATCAGCGGCTTCTTCCGGGACGCGTTCCCGCACACCATCGGGCTCCTGGACGACGCGGTCCGCCTCGCGGCCTCGCTGGAGGAACCCGACGAGCAGAACCACGTACGCGCCCACACCCAGGCGGACCTGGCCGTCCACGGCGACGAACGCCGCGCCACCACCCGTATCTTCGGCTCCCGGCCCGGTACGTACGGCGCCGGCCTGCTCCAGCTCATCGACTCCAGGGACTGGCGCACGGACGCCGACCTCGCGGAGGTCTACACCGTCTGGGGCGGCTACGCGTACGGCCGCGAACTCGACGGGCGCCCGGCCCGCGAGGAGATGGAGACGGCGTACAAGCGCATCGAGGTCGCGGCCAAGAACACCGACACCCGCGAACACGACATCGCCGACTCCGACGACTACTTCCAGTACCACGGCGGCATGGTCGCCACGGTGCGCGCGCTCAAGGGCACTGCCCCGGAGGCGTACATCGGTGACTCCACGCGGCCGGAGACCGTCCGTACGCGCACCCTGGTCGAGGAGACCTCGCGCGTCTTCCGCGCCCGGGTCGTCAACCCCAAGTGGATCGAGGCGATGCGCCGCCACGGCTACAAGGGCGCCTTCGAACTGGCCGCCACCGTCGACTACCTCTTCGGCTACGACGCCACGACCGGTGTGGTCGCCGACTGGATGTACGACAAGCTCACCGAGACGTACGTCCTGGACCCGGAGAACCGCGAGTTCCTCCAGCGGGCCAACCCCTGGGCCCTCCACGGCATCGCGGAACGCCTCCTGGAGGCCGAGTCCCGCGGCATGTGGGAGAAGCCCGATCCGACGGTCCTCGCCGCGCTGCGACAGGTCTTCCTGGAGACGGAAGGCGACCTGGAGGGCGAGGACTGAAGCACCGGCCGCCAGGCCGTCGAACGTCGGGAGGGGCCCCACCGCTGCGCGGGTGGGGCCTTTCCCATGGGGGACGGGCCGGCGGATTCGGTGTCCAACTCCGTTGTCAGTGGCTCCCCATAGAGTTCAGACATCACCCGGGGAGCCTTCGGAGAAGGAGCAGAATCATGTCCGCCAACAAGATCCAGCACAAGGTGAATCACGTCGCGCTGGTAGTGGACTGTTCGGGTTCCATGCGCCCGCATCAGGAACAGCTCATCCGCGTGGTCGATGAGTTCGTGGCGGGTCTGAAGGCCGAGTCGGACAGCCTCGGTCATGAGACCCGGATCAGTCTCTATTCCTTTGACCACAGGGTGGAGAACCTGGTCTGGGACATGGACGTGAAGCATCTGCCGTCCATGCGGGGGCTGTACCGGGTCAACAACGGTGCGACGGCGCTCATAGAGGCTTCGCTGAAGTCCCTGGACGATCTGGGCCATATCTGGGAGGAGTACGGCGAGCACAGCTTCCTTCAGATCGTGGTGACGGACGGCGAGGAGAACGCCTCCGGCGGCGACCGGCGGCACGACGGCGACATGTCGATCCTCGGCCCCTGGCTCGACAGGATCGCCGGGAAGATGGGCGGGCTCCCGGGCCACTGGACGTCCGCGATCCTCGTTCCGAACTCCCTGGCGAAGCGCACCGCCCAGAACTACGGCTTCCCGGCCGGGAACATCGCCATCTGGGACGCGGACTCCCAGGAGGGTGTCGAGGAGGCGATCGGCACCGTGCGCGCCGCCGCCACCAGCTTCCTCCGGGGCCGCGAGCAGGGCGTGCGGGGAACGAAGAATCTGTTCGCCGTCGGCCAGGACATATCGGTCGACGAGGTGCGGGCCAGTCTCGAACCCATTCCGGCCGACAAGTACCGGCTCCTGAAAGTCGACAAGGAAGTGGAGATCCGCCCCTTCGTCGATTCGCATCCGGGCGTCACGTACGAACGCGGTTCCTGTTACTACCAATTGGGCACCCGGGTTCAGGTTCAGCCGGACAAGGAAGTCATCGTGGTCGAGAAGGACACCGATCGCGCGTATACGGGAGACGCGGCGCGCAGTCTTCTGTTCGGCACGGGTGTTCGGGGAACCGTCTCGGTGAAGGCGGGGAACAATCCCAAGCTGGAGGTGTATGTGCAGAGTCGTTCGGTGAACAGGAAACTCAAGCCGCAGACACGTCTGCTCATCATGCTCTGAGTGCTCTGAGTGCTCTGAGTGCTCTGAGTGCTCTGAGGCGGGCCTGGTGTGCGTGGGTGTCTCCGGGGCGGGTCGCCCCGTCGCAGGGGCGGCCCAGGCCATGGGAAATACCCCGGGGGGTATCACTGTTACAGTGAAGTGAAGATACCCCCCGGGGTACATCACTATGGAGGGAGCCGGTCGTGTTCTTCGTGGACACCCTGGAGACCGAGGGTCTGGGCAACCGCAGCTATCTCGCAGGCGGCACCGCGACGGCGGTGGTCGTCGACCCGCCGCGCGATGTGGAGCGAGTCATGGCGGCGGCGGCCGGGCGCGGGGTGCGGATCGGGTACGTGGTGGAGACGCACATACACAACGACTACGTCACCGGTGGCCTGGAGCTGTCCCGGCTGACCGGCGCACGGTATCTGGTGCCCGCGTCGGCCAGGGTCTCCTTCGACCGGGTCCCGGTCACCGACGGTGACAGTGTCGTCGTCGACACCGGCCTGAGCCTGCGGGCGCTGGCCACTCCCGGTCACACCCCGCACCACACGGCCTACGTGCTCGTCGAGGACGGGCGGGAGGTGGCCGCGTTCACCGGTGGGTCGCTGCTGATCGGCACGGTGGGCCGTCCCGACCTGGTCGAACCGAGGCTGACCGAGCAGCTGGCCCGCTCCCAGCACGCCTCCGCGCACCGGCTGGCCGCCGAGCTCCATGACGACGTTCAGGTGCTGCCCACCCATGGCTTCGGGAGCTTCTGCTCAGCCTCCCGGGCGGAGGGCGATGCCACCACCATCGGCGAGGAGCGCGCCGGTAACGACGCCCTGACCCAGGACGTCGGCACCTTCGTGGCGCGGATGCTCGCCGGGCTGGAGGACGTGCCCGCCTACTACGCGCACATGGGTCCGATCAACGCGGACGGCCCCGCGCCGGTGGACCTCACCCCGCCCCGGGCCGCCGACGCCGAGGAGATCGCGCAGCGCCTGGCCGCCGGGGAATGGGTCGTCGACCTGCGCAGCCGTACCGCGTTCGCGCAGGGGCATGTGGCCGGGACGTTCAACTTCGAGGCCGAGGGAGGCCTCGCCACCTATCTCGCCTGGCTGATCCCGTGGGGCAAACCCGTGACCCTGCTCGCCGCAACCGCCGGACAGCTCGCCGAGGCCCAGCGGGAGCTGGTCCGGGTCGGCATCGAGCGGCCGGCCGCCGCCGCCACGGGGGAGCCGTCCTCCTGGCTGCGGGCGGGCGAGGACGCGCGTTCCTTCCCCCGCGCCGACTTCGCCGCCCTGAAGCAGGCGCTCGACCGCGGCGACGACGTGGTGGTGCTGGATGTGCGCCGCGACTCCGAGCGCGCCGGCGCGTACATGCGGGGTTCGGTGCACATACCCGTCCACGAACTGCACGAGCGCACCGGCGAGGTCCCGGCCGGAGTGGTGTGGGTGCACTGCGCCGGCGGGATGCGCGCCGCGATCGCCGCGTCCCTGCTCGACGCCGAAGGCCGTGACGTGGTCGCCGTCGACGACGGCTTCGACGCCGCCCGCGGTGCCGGCCTGACCGTCACCCCCGCCGGCGGCAGGGGCGGTTCCGCGGCGTGAGCACGCTGATCCTGGCCCTGCTCGCCGGGGCTGTGGTCGGTCTGGCGCTCGGCGCGCTCGGGGGAGGCGGCAGCGTCCTGGCCGTCCCGGCGCTGATCTATCTGCTCGGCTTCACCCCGGCCGCGGCCACCACCGCGAGCCTGTTCATCGTCACGGCCACCTCCGCGACCGCCCTGTACGCCCGCGCCCGCGCCGGACACGTCCGCTGGAAAGTGGGAGGAGCCTTCGCCGCCGCCGGTATCGTCCCCGCCGCGCTCGCCGGACTGGTGGCGGCCCGCCTTCCGCAGCCGGTGCTCACCGCGGCCTTCGCGGCGGTCGCCGCCCTCGCGGCGCTGAAGATGCTGCGCCCCACCCCGCCGGCCGACGGACACGCGCAGGCGGTGCGCCCGCTCAGGGCCGGGGGAGCCGGAGCGGGCCTCGGCGCGGTGACGGGACTGCTCGGCGTGGGCGGCGGGTTCCTCGCGGTTCCCGCACTGGTCACGGTCCTGGCCTTCGAGATGCAGGCCGCCGTGGGAACCAGCCTGCTGGTGATCACGGTCAACTCGCTGGCGTCCCTGGTCACCCGCTCCGGCGGTGCGGCGGGACTGGACTGGGCGGTGACAGCGCCGTTCACGGGCGCCGCGATCCTGGGTGCCTGGGACGGCAAGCGGCTGGCGGAGAAGGTGTCAGGGCGCGGGCTGCGGCGGCTGTTCGCCGCCGTGCTCCTCGCGGTCGCCGGGTTCATGCTCGCCGACGCGCTGACCTGACCACCGTCGTCGTCAGGACAGATCGCCGTGCCGTGTCATCAGGCCGGAGCGTCGGGCCAGGTCGTCGGGCCAGGTCGTCAGGCCAGGGAGAGGAACAGCTTCTCCAGGCGGGCCCGCATCTGGTCCCGGTCCCCGGCCGCCTGTCCGCCATCGGCCATGCAGTGCTGCAGGCCCGTCGCGATGATCGCGAACCCGGCTCGGTCGAGGGCGCGGGAGACCGCGGCCAGCTGCGTGATCACGTCCTCGCAGTCCCGGCCCTCCTCGATCATCTTGATGATCCCGGCGATCTGACCCTGGGCCCGCTTAAGCCGGTTGAGCACCGACTTCAGCTCATCGGCCGCCATGTCCAGCTCCACGCTTCCTCCTCCACTTATACCCCTAGGGGTATCCTACCGTGTTCGGGGCCCCCGGCCCCGGCCCGCACAGAAATGGAACACCACGCATGACAACCCCCATCCCCGTCCTCCCGGCGCAGGCAGCGGCCCGGCTCGGCCACTACACCGTCATCGACGTCCGTACCCCCGGCGAATACGCCTCCGGTCACGTGCCCGGCGCCCACAACATCCCCCTGGGCGACCTGCGTACCGCACTGCCCGAGCTGCGGGCCGCCGCTGCCCGCGGCGAGGACCTGCTGATGGTCTGCGCCTCCGGCAACCGGTCCGCCACCGCGTGCGGCGAACTCGCCGCCGCCGGCGTTCCCGCGGCGAACCTCACCGGCGGAACCACCGCCTGGGCGGAACAGGGCCACCCCCTCGACCGGCCCGCGGACGCCTCCCGCGTCTGGGGCATGGAACGCCAGGTCCGCCTCGCCGCCGGGTCCCTCGTCCTCCTGGGCCTCGCCGTCGGCACCCGCTACCGACCCGCCCGCGTGTTCTCCGCCGCCATCGGCGGCGGCCTGGTCTTCTCCGCCCTCACCAACACCTGTGGCATGGCCGCCGTCCTCGCCGTACTGCCGCACAACCGCCCCCGCCCCGCCGACCTCGACGCCACCCGCACCGCGCTGGGCCGGCGGTAGCCGCGGAGCCGTCGCAGCCGACCGGGGCCGACGACAGCGGCGTCAGGCGGTCGACGGCCGCAGTCGCACGGGCAGGGTCTGGTGTCCGTTGCTGATGAGCGAGGGCAGCGGCTTCAGATCGGCCACCGGCACGGCGAGTTCGAGGTCGGGGAAGCGCTCGAACAGTAGCCGCAGCGCCGAGGAGATCTCCAGCCGGGCGAGGGGCGCGCCGAGGCAGAAGTGCACGCCGTGCCCGAAGGCGAGGTGCTCCGACGACGGCCGCGTGACATCGAAGCGGTCAGCGGATTCGCCGTGCCAGTCGGGGTGACGGTTGGCCGCGGCGTAGGACGCGAGGATCGCCTCTCCGGCCCGGATCGTCTTGCCGTCGGGAAGTGGCAGGTCCGTGAGCGCGTAGCGCAGCGGGAGGTGCTCGACGGCGGGCTCGTGCCGCAGCGTCTCCTCGACGACATCGCTCCAGCCGGCACGCCCGGCGCGGATGTGGGCGAGCTGCTCGGGGTCCGTGAGCAGGGCCGTGATGCCGTGGTCGATCCCGTTGACCGTCGTCTCGTACCCGGCGCTGATCATCAGCAGGAGCGTGTCGCGCAGTTCGTCGGCGGACAGTGAGCTGCCGTCGCCCTCGGTGTCCCGGGCGGTGATGAGGAGGGAGGTCATGTCGTCGCCCGGCCCGGCGCGCTTGGTGTCGATCAGCTCGTCGAGCAGCTTGTACAGGGCGGCCGTGTTGGCGGCGGCCTCGTCGGCGTCGAGCGCGGTGGAGAAGACGCCGTCGACCACGCTGCGGAAGCCCTCGCGCCGGTCGTCGGGGACGCCCATGAGCCGCCCGATCACGGCGATCGGCAGCGGATAGGCGAGCTCCTCGCGCAGATCGACGGTCTCCCCGGCCGGCCGGGAGCCGATGGTGTCGAGGAGGGACGTGACGATCGCCTCTACGGTCGATTCCATGGTCTGGACGCGGCGTGCGCTGAACATGTTGTGCACCGCGATCCACAGGGCCAGCGGCCAGGTGGAGACGGTGTCGGCGAAGGCCGGCCAGTGGGTGCGCGTCCTTGGATACCCGCGGGTCCGTCAGGAGGTCCTTGAGGAGGACGGGGTCGGTGACCGACCACGCGGTGACGCCGAGGATGTCGACGCGGGTGGCCGGTCCCCTTGAGCGCAGGGCCTCGTGCTCGTCGGGGCAGCCCAGCAGCGAGCTCAGGACACGGAAGGCGACCGGGAAGGCGTACTGCGTGGCGAGACCGGCACGGCCGGTGGAGCCGAAGCCGCTGACGGCGTCGGCGGCGACCTTCTCCACCAGGGCACGCAGTTCGTGCTGGTCGATCGCGTCGATGCCGGCGGTGTTGGCGGAACGGTAGCGGGAGTGCTCGGTGCCACCGCTGCGCAGTGCGTTGGGCCGCCACTCCATCATCGGCCGCACCGGGCATGACGTCGGCACCTGCTGCTCCCACACCCGGGGGTCGGCGGGGAAGCGCAGCGGATCGTTGAGGATGCTGCGCGCCTGCGAGTAGCCGATCACCAGCGTTGCGGGGACACCGGGCGACAGGTCGACGGGCACGAAGGCGCCGTACGTGTGGCGCATCCGCGCGTACGCGGCGTGCGGGTCGGCGGCGAACTCGGATCGGCCGGTCCGACGAGGTCTTCGGCCTGGCAGAGGAGGACGAGGACGCGGACTGGATGAGCTACTACGACCACGCGCAGCACCACGGCGACACCGGGCACGCCGCCTTCGACCTGGCGCTGCTGTCCGGGCAGTCACCCGCCGTCGCGTCGGCCCGGCTCGCGAAGGCGATGGACGGATACAGCGACGCCTACGTGCGCTCGCGCGCCCTCTCCGGCACGAAACTCGCCACGCTCATCATGGCGACCGGCGACCCGGAGGAGGCCCTGACGGTGGCTCACCGGGCCCTGGACGCCGTGGGCCGGGTGCGTTCGAACCGGGCCGTCGAGGACGTGCTGACCCTGTCCAGGGAGTGCGGGCGGTACGCCGACGACGCGGAAGTCATCGCGCTGAGGGAACGGATCGTGTCCGCCGTCCGCTTATGACGGCCCCGCGACACCATGTGCGCCGCTCGCCGGGCGGAAGCCCCTCGATAGGATTCCGTCCGTGCACTGGCCCAGGTCAAAAGGCACAACGAGCCTCAGTGCTCGTGGATTTCAGACCGGTCACGCCGGCGCGGCAGCGCCCCGAACGGCGACCGGAACGCCAAGTGAGTGGAGAACCAGTCATGCGTGGAGGCAGCATCGCCGTGGTCGGCGGCAGCATAGCGGGGTGTGCCGCGGCCCTGGCCGCGTCACGCGGCGGAGCCGGCAGGATCACCGTCTTCGAGCGCGCCGACGCGGAACTCCGGGACAGGGGAGTGGGAATCGCCCTGCAGAGCGACCGCTACGACGAGCTCAGGGACGCCGGATACGTGGCCCCCGAGATGCCCTGGGCGCCGCTGACCCGGCGGGTGTGGAGCGTGCGCGAGGGCGACGCGGAGCAGGGCCGGGCCGTCGGTGAGCAGCCGTTCCCCTTCCGCGCCTACAACTGGGGTTCCCTGTGGAGCGAGTTGCGCCGCCGGGTGCCCGAGGACGTCACCTACCGGTCCGGCGCCGTGGTCACCGCCGTGGAGCCGGACAGTGACGGTGTGACGCTCCGTCTGGCCGACGGCCACGAGGAGCACTTCGACGTCGTGATCGGCGCCGACGGCTACCGCTCCGTCGTCCGCGAGGCCATGTTCCCCGGCGTCGAGGCCGAGTACGCCGGATACATCGGCTGGCGCGGTACCTCGGCGGACGTCGAGGGCCTCCCCCTGGACGGCCTGTCCGCGCACAACATCGTCTTTCCCGGCGGCCACTGCATGATCTACCGGATCCCGGACGGCTCCGGCGGGCACCGGCTCAACTGGGTGCTCTACACCGCGCCCCCGCAGACCGACGCCCTCCAGCCCGACCTGCGGACCCCGACCTCCCTGCCGCCGGGCCGGCTGAACGCCGAGCTCACGGCCCGTCTGCGCGCCCTGGTGGCCGAGCACTTCCCGCCGTACTGGGCGGCCCGGGTGCTCCGCACGCCCGCGGAGACCACCTTCATCCAGCCGATCTACGACCTCGAGGTGCCGCACTACACCTCGGGGCGGATGGCGCTCGTCGGCGACGCGGCGAGCGTCGCCCGGCCGCACATCGGCGGCGGCAGCGTGAAGGCGCTCCAGGACGCCACCGCTCTCGAGGCCGCCTGGGTGGCCGGGGACAGCTGGAAAGAGGTCCTGGAGCGGTACGACACCGGCCGTGGCGCCGTCGGGGCGGCCATGGTCGCGCTCGCCCGCAGGATGGGCAGCGCGCAGGTCGAGAACACACCGGACTGGTCCGCCATGGAGCAGCCGGGATTCGACGCGTGGTGGCAGGACCAGAACAGCGGCTCCGACCGGCGCAGCGGCTTCGGCGGCCACAGCCTGAAGGCCGGTTAGGCCGGAGCGCACCCGGGGGCGGTGACCGGACGCCGGTCACCGCCCCCGAGTGCGCCCGCACCGGCCCTCAGGGGGCCGTCGGCGCGAGTTCGAGCGCGGCATGCAGGGCGCCGGAATCGGCGCGGGCGTCCGCGCCGTCCAGACGGAGCGTGGTCCGTCCCGAGGTGAGGACCGTGAGCGTGTCGGCGCACTCGGCGGCCTGGGCCGGGCTGGGTGACACCAGCAGTACGGCGATGCCCTCGTCGGCCAGCGTGGTGACCAGCTCGTGGACCTGCCGGACCAGGGCGGGCGCGAGGCCCTCGGTCGGCTCGTCGAGCAGCAGCACGCTCGGTGAGCCGAGCAGCGCGCGGGCCAGGGCCAGCATCTGCTGCTCGCCGCCGGACAGATCCGCTCCCCGGTTGCCCCGGCGCTCGCCCAGCCGGGGCAGCAGCTCCAGGACCCGCGCGGGCGTCCACACGCTCGGGCGCGTGGTGTCGCCCCGGCGCGGCGGACGGTAGGACAGCCGCAGGTGCTCGGCGACGGTGAGGCCGGCGAAGACCCGGCGGCCCTGCGGAACGAGGCCGATCCCGGCGCGGGCCATCCGGTGGGCGGGCCGGCCCGTCACGTCCCGGCCGTCGAGCCGGACGGTGCCCGCCCCGGGACGCATCAGTCCGGCGACGGTGTGGACGAGGGTGGTCTTGCCCGCGCCGTTGTGGCCGACGACGGCGTGGACCGTGCCGGCGGGCAGCGACAGGTCGACACCGTGCAGGACGGTGCCGCCGTGGTAGCCCGCGGTCAGGCCGGTGAGTTCGAGCATCGTGGGCCGGGTCATCCTCTCGCGTCGGTGGTGGACGGACCGGCGACGCGCGTGGCGGGCTCCGCGGCCACGGTGTCCGCGTCGTCGTCCCGTGCCCGGTCCGCCGTCGTGCCGGTGGTGTGGTAGGCGTCGCGGACCTCCGGGTGGGCGAGCGCCTCCCGCGTCGGTCCCGTGACCAGGACCCGTCCGGCCGCCAGCACGGTGACCGAGGTGGCGAGTTGGGCGACGACCTCGACATGGTGCTCGACCAGGATGATCGCGACGCTGTCCGGCAGACCGCCCAGGATGCCGAGCAGCCGGCCGATGTCACCGTCGGTCAGGCCCGCCGCCGGCTCGTCCAGGAGCAGCAGGCGCGGGTCGCCCGCCAGCGCGGCGGCGAGGTCGAGCATGCGGCGCTGCCCGTGGGAGAGCGTGGAGGCCGGCCGGTGGGCGAGGTCCGCGAGGCCGACGGTCTCCAGATGCCGGCCCGCGGACTCGGTGTGCAGCCGGTAGCGGGACGGGCTGCGCCAGGCTCCGCGGCGCTTGGGGTGGTGCGGCCAGCCGGCCAGCACGACGTTGTCCAGCACCGTCAGTTCGGAGATCACGGCCGGCTGCTGGAAGCTGCGGGCGATGCCGAGACGGCTGCGTCTGGCGGTGGCCGTCCGGGTGATGTCCGTGCCGTTCAGGGCGATGGTGCCGTGGTCGGCCCGGTCGGTGCCCGCGATGAGGTTGAGCAGAGTGGTCTTGCCGGCGCCGTTGGGTCCGATGACGGCGTGCCTGGCCCCTGCGGGGAGCCGCAGGCTCACGTCGTCGACGGCGGTGAGGCTGCCGTACCTGCGGGTGAGATGGGCGAGATCCAGCACCGGGGACGGTGGTGCGGCGGTCGTCGCGGGCGTCATGGGGAGACCTTCCCGGCGGTGGGCGGGGCGGACGGGGTGGAGGCGGACGTGCGCGGTCCGTCCGGCGCGCGTCCGCTCCGGCCGGGTCCGCCGAGCAGGCCGGCCAGGCCGCGGGGCAGCAGGTACACGGCGGCGATGAACAGCGCCCCCAGCAGCAGCGGCCCGTGGCCGGGCCACGAACCGGCGACCCAGTCCCGGGTGAAGACGATGAGTCCGGCCCCCAGCAGAGCGCCGATCACGGACGTCGTGCCGCCGATGACGACCGCCAGCAGCGCGAACGCGGCGATCTCGAAGCCGACGTCGGCGGGGGAGAGGTACTGCTGGACGCTCACCATCAGCGAGCCGCCGACGCCGGCCAGCGCACCGGCACAGACGTGGGCCACCAGCAGATAGCGGCCCACGGGGTGCCCCGAGGCACGCATCCGCGCCTCGGCGCCCCGGGTACCGGTCAGCAGCTTCCCGGCCGGGGAGCGCAGCACCAGCAGGGTCACGGCGACGGCGACGACGGCGACGACGAGCGCGTAGTTGTAGAGATCGCTCTCCTCGGTCATCCCCTCACCGCCCCACAGCGCCTGGGTGGAGGGGAAGCCGACGAGACCGTCGGCGCCTCCGGTGACGGACTTGAACTGGTTGATGACCGCGCTGGTCAGCTCACCGACGGCGAGCGTGATCATCAGCACGGTGGTGCCGCGCGCCCGGATCACGGCGGGTCCCGTCACCGCAGAGAACACCGCCGCGGCGAGCGCCGACAGCACGATCTGCACCGGCCCCACCGTCCACCCGGCGTCCGCGAGATTCGCGGTGGCGTACGCGCCCACGGCGAACGGCGCGGTCTGCCCGAGCGTGGGCAGCCCGGCGTAGCCGGTGAGGATGGTGACACTGACCGCGAGGAGCCCCAGCGCCAGGGCGGAGCCGGCCAGCGAGATGCTGTACGAGTCGAGCATCCCCGGCAACGCGATCAGCAGGACGAGCAGTATGAGCAGGGGAGCGGCCTGCCGCCACGCGGCCCCGCGCACGAACCGGCCGAGCCTGCCGGTCCCGCCGTACTCCCTGGTCCCGCCGGGACCGGCCGGGGACTTCGCGTCGCCCGTACCGCTCTCCGTACCGCCCGCCGTCTCCCGCACGGGCACGGGCGCGGCGGCGGCCCGGCGCGTCCCCAGCCGTGCGGCGAGGAAGCGGCGGAGCCGGGCCACCGGGTCCGGGTCCTGCGGGCCGTGGACCGTCGCCGGTTCCGCGAAGCGGGAGCGGAACACCAGCACCGCCGCCATCGCGGCGAAGAGCAGGTACGGCGCCAGTTCCGGCAGCACCGAGACGCCCAGCGTCTGGACCTCGCCCACGGCGATCGCCGCGAAGAAGGTCGCCCACAGCGAGCGCAGCCCGCCGAGGACGACCACCACGAGGGAGAGCATGAGCACGTTCTCCGACGTGCCGGGCCCGGGGCCGATGATCGGCGCCCCGAGCACCCCCGCGGCACCGGCCAGCGCCCCCGCCGCGGCGAGGACGCCGGTGTGCACCGCCCGGGGGCTGTGGCCGGTGGCCGCGAGCATCTGCGGATCGTCGGCGGAGGCCCGTACCGCCGCCCCCACACGGGTCCGGGTCAGCACCCACGTACCGGACACCGCCAGCAGCACGGCCATCACGATGAAGCAGAGCCGGTAGGCGGGATAGCGGTGGCCCAGCAGCCGCACCGAGGTGTCGAGCACCTCGGGGACGCGTACCGGGAGCTCGTCCGCCCCGAAGAGCTGGATGAGCAGATCACCGCCGACCAGGGCGATGCCGAAGGTCAGCAGTGCCTGAGCGAGATGCCCACGCCGGGCGAGCGGAATCGTCGCGGCGGACAGCCCCGCCCCGGCGAGGGCCGCCGCCGCGGTTCCGGCGGCCAGTCCGAGGACGAGGCCGCCCCAGGTTCCGTCACTCAGCTCGGCGCCCGTGTAGGCGCCGATCGCGTACAGCGTGCCGTGCGAGAGGTTCAGCACGCCGGCGGTGCCGAACGCGAGACTCAGGCCGGCGGCGACCACGAACAGCAGCAGCCCGTAGGCCACCCCGTCCACCGCCGGCATGAGGTGGGCATCAAGAAGCTCCATGTCAGCCGCCGAGTGTCGCCAGGTCCTGGACCATGACGTTGGCGAGCTGGTTGCCGTCCGGCCGCACCTGACGCAGGTACCAGGTCTGCACCGGAGAGTGCGCCTTCTCGCCGAACTCCCAGGCGCCGCGCGGACTGTCGATCTGCCCCAGGCCGGCGATGGCCTTGTTGATGGTCTCCGACGTCACGTCACCGTCCTTCGCGGCGTCGGCGATGGCCTTGTCCAGCACACCGGCCGCGTCGTAGGACGACATCGCGTACGTGGTCGGCTGTGTGTCGTACTCGGCCGTCCAGTCGGCGGCGAACTTGCGGTTGGCAGCGTTGTCGAGGTCGGGCGCGTAGTTCAGGACGGAGTAGATGTCCTTCGCCGCGTTGCCCTGGGCCTGCAGCACGCTGCCCTCGGTGACGAACGCCGTGTACAGCGGCAGATCGGCGACGTCGGACTGCGCGTACTGCTTGGCGAAGTCGATCGCGGCCTTGCCGGCGTAGAAGCAGTACACCGCTTTGGCGTCCGTCTTGGCGATGTCCGCGAAGTACGGCATGAAGTTCGTGGTCTGCGGGAACGGCGTCCAGGTGGTCTTGCCGTCGGGGTTCGCGAGCTTGCCCTTGATCCGCTTGAACTCGTCGGTGAAGCCGCGGAGTTCGTCGTACCCGCCCTGGTAGTCCGGGCCGATCGCGTAGACCGGTCCGTTCACCTTCTCCTTGACGTACGGGGCGATGGCCTTGCCGGGCTCGTCGGACATGAAGCTCGTCGTCCAGACGTACTCGAGGTCCTTGACGGGCGGCCGGGCGTTCGACCCCAGGAACGGGATCTTGGCCTTGCTGACCAGCGGCATCACCGCGGCGACCGAGCCCCCGCTGACGAGGCCCGTCAGCACGTCGACCTTGTCCTTCTTGACCAGCTTGGTGGCGGCGGGAACGGCGGTCGGGGGACCGTCGCCCTCGTCGGCCACGATGAGCTCGACCTTGCGCCCGCCCAGCTTGTTGCCGTGCGTCTTCAGGTACAGCTCGAAGCCGGCTCGCAGGTCCGTGCCGACCGGCTTGTAGGTGCCGGACAGGGAGGCCACCAGGCCGACCTTCACGGTGTTGTCCCCGTCGCCGCTGTCGCTGCTGCACCCGCTGACGGCTGCCAGACCGAGGGCGAGGGCGGCGGCCGTCAGCGGCCGGAATCTGCGGTGACGTGAAAGGGATATGTCGAAGAACATGAGGGCTCTCATCGGGAGGAAGGGGTGGAACGGGCTGACCCGGCCGCCGAGGGGGGCGGCGGACGGGCCGGGTGCGGCGGTGGGGGAACCGCCGACGGTCAGCGCATGGGTGAGCTGCTCGGGGTCCGGATGTGGGGAGACAGCGAGTCACCGACCTGGTTGATCAGTTCGGACATCATGTAGCTGACCTCGCCGATGTCCGCGTCCCTGGTGGTGGTCACCAGGAGCGAGGCGCCGCTGGAGACGGCCATCGAGAACATGTAGCCGCCCTCCATCGCGGTGAGGCTGTGCTCGACGGGGTCGGTGTTCGTCAACTGCGCCGCGGCGGAGAGCAGGTTGACGACGCCGGAGGCGATGGCCGCCAGCCGGTCGGCGTCGTCACGCTCCACACCGGTGTATGCCAGCGCGAGTCCGTCCACGGACACGGCTATCGCCTGGGTGACTTCCGGAATGCGTCCGGCGAAGTCGCTCAGGATCCAGCTCAGGTCGGTGGGTGAGGTCATTTCTTGGTCCGTTCGGTGTCGTCGTCGGTGGCGGAACGCCCGCGGGGGCTCGTGCTCCGGTTGATCCCCTGGGCGTAGGCCGCGAGGACGTCGGAAACCTGCCGGGAGTCCCGGCGGCGGGGCGACGGCCGCGGTGCGGCGGCGCCGGACCGCTGATCGGTGCCGCCCCGTTTGCCCAGGGTGGGCCACTGCTGGGGCGTGTTGCGCTGCCGCAGGGGCAGACCGGAGGAACTCACTCCGGCGATGCGCGAGGCGGGCTCGTCGTGCACGGGGTGCGGAGCCGGTGTGGTCGCGCGCTCGCGCGCGTCGGAGCCGGAACCCGCGCCGTGGGAGCCGCCGCGCCCGTCCGTGCCGGAACCCGTGCCGTACGAGCCGCCGCGCCCGTCGGTGCCGCCGTTGCCTGGGCGAGAGGACTTCGGCGCGGCTGCGGGAGCACCGCCCGCACGGACGCCGATACCCGCGCCGACGGGCCGGGCCGGACGCCCGCCCACGTCGCCCGGCTGCCGGCGGCCGGCCTGTCCGAGTGCGGTGATCGGACGAGGTGCCTCGTAGCGGACACCGTCGCCGCCGTTGTTCGCGCTGTCCCCGCCGGGCGCGCCCTGCGCCGGTGCGGTCTCCTGCGGCATCTCGGACAGCACGTTCGCGGGCAGGGTGACCTCGGCGATGGTGCCGGGCCCCGACGAGTCGCGCAGCTCGACAACGATGCCGTGACGCGCCGAGAGCCGTGCCACCACGTGCAGACCCATGGACCGTACGTCCCCGATGCCCGCCTGAGGCTCGCGCAGCGCGGCGTTGTGGACGGCACGGCGCTCGGCCGTGATCCCCACTCCCTCGTCGACGATCTGCACCACGGCCCGGTCCCACAGCCGCCACACGGCGACCCCGACCTGCATGTCGGGAGGGGAGAACCGGGTCGCGTTGTCGAGGAGTTCCGCCAGGATGTGCGCCACGTCGTGCACGGCACGGGCGGCGATGCCGATTCCCGACTCGATCACGCCGAGGGAGACGCGGTCGAACCGCTCGATCTGCTGGGCTGCCGCCACGATGACGGTGGAGCAGCCGATGTCGGCCGAACGTACTCGGGCGTTGCCGTAACCACCCAGTACCAGAAGGTTGTTGGTATTGCGCTCCATGCGGATGGCGAGGTGGTCGAGGGCGAAGAGCGTCTGCATGCGCTCGGGGTCGGCCTCGTCGCGCTGCACGGTGTCGAGCTCCGACACCATGACGCTGGTCAACTGTGCGCCCCTGCGGGCGACACGGACCAGGGTCTCGGCGAACTGCTCGTGCACGCGTGCCTGTTGGGCGGCCAGTCGGACGGCTTCGTGGTGGACGGCGTTGAACGCCTCACCGACCTCGCCGATCTCGTCCCCGCCCGTGGTCCGGACGGGGTTGCCCGACCGCTCCGCGATCTGCTCGGGTGTCGAGCCGCTCAGCCCGCCCGGCCGGGACAGTTCGCTCATCACGGCGGGGAGCCCGGTGTGGGCGACCTCGTGCGCGGCGTTGCGCAGGTCGCGCAGCCGCCGGATCATGACGCGCCCCAGGCGGACGGCGACGATGACGACGCCCACCAGGGTCAGCAGCACCAGGGCGACCTCGGCGCCCGCGGTCCATATGAGCTTGGTGCGCTCCTTGGAGACCGTGGCGTAGACGGACGCGTCGATCCGCTTCTCCACCGAGCGCAGCAGCGTCTGGCGGTCGCCGGACGCTTTCTGCCACGCCTGTGGGGTGACATCGATGCCTTTGCTGGTGCCCGTGCGCCCGATCTGGTCCTCGAGCCGTCGGGCCTCCAGTGCTTTGGGGCCGGAGAGGGTGCGTTCCAGCCAGGTCCGCCACTCGCCGGGGCCGAGGCCGAACATGGCACCGGTCGACTCCGTGTAGCCCAGCCGGCTGGCATCGAACGTGCGCTGCGAGGCGACCGTGAATCCGCCGGCGGCCTGCGCCCTCATGACCGTGACCTGCTGCTGAGCGGTGTGCTCCGCGGCCTCGGACAGGGCGGCGGCGGCGCGGATGCGGTCCGCGATGTCGGCGTCGACACCGTCGGCCTGTGCGATGCCGTCGCGGTAGCCGTTGAGGTCGGCGATGACGATCCGGTAGCCGAAGGCGAGGGCGGAGATGGTGCTGCTGCCCGAGCGCACCTGGGCGCGCAGGGCCGGCAGCTGGTCCATGAAGCGCTTGATGCGGACCAGCGAGGCCTGGGCGCTGCCCGGCACTTCGGACAGCCGGCCCGTCTTGCTGTTGAAGGTGGCGATGCTCTTGTCGGTCGCGCTGGAACTCGTCTGGAACGCGTCCGAGGATCCCTGTTTGGAGACCGATGCGGTGGCGGCTGCTCGCTCACGCTGCAGCTGGTGAGTCAAGTCACCGGCGGCTGCGGCGACATCGACCATCTCCGTCAGCCGGTTGGCCTGGAGGGCCTGGTTGGTCGCGGGCGCGAGTGCCAGAACCGAGAAGGTGACCGCCACGGTGAGCGGTGCGGTGACGAGCAGGACGAGACGACGATTGATTTTCACTGCGCGGCTCCATCGCCGGAACCGGTGCTGAGTATCGGTGACACGCAGATACCTGTTAACGGGGTGTGGGGGTGACGGTAGGGACGCTGGTGCATCGTGTGCACAGTTGCGGATGGGACAAGCGGGACGGGCGGGGCTCCAGTGGCGCGGCCTGATCCTATGCCTTAGCACGGAACTACCGATGCGTACATCGTCGAAAGTTTGCGCTCACCTAGCGACTTGGAAGCGATCCCGCTCGGTCAAAATTGCCCGGACAGTGAACTTCGCGGGGGCAAGTGGAAGCTTCAGCGGGCCGCGAAGAAGGCGCTCTGAACCCCTGCTCACAGGCATATTGACGCACTGTCAGGGATTGATTCGGAATATCCGCGTACCCCACTTTGCCCTGCCTTGACGAATCGCCGCTCCCGGGTTCGCCGTTGCGGAAAGGTTAGATCCGATTAGCGATGGTGACGGCTCCGGATGGGCGCTCTTGCGCCATGATCCGCCGACTGGGGGCATGGAGACTTGTGAACAGCAAGTGCCTTGTGGTGAAGGAATAGTGGCGATGCGTCGGATGCCTGCGCGAATCGCGCAGAACGCCGTGCCGTGCCTGAACTGACCTTGTTCGGCTGGTATATGTCCTGAAGGCTCACCGGCCGCCGTTCCCTGTCGCACGAAAAGGAGCGGCGGCCGGTGATGTCGGAGGGTCCTACGGCTTACGGCCCACCGCCACGTACCCCGCGCTGATGATGTCCTCCTGGCCGGGGACCGGTTCGCCGAGCTCGGGGTGCCACGCCTCCGCGGCCACGATGCCGGGCTCGACGATCTCCAGTCCGTCGAAGAACGCGGCGAACTGGGCGCGGTTGCGCGGCGCCAGCGTGAGCGTGTTGGCCTTGTACATCTCGTCGACCTTCTGGGCCTTCTCCGGGTGGAAGTCGGCGGTGAGGTGCGAGATCACCACATGGCTGCCCGGCGCCAGCACGCCGGTCAGCCTGTTCATCAGCTCGTAGGCGCCGTCCTCGTCACTCACGAAGTGCAGAAGCGCGATCATCGACAGCGCGACCGGCTCACTGAAGTCCAGCGTCTTGCCGGCGTGTTCGAGGATGGCGTCCACATCGCGTGCGTCGGCCTGCACATAGTCGATCGCGCCCTCCTGGCTGCCCTTCAGCAGGGCCTCGGCGTGGGCCAGCACGATCGGGTCGTTGTCGCAGTAGACGACCCGGGTGGCGGGTGCGGACTGCTGGGCCACCTGGTGGAGGTTGGGTGCGGTGGGTATCCCCGTCCCGATGTCGAGGAACTGCCGAATGCCCTGGCCCGACAGCCAACGGGTGGCGCGGTGCATGAAGGCCCGGTTCACCTTCGCCATCACCGGGATGCCCGGCTCCAGTGCGAGCATCTGCCGGCCCATCGCCTCGTCCACCGGGTAGTTGTCCTTGCCGCCGAGGAACCAGTCGTACATCCGCGCGGGATGCGGCTTGCTGGTGTCGATGTGCAGGGAGGTGGCGTCGTTCGCCGGTCGGGACATCGTGAACTCCAGGGTGCGTAAGGCATCGGGCGATCAGCTCGCCCCAGAATAGGGAACGTGCGCGCCCGGGGTCCGAGCAACTGCCTCCGATGTTCAACTTCCCTCGCAGGCTGCTCCGTTGCGGTGTGCTGCTTGAACGATGACCGCGACCCGGCGAATGGTTACCGCAGCGTAACTTACCGGCGGGTTACCTTCGGTAAGTTCCGCTGCTAGCTTGCGCTCAACTGCATTCGGAGCAGAGCGAGGAGTGAGCTGTGAGCCGCAAGAGCACCCGTTCGCGTTCCACCTTCAACGCCGTACGCCCGGCGACCTTCCCCAGCCGCCCGCAACGCCCGCGCGCTGTCAGCGCGTTGGCCGTCGCCGTGACGGCCGCGGCCTGTGCGGTCACGTACGCCGTACCCGCCACTGCCGCCGACGCGGCCGAGCCCGTGGTGTCCCGGGGCGTGACCATCCCCGACTTCTACAGTCCGCCCACCGAACTTCCTTCCGCCAATGGCGCGTTGATCCGCCAGGAACCGCTGCCTCTGGGGCTGGGCATTCCAGGACTGGACGGCCGCCCGATGCCCGGTACGGCCACCCGGCTGATGTACAGGTCGACCGACTCCAACGGGCAGCCGGCCGCCGTCACCGGTGCCTACATCGAGCCGTCCGCCGCCTGGAAGGGCGGCGGACCGCGTCCGCTGGTGGCGGTGGCCGCGGGCACGATGGGCCAGGGCGACCAGTGCGCACCCTCGATGGCGCTGCAGTACCCGCTGACCCTGAACGGCGAGACGCTGTCGGTCGGTTACGAGGCCCTGGCGATCTACCGCCTCCTCTCGACCGGCACCGCGGTCGTCGTCACCGACTAC
This sequence comes from Streptomyces sp. NPDC091387, assembly GCF_044756945.1. NCBI lineage: Bacteria > Bacillati > Actinomycetota > Actinomycetes > Kitasatosporales > Streptomycetaceae > Streptomyces > Streptomyces sp. NPDC091387. The sequence continues at coordinate 5,887 of NZ_JBIVTZ010000015.1, read as the reverse complement.
GTGGGACTCGGCGCGACCGACCGGCTCCACACCTACGTCAACCGCGTCGACGAGGGGCACGCCCTGCTGGACGCGGCCCGCGCCGCACACGCCGTGCCCGGCGCGTCCATCACCCCCGCGTCGCGCACGGGGCTGTACGGATACAGCCAGGGCGGCGGGGCCAGTGCCGCGGCCGCCGAACTGCAGCCCTCCTACGCACCCGACGTCGCACTGGCCGGCACGTACTCCGGTGCGCCGCCCGCCGATCTCACCGCGGTCATGAAGGGCATCGACGGCAGCGCCCTCGCCGGCGCACTGGCCTGGTCGATCAACGGCTTCGCCCAGGCCGACCCCGACGTCCGGAGCGTCGTCGAGGCCAACATCAACGCCGCGGGCAAGGCCGCGCTCAAGGACGCCTCGACCATGTGCGTCGGCGACGCGATCCTCGGCTACGGCTTCGCCAAGAGCAGCAAGTGGACCAACAGCGGCAAGTCCATCGGTGACGTCATAGCGGCCGAGCCCCGCGCGCAGGCCGCTCTCGACAAGCAGCGCATCGGCAACCTCAAGCCCGCGGGACCGGTGCGCCTGGCGACCGGCGTCCAGGACGACATCGTTCCCCACGCTCAGGCCCGCCGACTGGCGGTGGACTGGTGCGCCAAGGGGGCGAACGTCACCTATGACGCGATCGTCCTGCCGAACCTCGGCGACAAGATCCTCACCAACCACCTGGTCCCGCTCATCACCGACCAGGGCGACGCGATCGCGTGGCTGACCGACCGCCTCGCGGGCCGGCCGGCCACGTCCAACTGCTGGAGCATGCCGATCCAGCCCTGACCGGACCTTCGGCCTCCGCCGGTTTCCCGCTCCTATCGGGCAGCCGCATGGGGCAGTCGCTCCCACCGGGCCGCCAACCCGGTGGGAGCGGTGCTGTTGCGGGGCGGGTGTCAGCGCGACTCCCGCTCGGCCGCCTCGGCGACGCGCTTGATGTTCGCCAGCCGGCTGTCCCAGTCGGCGGCCAGTCCGGCCATCCACCGCGCCGTCGCGTTCAGTGCGGCGGGCCGCACCGAGTACCGCACCTCGCGGCCCACCCGGCCCCCGGAGACCAGCCCGGCGGCGTCCAGCACGGTGAGGTGCTTGACCACCGCCTGGCGTGAGACGGGGAGTTGCCCGGCGAGCGACGTCGCGGTGGCCTCGCCCTGGGCCGCGAGCAGATCGAGCAGCCTGCGCCGCGTCGGGTCGGCCAGCGCACCGAGGACGCTGTCGACGGCCTCGGCGGCGCCGGGGTGTTCCTCCGTCACGCGGAAGGCTGTTCGGCGCGCTTCTTGAGTGCGTCGAGCTCCATCGGCCAGCCCTCGGTGTGGTCCTTGAGGTTCTGGCTGCGCAGCTCCTCGGACCCGGCCAGCGCCGTGAACCCGCTCTCGACGACGCGCAGCCGCGTCTTCTCGCCCTCCGGGGTCAGGGTGAACTCCACCAGGGTGCTGTTGTCCTCGCGCAGTTCCTCCCCGGGGAACGCGCTGGTCCAGCGGTACGCCAGATACGTCGGCGGCTCCACCTTCTCCACGCGTACCGGGAAATCGCCGTGCTCGGAGTTCTTCGCCACCAGTGACTCGCCTTCCCTGGCCACGGTGCCGGGCAGGCTCGCCTTGTCGGCCACCCAGAACCCGGGTTGCGCCACCAGTGACCAGACCCGGTCAAGGGACGCCTCGATGAGGGTTTCGCGTTCGATCCGGTCCTCGCTCATGGGATGACTCCTTGAGTCCGTTCGTGAATGCTGTCGGCGGCCCCTGTCAGTGGTCCCGGCCAGTAGTCCCGGCCGGTGGTCCCTGTCAGTGGACGCTGTCATTTGGTGCAACTCCAGAGTTGCACGTTACTGATTCGGGTGCAACTGGAGGGTTGCGCTTCCCCGGAGGGTGGTGTGCGAGCGGGGGATGTGTGGGAACGGCCCCGCCGTCGGGCCCGTAATTCGGTGTCGCGACGGGGGACGGCGGCACGATCATGGGGACCGGTCCCTGCCCTCCCACCCCGTAAGGAATCGCGCATGTCAGTGCCGGCCGACCCGACCGTGCTCCACCCGATGCCCGGCCAGCCGCGGGTGGTGCAGCTCAGGCCACTGGTGAAGTCCCCGCTGATCGACGTGGGGGAGTACTCGTACTACGACGACCCGGACGACGCCACCGCGTTCGAGACGCGCAACGTGCTCTACCACTACGGCCCGGAGAAACTGGTCATCGGCAGGTTCTGCGCGCTGGGCACGGGGGTGCGGTTCCTCATGAACGGCGCCAACCACCGCATGGACGGCCCCTCCACCTTCCCGTTCCCGACCCTGGGCGGATCCTGGGCGGACCACTTCGACCTGCTCGCCGGACTGCCGAACCGGGGCGACACCGTCGTCGGCCACGACGTCTGGTTCGGCCACAGCGCCACGGTGCTGCCCGGGGTGCGGATCGGGAACGGCGCGATCATCGGCAGCGGCTCCGTGGTCACCAAGGACGTGCCCGACTACGGGATCGTCGGCGGCAACCCGGCCCGTCTCATCCGCACCCGCTACAGCGACCGTGACATCGCCCGGCTCCTCGCGCTGGCCTGGTGGGACTGGCCCGCGGAGCACATCACCGAGCACGTGCGGACCCTCATGTCGGGCAGCGTCGACGAGCTGGAGGCCGCGGCCCCGCCCGTGTGACACCGCTACGGAGCGGCGTGCGGCGGCACACGCCGAAATCCAGGTGCGGAGGGATCCGGGCGCGGGCTACGGTCTCCGGCATGAAGTTCCTCCAGATCTACGGCTGACGCGGACGGGGCAGCGCCCCGCCCTCGTCCGGCATGTCCGTGTGCGCGCCCACGGCCCGGCACCTCCGCCGGGGTGGCCGACGCACCGGTCTGCCGTGCCCTTTCCGCCGTAGACCTGAAAAGAGTGATCCTCCATGTCCCGTCGCCGCGCACACATCGCGATGGTCGGCATCCCCGCCGTCAGCCACGTCCTGCCGAGCCTTGAGGTCATCCGTGAGCTGGTGGCCCGCGGCCACCGGGTGACCTACGCCAACGACCCGGTGGTGGCCGAGCGGATCGAGGCCACCGGTGCCGAGTTCGTCCCGTACGGCTCCGTGCTGCCGGTCGCCGACAACAACTGGCCCGACGACCCCATCGCCGCGATGAGCCTCTTCCTCGACGACGGCGTCCAGGCCCTCCCGCAGCTGCGGGCCGTCTACGACGACGACCCCGCTGACCTCTACCTCTACGACATCGGCGCGTACGCCGCGCGTGCGTTGGCCGAGTCGCAGAACCGCCCGCTCATGCAGCTGTCCCCGACCCTCGTCGGCTGGCGGGGCTACGAGCAGGACGTGGCGGCGCACCTGTGGGCGCTGCCGGGCGCCGACGCGTACCGGGCGAGGTTCGGCCGGTGGCTCGCCGAGTGCGTTGCGTCCAGCACCGACATGGACGTGTTCTGCGGGCGCCCCGCGCATACCCTCGCCCTGATCCCGCGGGCGATGCAGCCGCACATCGAGGACGTCGACACGGACACGGTCACGTTCGTCGGCCCGTGCTTCGGCGGGCGGGGCGGCGAACAGCCTTGGACGCGCCCGGCGGACGCGGCGAACGTCCTGCTGGTCTCACTGGGGTCGGCGTACACCAACCGCCCCGCGTTCTACCGTCGTTGCCTGGCCGCGTACGGCGAGCTGCCCGGCTGGCACGTCGTCCTCCAGATCGGCAGGCACACGGATCCGCGGGAACTCGGCGAGATCCCGCCCAATGTCGAAGTGCACTCCTGGGTGCCCCAGTTGGCGATCCTGGAGCAGGCCGACGCCTTCGTGACCCATGCGGGCATGGGCGGCAGTGCCGAAGGGCTGTTCAGCGGAGTCCCGATGATCGCCGTCCCGCAGGGCGCGGAGCAGTTCATGAACGCCGACCGGCTCGTGGAACTCGGCGTCGCGCGCCGCATCGACACCGAGGACGCCACGGCCGAGGCGCTGCGGACCGCCCTCACCGAACTCGTCGACGACCCGGCGGTCGCGCGTCGCTCCGCACAACTCCGCGCGGAGGCACGGGCCGAGGGCGGCACGGCGAGGGCCGCCGACCTGGTCGAAGAACTGCTGGGCTGACCCTCCGGGGCCACACCTGAGGGGGCGGTGACGCGGGGACCCGGGCCCGCGCTCCGCTCCGGTCAGCCGGGAGCCTGGCGGCTGAGTGCCTCCCACGCCTGGTAGAGCCCGGCCCTGGCCCGGTTCATTTCCTGGACCTGGTCGTAGGACCGGCCGCCGACGACGAGGCGCCGGGGCGGTTCCGGCAGAGCGGCCAGTTCCATGATGACGGGGGCGGCCGTGCTCGGGGGCGGTCCGGCCTCCTCGCCCCACATCTCGGCGAGTTCGGCGCGCAGGGGGCCGTAGTGCGGGAGGGCCTCGGTCGCCGTGGTGCCCTGGGTGAACAGGCCGGTGTCGTAGCCGCCCATCTCCACGACGGTGACCTTGATGCCGAACGGCTCGACCTCCATCGCCAGCGCCTCGCTGACCGAACTGAGCGCGGCCTTGCCCGCACCGTAGAAGCCGACGGACGCCATGCCGCCGCCGGCGCCCATCGAGGTGACCTGCAGAATGCGGCCGGAGCCCTGTGCGCGCAGGTGCGGCAGGACGGCCTGGGCCACCCAGACCGCGCCGAAGAGGTTGACGTCCAGATGCGCCCGGATCTGTTCCTCCGAGGCCTCCTCCACCATCCCGTAGAGCAGTCCTCCGGCGTTGTTGACCACGACGTCGAGCCTGCCGAAGGCGGCGGCCGCGCGGTCCACGCCCTCGAACACGGCACGGCGGTCGGAGACGTCCAGCGGGAGCGGGACGAGTGCGTCCGGGTACGCGTCGGCCAGGGCCGCGAGGGGCTCGGTGTTGCGGGCCGCGGCCACGACGCGGTCCCCGGCGGCCAGGGCCGCCTCGGTGAACGCCCTGCCCAGGCCTCGTGAAGCGCCGGTGATGAACCAGACTCTCGCGGTCGTCATACGATCCCATCGTTTGAGACGAGACGGTGCGTCTCGGTTCGTCTTACTGTGCACGGCGACGATGGCCCTGTCAAGGCGAACCGGTCCGTCTCGCCTTGGTGTTAGCCTGAGCCCATGTCCCAGGTCAGGAAGCCGGATCGCTCCCGGCGCAGCGAACACTCCCGGCAGGCGATCCTTGAGGCGACCCGTGCGCTGGTGTCCGAGGTCGGGTACGGCAAGGTGGCGATCGAGACCATCGCCGCACGGGCCGGCGTCGGCAAGCAGACGATCTACCGCTGGTGGCCCTCCAAGGGCGCGGTGATCTTCGATGCCTTTCTGGCCCTCAGTGAGGGCGCCGAGGGGCAGGGCGCGGCGCTGCCGGACACCGGCGACATCGAGGCCGACCTCAGGACGGTCATGCGCGCGACCGTCGCCGAGTTCGCCGACCCGGAGTTCGAGAAGCCGGTCCGGGCGCTCAACAGCGAGATCAGCAATGATCCCGACCTTGCCGCGCAGTACCGCGAGAAGCTGGCCGGGCCCGTGGACGAGGCCAAGAAGGAGCGGCTGCGCAGTGCGCAACGGGCCGGCCAGCTGGCCGCCGACGCCGACCTCGATCTGCTCCTTGAGGTGCTCTACGCGCCGCTGTTCCAGCGCTGGCTGCACCGCTCGGGCCCGCTGACCGCCGAGTACGCCGATGCGCTCGTCGGCGTCACGCTCAGGGCTTTCGGTCCCTGAACCGGGTTCGTGGCCTGCGTCAATGGTGATCGGAAACGGTGCGGGGCCGCACGGTGTGTTCACCGTGCGGCCCCGGGCCGTTGGGTCGTGGTGCGGGTGCGGGTCAGCCCTTGCGGGCGGTGACCTCGTCGGTCAGCTGGGGCACGACGTTGAAGAGGTCACCCACGACGCCGTAGTCGACGAGGTCGAAGATCGGGGCCTCCGCGTCCTTGT
>NZ_JBIVTZ010000014.1:0-254139 GCF_044756945.1 Streptomyces sp. NPDC091387 | reverse complement strand
GCGCGATCACCTACGCGCCTAGGTTCACTGAGACGGAAGGCCAAACGACTGGGTTCGCTGAGTAAACGACTCGATTGGATGAGAGCGGTCAGCCGGTGTCCTGTGCCATCGAACCTGGACCGTTCGCCACTGAAGTTGGACGACCGGTGGTTCTGTGACAGCGAAGTTGGACCGGCCCAGAGTCCGCAGTTCGGGCTCCACCTCGATGGCGGGTGAATCGCACTGTTGGGCGACCCCGGTGTTCCCCCGGCCAGGAGGCCCGGAACGATCGAGGTATGGACATCGCGGATCAACTGGTGAGGTCGGCGGGCGACGGCGACGTAATCGAGGTAGCCCGACTGCTAGAGCAGGGTGCCGCGGTGGATACGCCGAACCGTGATGGGCGTACGGCGCTGGACCGGGCGGTGGAGCAGGGGCATGCCGATGTTGTCCGCCGACTCGTCGGAGCGGGGGCTGATCTGGAGCAGCGGGCGGGTGAGTACCAGGAGTCGACGCCGCTGTGCCTGGCGGCGAGCCGTGGGCACACGGCGGTTGTCGGGGTTCTTCTCGATGCCGGTGCCCGTACCGGGGCCCAGGGCCGGCTGGGCTACGTACCGCTGGTGCTGGCAGCCACGACCGGCGACGAGGGACACCCGCAAACAGTAAACCTGCTGCTGGACCGTGGGGTGGACATCAACGCGGTGATGAAGCACAGGACCGCCCTGGACTGGGCGGTCGGGTTCGGGCAGGAAGAGATGGTGCAGCGCCTGCTCGGCCGCGGTGCCGTCCCCTCGGCCGAGACCCTGGCCGCCGCGCGTGAACGTCTCGGACGTCATCCGGGGCGTCGGCGTAAGACCGAACGCATCGCCGTCGCCCTCCTTGCTGTAGATGTCGCGCCTGGCCCGGGCCAAGAGCCCGGGACGGAAGCCGGGAATCTGGCGTAGCGATCGCTCAGGGGGCACCCGCCCGCCCCAACTTCGCTGTCACGGAACCACCGGTCGCCCAACTTCCGTGGCAAACGGTCCAGGTTCGATGACACGGGACAGCCGGCCGGAGGACGTCGCGGCCGGCTCCCCGGATGTCGATTTCCGCGAAATCGGAGCGTGCAAAAGGATGTTGTGGGCAGGTGCCGGGGAAGAGCCGTGTAGCGGGCAACCCGATGGTCCGCGCCACGCGTCTCTCCAGGTTCCCGGCCCGTGACGGCGCTGGGCACCGCTACCCGTTTCATCAGCTGGAGAACAGCCTTGGCGAACAACGAGCACGACAAGTCCGACCTGCATCCCGAGGCGCCGTGGTGGTGGGGCATCGGCCCGGTGGGGGCGGTCCTCGTCATCATCGCCGGGGTCGCCTGGGCGCTGTGGGCGTTCCTGGGCTCCGGCGACGCGGACGTGCCGGTGGTCGGCTACCAGGTGGGCAAGATCATCGCCATCGGGCTGGTGCTCCTCGGCGCAGCCGTCATGGAACACTTCCGTAGCCGTCACGCGCGTGCGCACAAGGCAGCGGAGGACGGGCCGGCCACCTGAGACGTGGAAGGGGCCCCGCGAGCTCTCCGCGGGACCCCTCCTCCGTGACGTCGGCCAGGACCGGCCTGGGCCGGGTTACTTCTTGAAGCCGTAGTCCATGAGCTTCTTCGCGTCCGCGGTCCGGGTGGACTCGGACGTGGCCGTCAGGACCGTACCGATGACCGTCTTGCCGCTGCGGGTCGCGGCGAAGACCAGGCAGTACTTGGCAGCCGGGCCGGAGCCGGTCTTCACACCGATCGCGCCGCTGTACGTGCCCAGCAGCTTGTTGGTGTTCGTCCACGACATGTAGCGGTAGCCACCGCTCTTCGTCGTGACCTTCTGCTTCGTCGACTTCGTCTTCACGACGGTGCGGAAGGTGGAGTACTTCATCGCGCTGCTGGCGAGCTTCGTCAGGTCGCGCGGGGTCGAGTAGTTGGACCCGTTCCCTATGCCGTCGAACGAGTCGAAGTGGGTGTTCTTCAGCCCGAGCGTCTTCGCGGTGCTGTTCATCTTGCCGATGAACGACTTCACCCGGGCGGCGCGCGTGGAGCCGGAGCCGAACTTGTCGGCCAGCGCGTACGCGGCGTCGCAGCCGGACGGCAGCATCAGGCCGTACAGCAGCTGCCCGACCGTGACCTTGTCGCCCACGATGAGGCGGGCCGAGGACGCGCCCTTGGAGACGATGTAGTCGCTGTACGCCTTCTGGACCGTGACCTTGGAATTCAGGTTGAGGCCCTTCTGGGCCAGCACCACCCGGGCGGTCATGATCTTCGTGGTCGAGCCGGTCGAACGGCGGGTGTCCGCGGCCTTGGTGAAGAGGGTCTTTCCGGTGCCGTTGTTCATCACGAAGCCGCCCTTGGCGACGATCGTCGGCGGCTTCGGCGCGGCGGCCTGAGCCTGGGAGGCGAACGCGCCTCCCGCGATGACGGCACCTGCGGTGAGGGCGACCGTAGCGGTGGCCGATACGCGCCTTATGCCCTTAATGCCGATATTCAAGTTGAACGCTCCAAATGCCCCTGGAATGCGGCCACATGAGGGTGCCGCGCGCTGATGAGACTCATCAGGCCGGTGAATGGTTGTGGCGCACGAGGAGTGATTTTCCACGACATCCCGTGGTGCGGATTCCACGGGCGGGTACAGGCTGTGGCCGTCCGCATACTGGAACGGTTGCGTCATGCGTCCATGTTGTATCTATGCTGTGCGCATGCCTGCTCCAGCCGCGCCCCCCGTCCGCCCGCCCGTGAAGCGGCCCCCCGCCGCCGAGCGCGTCTACACCCACATCAAGGAAGCGGTCCTGGACCGCCGGTACGAGGGCGGGACGCTCCTCACAGAGGGCGACCTCGCGGACGCCGTGGGGGTCTCCCGCACCCCCGTGCGCGAGGCGCTGCTCCGGCTGGAGGTGGAGGGGCTGATCAAGCTCTATCCGAAGAAGGGCGCCCTGGTGCTCGCCGTCTCCGCGCAGGAGATCGCGGACGTCGTGGAGACCCGGCTGCTCGTCGAGGAGTTCGCCGTGCGCCGGGCCGTGCCCGCGTCGGCGAAGCTGATCGCCCGGCTGGAGGAGCTCCTCGACGAGCAGCGGCAGATGTCGGAGGCCGGCGATCTGGCGGCCGTCTCGGTGAAGGACCGCTGCTTCCACGCCGAGATCGTCCGGCATGCCGGCAACGAGATCCTGTCCCGCCTCTACGACCAGTTGCGCGACCGCCAGCTGCGGATGGGCGTCGCCGTCATGGAGGCCCACCCCGGCAGGATCGCCGCCAACATCGCCGAGCACGGCGAGCTGCTGGACGCGATCAGGGCCGGTGACGCGGACGGTGCCGCGCACGTCGTGCGCCGTCATGTGAGCCGGGTCAAGGTGCTGGTCAGGGGTGAGGACCGGTGAGTTCCGCCGCCTCCCCCACCCTGTCCCTGCCCGGCGATCCGCCCGGCGGGCGGCGTGCCGCCCGGGTCTGGGGCATCGGGGTCGCCGTCTACTTCGTCGCCATCATCTTCCGGACCAGCCTGGGCGTCGCCGGGCTCGACGCCGCCGACCGGTTCGACGTCAACGCCTCCGCGCTCTCCACCTTCTCCATCCTCCAGCTGCTCGTCTACGCGGGCATGCAGATACCCGTCGGCCTGATGGTGGACCGGCTGGGCACCAAGAAGGTGCTCACCATCGGCGCCGTCCTGTTCACCCTCGGGCAGCTCGGCTTCGCGCTCTCCCCCTCGTACGGTGCCGCGCTGGCCTCCCGCGCCCTGCTGGGCTGTGGTGACGCGATGACGTTCATCAGCGTGCTGCGGCTGGGCGCGCGCTGGTTCCCGGCCCGGCGCGGCCCGATGATCGGGCAGGTCGCCGCCCTCTTCGGGATGGCGGGCAACCTCGTCTCGACGCTGGTGATCGCCCGCTCCCTGCACGGCCTCGGCTGGACCACCACGTTCGTCGGCAGCTCGCTCGCCGGGGTCGTGGTGCTGGTCCTGCTGCTCCTCTTCCTGAAGGACCACCCCGAGGGGCACGCGCCGCCGCCAGCCGAGCACGCCGGCGGGGCGTACGTGCGCAGGCAGATCGCCGCCGCCTGGCGGGAACCCGGCACCCGGCTCGGGATGTGGGTGCACTTCACCACCCAGTTCCCGGCCATGGTGTTCCTGCTGCTGTGGGGGATGCCGTTCCTCGTCGAGGCGCAGGGGCTGAGCCGGGGGACCGCGGGGGAGCTGCTCACCCTGGTGGTGCTCTCCAACATGGCCGTCGGCCTCGTCTACGGGCAGATCATCGCCCGCCACCACGCGGCCCGTGTCCCGCTCGCGCTGGGCACCGTCGCGATGACGGCACTGCTCTGGGCGTCGGCCATCCTGCACCCCGGGGACCACGCGCCGATGTGGCTGCTGATCACGCTGTGCGTGGTGCTCGGCGCCTGTGGACCCGCGTCGATGATCGGCTTCGACTTCGCCCGCCCGGCCAACCCGCCGGAGCGCCAGGGCACCGCGTCGGGGATCGTCAACATGGGCGGCTTCGTCGCGTCGATGACCACGCTGTTCGCCGTCGGTGTGCTGCTGGACGCGACCGGCGACAACTACCGCATCGCGTTCGCCTCGGTCTTCGTCCTGGAGGCGCTCGGGGTCGTGCAGATCCTGCGGCTGCGGGCCAGGGCCGCGCACCGGGAGCGCGAGTACCACGTGATCAGCCGGGTGGAGGCCGTGCACGTACCCGCGTGACCGCGGAGACGGCGGCGTATCCGTGGAAACGCGGACGCCTCCGTGGAAACGGCGGCGCGCCCGTCCCCCTTCGCGGGGCGGGCGTCGCCGGTTGCCGTGACGGGGCGCCGGTTTGCGGTGACTACGGGGTGACGGCGAAGTTCTGCAGGATGGCGGCGGCCAGCTCCTGGTCGCCCTCGGCCTTGATGTCGTCCGCGACCGTGCTCGCCCGCACCCGGCCGCAGGCCAGCCGTACGTACGTCTCCCAGTCCATCGCCAGCGTCACCGCGGGGCCCAGCGACGGCGCGCCGTCCACCGAACCGCGGCCCTCCGCGTCGACCCGGACGGTCCGCAGGAACTCCACCGGTCCGTGCACATCCAGCACGACCGCCGAGTTGGGCGGTGCGCCCGCGTCCTTGGCGACCACCTTGGGCAGCGCGGCCAGGAGGGTGTCCCGGACGATCGCGGCACCGGGGGAGTCCAGATTGCCGGGCTTCCCCAGCGTCGTGCGCAGATCCTGCTCGTGCACCCAGACGTCGAAGGCGCGCATCCGCAGCGCCAGTTCGAGGGTCTGCTCGGCGCCGAGCGGCGCCCGCGTCATGGTCTCCGGGTCACGCGTCTCGTTGCGCAGCTGACGGGCCCGGCGGATGATCGTGTACTCCAGCTCGGAGGTCATCTCCGGCGCGGTGTGGTGGCGCCGCACATCGACCTGCATCTCCATGTAGCGGGCGAAGTCGCTCTGCACATGGTAGAGATCGCGCGGAAGTGTGTGGATGGGGCGCGGGTCGCCGAGCTGCTCGCACTCCATGCCGATGATGTGCGACACGATGTCGCGCACCGACCAGTTGGGACATGGAGTACGGCCGTTCCACTCCCCCTCGGTGAGCGGGTTCACCAGCTCGGCTATCGACTCGATGGAATGGGTCCAGGCGTCGGCGTAGGTCTGGAGGCTGGGATGGACGGTCACGGGACCCCTCGTGCGGTTCTGCGGTGCATGGGCTGGAGAACTGGGCGCGGACGGCGGGCTGCGAGCTGCAGTGAGGTTCGGTCGGTCCAAGTTACGCTGCGAGCAGGCACCCCGGCAGTGCTTTCGTGTGACGATCGTAGGCCCGTGTTGACGGCTCATATGCCAGGACGGTGGTAGTGTGCGCGCCTCTCTCCTCCAGATCGCAGTAGACCCGGACGAATCCATCGATGCCCGCAGGGAGCGAGCGGCTTCGCTGGTCGCGGCCCAACGGGGCGCGGATCTGGTGGTCCTGCCCGAGCTCTGGCCGGTCGGGGCCTTCGCCTACACGGAGTTCGAGGACGAGGCCGAACCGCTCTCCGGCCCCACGCACGAGGTGATGGCCAAGGCCGCCGCCGGTGCCGGGGTATGGCTGCACGCCGGTTCCTTCGTCGAGCGGGCCGACGACGGCACGCTCTACAACACCACGCTCGTTTTCACCCCCGAGGGTGAGCGGGCCGCCGCGTACCGCAAGATCCACCGCTTCGGCTTCGACAAGGGCGAGGCGGTCATGATGGGCGCCGGCGACGAACTGGTCACGCTCGCCCTGCCGCAGACCACGATCGGCCTCGCCACCTGCTACGACCTGCGCTTCCCGGAGATGTTCCGCGGGCTGGTCGACGCGGGCGCCGAGACCCTGGTCGTCGCGGCGGGCTGGCCCGAGCGCCGCCGCGCCCACTGGACGCTGCTCGCCCAGGCGCGGGCCGTCGAGAACCAGGCGTACGTACTGGCCGTCGGATGCGCCGGTACCCACGCCGGAGTCCCGCAGGCCGGGCACAGCATCGTCGTCGACCCCTGGGGCGAGGTGCTCGCGGAGGCGGGCGCGGACGAGGAGGTGCTGAGCGTGGAGTTCGACCCGTCGAGGGTCACCGCCACCCGGGAGCAGTTCCCGGCCCTCAAGGACCGCCGCCTGGGGCTCGCGCCGCCGGCTGCTCGCGGCTGAGCCCTTCCGCACGGACCGGTGCCTGTTTCACGTGAAACAGGCACCGCCGGTGCTCAGTCGTCGTGCTCCTTCTCCGCGAGCACGATCACGCACACCGCCACCGCGATCAACAGCGCCGTGTCGGCGTCGTCCCGCACGATGTCGATCCCGTACGTGTCCCGGACGGTCAGCCAGCGGCGCGAGATCTGGGCCAGCAGCTCCCCGTCGTAGTCCACCGCGAACTCGCGGTCCAGGATCTTGCCGCTGACGTCGAGCTCGGTGCCGTCCACCAGCGTCACCCGGTAGTGGTTGCGGAGCAGCGAGAGGCGCTTCCGCTTGACCTTGGCCAGCTGCTCGCCGTCCCGCTCGATCAGCATCGTGTCGCGCAGGCTGATCAGCTTCTGCTTGATCTCGACGACGATCCGGCCCTGTGCGTCCTTCAGCTCGAAGGTGTCACGCAGCCGCATGGCCTTGCCGTCGACGAGGAAGACCTTGCGGCCGTCCGCGTCCTCGATCCAGTAGTCGTCGCCGATGCCGAACACTCGCTCACGTACGAGAAGTCTCATGGCTCACAGGTTCCCCGAGGTACCTGTGGAATGCGTGGACGCCACGGTGATGTTGACTGTTGACATGGCAACACGTGCGCGCGTCAGGGCCCCCGAACTGATCGGCAAGGGCGGCTGGCTCAATACAGGCGACCAGCAGTACACCCTCGCTGACCTGCGAGGACGCATCGTGATCTTGGACTTCTGGACGTTCTGCTGTGTGAACTGCCTGCATGTCCTCGATGAGCTGCGCGAGCTGGAGGAGAAGCACCGCGACACCGTGGTGATCATCGGCGTCCACTCGCCGAAGTTCGTCCACGAGGCGGAGCACCAGGCCGTGGTCGACGCCGTCGAGCGGTACGAGGTGCACCACCCGGTGCTGGACGATCCCGAGCTCGCCACCTGGAAGCAGTACGCCGTACGCGCCTGGCCGACGCTCGTCGTCGTCGACCCCGAGGGCTATGTCGTCGCCCAGCACGCGGGCGAGGGCCACGCCCACGCCATCGAGAAGCTGGTCGAGGAGCTGGAGGCCGAGCACGCCGCGAAGGGCACCCTGCGACGCGGCGACGGGCCGTACGTGGCGCCCGAGCCGGTCGCGACGCACCTGCGGTTCCCCGGTAAGGCGCTGCTGCTGGCCGACGGCGGCTTCCTGGTCTCCGACACCACCCGCCACCGGCTGGTCGAGCTGGACGCGGACGGCGAGACCGTCCGGCGCCACTTCGGCACCGGCGACCGCGGGTTCACCGACGGCGGGCCCGAGGAGGTCCGGTTCAGCGAGCCGCAGGGGCTGGCGGTGCTGCCCGACGGGCGGATCGCCGTCGCCGACACGGTGAACCACGCGATCCGCGCGCTCGACCTCACCACCGGTGCGACGACCACCCTCGCGGGCAGTGGCCGCCAGTGGTGGCAGGGGGCGCCGACCAGCGGCGCGGGCCGCGAGGTCGACCTCTCCTCGCCGTGGGACGTCGCCTGGTTCGGCGACAGGCTCTGGATCGCCATGGCGGGTGTGCACCAGCTGTGGACGTACGACCCCGCCGACGGCACCGTGCGGGTCGCGGCCGGCACCACGAACGAGGGCCTGGTCGACGGTCCGGGAGCCGAGGCCTGGTTCGCCCAGCCGTCCGGGCTCGCCGCCACCGCCGACCGGCTCTGGGTCGCCGACTCGGAGACGTCCGCGCTGCGCTACGTCGACCTGGAGGGCGCCGTCCACACCGCCGTCGGCACCGGACTCTTCGACTTCGGCCACCGCGACGGGGCCGCTGAGCAGGCGCTGCTCCAGCACCCGCTGGGCGTCACCGCGCTGCCCGACGGGTCCGTCGCCGTCTGCGACACGTACAACCACGCCCTGCGCCGCTACGACCCGGCGAGCGGTGAGGTCACCACGCTCGCCACGGATCTGCGCGAGCCCAGCGACGCCGTGCTGGTGGACGGCGATCTCGTGGTCGTCGAGTCCGCCCGGCACCGGCTGACCAGGCTGCGACTGCCCGAGGAGGCGGTACGCGTCGCCGGTCAGGCGCACCGCACCCAGCGCGTCGCCACCGAGATCGCCCCGGGCACCCTCCGGCTCGACGTCGTCTTCCAGGCGCCCGCCGGCCAGAAGCTGGACACCCGGTACGGGCCCTCGACCCGGCTGCTGGTCTCCTCGACCCCGCCGGAGCTGCTGGCCGGGGGCGAGGGCGCGGGCACCGATCTGTTCCGCGATCTGGTCCTCGCGGACGGGGTGACCGAGGGCGTCCTGCACGTCTCGGCGATGGCCGCGTCCTGCGACGACGATCCCGCGAACGAGTACCCGGCCTGCCATGTCCACCAGCAGGACTGGGGCGTCCCCGTCCGCGTCAGTGCGGCGGGGACGCCCCGGCTGCCACTCGTGCTCGCCGGGATGGACGCGCAGGGCTGACAGCCGTCCGGAGGGGACGGGGACGAGCGGTTCAGAAGTCGTCGGCGCCGTCGCGCAGCTCGTACGTCCAGTAGCCCGTCCTGTACGTCGCCGGGTCGACGGCGATGCCCTCGGCGCCGGGTGCCCGCACGGTGGCCTGGCCGTCGCCGCCCTGGAGCCGCACGGCGAACGCGGTCACGGGCTCCACGTCCTCGTCGGCGCCCCCGTCCGACAGCTTCACCAGCGCGTACGCCGGTGCGCCGGCGTCGAGCACGACGGGGGCCTCGGGCTTGCTCCTGGCGACCGACGGGATGTTCCGCTTGTGGCTCTCCAGGAACTGGATCTGCGGGAAGCCCTTCATCTCGCACCTGTGGCCCGAGGTGTTCTTCGCCGTCAGGACGAGGTGCGTGGAGGGCGGGCCGTCCTGGGTGGCGGCGCTGATCCTGACGTCCTCGGTGGTGCAGAGCGGGGTGCTCGCGGACCCGGTGGTGCCGCCCTCGGCGGTCACGGGGGTCTTGGCCGGGGCGCCCTTTCTGGCCGGGGTGTCGTCCTTGGCAGCGGTGCCGTGCGCGGACTTGGCAACGCCGTGCGCGGACTTGCTCGCCGGGCCCTCCGACCTGGTGCCGGTGCCGTTGTCACCGCCGCAGGCGGTGAGTGCCAGGGCGAGTACGGCGGTGGTCGTGGCGGCCAGGGCCGTGGTGCGGTAGCGGAAGGCAGACATGTGGTTTCCCCCGTGCGGGCGGTGAGGCGACGGCGCGTCGGTGAGTCGCGCCCGCCCGGCTGACAGCCGTGAGTCTTCCGGGTGCCGCTCACGTTCCGCTGCCGTCCGGCTAACGTCCCGGTGACGCCGGCCGCACCGCGCGCCCGTGGGTCACCCGCCGGTCACCCGGCGTCGGCGAGCCGCCGTAGCGCCTGTTCGTACCGCCGCACGTACTCCGCCCCCGAGGTCACCCGCAGCAGCGCCTCCAGCGACCCCACCGCGCCCTCGTCGTACCCGGCGCGCTCCGCCTCCGCGGCCGCCAGGTCCAGCAGCCGGACGCCCTCGCCCTCCGTGCCGAGGGCCAGGTGCGCCTCGCCGCTGACGGCCAGCAGGAGTACGCGACGGGCGGCCTCCTCCTGCTCGGGACCCAGATCGAACGCGGTCCGGGCGGAGTCCAGGGCGTCCCGCGGCCGGCCGGCCGTGAGCTGCATCCGGGCGAGGTGCTGGAGGGCGAGCATCTCGGTGTGCGCGTCGCGCTCCTGCCTGGCCAGCGCGAGGGCTCGCCCGCAGCCCTCCATCGCCTCGTCCGGACCGCCCTGTTCGGCGTGGACGATCGCCAGGTTGATCAGGGCCGTCGCCTCACCGAGCCGGTCACCGGCCCGCCGGGCCAGACCGGGCGAGGGCGCCAGCATCATCTCGGCGTCCGTGGTCCTGCCCTCCTCCGAGAGCACCCAGCCCAGCAGATTGCGCACGCGCGACTCGGCGTACGGGTCGCTCCGCGCGGCCGCCGCGTCCAGCGCCAGTTCCAGGACCGGGGCCCAGCCGTCCCTGGCCCGCCACACCACATGCGGCCACTGGAGCAGGATGATCCGCCAGGCGCGGTCGTCGAGACCGGCCGCGCGGGCGGCCGCGGCCGCCAGGGACAGGTCCTCGCGCTCGGTGGCCAGCCAGTTCATCGCCTCCGCCCGGTCGGTGAAATCCCGTACGGCGGCCGGCCGCCGGTAGTCGTCCGGCAGCACGAAGCAGGGCTCGCCGCCCGGCTCGGCCGTGTCGGCGGCGGCGAGCGCGGTCGCGATGCAGTGGTCCAGGACGCCGAGGAGGGCGTCGGGCCCGGACGCGGGATCGAGGCCGCGGGCGTAGAGGCGCACCAGATCGTGCAGCACCCAGCGCCCGGGACTCGTCTCGCCGACGAGATGGGCCGCGGCGAGCCGCTCCAGCGCAGCCGCGGCGACGACCGGGTCGCTGCCCGCGAGCGCGGCGGCGGTGTACCGGTCGAAGTGGTTGCCGGGGTGGTGGCCGAGCCGGGCGAAGTGGTGGACGGCGTCGGGCGGGAGCTGCTGCACGGTCAGCCGCAGCGCGGCGGAGACCCCGGTGTCCTCCACGTCGAGATACGTCAGCCGGCTGCGCTCGTCGGCCAGTTCGTCGGCCGTCCCGGCGAGCGTCCGGTGCGGGCGGCCCGCCAGCCGGGCCGCCGTGACCCGCAGGGCGAGCGGCAGCCCGCCGCACAGCTCGGCCAGCCGACGGGCCGCCACCGGTTCGGCGAGCACCCGCTCCTCACCGAGCACCCCGGCCAGCAGCGCGGTGCCGTCCGGCGGTTCGAGCACGTCCAGCGGTACCGGACGGGCGGCGTCCGAGGCGATGAGGCCGTCCAGCCGATGCCGGCTGGTGACCAGCGTGACGCAGCCGGTGCCGCCCGGCAGCAGCGGCCTGACCTGGGCCGAGTCGCGGGCGTTGTCGAGGATGACGAGCAGGCTGCGCCGGTCGGTCAGCGAGCGGAACAGCGCGGCGGCGGCCTGGGCGGACTCCGGGACCCGGCGGGGCGCGACGCCGAGCGCGAGCAGGAACTCGCGCAGGACCTCCAGCGGCGTCGGCCGGCCCGTGTCGCCGAACCCGCGCAGATCGGCGAAGAGCCGGCCGTCCGGGAACGCGGCGGGGGAGCGGCGCGCCCAGTGCAGGGCCAGCGCGGTCTTGCCCACCCCGGCCGGTCCGGTGACCAGGCAGACGGGCGCCTCACCGGCCGCCGCCCGGGAGAGCGCGGCCAGCTCGGCCGCCCGGCCCTGGAAGCCGCGGGGGGCGCGGGGCAACAGATCAACGGGGCGGGGATCACCGCTCCCGGCGGCACCTGACGCGACGCCACAAGGCGTACCGGCTCCGGCGCCGCATGACGTACCGGCTCCGGTGCCGCCCGGCACCACGTCCCCGGCGCCGTCCCCCGTCGTGGTCGCCGCTCCCGCCGCCGCGTGGTCCGGCGGGCCCGGTTCGGGTTCCGGGGTGCCGCGGAGGATCCGCGCGTACGCGTCCGCCAGTTCGCGTCCGGGGCCGATGCCCAGCTCGTCGGCGAGCAGCCGCCGCGTGCGGTGGAACCAGTCCAGCGCCTCCGACTGGCGCCCCGACCGGTGCAGCGCCGTCAGCAGGGCCGCCGCCAGCGACTCCCGCATCGGATGGGCCACGGCCTCGGCCCGCAGCACCGCCGCCGCCCGGTGGTGTTCACCCAGCACGGCGTAGGCGTGCGCCAGTTGCTCCACGGTCGTGAGCCGGGACTCCTCCAGTGCGTGCGCGGCCGCCTGGAGCGGGGCGCTGGGGTACGTACCGGTGAGCGCCGGTCCCTCCCACAGCGACAGGGCCTCCTTCAGCATCAGCACGCTGTCGGCCGGGCTGCGCTGCTCCCGGGCCAGCATGAGCAGTTCCTCGAACCGATGGGAGTCGAGCAGGGGCTCCGGCACCCGCAGCACGTACGCGTCGCCGAGCGTCGCCAGCTCGACCCCGTACGTCTCCGCGTCCGCGCCCGTCAACAGGGCGCGCAGCCGGGACACATGGCCCTGGATGACGGTGCGGGCGTGCAGGGGAGGGGCGTCGTCCCAAAGACAGTCCGTCAGCCGGGCCACGGACACGGGGGTGTTCGCGCGCAGCAACAGGGCGGCGAGCAGACTGCGGCGCTTGGCGGGGCCGAGTGGCAGCGGCCCCGTCAGCGTGTCGACGCAGACGGTGCCGAGCAGCCGGAACTCCACGAGCTGCTCCCCCTCCGGGCATGACGCGCCCGGCGCCGGGTCACGGACGAGGTTCGAGAATATCCGGCTTCCCCGGCGGGCGGGGAGGGGGTGCGCCCGGTCCGACGGGCGCACCCGGCCGGATCACAAGCGGCGTTCGTCCTCGGAAACCACTGTGGTGGTGGGGGGCACAACCATGCGGCGGCGCCGCATGACGCTCGCGTAGACGAAGACGCCGATGACGCCGACGATCATCATGATCCAGCCGACCATGTCGACGTTGACGCTGTCCATCTCCCAGTCGGTCGCGAACGCGAGTATCGCCCCCGCACCGATGAGAATGAAGCATCCTCCGAGTCCCATGAGTTCCGCCTCCTTGACAGCCCGGAAGCTCCGGTCCGTGTACGGAGCGAGTACCCGGCCCGGCAACGACCATGTCTGCGACGGGGCTTGTCGTCCCGGTCAGCCCGCGAGGAACGACGCCAGCGCGGTCGCCAGCAGGTGCGGGTCGTCGGCGCCGCACAGCTCACGGGCGCTGTGCATCGACAGGATGGCCACGCCGATGTCGACGGTCTGGATGCCGTGCCGGGCGGCGGTGATCGGGCCGATCGTGGTGCCGCACGGCATCGAGTTGTTGGAGACGAACGTCTGCCACGGCACGCCCGCCTTCTCGCACGCCGACGCGAACACGGCCCGGCCGCTGCCGTCGGTCGCGTACCGCATGTTGACGTTGACCTTGAGGATCGGTCCGCCGTTGACGACCGGGTGGTGCGTCGGGTCGTGCCGCTCGCCGTAGTTGGGGTGGATCGCGTGGCCGGTGTCGGAGGAGAGGCAGACGGTGCCGGCGAAGGCGCGGGCGCGGTCCTCGTACGTACCGCCGCGGGCGAACACGGAACGCTCCAGGA
The DNA here is from genome assembly GCF_044756945.1 of Streptomyces sp. NPDC091387. NCBI lineage: Bacteria > Bacillati > Actinomycetota > Actinomycetes > Kitasatosporales > Streptomycetaceae > Streptomyces > Streptomyces sp. NPDC091387. The sequence goes on along the minus strand of NZ_JBIVTZ010000014.1, from coordinate 240,555 downwards.
CCGTGCCGAGCAGCGGTCCGTCCGCGCCGGTGTCGGACTGCGAGCCGTTCTCCTCGTGGTCGAAGGCGGCCAGTACCGGGATGTACGGGATCTCCGCGTCGGGCTGTCCGGCGACGGCGGCGAGCGCCGCGACCGCCGCGTGCACCGAGAGCAGGTTGTCCATCCGGGGCCCGGCCACCAGCTCGCGGTCACGGCCCAGGTAGGACGGCGCCTCGACGGGGTGCGGCATCAGGTCCCAGCCGGTGATGTCCTCGGCGTCGACGCCCGCCTCCTCGGCGACGAACCGGATGAGGTCGCCCTCCTCCACCTGGCCGAGGCCCCAGATCGGCTGCATGTGCTTCTGGCGGTCGAGCTTGAGGCCGTCGGGGTTGGCCGTCCGGTCCAGGTGCACGGCCAGCTGCGGAACGCGCAGCAGCGGCCGGTCGATGTCGACGAGCCGGTGCGTGCCGTCGCGCAGCGAGATCCGCCCGGCGAGGCCGAGGTCCCGGTCCAGCCAGGTGTTGAGGAGCGTGCCGCCGTAGACCTCCACGGCGATCTGCCGCCAGCCGTAGGCGCCCGTGTCGGGCATGGGCTTCACGCGCAGGTTCGGCGAGTCGGTGTGCGCCCCGGCGATCCGGAACGGGGTGTGTGCCTCCGCGCCCTCGGGCACGTACCAGGCCACGATCGCGCCGCCGCGCAGGACGTACTTGCCGCCGCTGGACCCGTCCCAGGCCGCCGTCTCCTCGACCTGCCGGAAACCGGCCTCCTCCAGCCTCGACGCGGCGGTCGCCACGGCGTGGTACGGGGAGGGGCCGGCCATCAGGAAGGCCATCAGATCGTCGGTGTGCCCGCGGTCGAAGCGGAGGGAAGAACTCATGTTCTTCACTGTAACCAGGCCCGTGGACGAGAATTCACCGTCATCCCCCGGTGCGACGCCGCTATCGTCCGGGCAGCGCCGCGGAAGGCCTGTCGCCGTCCTGCGCCTGCCGGGCGCGCTCGGCGAACATGGCGGCGAGGGCCTTGACCTGATCGTCGGAGAGGGCCGCGGTGCCCTGGGCGGTGCCGGTGCTGACGCCGAGGACCGTCGTCCCGACCCGGATCTGGGTGATGCTGCCCGGCCCGCCCATCGTGCCGGTGTCCGCCCGGTTGGACACGCGCTCCTGGCCCGGCTCCCCGATCGGCACCGGCTTCGCGCCCACGCCGACCCGGTCGCCGCCGTAGTAGTCGGCGAGCGCGTCATAGGCGGCGCCGGCCGTCTTCTCGTCCTTGTACGCGAGCGTCCAGAAGTTCAGCGAGGCGGCGTCGGACTCGCGCACGTAGGCCGATGCGCCCCAGAAGGTGACCGGGTCGCAGGCCGTCCCGTGCTCCTTCTCCGACGTGGTCACGCAGGGCGGCGGGGGGAGCTCCGGGTTCCGTGCCTGGGCCTCCGGCCTCAGCTGGGTCCGCCAGCCCGGCACCGCCTTCGCGTCCGGCAGGACCGAGGCGACCTCCGCCTTCCCGAGCGCCTTCGCGGCACTGTCCCCGCCGCTGTCGCCGCTGCCGCAGCCCGCGAGCAGCAGCGCCGCAGCGCCGCCCGCCATGCCCCGTACGTACCACCGCTTGTCCGGACGACTCATGCGCCGGCCTCTCCCTCGGAACCGGGTCCCGATCATAGGAAGAGGCGGGGGACGGCCGCTACAGCTTGTCGATCGCCGTCAGATCGACATCGATGTCGTACGGCACCGAGAGCTTGAGCCGGTCGCGGTGGACGCCCCACGGTGCAGCCGTCAGTCCGGCGGTGCAGCGAGCCGGGCAGTGACTCAGCAGCCAGGGTTCCTCCCATGGACGGGATTCTCGGACCCGTACCCGGCGCACCCACGCCATACGACAGCACCGCCACCCGAAAGCGTGTCCGGGTGACGGTGCGTGTTGACGATCGTGAGCGGTGCGGCCCACGGCCTCTCGTTCGGCCCTAGAACGCGGCCTCGTCCAGCTCCATCAGGGAGTTGTCGACGGACTCGGCGAGCGCGCGCTCGGCGCCGACACCGGGCAGGACGTTCGCGGCGAAGAACTTCGCGGCGGCGATCTTGCCCCGGTAGAAGGCGGCGTCCTTCGCGGAGGCGGTCGGCAGCTTCTCGGCGGCCACGGCCGCGCCCTTGAGCAGCAGGTAGCCGACGACGACGTCGCCGGAGGCGAGCAGCAGGCGGGTGGTGTTCAGGCCCACCTTGTAGATGTTCTTCACGTCCTCGCCGGTCGCGGTGAGGTCGGTGATCATCGTGCCGACAATCGCCTCCAGGTCCACGGCGGCCTTGGCGAGCGAGTCCAGCGCGCCGGACAGCTCCTCGTTGCCCTGGGCGCCCGAGAGGAACTTCTTGATCTCCTCGGAGAGCGTGTTGAGCGAGGCGCCCTGGTCGCGGACGATCTTCCGGAAGAAGAAGTCCTGGCCCTGGATCGCCGTCGTGCCCTCGTACAGCGTGTCGATCTTGGCGTCACGGATGTACTGCTCGATCGGGTACTCCTGGAGGTACCCGGAGCCGCCGAACGTCTGGAGCGACTGCGCCAGCTGCTCGTACGACTTCTCCGAGCCGTAGCCCTTCACGATCGGGAGCAGCAGGTCGTTGAGGCCGTGCAGCGCCTTGGCGTCCTCGCCCGCGGCCTCCTTCTCCTGGATCGCGTCCTGGACGGAGGCGGTGTACAGCACGAGGGAGCGCATGCCCTCGGCGTACGCCTTCTGCGTCATGAGCGAGCGGCGCACGTCGGGGTGGTGCGTGATGGTGACCTTGGGGGCCGTCTTGTCCATGAACTGCGACAGGTCGGTGCCCTGGACGCGCTCCTTGGCGTACTCCAGCGCGTTCAGGTAGCCCGTCGAGAGCGCCGCGATGGCCTTCGTGCCGACCATCATGCGGGCGAACTCGATGATGCGGAACATCTGGCGGATGCCGTCGTGCTTGTCACCGATCAGCCAGCCCTTGGCGGGGTGCCGGTCGCCGAACGTCATCTCGCAGGTGTTGGACGCCTTGAGGCCCATCTTGTGCTCGACGTTCGTCGCGTACACGCCGTTGCGCTCGGCCAGCTCGCCGGTCGTCCAGTCGAAGTGGAACTTCGGGACCATGAAGAGCGAGAGGCCCTTGGTGCCCGGTCCGGCGCCCTCGGGGCGGGCCAGTACGTAGTGAATGATGTTCTCGGACATGTCGTGCTCGCCCGAGGTGATGAAGCGCTTCACGCCCTCGATGTGCCAGGAGCCGTCCTCCTGCTCGACGGCCTTCGTGCGGCCCGCGCCGACGTCGGAACCGGCGTCCGGCTCGGTCAGCACCATCGTCGAGCCCCACTGCTTCTCGACGGCGATCTCGGCGATCTTCTTCTGCGCCTCGTTGCCCTCGTCGAAGAGGATGCCGGCGAAGGCCGGGCCGGAGGAGTACATCCACACGGCCGGGTTGGCGCCGAGCAGCAGTTCCGCGTAGCCCCAGATCAGGGAGCGCGGGGAGGTCGTGCCGCCGATCTCCTCGGGGAGGCCCAGGCGCCAGTACTCGGAGTCCATGAAGGCCTGGTAGGACTTCTTGAAGCTGTCCGGGACCGGTGCGGTGCCGGTCTCCGGGTCGAAGACCGGGGGGTTGCGGTCGGCGTCGGCGTACGAATCGGCGAGCTCGTTCTCCGCGAGGCGGGCGACCTCGTCGAGGATGCTCTTCGCGGTCTCGACGTCCATCTCCGCGAACGGGCCGGTGCCGTACAGCTTGTCGCGCCCGAGGACCTCGAAGAGGTTGAACTCGATGTCGCGGAGATTCGACTTGTAGTGCCCCATGGGAAGGCTCCGTAATCAATAGCAGTGGCGCGCAGCGCCCCGTGGAGGGTGAGGATCGGGCGACGGGCTCGCGGATACCGGTCTGCCGCGCGGTCGGGGACCGGGCGGGGCCCGGACGTATCAGCTGACCTCTACGATGATGCTACCCGTCAGTAATAAGACGCAACCCCTCAAGCCAGAGATGTGTCCGATTACTCTTTGTCCCATGTACGGCTACGACCAGAATCAGGGCGCACAGCAGCCGATGGGTGGCGGCTACGGCGAGCAGCCGCTGTATCCCGAACCCTCGCCGCCCTCGCTGGGCGACGCGGTACGGGCCTTCACCACCGGTTCGCTGGCCGCCGAGGACTTCCAGCAGATCTTCGCGACGTCGAAGGTCTACTGCCCGCGCGGTGACAATCCGGGCTTCCTCGCGCTGCACAACACCCAGCAGCCGGTCATCCCGATGTTCACCACGCTCAAGGAACTGCGGCTCTACGCGGGCAAGGAGTCCAAGTACTTCGTGATCACCGGCGCCGAGGTGATCGATCTGCTGCCCACCGGCTACGGCTTCGTCCTGGACATGGAGGGCGAGCACCGCATGGTCTTCGACGCCAAGGCCGTGGAGCAGATGGTCGACTTCGCGATGCGCCGCATGTACGGCTGACCGCCGACCCCGACTTCCCCGGAAGGGGCTCGTACTGCCGAGCGGTACGGGCCCCTTTCGCTGCTCCGGACGGTGCGGGAATGGAAGCCGCCTTGCTAGATGTTCACCATTCAACTAAATTGATTGCAGAACAGTCCCCGGAGGTGGCTCCCATGCCCGCAGTAACCGTCGAAAACCCGCTGACCCTGCCCAAGGTCGCCGCCTCGGCCGACGCCGTGGCCCGTCCCGTGCTTGCCGTGACCACGGCGCCCAGTGGGTTCGAGGGCGAGGGGTTCCCCGTGCGCCGCGCGTTCGCGGGGATCAACTACAAGCACCTCGACCCGTTCATCATGATGGACCAGATGGGTGAGGTGGAGTACGCGGCCGGTGAGCCGAAGGGCACCCCCTGGCACCCGCACCGCGGCTTCGAGACCGTCACCTACCTGATCGACGGCACCTTCGTGCACCAGGACTCCAACGGTGGCGGCGGCACCATCCAGAACGGCGACACCCAGTGGATGACGGCCGGGTCCGGGCTGCTCCACATCGAGGCGCCGCCGGAGTCGCTCGTCATGTCGGGCGGCCTCTTCCACGGCCTCCAGCTCTGGGTGAACCTGCCCAAGGCCGACAAGATGATGGCCCCGCGCTACCAGGACATCCGCGGTGGCCAGGTCCAGCTGCTCGCCTCCCCGGACGGCGGCGCGCTGCTCCGGGTGATCGCGGGCGAGCTCGACGGCCACGAGGGCCCCGGCGTCACCCACACCCCCATCACGATGATCCACGCCACCGTGCGCCCCGGCGCCGAGGTGACGCTGCCGTGGCGCGAGGACTTCAACGGCCTCGCGTACGTGCTCGCGGGCCGCGGCACCGTGGGTGAGGACCGCCGGCCCGTCCACATGGGCCAGACCGCCGTCTTCGGCGCCGGCTCCTCGCTGACCGTCCGCGCGGACGAGCAGCAGGACGGCAACACCCCGGAGCTGGAGGTCGTCCTCCTCGGCGGGCGTCCCATCCGGGAGCCGATGGCGCACTACGGGCCGTTCGTGATGAACAGCCAGGCCGAACTGAAGCAAGCCTTCGAGGACTTCCAGGCCGGCCGCCTCGGCACCGTTCCCGCCGTCCACGGGATGTGAGCGGAGCCGCCGCCGTATGACGGTTCGTCACTCGTACGGCGGCGCGGGCGGGACACCGGCCCCGCGGCGTGATCGGGTGGGAGGGTGCAGAACCGGAAGCCCCTCCTGCCCATCGGCGCGCGGCGGATGGCCGCCTGGTGCGGTGTCGTGCTGCTGGTCACCGGCGTCGCCGCGGTGGCCATCTGGCTGTGCGTCGCCCTCAAGACCGCCCTCACCCCCGTCCTGCTCGCGCTGCTCGGTACGGCCCTGCTCGGTCCGGTCCACCGCAGGCTGACCGCGCACGGGGTGAACCGTTCGGTGGCGGCGGGATTCACCTGCGCGCTGCTCGTCGCGGTGGTCGGCGGCGCCGGCTACATCGTGGTCACCGCGCTCATCGACACCGGCGACCAGATCGTCCGGTCGCTGAAGGACGCGGGTCAGTGGGTCGTCGACCACTTCGGGATCGCGGGCAACACGAATGTGGACGATCTGGCCGACAACGCCAAGACGCTCGTCGAGAAGTTCGGCGCGAGCGCCGCGGGCGGGCTCCTGAGCGGCCTCACCCTGGTCGGTACGCTCATCGCCACGAGCGTGCTCGCGCTCCTGCTGACCTTCTTCTTCCTGCGCGACTCCGACCGGGCCGCGCACCTCGCGCACTCCGTCGCCCCGCGCGGCGCGGGCGACCTGATCGAGGCGATGGGCCGGCGGGCGTTCGAGGCCGTCGAGGGCTTCATGCGCGGTACGACGTTCATCGCGTTCATCGACGCCGTCTGCATCACGGTCGGCCTGCTGATCCTGCGCGTGCCCGGTGCGGTGGGGCTGGGCGCGCTGGTCCTGGTCGGCGCCTACATCCCGTATCTCGGGGCCTTCATCTCCGGCACCGTGGCGGTACTGGTGGCGCTCGCCGACCGGGGTTTCGTGATCGCGCTCTGGGCGCTCGGGGTGGTGCTCGCCGTGCAGGTGCTGGAGGGCCACATCCTCCAGCCGTTGATCCAGAGCCGTACGGTCCAGATGCACCCCGCCACGATCATGATCGCGCTGACGGCGGGCGCCGGCGTGGCGGGCCTGCTCGGGATGCTGCTCGCGGTCCCGGTGTGCGCGGCGGCCTTCGGCATCCTCGGCGAACTCCGCAACGGCCGGCTGCCCCCACCGGACGCGACAGCCGACGCGGACCCGGCCCCGGACGCACCACCGAGCCCGTCCGGCGTCTGAGGGCGGAACCCTCGCGCCGGGGGACCGGCTACGGCTCGGGTTCCGGAGCCGGTTCCGGCAGCCGAACCGGCTCCGCCTCCCTCAGTTCCACCGGCTCCGCCGACTCGTACAGCTCGAACCAGATCGACTTGCCCTCACCCCGCGGATCCACCCCCCACGCGTCGGCGAGCATCTCCATCAGGACCAGTCCCCGCCCGCTGGACGCCATCTCACCGGGCCGCCGTTTGTGCGGCAGTTCGTCGCTGCGGTCGGCCACCTCCACCCGCAGCCGCCGCTCCCCGTGCTCCCCGCTGGCCTGGGCGACCAGCAGCGCGTCGCCGTCCGTGTGGACCAGCACGTTCGTGGCCATCTCGGAGATCATCAGCACCGCCGAGTCGACCTGCTCCGGGTCCGCCCAGTCGTGCAGCATCTCGCGCACCTGCTGCCGGGCCGCCGAGATCCGCTCCGGTTCGGCCTGGGCGATGGTCAGCGTCGTCCGCCGCGCCGCCGTCCGCCGCGTCGCCGTCCGCCGGGCCGTGGCGCCCTCGCGGCGCAGCAGCAGCACCGCGACGTCGTCCTCGCGGCGGTCCGCGAGCGGGCCCGTCGTGTAGTGCGAGCCAGGCCCGTGCACGGCCTGCACCAGGGCGTCCGCGAGCTTCTCCAGATCGCTGGTGTGCCGCTCCAGGATCGGCCGGAGCCGGACCCAGCCGGTGGCCAGGTCGTGCCCGCCGGTCTCGATCAGCCCGTCCGTGCAGAGCATGATCGTTTCTCCGGCCTCCAGGGTGAACCGGGTCGTCGGGTAGTCGGTGTCCGACTCGATGCCCAGCGGGAGCCCGCCCGCGGTCTGCCGGATGACCGCCGTCCCGTCTGCGGTCATCACCACGGGGTCGGGGTGCCCCGCCCGTGCGATGTCGAGGGTGCCGGTGTCCGGGTCCGCCTCCGCGTACAGGCACGTCGCGAACCGCGCCCCGCTGTGCTCCCCGTCCTCGTACGCGTCGGTGAGCCCGGAGAGGAAGCGCGAGGCCCGCGCGAGTACCGCGTCCGGCCGGTGCCCCTCGGAGGCGTACGCGCGCAGGGCGATCCGCAACTGGCCCATCAGCGCCGCGGCCCGTACGTCGTGGCCCTGGACGTCACCGATGACGAGGGCGACCCGGCCGTTGGGCAGCGGGATCATGTCGTACCAGTCGCCGCCGACCTGGAGCCCGCCCCCGGTCGGCACGTAGCGCGCGGCCACCGTCATCCCCGGGATGCCGGCCCCCAGGGACGGCATCATCGTGCGCTGGAGCCCCTGCGAGAGCTCCCGCTCGGTCTCGGCGATCCCGGCGCGGGCCAGCGCCTGCGCGAGCATCCGGGCCACCGTCGTCAGCACGGACCGCTCGTCCGGCGAGAACGACACCGGATGCCGGAAGCCGGCCATCCAGGCGCCCATCGTGCGACCCGCCACGATCAGCGGCAGGAAGGCCCAGGAGCGGCGCCCGAACCGCCGGGCCAGCGGCCAGGTGGCGGGGTAGCGGCGGTAGTACTCCTCGGGGCTGGGCAGATAGATCGCCCGCCCCGTCCGTACGACCTCCGCGGCCGGGTAGTCGGTCTCCAGCGGCATGTCGTTGAACGGATCCTCGTCACCCATGGTGTGACCGTGGTGCCCGACGATCGTCAGCCGTTCGCCCTCGGCCCCGAAGACCGCCAGTCCGTCCGGCGAGAACCCGGGCATGGAGAGCGAGTAGGCGACCCGCAGCACCTCCGCCGTCGACCGGGCCTCGGCCAGCGCCCGCCCGGCGTCCAGCAGGAACGCCTCCCGGGACCGGCGCCAGTCGCCGGTGATCCGGCTCTGCGCCCCGGCGGCGCCCGGCGGCGGATCGGCGACCTCCTGGAGGGTGCCGACCAGCACGTAGTCCTCGTCGTCGCCCTCCGCGGGCGGGAGCGGCTTGGAACGGGTGCGCACGGTGCGCAGCACGTGCCCCTGCTCGTCCACGATCCGCAGCCGGGCCTCGGCGAGCGTGCCCTCGGCGACGGCCAGATTGACCACGCCGTGGATCTCGTTCCAGTCGACGGGGTGGAAGTGGGAGCGCACCTCCGACTCACGGAAGACGCCCTCCTCTGAGGGCAGCTCCAGCAGCCGGGCCGCCTCCGCGTCGAGCGTGACCGTCCCGGCTCCGTTGTCCCAGCGCCAGAGACCGGTCGCGGTCGCGGCCAGGACATCCTCGGTGCGCATTGCCCCACTTTAGGAAGATGTGCGCCCCAAACGCCACCGAGGGTCGCGCCGCCCGGCCCCTCCGGCGATCCTGCCGGGGACCATGGCAATGAAACGGTCCGGTCGCGAGCGGTAGCCTGGGGTGGCTGTATCCGCCCCCAACCGCGAAGACTGGATGAACGACGATGCATCGGTACAGGTCCCACACCTGCGGCGAGCTCCGCGCCTCTGACGTCGGCACCGACGTCCGGCTGAGCGGCTGGCTGCACAATCGCCGAGACCTGGGTGGCATCCTCTTCATCGATCTGCGCGACCACTACGGTCTGGTGCAGCTCGTCGCCCGCCCCGGCACCCCCGGCAACGACGCCCTGGCGAAGCTCACCAAGGAGACCGTCGTACGGATCGACGGCAAGGTCTCCGCCCGCGGCGCGGACAACGTCAACCCGGAGCTGCCGACCGGCGAGATCGAGATCGAGGTCACCGCGGTCGAGGTGCTGGGCGAGGCCGCCCCGCTCCCCTTCACGATCAACGCCGAGGACGGGGTCAACGAGGAGCGGCGTCTGGAGTACCGCTTCCTCGACCTGCGCCGCGAGCGCATGCACCGCAACATCATGCTGCGCTCCTCCGTCATCGCCGCGATCCGCGCCAAGATGGTCGCCCTCGGCTTCAACGAGATGGCGACGCCGATCCTCACCGCGACCTCTCCCGAGGGCGCCCGTGACTTCGTCGTCCCGTCCCGGCTGAACCCCGGCAAGTTCTACGCGCTGCCGCAGGCCCCGCAGCAGTTCAAGCAGCTGCTGATGATCTCCGGCTTCGACCGCTACTTCCAGATCGCGCCGTGTTTCCGCGACGAGGACGCCCGTGCCGACCGGTCGCCCGGTGAGTTCTACCAGCTCGACGTCGAGATGTCCTTCGTCGAGCAGGAGGACGTCTTCCGCCCGATCGAGAAGCTCATGACCGAGCTCTTCGAGGAGTTCGGCAACGGCCGCCACGTCACCTCGCCGTTCCCGCGCATCCCGTTCCGCGAGTCGATGCTGAAGTACGGCAACGACAAGCCGGACCTGCGCGCCAAGCTGGAGCTCGTGGACATCTCCGACGTCTTCGCGGACTCGGAGTTCAAGGCCTTCGCGGGCAAGCACGTCCGCGCCCTCCCGGTGCCGGACACCGCGGGCCAGTCCCGGAAGTTCTTCGACGGCCTCGGCGACTACGCAGTCGAGCACGGCGCGAAGGGCCTCGCCTGGGTCCGGGTCGGCGAGGACGGCAAGCTGGCGGGCCCGATCGCCAAGTTCCTCACCGAGACGGACGTCAAGACCCTCACCGAGCGGCTCTCCCTCGTCCCCGGCCACGCCGTGTTCTTCGGCGCCGGCGAGTTCGACGAGGTCTCCAAGATCATGTCGGTCGTCCGCGTCGAGGCGGCCAAGCGCGCCGGTCACTTCGAGGACGGCGTCTTCCGCTTCTGCTGGATCGTCGACTTCCCGATGTACGAGAAGGACGAGGACACCGGGAAGATCGACTTCTCGCACAACCCCTTCTCGATGCCCCAGGGCGGCCTGAAGGACCTTGAGGAGAAGGACCCGCTCGACATCCTCGCCTGGCAGTACGACATCGTCTGCAACGGCATCGAGCTGTCCTCCGGCGCCATCCGGAACCACGAGCCCGAGCTGATGCTCAAGGCCTTCGAGATCGCCGGTTACGACCGCGAGACCGTCGAGCACGAGTTCGCGGGCATGCTCCGCGCCTTCCGCCTCGGCGCCCCGCCGCACGGCGGCATCGCCCCGGGTGTCGACCGCATCGTGATGCTGCTGGCCGACGAGCCCAACATCCGCGAGACGATCGCCTTCCCGCTGAACGGCAACGCCCAGGACCTGATGATGGGCGCGCCCACGGTGCTGGACGAGGCGCGGCTGCGCGAGCTGAACATCCAGCTCCGCAAGCCGGTCGCGCCCGCGAAGGACGCCACCGAGAAGTAGACGGGAAGCGCACCGGGAAGCAGCCCGTCAGCTGCACCGGGTTTCACGTGAAACAGCCCCTGGTCATCCGGCCGGGGGCTGTTCCGCGTCCCGGCCGCTCCCGGGACGTGCCGCGACGGCCCGCACCGGAGACGCACAGGAACGCACAGGCTGCACCCAAGCCCCTGCCAGCTGGGCTCCCTAACCTCCTGGACATGACAGATACTCAGGAACCCGCGCACAAGAAGGACCTGACCCGCCGCCGGATGATCCTCGCCGGTGGTGCGGCCGTCGCCGCGGCCGGAATCGGAGCCGGAGCCGTCGCGAACGCCTCGGCCGGCGAGGCCGGCGCCCACAAGGGCGGCAGCGGCGGGAAGAAGCCCGCCGGGCAGGGCGAGGCGTGTTACCGGCTCACCTCGGAGACCACGGAGGGCCCGTACTACATCGACGCCGACAAGATCCGGAAGGACATCACCGAGGACAAGGAGGGCATCCCGATGACCCTCCGCCTCAAGGTGATCGACTCCGACACCTGCAAGCCGCTCAAGCGGGCGGCCGTCGACATCTGGCACTGCGACGCGCTGGGCGTCTACTCCGGTTACGAGAGCATGAGCACGGGCGGCCCCGGAGGACCGGGCGGCGGCACCCCACCGACCGGCGCCCCCACGGACGCCCCGACCGGCGCCCCCACCGGTACGCCCCCGTCCGGCGGCCCCGGCGGCCCCGGTGGTCCCGGCGGTGGCGGACACAGCGAGCCCACCGACGACGAGCGCTATCTGCGCGGCACCCAGCTCACCGACCAGCACGGGTACGTGGAGTTCCGGACGATCTTCCCGGGCTGGTACCAGGGCCGTGCCGTGCACATCCACACCAAGGTGCACGTCGGCGGCAAGATGACCGACGCCGGGTACGAGGGCGGGCACACCTGCCACACCGGCCAGTTCTTCTTCGCGGAGTCCGCGGTCCTCGACTCGGCGAAGGCCGAGCCGTACTCCACCAGCACCACCACCCGCACGACCCTCACCGAGGACACCATCTACGACCAGAGCGGTGTCACGGGCGGGCTGATGAAGCTCTCGTACCGGAAGAACCACATGGCGCGCGGTGTCGTCGGCTCGATCACCATGGGCGTGGACCCGGACGAGACACAGGACGGGACGGGGATGTGACCGCACAGACCTGACCGGGTCGCGCACCGCCGCACGGAGGGGCTCCGGGCATACAAGTACACGAATCACCTGAACGGTTACAGCCGGATGGCCCCGGTGCCGGATTGGCGAAACCCGGCTGCGGCAAAGACTGCCTGGGACGACATCGGCACAGCGGACCCCCCGACCGTGTCCGCAAAGCCCCCGCGGCTTCGCCACCGACCGTTCAGGAGCCCCTCCGTGTCCGTGCCCCGTTCGAGCGTTCCTCGCCGGCTCCCGTACATCGTCTGCGCCGTCCTCGTCCTGCTCCTGGCCGGGTGCGGAACGGTCGGCATCGCCGGTACGGGTGGGAGCGGCGCGCCCGCGAGGAGCGCGGGCGTTCCCGGCTCGCCGGGAGCCGGCGGGGCGTCGGCCGCACCGTCGTCGGCCGCGCCCGCCGCACCGCCGAGACCCGCGCCGGCCCCACCGCGGGAGATCCCGGGGCTCGGCCCGCGGACCAGGGCGGCGATCCCGGCCGGTACCCGTCAGGCGTTCGTCGTCACCGGCGAGTCCGCGGACTCCAACCGCTCCACCGCCGTGCTCTACACCCGGGACGGCCCCGCCGCGGACTGGCGGGCGGCCATGGCGCCCTGGCCCGCCCACAACGCCCTGAACGGCTGGACCTCCGACCACTGGGAGGGCGATCTCCGCTCACCCGTCGGCGTCTACACGCTGACCGCGGCGGGCGGCCGGCTCGACCCCCCGGCCACGGCGTTCCCGTACGACCTGAGCCCGGACTTCAAGGTGGCGGGCGAGGGTTTCCACGGGGAGCCGCTGGAGGGGTCCTTCGACTACGTCGTCGCCATCGACTACAACCGCCTCCCCGGCACCTCACCCCTGGACCACACCCGTCCGCTCGGCACGGAGCGCGGCGGCGGCATCTGGATCCACGTCGACCACGGCGGCCCCACCCAGGGCTGCGTATCGATCGCGGAGGACCGGATGAAGGAGCTGCTGGGCCTGCTCGACCCCGCGCAGGACCCCGTCGTCGTGATGGGGGACGCCACGTCCCTGAGCGCCTGAGAGCGACCGCTCGTGCTCATCGCCGGACACGCGCGAAGGGGTGGGACCGCCGGCGCGGTCCCACCCCTTCGCCTACGTACGAGCCGTTACTCGGGCTTCTCCTCCAGGCGCGGGAAGAGCACCGCGCCCTTCGTCACCGTCGCGCCGGCCGGCAGCTGGCCCCAGTCGGCGGCGTTCTGCACGGGCCGGCCGGAGAGCGCGCCGAGGGACTCCTCGGCGCCCAGGCACTCCCACAGCTGCTGCGAGGTGTCCGGCATGACGGGATTCAGCAGGACCGCGACACCGCGCAGCGCCTCTGCGGCCGTGTACAGGATCGTCGCGAGGCGGGCCCGGCCCTCCGGCGACTCGTCCTTGGCGACCTTCCACGGCTCCTGCTCCGTGATGTAGCCGTTGACCTGCTTCACGAAGTCGAAGATCGCCAGGATGCCGCCCTGGAAGTCCAGCTCCTCGCCGATCTTCCGGTCGGCCACGGCGACGGCCTTCGACAGCCCGTCGTACACCGCCTGCTCGGCCTCGCCCGCGGCCGCGGCCGCGGGGAGCGCACCGCCGTAGTACTTGCCGACCATGGCCGCGAGGCGCGAGGCCAGGTTGCCGTAGTCGTTGGCGAGCTCGGAGGTGTAGCGGGCGGTGAAGTCCTCCCAGGAGAACGAGCCGTCGCTGCCGAAGGCGATGGCCCGCAGGAAGTACCAGCGGTACGCGTCCACGCCGAAGTGCGAGGTCAGGTCCTGCGGCTTGATGCCCGTCAGGTTCGACTTCGACATCTTCTCGCCGCCGACCATCAGCCAGCCGTTGGCGACGACCTTGCCCGGCAGCGGCAGACCCTGCGCCATCAGCATCGCGGGCCAGATCACCGCGTGGAAGCGCAGGATGTCCTTGCCGACCAGGTGCACGTTCGCCGGGAACGTACGGTCGAACTTCTCCTGGTTGGAGCCGTAGCCGACCGCCGTCGCGTAGTTGAGCAGCGCGTCGACCCACACGTAGATGACGTGCTTGTCGTCCCACGGGACCGGGACGCCCCAGTCGAAGGTCGAGCGCGAGATCGACAGGTCCTGGAGACCCTGCTTCACGAAGTTCACGACCTCGTTGCGGGCCGACTCCGGCTGGATGAAGCCGGGGTTGGCCGCGTAGAACTCCAGCAGCTTCGGGCCGTACGCGCTCAGCTTGAAGAAGTAGTTCTCCTCCTTGAGGATCTCCACCGGCTTCTTGTGGATCGGGCACAGCTTCGTGCCGTCCTCGGCCTCGATGAGGTCGCCGGGGAGCTTGTACTCCTCGCAGCCCACGCAGTACGGGCCCTCGTACCCGCCCTTGTAGATCTCGTCCTTGTCGTACAGGTCCTGCACGAACTCCTGCACCCGGTCGGTGTGCCGCTTCTCCGTCGTACGGATGAAGTCGTCGTTCGCGATGCCGAGGTGCTCCCAGAGGGGCTTCCAGGACTCCTCGACGAGCTTGTCGCACCACGCCTGGGGCGTGACGTTGTTCGCCTCGGCCGTGCGCATGATCTTCTGACCGTGCTCGTCCGTGCCGGTGAGGTACCACACCTTCTCGCCCCGCTGGCGGTGCCAGCGGGTGAGCACGTCGCCTGCGACGGTCGTGTAGGCGTGGCCCAGGTGAGGAGCGTCGTTGACGTAGTAAATGGGGGTCGAGACGTAGAAACTCCGCACGTCCTCGCCCCCCTGCTTCTCTGATCCAGTGGCCGCCATGGTCGAAATCCTAACGGTCCGTGGGAGATCCACTCGCACCGAATAAACGCGGGGGCGGATGCGGAGAGCTTTGCGAAACATCGCTTCCCGTAGCAAAGACGCATCCTGGGATGGAGTGGACACGCATGTACGAGGCAGAGGACATCACGATGCGGGTACTGGTCGCCGAGGACGAGGAGATCCTGGCGGAGCTGGTCGCCACCGGGCTGCGGCGGGCGGGGTTCGCCGTCGACACGGTGTACAGCGGTGATGCCGCCCAGGCCTACCTGGGACTGCACGACTACGACGTCGTCGTCCTGGACCGCGACCTGCCCCGCGTGCACGGCGACGACGTGGCCCGCGCACTCGTGGCCTCCGGCTCCCGGACCAGGATCCTGATGCTCACCGCCGCCGGGTCCATGGAGGACCGGGTCTCCGGGCTCGACCTGGGCGCCGACGACTATCTCGGCAAGCCCTTCGAGTTCCCCGAGCTGGTGTCCCGGGTCCGGGCGCTGCGGCGGCGCAGCGCCCGCCCCGTGCCGCCGCAGCTGGAGCGGTACGGAATCCGGCTCGACACCGTACGGCGCACCGCGTCCAGGGACGGGCAGGAGCTGGACCTCTCGCCGAAGGAGTTCACCGTGCTGCAACTGCTGCTGGAGGCCGACGGCGGGACGGTCAGCGCGGAGGAGCTGCTGGAGCGGGCCTGGGACGCCAACGCCGACCCCTTCACCGGGGCCGTCCGCGTCTGCATGAGCAAGTTGCGCGGCAAACTCGGCGAACCGGCGGTGATCCGCACCGTGCAGGGCGTCGGGTACGCCCTGTGAAGCATCCGGGACGGGTGCCGCACTCCACGATCAGGACCCGGATCGCGCTCGTGTACGGCGGGGTGTTCCTGGTGCTCGGCACCGCCCTGCTCGTCACCGTCAACCTGGCCTCCCGCGCCGGTACGGACTCGCAGGCCCGCTCCATCGCCCGCACGGCCGCGGTCGTCCAGCCGGGCTACGCGGTGAACGGCCCCCTCGTCACCCGCCGGAGCCTCGGCCCGCCGACCGTCTACGACCTCACCGACCACGTGAGCGACGCGGCCGGCCACCAGCTGCTCATCTGGTCCGCCGCCTCCCTGCTCGTGATGACGGCCTGCGCGGTGGGTGTCGGCTGGTGGACCGCGGGGCGGGTCCTGCGGCCCGTCCACGCCATGACCGCCAAGGCGCGCCGGCTCTCCGAGCACACGCTGCACGAGCGGATCGCCTCCAGCGGCCCCGACGACGAGCTCAAGGAACTCGGCGACACGCTCGACGCGCTGCTCGCCCGGCTGGAGAGGGCCTTCGACAGTCAGCGGCGGTTCATCGCCAACGCCTCGCACGAGCTGCGGACCCCGCTGGCCACCCAGCGGACGGCGATCCAGGTCGGCCTGGACGACCCGACGCCGGACGACCTCGTACGGACCCGGCAGACGCTCCTGGACAACAACCGGCGCAGCGAGCGGCTCATCGAAGGCCTGCTGGTGCTGGCGCGCAGCGAGCGCGGGCTCGCGAAGGGCGAGCGGGAGGACGTGGACCTGGCCCGGGTGGTGGCGGAGGAGGCGGGCCGGTACCCGGGGGTGACGGTCGGGTCCGTTCCCTGCGCGGTGCTGGGGAACCGGATGCTGCTGGCCCAGCTGGTGGCCAATCTGCTGGCCAACGCGGTGACGTACAACGTGCCCGGCGGGACGGTGGAGGTGTCGCTGACCACCGGGGGCGGGAGCGGGGTGCTCCGGGTCCGCAACACCGGCCCCGTGGTGGACGGGGCGGACATCCCCGGGCTGTTCGAGCCGTTCCGCAGGGGCGAGGGCAAGGACCGGATGGGGCGCGGTTCCGGACTCGGTCTCTCGATCGTGCGGTCCATAGCTTTGGCGCACGGCGGTACGGTCACGGCGGTGCCGGGCCCGGAGGGCGGGCTCGCCGTGACCGTACGCCTGCCGGTCGATCAGGAGCCGGCGGCGACCCAGGCGGGCAGCGCGGCGAGCACCTCGCGGTAGAACGCGGTGTCCGCGACCTCACGCGGGGCGGGGCCCGCGTGGAAGAAGCCGGCGTTCGGGGCGTCCAGCTTCCGCAGGAAGTCGAAGCCCTTCGCGTCCTCGTCGCCGAACGCGACGAACTGGAAGAACAGCGGCAGCCGTGCCGCGTCGGTCAGGGCCTGGCGGGCGGCCGGCTTGACGTCCGGCGGGCCGTCCGTCTGGAAGATCACCAGCGCCGGGCCGGTGGCCCCGGACTTCTCGTAGTGCGCGACGACCTCCTCGACGGCACGGTGGTAGTTCGTCCGGCCGAGCCGGCCGAGGCCCGCGTTCAGCTCGTCGATCCGGCCCTCGTGGCCGGACAGCTCGACCGTGCCGGTGCCGTCGATGTCCGTCGAGAAGAAGACGACCTGGACGGTGGCGCTCTCGTCCAGGTGCGCGGCGAGCGCGAGGGTGCGGTCGCCCAGGTGCTGGGCGCTGCCGTCCTTGTAGAACGGCCGCATGGAGCCGGACCGGTCCAGGACCAGGTAGACGGTGGCGCGCAGGCCGGTCAGCCCGTGCGCCTTCAGACCGGCCTGGGCGGCCTTGTACGGGGCGACGAGCTCCGGCGCGCGGGACTTGACCCGGGCGAGGGAGAGCGCGGGCTTGCCGTCGGCGGGGGCGGCGACGGGAGCGGGAGCGGGGGCGGGAGTGGGAGTGGGAGTGGGGAGGGCAGCGGCCGGTTCGGGCTCGGCTGCGAGTTCCGGTCCGGCTTCCGCCACCGGCTCCGCTTCCGGTTCGGGTTCCGGGTCCATGTCGATGGTGATCGGCGCGGGCGCGGCCTCGGCGGCGACCGGCTCGGCGGCCGCGGGGGCTTCGGCCGGAGCCTCGACGGGCTCCGGGGCCACGGCAGCCGCCACTACCTCGACCGGCTTCGACTCCTGCTCCGGCTTCGACTCCGCCTTGGGCGCCAGATCCAGCTTCAGCTCCGGCTTCGACTCCGGCTCTGCCTCCGCGGCCTTCGTCCTGGGCCCGGAGCCCTGCGACGGAACCGTGGGGGTGGCCTTGGGCGCGGGGGCGGCGGCCTTGTCGAAGGCGGCTGCCACCAGGTCCGTCGCCAGATCGCCGTCATCCTTGACGGCCCGGGACGTGGCGGTCCGGGTCGTCACGGACCCGGACTCGGCGGACCCGGACGTGGTGGACCGGGATGAAGTGGAGGAGGCCGGGGCCGGTACCGAGGCCTTGGTGGTCGCGGCGGGTTCGGGCTCCGACTCGGCCGGCACAAGCGCTTCGTCCACCGTCACCGACTCCGACTCAGCGGACCGGGTGCGCTCGCCCTGGGGCGGGACCGTGGCCGTCGTCGGGCCGTCCTGCTCCGTGACGTCACGGCCGAACACCTTGCGCAGCAAGCTCCGAATGCCCATGGGCGAGGCCTTTCACGTGAGTTGGGTGCGATGAATGTCCGTACTGCGGGAATTGATCCCTGGCCAGGGCGGATACGTAAGGTTAGCGGCCGGATCAGGCCGTTCGGTGGTGCGGCCCGCCTGAGGGACAACTGAGCCGAAACCGATCCCGGACCGAGTCCTGTCACCGCGTTGTGGTGGTCTGATGTACGTCATTCACATGTATTTCTGTAGTGCCGAGTTGCCTGGTTGACGCGAGTGGCCGGGCCCCGCGCGTATCGGGCGCACTAGAGTCGGAAGCATGGTTTCCGGTGAGGCTCCGCAGGCGGCGGGCAGTGTTCGGGTCGACGTCTGGATCTGGTCGGTCCGGCTGACGAAGACGCGTGCGCAGGCTGCCGCCGCCTGCCGTGCCGGTCATGTGAAGGTGGCCGGCGAGCGCGCCAAGCCGGCCCAGGCGTTGCACGTCGGCGACGAGGTACGGCTGCGCCATGCGGGCCGGGACCGGGTCGTGGTCGTGTCGAAGATCGTGAAGAAGCGGGTCGGGCCTCCGGTGGCGGCGGAGTGCTTCGTCGACAACAGCCCGCCCCCGCCGCCGCGCGAGGCCGCGATCCAGGTGCCGGTGCGGGACCGGGGCGCGGGGCGGCCGACGAAGCGGGACCGGCGCGAGATGGACCGGTTGCGGGGGGACGGGCCGCCCTCGGAGTGACCGGGCCGGTCCGGGTGCGGTGTTACGGCTGCGGGGAGGCGATCGCCCTGGCCGCAGCCACCTCCTGGCGCAGCGGGGCCAGTACGCCGTCCTCGTCGCCCGGGAGTTCGGCGCGCACCTCCACCAGGACCTCGCTCGCCCTGATGCCCGCCGCCAGTTCGCGCAGCTGCTGCTGCACCTCGGCCACCTCGGCCGGTTCCGGTTCCGGCGCCCCGTGGTTGACGCGGACCCTGGCCGCGGTCGTGGCGTCCACGATCCGTTCCACCGCGACGACCAGGGGCCACCACGCGGTGGCCCGGCGGCCGGTGGGGGGCGGTTCCGTCAGGGCGCGCTGGAACTCGGAGCGCACGGCGGACAGATCGCGGTAGATACGGCGCCGGGCCCGCACCCGTTCCGCCCGGTCGCCGGAGGCCTCCGGCTCGAAGGCGTACTCCACGTAGTCCGCGATGTCCGTCACCGCGTCGGCCAGGCGGTGGCCGATCCGGGTGTGCCAGCTCTCCGGCCACAGCAGGTATCCGGCCACCAGCACGATGCCGCAGCCGATCAGGCTGTCCAGGAAGCGCGGCCAGACGAGGTCCACGCCCTGGTGGTTCAGCAGGTCGGACAGGAGCAGGATGACCGGGGTGACGGCCGCCGTCTGGAAGGCGTAGCCCTTCGCCGTGAACGCCGGGATCAGCGAGGCGAGCAGCACCATCACCGGCACGTCCCACCAGCCGATCGGCACCTCCGCCAGCACCGGCGCCGCGATGACGAGGCCCGCCACCGTGCCCACCGAACGCAGCACGGCGCGGGAGAACACCGAACCGAAGTCGGGTTTGAGGACGAAGGTGACGGTCAGCGCCACCCAGTAGGAGCGCGGTACGTCGACCAGTGAGGTCAGCGACTGGGCCAGCCCGATGCAGAGGGCGAGGCGCAGCCCGTACCGCCATGAGGGCCCGGAGAGCAGGACGTTGCGGGTGGCGCGCCGGACGCGTGCCCCCAGCGCGGCGGGGCGGCCGAGCCGGTCGTCGACGTTGTACGGGTCGGGTTCCGCCTTGTGGACGACCGCGGCGGCGTGCCGCAGGGCGCTGTCCACGGCCCGGGTGGCGGGCGAGTCCGGTGCGGGCAGGGCGGGTTCGGCGTCACCGGTGCGGCTGTCCTCGATGTCGTCGGCCAGTTTCCGCACCGCCGCCGGGATCTCGGGAGGCAGCGGGCGCCGCCGCAGGTGCACCGCGGGGGCCGCCTCGACCAGCGGGATGACGACGTTGAGCTGGGACAGCATCCGCACCATGGTGCCGCTGCGGCCGTGGTAGCGGGCGCGGCGGGCCAGGATCAGGTCGTAGGAGGTGTTGAGGGACTGGGTGACGGCCTGCCGTTTCTCCTCGTACGCGTCGGTGCCGGCGGCGGCGAGCAGATCGGCGACCGTGCAGTACGTCCCGGCGACGGAGACCCGTTCCGGAAGTTTCCGCCGCAGGGGCCAGGCCAGCAGCGTCAGGGCGAGGACGAACAGTCCGCCGAGCGTCAGCAGCAGCGGCGCCACCCACCACGGTTCCGGCATCGGAAGTCCGGCGCCCACCACCGAGTTGAGCAGGAGCAGCAGCCCCGATACGGAGGCCACGGCGCCGATCGTCGACATCATCCCGGAGACGAGCCCGATGGCCGTGAGCACGGCCACGGCGCCCCAGCCGGACCCGTGCACGAGCGTGCCGATCATGATGCCGAGCGCGCCGAACACCTGCGGTACGGCGATGTTGAGGATGCGCATCCGGTACGCGTCGGCGGTGTCGCCGATCACGCCGGAGAGCGCGCCCATGGAGACGAGCGCCCCGTACACCGGCCGGTCGACGGCGAATCCGGCGGCGAGCGGCACGGCCAGGGCGACGGACGCGCGGGCGACGGCGGCCCAGGGGACGGGGGTGGGCTGCGGGCGCAGCCCGTACCGGAGCCAGACGGGCGGCATCCCCCGCCGCGGCGCCGCGGCGGAACCTGTGCCGTCCAATCCGTACCCCCTCCGGTGCTCAGCGGTCAGCCGCGGTATCCCTCGACCTCGTCGGCCGGGCGGACCCGGGCCTGTGACGGGTCGTCCCCGAACTCGCTCAGTGCGCGGCGCTGCCGCAGCAGGTCCCAGCACTGGTCGAGCCTGACCTCCACCGTACGCAGTCGCTTCCGCTCGTCGGAGGTGAGGCCCGGGTCGCGGCCGCCGCGGTCGCGCAGGGCGCGCTCCTCCGCGACGAGTCCGTCGATGCTGCCGATGATGTCGTGCTCCTGGTCGCTCATGACGTCCTCGTTCCGCTCGGTGGTGGAGGGTGCCGGCTGATGCGCCGGGGGTGGGGTTCAGCGGTGGCGGTGGTTGCGCAGCACGATGACGGTCTTGCCGCGGGCCCCGCCGGTCCGGTTGCGGTCCAGGGCCTGGGGGGCCTTCTCCAGGGGGAGTTCGATGTCGATGGGCACCCGGAGCACGCCTTCCGCGGCGCCCGCCGCCAGGACGTCCAGCAGGACGGGGCTGGGGTCGAGCCGGAAGTCGATGCCGCGCACGCCCCCGGGGAGCGCCGCCCCGGTCGCGGCGCCCCGGGTGCTGAGCGCGATGCCGCCGGGCCGGACCGTCGCGGCGTGGACGGCGAACGCCTCCGGGGTGCCGGAGACCAGGTCGGCCAGTGCGTCGATGCCGTCCGGGCAGACCGCGCGTACCGAGTCGGCCGCCGGGCCCCGGGTGGTGTCGACCGTGGCGGCGGCGCCCAACGACCCCATCCTGGACCGCTCGTCGCCGCGCACCGCCGCGATCACGCGCACGTCGCGGGCCCTGGCGAGCTGGGTCAGACAGCTGCCGACGCCGCCCGCCGCGCCGATGATCAGCAGGCTCTCGTGGCCGCGGAGCACCGCCGCCTCCAGGATCTGCGCGGCCGCCATCCCGGCTGTCGGCAGCGCGGCGGCGGTCCGGGCGTCCAGGCCGGGCGGGACGAGCGTGATGGCGGCGTCCTGCGGGACGCAGACGTAGTCGCAGTACGTACCGGCGCCGACCGCCGGGCCGGTCCGTCCGAAGACCTTGTCGCCGACCCGGAAGCGGTTGTCGCCGCGGCCGATCATGTCCACCCGGCCCGCGAAGTCCACGCCGACGACCAGCGGGAACACATGCGGGACCTGTCCTTCCAGGGAGCCGTCGGCCGTCTGCCAGTCGTAGGGGTTGAGGGAGGCGTACTCGACCCTCACCCGTACCTCGCCGGGCGCCGGTTCCGGCTTGGGGACCTCGACCAGTGCGGGGTCGGCCCGGAACGCGCCGACGGCGATGGCTCGCATACGGAAGACCTCCCAGTCGCCCCCGGCAGTGCACGCGATCCACTCTTCCCCGGCCCGCCCGCGCCCGCACGTCGGCGCCCGCGGGGCGCATCCGTCACGCGTCGGGCGACGGCACCGGCAGCACCCGCCGGGCCCAGATCCGTGCCGCCACCGCGCACACCGCCAGGGCAAGACCCGCACCGAGGACGATCCACACCGTCGTGCGCAGGGACGCCGTCAGCGCGTCGTAGACGGCGGCCGCCCCGTCGGTCTCGTTGCCCGGCACCTCGGCCAGCACCCGGTTGCGGGCGAAGGCGAGGGCGCCGCGCAGCAGCAGCGCGCCGACCGCGAAGCCGGTCCCGGCGACGGCGGTGGCGGCCAGCGCGGCGAGCGCGGAGCCCCGGCGGCCGGGCCCGCCGCGCACCCACGCCAGGACCACGGCCAGCAGGGCGAACACCAGCGTGCCGACGGCCGGCCAGATGCTCGCGGCCCGCAGCCACCGGAAGCTCTGCCGCAGCTGGTCGGCCCGGTCGGCGGAGACGATCTGGATGTCGGTGTGCTCGATGGGGATGCGGTCGGCGAACGGCACCCCGTTGTCCAGCAGGTTCTGCTTCACCTGTTCCGTCACGGGCGCCAGGTCGATGGTGACGCTCTCGCCGGTCCCGCCGTCCAGCGCGGCGGTGACGGCCTCGTGGGCGGTGCGGTTCGCGGCCTTCCACGCGGCCCGGAAGGCCTCGGTCGTGGTGAAGGACTGCACGGCCTGGTGCAGGAAGCCGCGCACGGTGTCCCCGAGCGGACCGACGTCGATCTGCTTCATCGCCTCGTCCGTGATCAGGTCGGCCACGGTGGTCTGCACAGCGGGATCGGAGGCCAGCGGCTCCACGGCGGCGACGTAGCGGTCGGTGTCGTCGATCTCCAGATCGACCCACGCCGAGAGCGCGCTCAGCGGTACCAGGACGGCGAGCAGCACCAGGAGGGCCGCCGAGAGTGCCGTCGAGAAGTAGGTCCGCACCCCACCAGGGAATCCCGGATGCGCCGGGAGCGCCCCGGGCCGTGAGCCATTCGAGTTGCCGGGCGGCGCGAGCAGGTGTGCTCTGGAGGGAAAGAGGGGGCGACGGAAGGAGCTTGCCGCCATGGCCGCACACGCTTCGGTACAGGCACGCGGAACGCGCTCGCGAGCGCGCGCCCGGCACCACTCCACCCTCAGCTGGGCGCTGCCCGTCACGCTCGGTGTGATCCTCGGCTGTTACGCGACGTCCATCGTCCGGGGCGGCGGTGTCCTCACCGGCGGGCAGCTCGCCCTCGGGCTGATCTCGGGCGCCGTGCTCGCGGCACTCTGCTTCGGTCTGGGCCGGATGCAGAAGCGGCTGCCGGCCGTGGCCGCGGCGGCGGCCTACGGCGCCCTGTTCGGCGGGTCCATCGGCTTCCTGTACAGCCTGTCCGGCAAGAGCATCCTCGCGGCGTCGGTGCTGGGCCTGCTGACCGGGGTGGGCATGCTGCTCGCCGCGTTCTACGCCTTCTACACCCACGAGGACTGAGCGCGCCGGCCGCGCATCCGCGTCCGCCTCCGTCAGCGATCCTTGACCTTCTCCGCGGGGGAAGGCCAAGGATCGGCGTGCCGGGCGAGCACCGCCCGCGGTCGCGCGGGCCGGTGCGGCGGGCGCCCCGGACAACGTGGCCTGTGCGGTGGCGGACGTCGTGGCGCTGTGACGGTACGGAGCCGGCCCGCGCGGGCGTGAGGAACGCGTGGGGCGGCAAGAGGGCGGGCCCGCGCGGTCGTGGTGAACGCGCGGGCCCGCCCTCTGCTTGTGCGTGTCGGCGTCAGCCGCGCACCACCGTCACCGGGCACGGCGCGTGCTGGGTGACGTGGAGGCTGACCGAGCCGAGCAGGGTGGCCTTGAAGCCGCTGTATCCGCGTGCGCCCACCACCAGCAGGCTCGCGCCCTCGGCCCGGTCCAGCAGGGTCTGCGCCGGGTTGCCGATCACCACGACCTTGCTGACGGCGGCGGCACCCACCGCGCCGAGGGCCTCCTCCAGCGCCTCGGTGAGCGACACGGTCGCCAGGGCCTGCGGGTCGAAGTCCTCCGGCAGGCCCGGCATCATGGACGCCCAGCTGGTGGCGGGGTACTCCCAGCTGTTGACGGCCTCGACCGTGTCACCGGTCAGCTCCGCCTGGCGTACGGCCCAGTGCAGTGCCTTGATCGACGACTCGGAGCCGTCAACGCCCACCACGATCCTGCCCATCTCTGCCTCCAGCTCGGTTCGGCTCGGTTGCACGGGTGCGCCGTGCGGTGTCCCGACGGCGCGCCCTCCCGCCCAACTCTAATCAAATAGGACGAAACCACAGCGCCGGGGGTCGGCACCGCACCACTCGGGCCGGTCAGGCCTGCCGGAGACCGGCCAGCTGCTGCTCGAACGGGACCACCTCGTCGTCCACGCCGAGGGTCCTGGACGCTCCGGAGACGGCCCGGCCACCGGTGATCGCGCTCGCCAGCTCGCCGCCCGCACGCCGGATCCGGGCCGGCAGCCCGTCGGCGTACGCGTCGCCCGACGCACCCCAGTCCTCCGACGCCGCGTACACCGACGTCGGCAGCGTGACGGCCCGCAGGTAGGCGAAGAGCGGGCGCATCGCGTGCTCCAGCACCAGCGAGTGCCGGGCGGTGCCGCCGGTCGCCGCGACGACGACGGGCTTGCCGGTCAGCGCGGTGTTCTCGACGAGGTCGAAGAACGACTTGAACAGCCCGCTGTACGAGGCGGTGAAGACCGGGCTGACGGCGATCAGCCCGTCCGCCTCCGTGACCGCGCCGATCGCTTCCTCCAGCGTGGCCGAGGGGAACCCGGTCACCAGGTGGTTGGCGATGTCGACGGCCAGGTCGCGCAGCTCGATCACCCGGACTTCGACCGGGCGGTCCTGCTCGGCGTCCAGCCGGTCCCGGGTGGCCCCGGCCAGCCGGTCGGCCAGCAGCCTGGTCGACGAGGGGCGGCTCAGCCCGGCCGAGACGGCGACGATCCTCAGCGGTTCGGTGGCGAACACGGTGTCAGCTCTCCTTCGCGATGACGGCGGGGTGCAGGGGCGCGGACTCGGGGACCCCGGCCGGCCGCAGGGCGGCGAACTCCTTGCGCAGCACCGGTACGACCTCCTCGCCGAGGATGTCGAGCTGCTCCAGGACGGTCTTCAGCGGCAGCCCCGCGTGGTCCATCAGGAACAGCTGGCGCTGGTAGTCGCCGACGGCGTCCCGGAAGGACAGCGTCCGCTCGATGACCTCCTGGGGGGAGCCCACGGTCAGCGGTGTCTGCTGGGTGAAGTCCTCCATCGAGGGGCCGTGCCCGTAGACCGGCGCGTTGTCGAAGTACGGGCGGAACTCCCGTACCGCGTCCTGCGAGTTCTTCCGCATGAACACCTGCCCGCCCAGGCCGACGATGGCCTGCTCGGCGGTGCCGTGCCCGTAGTGGGCGTAGCGCTGGCGGTACAGGCGCACCATCTTCTTGGTGTGCTCGATGGGCCAGAAGATGTTGTTGTGGAAGAAGCCGTCGCCGTAGTACGCGGCCTGCTCGGCGATCTCCGGCGAGCGGATCGAGCCGTGCCAGACGAACGGCGGGACACCGTCCAGCGGGCGCGGGGTCGCGGTGAAGGACTGGAGCGGTGTACGGAACTTCCCCTCCCAGTCGACGACGTCCTCGCGCCACAGCTTGTGCAGCAGGGCGTAGTTCTCGATGGCGAGCGGCATGCCCTGGCGGATGTCCTTGCCGAACCACGGGTAGACCGGGCCGGTGTTGCCGCGGCCCATCATCAGGTCGACGCGGCCGTCGGCGAGGTGCTGGAGCGTGGCGTAGTCCTCGGCGATCTTCACCGGGTCGTTGGTGGTGATCAGCGTCGTGGACGTGGACAGGATCAGGTTCTCGGTGCGGGCGGCGATGTAGCCGAGGGTGGTCGTGGGTGAGGACGGGACGAACGGCGGGTTGTGGTGCTCACCGGTCGCGAAGACGTCGAGGCCGACCTCCTCCACCTTCTGCGCGATGGCGATCGTGGCCTTGATCCGCTCGTGCTCGCTCGGCGTCCGGCCGGTCGTCGGGTCGGTGGTGACGTCCCCGACGGTGAAGATCCCGAACTGCATGGCGCCCGCCTCCAAGATTGTTGAACATTGAACTATGTGAACACACCTTACAACGGAGTGCCCCACCTCCCTATTCCACGGGACCCTCCGGTGCGGGGTCTGAGTACGCTGAACGGGTACGGAGGCCGCCCGGAGCCCCGGGCGGGACGGAGGCGAAACGGACATGAGCGGGACCAGCCCCGGGAACGACGACGCACCTCCGCCCGAGCCCGCGAGCGAGATCGACCGCGACTACGGCGGCGGCACGGAGGCCTGGAAGGAACGCGGCGTCGCCCTGCGCGTCTTCATCTACATCTTCGCCACGCACCTGTTCGCGGGCTTCGTCTGGATCCTCTTCTACGTGGGCGAGCACGCCGAGAAGTGAGCGCCGCAGCTCACCGAACCGTCGGGGTTCGACGTCCAGCGACCACGAGGCGGACTACGGGCAGGTGCCCGACCCGCGGGAGCTCGCGTGAGCGCGGGCCGCGGCGACCGGGCAGCGCCTCCCGCGCCGGAAGGGCAGTGGGAAGTCCGCTTCGCCGACGCGGCGGCGGCCAAAGGCTGGGAGAGCCTGGGCCGACAGGCCCGCAGCGACACATACCGCGCCTGGATCACCATGCGTACGGACCCGAGGCCGGCGGCCGGGGGTGCCCCGGCATCACAGGTTGAAGGGCAGCCTGGCCCACGGAACCCACCGGGGGCAGACCTGCGAACAGTGGCAGATCGAGGTGACCGGGGGCGGACGCGTCTGGTACCTCCTGGACACCGCGGCCGACACCTGCTGGATCACCTTCGCGAGCGCAGGGCACCCACGGGCCACAGACCGGTCATGAGTCCGAAAGGAAGGTGCCCCGGCCCCACGCCTCGGACATAGCGCGGAGCTGACGCCCGGCCGGTGACGTCCGGAATGTGCTGTTGCGCGGGGCGGGGCCGCGTTACGATCGCCCCATGACCTCCGTACCGTGCCGGAACTGGTGGCGCTCCTCCTAGGAGCGGCCACCTCTTCTGCGCGGGACCAGGGCCGTTCGATATGGACGGCCCTTTTCTGTGCCCTTTTTCGGTACGGGCTTCCCGCCCGGTGGGCCGTCCTCCACGCACACACCGACGCGAGGAGAGACCACTCATGACCACGACCACGACCACGACCACGCCCGCGACCGACGCCGCCCCGGACATCGCGCTGGAAGAGCGGATCCGGCGGTACCCGGAGAGGTTCCGGGTCCTGACCGGTGACCGGCCCACCGGGGCGCTCCACCTCGGGCACTACTTCGGCACGCTCCACAACCGGGTGCGGCTCCAGGACCTCGGGGTGGAGACGTTCATCGTCATCCCGGACTACCAGGTGCTGACCGACCGGGACGTGGCCGAGCGGCTCACCGCCACGATGGAGGGCCTGCTGCTGGACTACCTGGCCGTCGGCATCGACCCGGAACGCTCGGTGATCTTCAACCACAGCGCCGTGCCCGCGCTCAACCAGCTGATGCTGCCGTTCCTGAGCCTGGTCTCGGTCGCCGAGCTGGGCCGCAACCCCACGGTCAAGGACGAGATCGCGCACTCCCGGCAGGACTCCGTCAGCGGCCTGATGTTCACCTACCCGGTCCACCAGGCGGCCGACATCCTGTTCTGCAAGGGCAGCCTGGTGCCGGTCGGCCGGGACCAGCTGCCCCACCTCGAAGTGGCCCGGACCGTCGCCCGGCGGTTCAACGAGCGGTACGGGACCGTTTTCCCGGAACCCGAGGCGCTGCTCTCCGCCGTGCCGCAGCTGCTCGGCACCGACGGCACCAAGATGAGCAAGAGCCGCGCCAACTCCATCGCGCTCGGCGCCGGTACGGACGAGACGGCCCGCCTGATCAGGGGCGCCACAACGGACGCCGACCGGCACATCACCTACGACCCCGAGGGGCGGCCCGGCGTGTCCGGCCTGGTGCTGCTGGCCGCGCTCTGCCTCGACCGCGAGCCGCACGCCGTGGCCGAGGAGATCGGCGGCGGGGGCGCCGCCGCCCTGAAGCGGACCGTGACCGACGCCGTCAACACCCGGCTCGCACCGATGCGCGCCCGCCGGGCCGCGTACGCACGGGAGATGGGGTACGTACGGTCCGTGCTGCGCGCCGGCAACGAGCGGGCGAACGCCATCGCCGACGCGACGCTGACGCAGGTGCGGGAGGCGATGGGGGGCCTGGACCGGGGCCGCGCCTCATGACCGGTCAGCGAGGCGTCAACGAGCCACGTCGGCGCAGCAGTTCGGCCAGGCCGCGCCGGGTGGCCGCGATGACCACCCGGTCGGTGGGCTGGAGCACGTAGCCGGGGTGCAGGTTCCACACGAGGCCGCCGGGGCGGTCCCCGGCGCCGGGGACCGTTCCCGGCGCCGTCAGGTCCGGGCGGCGGTCGGCGGGCGGGGCGACGTCCAGGGCGAGGACCCGCCAGGCCCCCGAGCGGAACGCCTGCTCCACCGTCCGGCCCTCCAGCTGCGGATGCCCGGCCACCTCGATCGCGGCGAACAGCATCACCTTCCGCTCGACCGGCACCGCGCCCAGGATCTGCCGCCCCATCATGGCGACCGCGAAGGAGGGCGCGGCCAGATGGGAGACCGAGCGGGAGCGGGTCAGCGCCTGCGGGTGGGCGGTGCGCAGGGTGCGGTAGACGGCGGTGGCGAACTCGTCGTCGAACAGGCGCAGCGTCACCCGCAGATTCGGCTTGACCGAGCGGGCGTACAGCGCGGCCTCCAGATTGGTGGTGTCGATGCTGGTCAGGGCGAGCAGGGCGCGGGAGCGGCGGATCTTCGCCGCCTCCAGCACGCCCTCCTGCGTGACGTCCCCGATGACCACCGGCACGTGCAGCCGCCGGGCCACCGGGATGCCGCGCGCGTCCGGGTCGTCCTCCACGCACACGACGGGGATGCCGAGTTCGCGCAGCTGGACCAGGACACGGGTGCCGATCTTCCCGAGACCCAGCAGCACCACGTGCCCGGACAGACCGCGCGGCGGGCGGCGCAGCGAAGAGACGGTGCGGAGCGAGCCGAAGGCCTCCAGCACCCCGGCGACGAGGAGCGGCAGGAGCATCAGCCCGGCGACCCCGGACAGGAGCTGGATGATCTGGCGGGCCGTGGGGTCGCCGATGGCCGGGTCGCCCATCGCGAACAGGTCGAGCAGCGTCAGATAGGCGGCGTGCAGCGGATCGTCCCCGGTGGTGAACGTGGACGCCACCGCGAGCCCGAGGACGGCCGTGCCGACGCCCAGCGCGGACCAGCGCAGCCGGCGCGAGAAGATCTGGCTCAGCGGTGCGCCCCGGCCGCCCATCCGGGGCGTCGAGGAGGCCGGACCGCTCTGGCTGACGGCCTCCAGGACGATGGTGCCGCGCCCGGTCGCCGCAGCCACCTCGGCCTGGTCGGGCAGCAGCCGGGGGCCCTCGTCGCCGCTGCTGTCGGAGCCCTCGGTGCCGGCCGGGTCGTGGGTGGTGGAGGAGAGCAGCGCCAGGGTGCACAGGCCGGGGTCGGCGACCTGGCCGTTCCGGGGCGGGGTGCGTTCCGCGGCCCGCAGGAGCAGGCCCTCCGCCCGGATCACCTTGCTGGACCCGGCGAGCACGGTCGCCGCGAGGGCGGGGGCCGCGGTGTCGGCGTCGGACAGGACCGTGGTGGAGGCGTCCAGCGCGGTCTGGTCGAGCCCCGGCGAGGCGACGGCGGCCGCCTGGTCGAGCAGGGCCTCCAGATGCTGGCCGAGCTTGCGGTTGTAGAGCCGGATCACCAGCCGGACGCGGGGGTTGAGCCGACGGGCGGTCAGCGCGGCGCGGATGTTGCGCTCGTCGTCGTCGTAGACGAGGGCGAGGGCGGCGGCCGTGTCGACACCGGCCTCCTCCAGCGCCTCGTCGGACGGCTCGTGCGCCTGGAGGATGCGCACCGCCTCCACACCGGCGTTGGTGTCGCTGTCGCCGCTGCCGGCGCCGTTCCCGGCGTTGCGGTTCATCGCCGACGACATCCGGCCGAACAGGGCAGCCGCCCGGCCGCGCCCGGTCAGCGCCACCTCCGGCCGCCTCGGATCGGGCCCCGGCGGCAGGACGAGGGTGACCCGCTCCCCGTAGACGTAGCGCAGTTCCACGGCGAGGCGCTGGGCGAGCGCGTCGTCGCCGCAGACCACCATGTGGCCGGAGAACGGGGAGCGTTGGGGCTGCTGAGGAAGTGGGGGCACATGGCCCAGCATGCCTGTTCCCTTCTCGCGGCCCTAGTGATCGCCGCGGTGAGTGGTTCCGGGTGTTCCGGGCGTCCCCGGTGTCACGGACGCCGGCCCGGCCAGGAGCCCGCGGGGGTCCGCCGCCCGGCTGATGGCCGACTCGACCGCCGCGATCCGGTCCGCGAGCAGGCCGAGCGCGGCCACCGCACGGGTCACGGGGTCGCCGTCGGGGCCGCCGAGCGCCTGGGTGCGGACGTACGCGGCGGTGACGGCGGACCAGCGGGCGGCCTGCTCCGGACCGAGGGTTCCGCGCAGCGCGGCGAGCTTCAGCAGGGCGGCCTCCGCGCCCGTGGTGAGCGTCTGGGCCTCGCCCGCGTAGTGGTCGTCGATGACGTCCGACAGCTCGGCGTCGTTCATCACGGGCACGATCCGCTCGGCGATCCGGTTCATGTTCCGGTACGAGCCCTGGAGCCGGAAGGGCGGTTCGGTGCGCGTCGCGTCCGTCTGGGCCGCCGAGGCGATGTACGCGGCGTTGACCGCGAGAACGGTGTCGCGGGCGGTGAGCAGATGGCGCAGCACGGCGACGACGCGTTCCACCTCCGCGGGCGTGTACGGGTGCTCCAGCCGGTTCGCGCCGGACGCGGGTTCCGTGCCGGCGGCGAGCCGCAGCAGCAGCGTGAGGTCGTCGCGGGACCGGCCGGCGAGCGGGGCCAGCACCGGGTTGGCGGTCAGCGCGTTCTCCACGAAGCTCAGCGCGAAGACGTCCTCCCGGCCGCTCAGCACCTCGCCCAGGTTCCAGACGTCGGCCCGGTTGGCGAGCATGTCGGGAATCCGGAACTGCTCCCCCGACTCGGTGTAGGGGTTGCCCGCCATGCACACCGCGAACCGCTTGCCCCGCAGGTCGTAGCTGCGCGGCTCGCCGTCCCGCACTCCCTCGATCCGGCGGGTGGCGTCGCAGAGCGGGATGAACTTCTGGAGCAGTTCCGGTGAGGTGTGCTGGATGTCGTCGAGGTAGAGGAGGGTGTTGTTGCCCGCCTCCAGCGCGAAGTTGATCTTCTCGATCTCCTGGCGCGCGGTCGCGCTGCGCGCCTGCGCGGGGTCCAGCGACGTCACGTCGTGGCCGAGGTTGGGTCCGCTGATCTTGACGAGGACCATGCCGAGCCGGTCCGCGACGTACTCCATCAGCGTCGTCTTGCCGTAGCCGGGCGGAGAGACGAGCAGCAGCAGGCCCTGCGAGTCGGTGCGCCGGTCGGCGTCGGCGGTGCCGAGCTGCTTGGCGAGGCTGTCGCCGATCAGCGGCAGGTACACCTCGTCGAGCAGCCGGTTGCGGACGAACGCCGACATCACGCGCGGCCGGTGGTCGTCCAGCCGCAGCCGGGTACGCTCGGCGGCGGCCAGCGCGGTGCGCCGGCGCTGGTAGGCGCGGAAGCCGGGCACCGTGACCGTACGGAACTCCTCTGTACGGAAGAGGAGTTCGTCGATCCGCAGGCGCAGCCGGCCCCGGTCGATGCGCGGGTGGACGCCGAGGAGCCCCTCCACGGTCGCGGTGAGCGGCGCCTCGCCCTCGTAGCGGCGGACGGCCGGCTCCGGGCAGAGCTCGACGGCGACGGCCTCCGCGAGATCGCCGTCGTCGAGGTCAGAGCCGCTCGCGCGGGAGTACGAGCCGAGCCACCCCTCGACGAGCTGGCGGCGGGCCGGCAGGTCGTCCCCGAGGGCCGCGAGATCCTCGTCGTACGCCGAAGTGCCGGTGGTGCGGCGGAACTTGTCCAGGAACGTGCGGACCCCGGCGCTGGTGACGAAGCCCTCCGGGCCGCTCGTCAGCTCCTCGAAGAGGTACACGGCGACGGCCCGCGCGCCCTCGCCCGCGATGACGCCGGCCCACTCCTCCTGGAGTGCGGCGACGGCCGGGGCGAGCCCGAAGGTGTCGCGGGCGCGGGCCAGCGAGCGGGCCCGGCGCGTCCAGGAGGTCCGCAGGGACTCATCCGCCCGGTGCGCCCAGAAGAGCTGGGCGGCGGCCCGGACGGCGGGCGGGCAGCGCAGGAGCCCGGCCCCGGCGTGCAGCCGCAGCAGTACGGTCAGGATCGCGCCGGCGTCCTCGTCGTGGACGCCGCGCTGATACCCCTCGTCGTACGTACCGGCCGCCGACTCCCTTACAAGAGTCGCTAGTTCGGCCGGGTCCAGGGCGGCCAGCCGGTCCGCTCCCTGCTCGGCCAGCAGCCGGGCGGCCAGGTGCTCGCCGCGGTAGACGGCAGGGGACTCGGAGGGCAGCTGCTGGTCCCAGTACGGGCGCGTCGCACCGAAGTCCGGGTCCGTCACCGGCATCCGGTAGTCGGTACCGGTGACGGCGAACGCGAGCCCGTCCCCCTGGGGGACCAGCGTCAGATCGAACGGCTGGGTGTTCACCGCGAACCGGTGGCGGCCCAGCCGGATGGTGGCCCCGCCGTCCGCGTACAGCTCGCTGCGGTCCCGCAGCGCCCGCCCGGCCTCCTGGCGGGCCGCGAGCAGCTGCCCGTCCAGCTCCTCCGCCCGTACCGCGTCCCCGAGTTCGCGCAGCTCGGCCGCCGTGCGGCGGACCTTGGTGACCATCGGGTCGGAGGCGAAGTAGGTGTGGACGGCGTCCGCGTCGGACAGGGCGGCGCTGCGCCGGGAGACCGTGTCCAGCACCCGGGCGGCGGACTGGGCGAGGCGCTCGGTGCGGCGGGCGAGAGCGTCCTGAAGGGTCTGCCTGCGGGCCGAGAACGCCTCGTACACCTCCGTCCGCCGCTCGCCGAGCGCGGTCAGGAAGTCGTCGAACTCCGCGAACCGCGCCTCCAGGTTCTCCAGCTGGAGCAGCAGCCGCGCGAGCTGCTCGTCGCAGGTCTCGGGGGTGGCCGCGGCCGCCAGCGCGCCCGTCACCGCCTGCCCGAGCAGGGCGAACTCGGCGGCGAACTCGGCCCGGCCCTCGTGGTCGAGGAGGGTGCGGCGGCGGGCGTCGAGGATGGCGCGGACCCGGTTCACCCCGCCGAGCACCTCGGCGATCCGCTCCAGGATCGAGGTGCGGACGACGCCGTCACCGATGTCGAGCCCGGCGACGACGTCCGTGACCGTGCTCAGCCCGTCCGTCATCCCCGTCAGCCGCTCGCCGAGCGCGGCGGCGTCGGTGACGGTGGCGAGCGCGGACGCCTCCTCGGTGAGGCGGGCGATGTCCTCGTGGTAGCCCGCGAAGGCGTCGTCCCTGGCCAGGAACGCGACCGCGCGCCGGCCGGCCGAGGCCAGGTCGTCGGCGGTGGCGGCGGTGAGCTCGTCGATCCGCGCGGTGTCCGCGTACCGCATCTCACCGAGCGTCGCCAGATGGCCGTGCGCGGCGCGGAGTTCGGTGAGCCGGGTGACCCACTCGGCGGCGGACCGCGGGGCCTCGCCGCGGACCCGGCGCACCAGCGTGGTGATCCGGTCCGCGCTCTCGTCGAGCGCGTCGGCTGCCTGCCGGGTCAGCTCCTGGACGCCCTCGAACTCGGCCAGCACCTGCTGCGCGGTGTCCCGGACTTCGGTCAACGGGACTGCGAGGGAGCCGAGTTCGTCGTCGTCCAGCCAGTGGTAGCGGTCGGTGGCGCGGGTGCAGTCGGCCACCAGCCGCGCGTAGACCGCGGCGGTCGGGGTGGTCCCGTCCGCGCTGTGCGCGAGCGCGAGGCAGTCGGAGATGCCGCGCACCAGGTCGGCGTTGCCGATCCGGGCGAGCGGGCCGGTGCCGGCGGGGCGGGAGGCGGCGTAGGTGTCGGAGACGTACGGCGTCCGCCAGCGCTGCACCGGGTGAACCCGCGCCGGTCCGGCGTCCGGGCCCTCCACCGGGTCCCGCAGGAGTACGAGGGTCCCGTCGTCGAGCAGGGCGTGGCCGCGGCCCTGGAGCGGGGTGGCCACTTCCTGGCGGATCACGTTGTAGGGGAGCAGCAGGCTGCGGCCGTCGTCCCGGGAGCGGAACGCGTAGAGCACGTCCTCCCCGTTGGGGGAGCGCACGGCCCCCTCGAAGGCGGGCTCGGTGAGCGGCCGCGCGATGTCGAAGGTCTTGGCGGTGCCGGTGGTCAGGTAGAAGCCGCCGGGGAAGATGATCCCCTGGTCCTCGGGGAGCCGGTGGCAGGCCGGGCCGATCGCGTCCAGCCGCAGCACCGTGCCGAGAAGCGCGTTGAACACGAGGTGGCGGGCGGCCTCCTCCTTGTACGGGCGGACGCGGAGCAGGACCAGCGGGCCGAGCTCCGCGTACTCGACCTCGGCGTCGGCGAGCGACTGGAGGGGCTCGGTGACCGGCTCCCGGTAGATCCCGTCCGGGGTGTCCGTGTCGTTGACGGCCTTGACGGTGAGGTGGCCGCCGAGAGTGGTGACGAAGAGCCGCGCGTCGCTTCCGTCGCCCGTTCCCCCGATGGCGATGTGCGGGTGCCGACCCGGGATGTGGGCCTCGCGTCCGGCGACGGTCCAGGTGAAGTCGTGCGACGGCGGGAACACGTGGTCGCGCTCGCCGCGTGCGTCGAGGAACGCGCCGGGTGTCCCGTCGGGGCCGAGGGCCCAGCGCAGGACGCGGATGTCCTCGGCGCTCTCGCCGGTCCGGAACACGGCGAGGAGCCGCCCGTCGGTACGGCGCAGCCGCAGCAGCCGGGCGTCGCGGTAGTAGCGGTGCAGCCCATTGAACTCGCGGACGAACGCCTCGTCGGTGAGGAGCGCACCGGTGCCGGGGGCCAGCTCGGCGTCGTACAGCGCGAGTACGTCCTCGACGGCGGGCTCGTCGCCCCGGCCGGGGCCGCGTTCGAAGCCGAACAGCAGCCGGCCGCCGATCGCGACGAGGTCGCGGGGGGTGGAGGCCTGCTCGGTACGGATCTGCTCGCTGCCGAGCAGCCGCAGACCGGTGGAGCCGAACTCCTGCGTGCGGCGGGAGTTGAGCGCCTCGGCGCGGCGGGTGAGCTCCGCGGCCTGGCCGGCGAGCCGGCGGCGCAGCACGTCGTAGGCCCCGGCCTCCACGGGGCCGCCCGGGGGCGGCGGGGTTCCGGTGTCCATGCGGTGCGGCTCCTTACGGGTGGGCGGATGCGTGCGGCCGGGCGGCCGGTGGTGTCCTCAATCGCCGGACGGGCTTGAGGGGACGGGCTGGGAGGAAGGTTCGGGTGCGTCCCCGGCACCGTCCGTCCTCAATCGCCGGACGGGCTTGAACTGCCGCCCCCATCGGGCAGACCCGGTCCGTCCGGCGGTCGAGGACAGCGCGCCGGTCACGACACCGGCGTGCCGTTCCGGGACGGCGACTGGACCGCGTTCACCGGCAGGTCCGCGAGGCCCAGTTCACGTGCGTGGTCCAGGAGCCGGCGGACCTGGTCCGCCCCCGCGCCACCCGCTCCCGGTGCGGCCATCATCCGCATCAGCAGCGCCGACACCGTCAGGTTCTGTACATCGCCCGACGACACCGACCCCAGCACCTTGGTCAGGTCGTCCGTGAACGACGACGTGCCGTTCAGCCACGGCCCGGCGAGCGCCTTCGCCGTGTCGGAGTTCCCGACGAAGCCGTCGAGGCTCTTGCCCATGGAGATGGACGAGACCAGCCGGTCGAAGAAGACCGACTCCCCGCCGACGATGTCGATGTCGGCGTTCTCCAGCCCGGCGGACACGATCGTCGCCTGCGCCTGAGCCACCTGCCGCTGCACATCGAGACCGGCGAGCCGGATCTCCTTCTCCGCCTCCAGCCGCAGCCGGTACTCCTCGTGACCGCGCGACGCGTCGTCCAGGGCGGCCATCGCGGCCGCCTTGTCGGTGAGCCCCGCCGCCTCGGCCTTCAGCTTCTCGCCGATCACCGCCGCGTCGGCCGTCGCCTGGGCCTGCGTACCCTCCGCCGCCGCGAGCGCCTTCAGCCTGGAGCCCTCCGCCTCGGCCCTGAGCCGGGCGGACGTCGCCTCGGCCTCGGCCAGGCCGGTCTTCTCGATGACCTCGGCCGCCGCGTCCCGTACCCGCACCTCCGCGAGGCCGGCCGCGGCCGACTCCGCCTGCACGCCCTCGGCCAGCCGCAGCTTCGCGCGGGCGTCCAGGTCCGCGGTCTTCAGCCGGGCCTCGGCGAGCGTGAGCTGCTCGGCCGCCCGGTGGGTGGCCGCGGCCTCCGCCGCCTCCGCGGCCTTGATGTCCTTGACCAGCTGCTCCTGGGCCTCCGCCTCCGCGGCGATGATCACGGACTTGCGGGTGCGCTCGGACTCCTCGACGGAGCGCAGCGTCTTGATGGACTCCTCCTGCTCGGCGACCGTACGGTCCACCGCGATCCGCTCCCGGATCACATCGGCGACCTCGCGGCGCTCGGCCTCGACCTCCTTCGTCGCGGCGATCCGGTTCAGCTCGGTCTGCCGCTCGCGCCCGATGACCTCGATCATCCGGTCCTTCTCGATGCGCTCGTTCTCCACCGCGATGACCCGCTCGCGGTTCTTCTGCGCGACGGCGATCTCCCGGGCCTGGTTCTCCCGCTGGATGCCGAGCTGCTCCTCCGTCCTGATGAACGCCCCCTGGGCGCCGAGGCGTTCCTCCTCCTGGACCCGGGCGGTCACGGCCTCCTCGCGGGCCCGCAGCGTCTCGACCTCGCGGCGCTGCTTGATCTCGGCCTCGGCCTGCCGGCGCTCCAGCTCCAGGATGGTCTCCCGGGCGTCGACGTCCTGCCGGGTGATCTCCTTCTGCTCGGTGCGCTGGAACTCGTTGGTCCGCACGTGCTCGATCGCGGTCAGCTCGGTGATCTTCCGAATGCCCTGCGCGTCGAGGATGTTGGCGCCGTCGAGCTGCACCATCGGGGTCTGCTCGAGGAAGTCGATCGCGGCGTCGTCCAGGTGGTAGCCGTTCAGATCGGTGCCGATGACCCGGATGATCCGGTCCCGGAACTCCTCGCGCTTGGTGTACAGATCGACGAAGTCCAGCTGCTTGCCGACGGTCTTGAGCGCCTCGGAGAACTTCGCGGCGAAGAACTCCTGGATCGCGACCTTGTCGCTGGCCCGCTCCGTACCGATGGCCTGGGCGACCTTGATGACGTCCTCGACGGTCTTGTTGACCCGGACGAAGAACGTGATGTGGATGTCGGCGCGGATGTTGTCCTGGCAGATCAGGCCCTCGCGCCCGGTGCGCCGGATCTCGATGGTCTTCACCGAGATGTCCATCGATTCGGCCTTGTGCAGCACCGGCAGGACGACGGCACCGGTGAAGGTCACATCGACCTTCTTGGTCTTGGAGATGATCAGGGCCTTGCCCTGCTCCACCTTGCGGAAGAGCCGGGTGACGATCAGCAGCAGGGCGATGGCGACGAGCAGGACCACGGCGATGAGCAGGCCGAGGCCCAAGGAGATGGCTTCCATGACAGTCCTTGGCGGCTGGTGGTACGGAGAATGAGAGGTGGAGTGGGCACGGCTCGGGGACCGGTCGCCGTGCCGCGTCCGGGCGTGGCGGAGCGGACCGGCGCCGCGCGTGGCGGTGCGGTGCGGGTGGGCGTGGGGCTCAGGCGGTGTGGCCGGGGGCGGCGCGCCGGTGCGTGGGCAGCGGCTGCGGCGGTCCCGGGTCGAGCGCCTTGTCGTACGGCGAGACCCAGAAGAACTCGCCCGCGTCGTCCCATGCGTACAGCAGCCCCGAACTCCCCGAGGTCAGCTCCGCGTCGTCCGGCCGCAACTGCCTGACCTGGACGATCGCGGTGGACCCGTCGGCCGCGGCGACCTCGGCCTGCCCGAAGTCCGGACCGACCGAGCCGGTACGGATGGTGCAGACCCGGCCCAGGAAGTCCTGGCGCGATGGTGGAGGCTGGTCCGGGAAGAAGCGGCGGAAGTGGTGCACGAGCACCCGCGCCACGGCCCAGGAGATCAGCAGCGCGCCGGCGAGGATGCCGAAGGCGAGCGCGGCGCGGGCGGTGCCGGTGACGTCGCTACGGTGCAGCAGGACCGAACCGGCCAGCGAGGTGAACCAGGCGACGGCCACCATCAGGGACACCGAGACGGTGACCGGCACACCGCCGACCCCGGCCATGTCGGCGTCGAGGTCCGCGTCGAAGGAGTGGTGGTCGGCGGCGCCGGCCAGGACGAGCAGCCAGAAGGCGATCACGACGACGAGCGCCGCGGCGAAGAGAACGGCCGGGAAGGACAACGTCGCTGTCAGGAACTCCCGCATCGGTCCCACCCCCTGCCGTCCCGCCGACAGCACTGCCGGCGTCTGCGCGTGGTCCGGCGACGACCCGGGCGCCGCGGTACCGCCGTCAGCGGTCCCGCGGCAGCCGGGCCTTCCCCCGTACCCCCGTTCGCACCCCCGTGTTTCCCCCGTGGTCCCCCGGTTGGTGCTGACCGGATCGTGTCATTGGGGGCCGGGCCGTCGCACTGCCGGAACACGGCAATCTTTCTCCGTCCTCGATGCCGGGCACCGGCACCGGACCGTGAGCGTTGTGCCAATGTCAGCAACGAAGCAGAACTGGAGGCGGGCGCGTGCCTGAGCCGGAGATTCCCGACAGTTTCCTTGAGGGCTACGCCCACGTCCTGGGTGAGGTCGCCGTCACCGGCCGTCGGCTCACCCGTGAGGAGCTGGAGACCCGGCGCACTCTGGGCAGGCAGGCCGCCGAGGCCGGACACCAGCTCCGCGCCCTGGTCCGGATGCACCTGACCGAGACCCGCACCTCCTGGCCGGCCGCCGCCCCCGGCGCCACGGCGGCCACCTCTGCCGCGGTCGCCGAGAGCGTGCTGGCGGCGGCGGAGCAGGCGGTCGACGCGTTCGCGGAGGGCTTCGAGCGGGCGCAGCGGCTCACCGTGCGGCGCGAGGAGGCGGCCCGCCGGGAGTTCATCGACGACCTGCTGTACGGGCGCAGCGACCTGGGCCGGCTCGCCGAGCGGGCCACGCGCTTCGGGCTGCGGCTCTCGCGCGCCCACGCGGTGGCGGTGGCGGCGGGCCCCGAGGCGTACACCGAGACGGATGCCGTGCCCCGGCAGGTGGAGTCGGCGCTGCTGGCCCGGTTCAGCGGCCGGAAGATCCTCATCACGACGAAGGACGGGCGGCTGATATGCATAGCGCCCGGCAGTCAGCCCGACGTCCTGAGGTACTTCGCCAAGCAGGCGCACGCGGCGACGGACGGCGGCCGGGTCGCCGTCGGCCGTGCCCACCGGGGCCCCGGCGGTGTCGTCCAGTCGTACGACGAGGCGCTCGACGCGCTCGATCTGGCCGACCGGATGGACCTGGACGATCCGGTGCTGTACTCCGCCGATCTGCTGGTCTACCCGGTGCTGACCCGGGACCGGCAGGCGATGTCCGACCTGGTGCGCAGCGAGCTGGGCCCGCTCCAGGAGGCGCGGGGCGGAGCGGAACCGCTGCTCAAGACGCTGTCCGTGTACTTCGAGTCGGGCTGCGTGGCGGCCGAGACGGCCCGCCGGCTGGCGCTGAGTGTGCGGGCCCTCACCTACCGGCTGGAGCGGATCCACCAGCTGACCGGCTCCGACCCGTCCGACCCGATGCACCGCTACACCCTCCAGACGGCGGTGATCGGGGCCCGGCTGCTGGACTGGCCCGCGAAGGAGGTGTGAGCCGCCCGCGCGCTGCCTCCCCGGTCCTGCCGGGTCCCGGCAGGACCGCGCCCCGACGGCGCTCCCCGCATGCGGGCCGTCCGCCCTCCGCCTAGCGTGATCACTCGGGGGATACCGGCGGTGTGCGCAACGAGGGAGATCCGCACCATGGCCCGACACGCGCGTCCGTCACGGGAGCCGGCCGAGGGCGGGAAGGGGCGCGGCTCGTCCCACCGGTGGTGGGTGCTGGGGGTGATCGGGCTCGCCCAGCTGATGGTGGTGCTCGACGCGACGATCGTGAACATCGCGCTGCCCTCCGCCCAGCAGGACCTCGGCTTCAGTGACGGCAACCGCCAGTGGATCGTGACGGCGTACGCCCTCGCCTTCGGCTCGCTGCTGCTGCTCGGCGGCCGGATCGCCGACCTGGTCGGCCGCCGGGTGGTGTTCCTGACCGGACTCGTCGGCTTCGCGGTGGCCTCGGCGATCGGCGGTGGTGCCCCGAGCTTCGAGATCCTCGTGCTGGCCCGCACCCTCCAGGGCATGTTCGGCGCGCTGCTGGCCCCGGCCGCGCTCTCCCTGCTCACCACGACGTTCACCGTCCCGAAGGAGCGGGCCAAGGCCTTCGGTATCTACGGGGCCATCGCGGGCGCGGGCGGTGCGGTGGGGCTGCTGCTCGGCGGGGTGCTGACGGAGTACCTGGACTGGCGCTGGTGCCTGTACGTGAACCTGCTGTTCGCGCTCGTCGCCTTCCTCGGCGGCTGGCGCCTGCTGGACGCGGGCGCGCCCGTGGACCGTCCGAAGCTCGACATCCCGGGGACCGTGCTGGTCTCGGCCGGACTCTTCTGCATCGTGTTCGGATTCTCCAGGGCCGAGACGCATCCGTGGAGTTCCCCCGACACCTGGGGTTTCCTGGCGGCCGGCGTGGTACTCGTGGCGGCGTTCGCGTGGTGGCAGACCAGGGCCGCGCATCCGCTCCTGCCGATGCGGGTGGTGCTCGACCGGGACCGGGCCGCGTCGTTCCTCGCGATGTTCATCTCCGGCGGCGGCCTGTTCGGGGTGTTCCTGTTCCTCACGTACTTCCTGCAGAAGAGCCTGTTCTACTCGCCGGTCAGCACCGGTCTGGCCTTCCTGCCGATGATCGCCGTCATGATCGCGACGTCCGTGACGACGACGAACGTCCTGGTGCCGAGGCTCGGCGCCAAACCGATCGTGCCGCTCGGCATGGGCCTCGCGGCGGCCGGCATGGTGTGGCTGACCGCCCTGGACCTGAACAGCACCTATCTCGCCCATGTGCTGCCCCCGCTGATCTGCCTGGGGCTCGGACTGGGCATGATCTTCGCCACGGCGATGAACCTGGCCACCGCCGGGGTCGCCCCCCGGGACGCCGGGGTGGCCTCCGCGATGGTCAACACCAGCCAGCAGGTGGGCGGCTCCATCGGTACGGCGCTGCTGAACACCCTCGCCACCAGCGCGGCCACCCGCTACCTGGTCGGCCGCCGCCCGACCCCGGAGGCCGTCGCCCAGGCCCAGCTGGAGAGCTACTCCACCGCGTACTGGTGGTCCGCGGGCTTCTTCGCCGTCGGGTTCCTGGTCACGGTGCTCCTCTACCGCCGGGGCGTGCCCCACGCCCACCCGGTGGAGGAACCCGCACGGGCACGGAGCTGACCCCGGCCCTCAGCGCCCGCTCCCGGCGGTCAGCGCGCGGTCCTCAGCGGTTACTGCTCCCGGCGGTCCGGGCGCCCTCGGTGAGACGTACGAACGCGATGGCCTCGCCCAGGGTCGGGTGGTCCGCCTCGCTGCCGTCGACCGTGAACCCCGGGTACGCGCGGAGCCGCCGTGCGATCCGGGGGTGCCGGGGCGCGTACCGCGCCGTCAGCTCGCCGCCCTCCCCGGCCGGCAGATCGGCCGCCGTCACCGCGTGGAACCGGCGGCCCACCTGCACGGTGGCCTGCGGCGTCTGTTGCAGATCGCGGTACCAGTCGGCGGCGGGCCCGGATCCGGACGCCACCGTCCAGCTCCGCCGGCCGTCCACCGTCGCGGACTCGACGACCTCGACGGCCGTGCGGCGCGGCTGTCCCGAGGCGCGCCCGGTGTGGACGAGGAGCAGCAGACGCCCCCGGAACAGGGGTCCGAGCCCGGCCCGGAACATGTGGACCGGCAGCCGGACGGCGGCACGCCGCCAGCCCGTCGGAGGGGACGGGGGCCTGGGGTCGGACGAGGCCGCGGATTGATGCGTCACGGTGCAAACGTTGCACAATCCAAAGATGTACGCCACCGTCGCACTCCGTGAACCGGATGGCGGGACGACACCTTTCGGTCACGGCCCCGCCCGGCTTCCGGTACTGCCGGCCAGGCACGGTACAAAGGGGCATGGCCGCGCACGAACAGGCATCTGAGAAACGACCGTCCGCTCCCGGCAGGGACGACGTCGACGCGGTGACGCGGGCCGTGCTGACCGCGTCGAGACTGCTGGTGGCGGTCTCCGCACGGTCGCTGGCGGCGGTCGAGGACCGGGTGACGCTGCCGCAGTTCCGGCTGCTGGTGGTCCTCGCCACGCACGGGGACGCCAAGCTCGTCTCGCTGGCCGAGCGCCTGGGCGTCAATCCGTCGACCGCGATGCGGATGCTGGACCGGCTGATCGTCGCCGGTCTGGCCGAACGGCAGGTCAACCCGGCCAACCGCCGGGAGACGGCACTGCGGGTGACCCCGCAGGGCCTCCAACTGGTCGAGGACGTCACGGCCGGCCGCCGCCGCGAGATCGCCTCGATCGTCGAACGCCTCGCGCCGGAGCAGCGGTCCGCGCTGATCGAGGCGCTGACGGCGTTCACCGCGGCGGGCGGCGAGCCGGCCGTGTCCGGGGGCGGCGCGGACGCGTACCCCCTGGGCTGGGTGCCCGACCTCCCCGCCGCCCAGGACGACTGAGGTTCAGTCGGCGGTCTGAGCCAGCTCCTCCTGCGGCGCGGGCACCCGGGCGGCGGGAATCGTGCCGCTGTCGGCCCCGGGAGCCGTGCCGCCGTCCTTGGCGCGCCACTTCTTGATCAGCTCGACGGCGGGCTGGGTCCAGCGCGCGGTGAGCGGGCCGACGATGACCAGGATCAGGACGTACGCGGTGGCGATGGGGCCGATGCGGGGCTCGGTCGCCACGGCCAGACCGGCGATGACGATGGAGAACTCGCCGCGGGCGACGAGCGTGCCACCGGCCCGCCAGCGCCCGCGCGACCCGATGCCGGCCCGCCGGGCTGCGTACCAGCCGGTGGCGATCTTGGTGAAGACGGTGACGACGGCCAGCAGCGCGGCCGGGAGCAGCACCGGCGGGATGTCCGCGGGATTGGTGGAGAGCCCGAAGAACACGAAGAAGACGGCGGCGAAGAGATCCCGCAACGGGGTCAGCAGCTTGCGCGCCCCCTCCGCGACCTCTCCGGAGAGCGCGATGCCGACGAGGAATGCCCCGACGGCCGCGGACACCTGCAACTGCTGGGCCACCCCGGCGACCAGCACGGTCAGTCCGAGCACGACGAGCAGCAGCATCTCGGGGTTGTCGGAGGACACGGCCCGGCTGATCAGCCGCCCGTGCCGCAGCGCGAGATAGAGGACGAATCCGACGGTGCCGAGCGCGACGAGGAGCGCGATGCTCCCGCCGGCCAGGCCCACGCCCGCGAGCATCGCGGTGAGCAGCGGCAGGTAGACGGCCATCGACAGGTCCTCGATGACCAGCACCCCGAGGATGACGGGCGTCTCCCGGTTGCCGAGCCGCCCCAGATCGGCGAGCACCTTGGCGATCACCCCGGACGACGAGATCCAGGTGACCCCGGCCAGCGCCACCGCCCCCACGGGCCCCCACCCGAGCAGCAGCGCGGCGACGGCCCCCGGCGTCGCGTTGAGCACGAAGTCCACGGCACCGGACGGGTACTGCGTCTTCAGACTGGTGACGAGCTCACTCGCGCTGTACTCCAGCCCCAGCAGGAGCAGCAGCAGGATGACGCCGATCTCGGCGCCGACGGCGGTGAACTCCTCACTGGCCCCGAGCGGCAGCAGCCCGCCCTGGCCGAACGCGAGTCCGGCGAGCAGATAGAGGGGGATCGGCGAGAGCCCTATTCGCCCCGCGAACCGCCCGATGATGCCCAGTCCCAGAATGACGGAGCCGAGCTCCACCAGTAGTGCGGTCGTGTTGTCGTGCACGGTCAGCCCTCCGCAATGATTTCGGAGAGCGTGTCCACGCCCTCGCGCGTACCGACGGCGACGAGCGTGTCCCCGATGGCGAGCCGGAAGTCCGGCCCAGGTGACGGATGCGCACTGTGCGTACGCAGCACCGCCACGATCGAGGCCCCGGTCCGGGTCCGGGCCCGGGTGTCCCCGAGCAGCCGGCCCCCGTACGGGGAACGCGTCCCGAGCGGTATGTGCTCGGTGACCAGATCGATGCCGTCGGTCCGTACGGCGTCGATCGGCGCGGCGTCGATGAGGTGCGCGAGCCCGGTGGCCTCCTGTGGAGTCAGGGGTACGGAGAGCCGGCA
This sequence comes from Streptomyces sp. NPDC091387, assembly GCF_044756945.1. Taxonomy (NCBI): domain Bacteria; kingdom Bacillati; phylum Actinomycetota; class Actinomycetes; order Kitasatosporales; family Streptomycetaceae; genus Streptomyces; species Streptomyces sp. NPDC091387. The sequence goes on along the minus strand of NZ_JBIVTZ010000014.1, from coordinate 196,243 downwards.
CGAATCAGGATCGTCCTGGTCGTAGAACCCGATGAACCGGCGCCCGTCGTGGTGCACGACGACGGAGATGTGCTGGCCCGATTCGGTGGTGTAGTCGTACTGCACTCCGACTCCGGGCAGCGTGGTGCGGTGGGTTCCCATGGCTTCCTCCCGAGGAGTGCGACGCTTACTGAACGCACTTGGTGATCTCTTTAGTCCCGCATTACCCTAACCGGACCCTTGATGGGGTCTTCGAGTTTGCGTTCCGCCCGTGGGTGGATGGCTTCCCTGGTGCGCCTTGCGCTGTGGGGCGGGCGGCTCTCTCCGGTACGCCTTGCTCTCCGGCGCCACGGACGAGCGGTGCGGTTTACGGGGTTCGGGCGGTGAACGGTGCGGGCTCGGGTTCAGTGATGGGCGATTTGGTCATGTATGCCGGACTTCGTGAAGCTGCTTCGAAATGGCAGGATGCGTCCAGAGAACCCGAGGTCAGGCAGTCTGCTCCCCGCGCGTGCGGGGATGAACCCTCGCCCGCAAGGGCCTGACCGGGCGAATGCTCCTGCTCCCCGCGCGTGCGGGGATGAACCCGGGAGGAGCGGGAGCAGCAGCGCCAGCGGGAGCTGCTCCCCGCGCGTGCGGGGATGAACCCGCCTCGCGACCGAGTCCGCGGCTCGCGTCGCGCTGCTCCCCGCGCGTGCGGGGATGAACCCGAGTAGGACACGTTCGGTTGCAGCCCGCCCACCTGCTCCCCGCGCGTGCGGGGATGAACCCCAGCAGCCGGGGTCTTTGCCTGCCCGGCCAAGCTGCTCCCCGCGCGTGCGGGGATGAACCCTATGACCGGACCGGTGGGTGCTGGGGGACTTCCTGCTCCCCGCGCGTGCGGGGATGAACCCGCGGTCGGCCTGCGAGATGCACAGCGGGTCGACTGCTCCCCGCGCGTGCGGGGATGAACCCCCGAACAGCACGTCGTCGGACGGGGGGAACACCTGCTCCCCGCGCGTGCGGGGATGAACCCTCGGGGTTGTCGCCCCCGCCCTGTCCGTCCGTCTGCTCCCCGCGCGTGCGGGGATGAACCCGCGGGGAGTTCGATCATGGTTGTCCCTCTCCGCTGCTCCCCGCGCGTGCGGGGATGAACCCGCCTCGCCCTGGTCGCCCCCCTCAGCAAGGCACTGCTCCCCGCGCGTGCGGGGATGAACCCACGTCGACGGCGACGCGGGGATGGAGCGAGAACTGCTCCCCGCGCGTGCGGGGATGAACCCGGGTGCACCATTCCAGCGTTCGCGGACACGGGCTGCTCCCCGCGCGTGCGGGGATGAACCCTGCCACGACAAGTCGTCATCGCCGCGCCGGCACTGCTCCCCGCGCGTGCGGGGATGAACCCGGCGACTGGACGGCAGACATGTGTACTCCGGGGCTGCTCCCCGCGCGTGCGGGGATGAACCCTGCCACGACAAGTCGTCATCGCCGCGCCGGCACTGCTCCCCGCGCGTGCGGGGATGAACCCGGCGACTGGACGGCAGACATGTGTACTCCGGGGCTGCTCCCCGCGCGTGCGGGGATGAACCCTGCCACGACAAGTCGTCATCGCCGCGCCGGCACTGCTCCCCGCGCGTGCGGGGATGAACCCTGGCGGCAGCCAAGGACGTGAAGGCCGAGAACCTGCTCCCCGCGCGTGCGGGGATGAACCCTTGCTGTACGGCTGCTCGCACTTGAAACAGCCCTGCTCCCCGCGCGTGCGGGGATGAACCCCCTCGCCACGACGGTCCGCACTACGACTGGTTCTGCTCCCCGCGCGTGCGGGGATGAACCCACCACGGCCGAGACGGTGATCGCGTCCTGGTCCTGCTCCCCGCGCGTGCGGGGATGAACCCGTCGGGGACACCACGGTGGCCCGGAGCAGCACCTGCTCCCCGCGCGTGCGGGGATGAACCCAGCAACCGGCCGCCGCCCGGCCCGGATGACCCCTGCTCCCCGCGCGTGCGGGGATGAACCCGGCCCCTGGATGGCGACGGTGGCGTTGAAGCCCTGCTCCCCGCGCGTGCGGGGATGAACCCGGGCCGAACTCCAGCTACAGCAAGATCGCTGCCTGCTCCCCGCGCGTGCGGGGATGAACCCGGGTACAGGCCGGCGGTCTGTACCGTCGAGGACTGCTCCCCGCGCGTGCGGGGATGAACCCGTCTCCGGCGACGCTTTGAAGGCCGCAGAGACCTGCTCCCCGCGCGTGCGGGGATGAACCCCACGTCGTCGACCCAGTGAATCTGCACACGGTCTGCTCCCCGCGCGTGCGGGGATGAACCCTCCACGGAGTCGCCATCGATCCGTGCGGTGATCTGCTCCCCGCGCGTGCGGGGATGAACCCAGCCGCGCGAACAACCCGCCCAGGGGTGAGTGCTGCTCCCCGCGCGTGCGGGGATGAACCCGCCGGTATCTGTCCGCCGTCGTCGATACCGTCCTGCTCCCCGCGCGTGCGGGGATGAACCCCGGTCCTGCGCCGCGATCATCAGAACCCGGACCTGCTCCCCGCGCGTGCGGGGATGAACCCGCGCGGTTGTACCGCTGGGCGCGCGTCAGGCCCTGCTCCCCGCGCGTGCGGGGATGAACCGAATGAGCGGCCGTTTCCCCGGCGCCCCCGACCCTGCTCCCCGCGCGTGCGGGGATGAACCCACATAGCCGTTCTTCTTGATCAGGACTCCGCCCTGCTCCCCGCGCGTGCGGGGATGAACCCGACGTACTTCGGCCTCACGACAAGACCAACGCCCTGCTCCCCGCGCGTGCGGAGATGAACCCAGCTTGGCCTCGGCCCCGGACGGCCACCGGGCCTGCTCCCCGCCGTGCGGGGATGAACCCCAGCACAAGGACTACGCGCAGCGGAACCTCGCCTGCTCCCCGCGCACGCGGGAATGAACCCTTGCCGACCTCGTTCGGGAGTATGCCCGCCCGCACCTGGACCGCTGTCGGCCTCGGGTACGGGCGGGAGATCAGCGAGCCGGGTGCTGCGGGTGCGACTGTGGGTGCGTTCGGGGCCTGGCGCACAGCATCCTGTGGACGTTGACCGTGCCCCCGGCGCCCGAGGCCGCGTCGATATAGATCTGCTCGGCCTCGTCCGGCCGCATCAGCTGCTCGCAGCGATCACAGATCACCGGGCCTCCTTAGGGGTGGCGACGAGGCGGCAGCGCGCGACCTCTTCGTACTCGGTGTGCCCCATCCGCCCGGCGTGCTTCAGCGCCCAGGTGTCAGGGGTGATGTGTGAGCGGCTCGGCTCGGGCTCTTTGCCGCAGCCCGGGGTGAGGCAGCGGATCAGGATGAAGGTCTGCGGTGCCTCGCCGCGGGGAGCGCCGATCGTCCACTCCGTGAACCGCATCACCGACCGGGGGGTCATCGGCGGGTCTCCCGCCAGGCGCGGCCGTGGGGCAGGGTGCTCCGGCGCGGCAGGCGGCGCACTGGGCGGTGTGCCCGAGGAACACGCGGTACGCGCCATCAGTGCCGGCGGGGCGGTGGCGGGGACATTCGCAGTCAGGGAACGCGGCGCTGGGGTCCACTGTCGTGACCGGAACAACCTCGGCCTCCGGCCGTAAGACGCGGGTGATCCCCGCCCTGTCCACTTCGTACACCTTGAGCGTCATTCCCATGGAGTGCCCCAGCCGTCGGTTGTCATCGCCTCAACAGCATCGACTGGTGGGGCTAACTGCGGTATGACCAGGAGGGGTTACCGAGGCGGTCATGCACTCGTTGCTCCTCCAGCAAGGCGCCTGCGCGTGCATAGGATCGCAACGGAAGTCACCATGGATGCCACCACCCCCGGCCTGCTCACCCCGGACGTGCTCGACAGAGCTGACGTTCGGGCGGCGCTCATCGAGCACGACTTCGCAGCCGTCTTCACCCTGATCAAGAAATGGGGCGGCCTCTCCCAGAACCGCATCGCCTCCGCCTGCCAGTTCACCCCGGGCAAGGTGTCCACGATCATCAGCGGGGCCCAGCGCGTCACCAGCTTTGACGTCGTCTGCCGAATCGCTGACGGTCTCCGCATCCCGGGCATCCTGCTCGGGCTCGCACCGCGGCCCTGGGAGGGCGATCGCACTTCAGCACAGCACGATCAGCCAGACGTTCCAGGTGAACGGCCAGACACGGACGAGATCCCGTGGCGGCCCGACGCCACTGTGGACCTGGCCACCCACCTCACCAGAAGTGATCTCGTGATGGACCGAAGGGCCCTCACTCGCGCCCTCGCCGGTGCCGCTGTAACCGGCGCTGCGCTCCTCGACAGCCTCGAAGGCTGGCTCGTGCCGGCCGCCATCGTGCCGGAGCACCGCCGTCCCGGTCGACTCGGCATGGGTGATGTCGCGGAGCTGGAGACCACCGCGCGGGCCTTCCGCCAGTGGGACCACCAGTACGGCGGCGGACTCCGGAGGAAGGCAGTGCTCGGCCAGCTCGCCGAGGTCTCCGGCGCCCTCGACGACCACCAGGCACCCGCTGTCGCGGACCGGCTGTATCGCGTCATGGCCCAGCTGGCCGGCACCGCCGCGACGATGGCATGGGACTCCGGTCTGCAACGGCGGGCCCAGGACTACTACCGCCTCGCGCTCCGTGCCGCGCACGCCGGAGGTGACATCATCTTCGGGGCCAACGTGCTCGCCGGAATGGCCCGCCAGATGCTCTACCGCGACCGGGCCGATGACGCGCTCCAGCTCATCCACCTTGCCCAGGAAGGCGCCCGCGATGTCATGGGGCCCCGAGTCCGTGCCATGCTCCACACGCGAGAGGCGTGGGCATACGCAACCCAGGGCAGACATGCGGGGTTCCAGCGGGCGACGGCCCGAGCAGCCGAGGCGCTGGCAGCAGCAGGCAGCGACGAAGAGCCCTACTGGATTGCGTACTTCGACGAGGCAGAGCTCGCGGGCGTCACCGGGGGACGGCTTCTCGACCTCGCCCGCGCCGACCCGCGCCGACACGCCGCCCAGGCAGCTGCCGAGATCCGGACCGCCCTGGCATACCGCGGCCAGGAGGCCGGGCGTTCCCACGCGCTCGACCGTATCGGCCTGGCGGAATGCCAGTTCCTCGCTGGCGATATCCGGTCGGCTGCCGCCGAAGCAACTCTCGCGGTGCAGGCCGCGCGAGGGACGCAGTCGGGGCGTGTCCGCGCACAGCTCGGGCAGTTGTACCCCTACACCGTGGGGCACAGCGCCTCGCGTCCGGTGCGGGAGGCGCGCGATAGTATCCGCGACCTGCTGTCGAGCTGAGGGACGGGCGCATGACGACATTGGCCGTGACCGGGCATATGGACCTGACAGACGAGAGCGTGCCGCTCGTGCGCGAGGCTCTGCGCAGTCTGCTGGCCGGCTACAGCGAGGACCTGACGGGGGTCTCCTGCATTGCAGCGGGATCGGACAGCATCTTCGCCGAAGAGGTTAATGCCGTGGGCGGACGTTTGGTGGTCGTGATCCCCTCTCAGGACTACCGCGCCCGGAAGGTCAAGCCAGAGTACGCGGCAGTCTTCGATCACCTGGTCGAGACCGCCGTCGAGGTGTTTACGCTGCCGCATGAGACTGCCGGCCGCCGCGCTTACGAGGCGGCCAACGCCGAGCTCTTGCAGCGTGCCGATCGGCTCGTCGCCGTCTGGGACGGCCTTGCTCCTTCGGGGAAGGGCGGGGGTACAGCGGACACGGTGGAGGAGGCCCGAGCTGCTGGAGTGCCGGTAGATGTGGTGTGGCCGGATGGAGCGGCACGACGGGGCTGACCCCGGACACGATGAGGGGCCCCCGCCGCCGGCCGAAGCCGGAAGCGGGGGCGTTCTGGATCATGGGCGGCGACGGTCGAGCAGCGCATACGCGGCTGGAGACGCGGTCGGGGCGGGCACGGACGCCCGTCGCGTCGGCATACGAGCGCATCCGGGTCTCCCGGCGGGGGCTGGAGGCTGTACCCGGCCGGGCAGGGGTGCCCGCTGGTCCCATTAGCCCCGTTACGCCCGTCTGCTCTGCTTTTTCCCGCCGCACCGGTCGAGCCTCAGATGCCCTTCTCACCGCGTAGCACCGACGGGCCAGGGGCCGACACCGCGGCACGAGCGGTCAAATGCTCCACCACGTCACCCGGATCGGGTGCGCCCTCCTTGAGTCGAGGTAACCCTCCGGAGCCTGGCAGGTGGCATTCGCGCACTGCGTTGGTTCAGTCAGTTTGACGTGCGGCTGCCGCGTAGTGAACGACCGAAAATGATCAGCACGATGATGACTACCACCACGCGAATCCCTGGGTCGACTGGGGGCATGGAACCGGCACCAGCTCCAATGACTGTCAGTAAGAGCTGTCGGGTGAACGGCTGGTCGAACTCAGGTTGTGCGGCTGCGGGTCCATGTGCTGCGGTCATGACTCATTCCGTTCTGCAGAGTGGCTTGGCGTGCAGGCTGACGGGTGCGGGTCCTGGCGAGGCGCGACGTAGATGGCCGCCCAACTCCGGTCCTGGTGCGCCTACTTCAGGAGCATGGCACACGTGCGTCATCCCCGAGCGGTCTTCCGCGAACCTGGTTGCAAGGTCATGAGTGCTCAACATGAGTTTATGCAGTTGAGGCTGCTGTGGACTGAACGTATGAGATTGCGGGAGCCGACCATCCGGACCCGGTTCCCTCGCACGTGCGAGGGAACCGGCGGCCAGATCGTCGGTGTAGTCCAGCCCCGATGGGGTTCATCCCCGCGTACGCGGGGAGCAAGCGTTGGGTGACGCCCAACGGGAGTTCATGCAGGGGACATCCCCACACTTGTGGGGAACCGGGGGCCGAGCCGACCTACGTCCGCGGCGCAACTCGCCAAGTTCGACGAGCCCGACGAGGGTCCAGAGTATGTCGCGACGAGGACAGTCCCAAGTTGCCGAATCGGGCAAACAGCCCTCCTCTCCCATTTACCCCCTTCGGGATGGATGCGGCCGTCTTCCCAAGTCCCGAGGGCGGCCACGCTCATTACCGCAAACACATCCTCCAAGGTGTGGATTCAGAAGACGAGGCACATTCGAACGCCAAGCTGTATTCAATGTCCGCATGTCCCACGCAAGCCGGATACGCCCCCTCCCCAGCTCGGCGTTGACCGCGCCCACTCGCACCGTGTGGGCCAAGCACGACCGTCCCACCGAAGGCTGGTTGCCCCTCTGGCAGCACATGTCCGACAGTGCGGCTATCGCCGGCCTCCTCTGGGACGAGTGGGTTCCCCGCCTGATCCGGCAGCAGATTGTTGACGTCGTCCCGCACCCGGACGACGCCCGCCGCCTCGTCGTCTGGCTGGCTGCCACGCACGACATCGGGAAGGCGACGCCCGCCTTCGCCTGCCAGGTCGATGGGCTCGCCGACGGCATGCGCGGGGCCGGGCTGGACATGCCGCACCAGAAGCAGTGGGGGGACGACCGGCGTATGGCGCCGCACGGGCTGGCCGGGCAGTTCCTGATGCAGGAATGGCTCGTGGAGCGGCACGGGTGGACGGTGCGCGCCGCCGGGCAGTTCGCGGTGGTGGCCGGTGGGCACCACGGAGTGCCACCCGGGTACGCGCAGATCCACGATCTCGACAGGCACCCCGAGCTGCTGCGCACTCCGGGGCCGAGCGAGGCACTTTGGCGCGGTGTGCAGGACGAGTTGCTTGATGCCTGCGCGGAGGCTTACGGCGTACGCGAACGACTCGACGCCTGGCGCTCGGTGAAGCTGCCGCAGACCGTGCAGGTGCTGCTGACGGCCCTCGTCATCGTCTCCGACTGGATCGCGAGCAACCCCGACCTCTTTCCGTACTTTCCCGAAGACGTACCGCGTACCCCGGACGAGCGGATTGCCGCCGCCTGGCGCGGACTTGATCTGCCTGGCCCGTGGGAGCCCGCAGAGCCGGAGGGGACGCCGGCCGAGTTGTACGCATCGCGGTTCGACCTGCCGGCCGGGGCCGGGATCCGGCCGGTGCAGGAAGCCGCCGTACGGCTCGCGCGTGCCCTTCCCGAGCCGGGGCTGATGGTGATCGAGGCACCGATGGGGGAGGGCAAGACCGAGGCGGCCCTCGCCGCGGTGGAGATATTCGCGGCCCGCAGCGGGGCCGGCGGGTGCTTCGTCGCCCTGCCGACCCGGGCGACGGGCAACGCCATGTTCCCGCGCCTCCTGAAGTGGCTGGACCACCTGCCGGGCGCCGAGCGCCACTCGGTCTTCCTCGCGCATGCCAAGGCCGCGCTGAACGACGAGTACGTGGGGCTGATGCGCGCAGGCGGAGGAGGTGGCGTCCGAGCCGTGGATGTGGACGGCCCGGCCGGTACCCGTCGGGCCTCGCGGGACGCCCGGCCGGGTGCGGCAGAGCTGATAGCCCACCAGTGGCTGCGAGGCCGCAAGAAGGGAATGCTCTCGTCGTTCGCGGTCGGGACGATCGACCAACTCCTGTTCGCGGGGCTCAAGAGCCGCCACCTGGCGCTGCGCCATCTCGCACTGGCGGGCAAGGTCGTCGTGATCGACGAAGCTCACGCTTCCGACGCCTACATGAACGTCTACCTGGAGCGGGTGCTGTCCTGGCTGGGCAGTTACAGGGTGCCGGTCGTCGTGCTCTCCGCGACCCTGCCCGCCGCCACGCGGCGGGCTCTGATCGGGGCATACACGGGTGACACCTCTCCGGAGGGAATCTCCGACAACGCCACCGCCGCGCAGGGATATCCGGTGCTGACGGCCGTCGCGCCGGGCAGCGCCCCACTGACCGAGTGCCCGCCGGCGGCTGCCGACCGGGGTACGGACGTCCTGCTCGAACCGCTCGACGACGATGTGTCCGTGCTCGGCGACACCTTGGCCGACGCGCTGTCCGGCGGTGGCTGCGCACTCGTCGTACGGAACACCGTCGACCGGGTGCTGGAGACGGCGGAACGGCTGCGCTCCCGCTTCGGCGGCACGGCGGACGTCACCGTCGCGCACTCCCGCTTCATGGACCTGGACCGGGCCGCGCTGGACGCGAGGCTCCTGAGACTCTTCGGGCCGAACGGCGATCGTCCGCGTGGGCCGAAACCGCACATCGTCGTGGCGAGCCAGGTCGCGGAACAGTCCCTTGACGTCGACTTCGACCTCCTGGTCACCGACCTCTGTCCCGTGGACCTCATGCTCCAGCGGATGGGGCGCCTGCACCGGCACCAGCGGGGACCCGGCCAGAACCAACGGCCGCCGGCCCTGCGCCGGGCCCGGTGCCTGGTCACGGGGGTTGACTGGAACGGCACACCGCCCGAACCGGTACGGGGTTCGGAGCGGGTGTACGGACGGCACACCCTGCTGCGGTCCCTCGCCGTGCTCCGCCCGTACCTGCACGCGCCGGGCAGCACCCTGAGCCTTCCGCAGGACATCCTCCAGCTCGTCCAGACGGCCTACGGAGAACAGCCGATCGGCCCGGCGAGTTGGGCGGAGGCGATGACCGCCGCCGATCTGGAGCACCGGACCCGCCGTGCGGAGCAACAGACCGAGGCGGAGGTCTACCGGCTGGACCGGGTCCGCAAGCCGGGGCGGCCGGTGATCGGCTGGATCGACGCGGGTGTGGGCGACGCCGACGACTCCCGGGCCGGCCGCGCCCAGGTCAGGGACAGTGAGGAGAGCCTTGAGGTACTGGTCGTCCAGCGGCAGCCGGACGGTTCGCTGACCACGGTTCCCTGGCTCGACCGGGGGCGCGGGGGGCTGGCGCTGCCGACCGATGCGGTTCCGCAACCGGGGGCGGCAAGAGCCCTCGCCGGGAGCACGATGCGGCTGCCGTTCCACTTCTCGAAGCCATGGGTCCTGGACCGGGCCATCGACGAGCTGGAGGAGCTGCTGATTCCGGCCTGGCAGGCGAAGGAGTGCCCGTGGCTGGCCGGGGAGCTGATTCTGGAGCTCGACGAGCACTGTCAGACCCAACTGGCAGGCTATGAAATCGAGTACAGCAGTACTGACGGACTCAGGGTGGGGCGCCCCGGCGCCCTCGACGTAAGGCTGGTGGAACACGTGCCGTCGTTCGATCTGGTGTCACGCCCGTGGCTGCCGGTCCAGCGGGTCGACGGCACGACTGCCGAGCTGTCGCTGCTGGACGTGTTCGCCCAGGCAAGCGGTGTGCGGAGGCTGGTGGGTGACGTCCCGACGCAGGAATTCGCCCTGGTCAGACTGTTGTTGGCGATTCTGCACGACGCCGTGGACGGGCCGGACGACGTCGAGGACTGGGCGGATCTCTGGGAGAGCGAGGACGCCTTCGAGGCCGTACCGGCCTACCTGGAGCGGCATCGTGCACGCTTCGACCTCCTCCATCCGCACCAGCCCTTCTTCCAGGTCGCCGGGTTGCACACGGAGAAGGACGAAGTCTTCTCACTGAACCGCATCGTGGCCGATGTCCCCAACGGAGACCCCTTCTTCAGCATGCGCATGCCCGAGGCCGAGCGCCTCGGTTTCGCCGAGGCCGCCAGATGGCTGGTCCACACCCATGCCTTCGACACGTCGGGCATCAAGTCCGGCATGGCGGGCGACGACCGGGTCAAGGGCGGAAAGGTCTACCCGCAGGGAGTCGGCTGGGCGGGCAACCTGGGCGGGGTGATGGCGGAGGGGACGAACCTGCGTGAATCGCTGCTCCTCAACCTCGTAGCCCCTGACCACTCCACCTTGCGTTTCAGGGACGACGACACTCCGGCCTGGTGCCGCGAGCCCTGCGGACCGGGCGCGGAGTCGCCGCTGAACCTCGCCTCCCGGCCCTCCGGCCCCCGGGATCTCTACACCTGGCAGACGCGGAGGGTGCGCCTGCACCACGACGACACCGGTGTGTACGGCGTCGTACTCGGCTACGGGGACCCCATCGTGTCGAGGAACAAGCAGCTGCTGGAGCCCATGACGGGCTGGCGGCGCAGCGAGGCGCAGGAGAAGAAGCACGGACTGCCGCGCGTCTACATGCCCCGTGAGCACGACCCCGCACGAGGTGCCTGGCGTGGCCTGGCCGGCCTTCTCCAGAACGGGCCGGGGAAGGGCGGAGCGCAGAGCGGGGAGCCGGCGGCATTTCTCCGGCCGGGCCTGCTGACCTGGATGGCACGACTGGTCCACGAACAGGCCCTGCCGAGAGGCTTTCTCTTCAGGACGCGCATCGTCGGGGCGCGATACGGAACGCAGCAGTCGGTGATCGACGAGTTGGTCGACGACGGCGTCACCATGCCCGTCGTCCTTCTGCACGCGCAGGACAAGCGGTACGCCGCTGCGGCCGTCGACGCGGTGGGTGACGCGGACCTCGCGGTGAGAGCGCTGGGTGACCTCGCTGCCGACCTCGCCCGAGCGGCCGGTTCCGACCACGACACGCACCGGGATGCGGCCCGCGAACGGGGATACGGCGAGCTGGACGGTCCCTACAGGCTCTGGCTGCGGCGGCTCGGGGAGAGCGACGACCCGGCGCGCGAGCGTGAGGCATGGCAGCAGCGGGTGGGCCGGATCATCAGGGATCTGGGCGACGACCTGCTGGATTCGGTGACCACCGCCGCGTGGGAGGGCCGAGTGCTGGACCTGGGCAAGGGCCCTCAGTGGTTCGACGACACGAGCGCCGACAAGTGGTTCCGGATCCGGTTGGGCAAGGCACTGCCCAGGGCTCTTCCGATCCCCGCGCCGCGCGGCGTCACATCGCAAGGTCCGCTCGGCGAAAAGGATTTGGTGGAGGAGACGGCATGAGCGCAGACCGGCGGAGGAGCGGCGCGTCGACCGGCGCCCCCGTACAGACGGAATCCCTGTCCGCCGCGGACCTGATCAACGAGACGGTGCACTCCCATGTCTCGCGCCTGCAGTGGGGGTACCGAGAGGACCGCTCGGAGGCTGTCGCCACCGTGGCACGCATCAGGCGGGGCGCCGGTAAGCCGGCCGGTGAGATCCCTGACCTCTGGGGCCTCATCGGGGCCGAAGCGCTGTACGTACGAGGGTGGCGCGAGGAGGACGCGGGCCGCGCCGAGAGCGCGGTTCACATGGCCGTCACCCTGTGGGCACTGCATCAACAGGGCCACCATGCGGCGGACATGCACGTCAAGGACGGTCCTGGCCTCGGCAAGGCCGTCCGCAGGCTGATGCCCGACGCCGCGATGGACGAGCCCATCCGCAAGCGGTTCGTACGCGCCGGCACAGCGACGTCCATCGACGCCCTGGCCACTCGTCTGCGCGAACTCGTCGTGCTGCTGAGGCGCGACGACATCGCCATGGACTACGGGAAGCTCGCCTCGCAGCTGTACGCCTGGCAGCGGCCGGGAGGCCGGGCCGAGGTGCATCGCGCATGGGGCCGGAGCTTCCACTCGTACGGGCCGGTCAAGCCCGAGGGGGACGCCCCGTAACGAGCTCGGGGACACCGCATCATCGCCTCTGCCTGCCGGGTGCTCCACCACCGGATCATCCGCACGACCGACAAGGACCCTTCGTGAGCCGCACCATTCTCGACGTGCACATCCTCCAGACCGTTCCGCCCAGCAACCTGAACAGGGATGACACCGGATCGCCGAAATCCGCGGTGTACGGGGGCGTCCGGCGTTCCCGTGTCTCCAGCCAGGCGTGGAAGCGGGCCACCCGGACGGCGTTCCGGAACCTCCTCGACCCCAGCGAACTGGGTGTGCGCACCCGGAAGGTGGCCGAGGCGCTGGCCGAGCGGATCATCGCCCAGGACGAGACGCTGAGCGACCAGCGGGAGAAGGTACTCGCCTTCGCCGCGGAGACAGTCGCCGCGGCGACCGGCACCAAGGTCGAGGCTCCCAAGCGCAGGGCGAGTTCGGCCAAGGAGCGGGCCGAGGGTGGGGAGGAGGCTTCGGAGCCGGCACCGGAGTCGTCCTATCTCCTGTTCCTGAGCACGCGCCAGATCGACGCCCTCGCGGGCCTGGCGGTCGAAGGGCTGCGGTCGGGCGAGCAGGCCAAGGAGTTCTTCAAGAACAAGGAGAGGAAGGCCAGGGCCAGGGCTCTCGCCAACAGCAGTCACTCCGTTGACATCGCGCTCTTCGGCCGTATGGTCGCGGACACCACCGACATCAATGTGGACGCGGCCGCCCAAGTCGCTCACGCGATCGGGGTGCATGCGGTGGAGACCGAGTCCGACTACTTCACCGCTGTGGATGACCGAAATGCCTCCGACGAGTCCGGGGCCGGAATGATCGGCACCGTCGACTTCAACTCGAGCACCCTCTACCGCTACGCCGCGGTTGATGTGGACCGGCTGCACGACAACCTCGGAGCGGGATCGAACGACGGGAGCCCCGCGACCGAGCCGGTACGCAGGGCCGTCGAGGCGTTCCTGGAGGGCTTCATCACCTCCCTCCCCACCGGCAAGATCAACACGTTCGGCAACCACACCCTCCCCGACGCCGTCGTGGTGAAGCTGCGGACGTCCCGCCCGATCAGCTTCGCCGGTGCCTTCGAGGCGCCTGTGGTCGCGAAGGGCACGGGAGGCCATGTCGAGGAGGCATGCACGGCACTCGCTACGTACGTGCCCGGTGTCGAGGCGGCGTACGGAGCCGAGAAGGACACGAGCACGTGGGTCGTGCGGGTCGGATCAGCCACGGACGCGCTGGCGGGCCTGGGTACAGAGGTCACCCTGGCCCAGCTCGTCGAGTCGGTGGGTGCGGCAGTCGGCGACCGGCTGGGCGGCGTCTGAATGAGCGTCCTGACCCTCCGGCTCGCCGGTCCGCTCCAGGCCTGGGGCTCTTCGGCCCGTTTCTCGCGCCGCACCACGGATTCGGCGCCCACGAAGAGCGGAGTGGTCGGCCTTCTGGCCGCGGCGCTCGGACGCCCCAGAGACGCTGATCTCTCCGACCTGGCCGCGTTGCGCTTCGGCGTACGCATCGACCAGCCGGGCACCCGTATCCGGGACTTCCAGACCGCGCACCACGACGACACGGGCAAATCCATGCCGGTGTCCGAACGCTTCTACCTCGCGGACGCCGTGTTCGTCGCTGGGTTTGAGGGCGACGAGGACCTGCTCGTACGACTGCTCGCAGCCGTACGCCATCCTGTCTTCCTGCCCTTCCTCGGTCGGAGGTCATGCCCGCCGAGCCGCAACATCGATATGGGGCTGCATCCCGGAGCCGAGCTGGCCGCGACGCTGGCCGCCCACGAGTGGCAGGCGTCCGACTGGTACTGCCGACGGCGGCGCAAGGACGAGTCCGTCGACCTCACCGTGCTCCTGGAAACCGGGCCCGACGACGACGGTGCGGAGGGGCCGGGTGATGCGGTACGGGATCAGCCGATCAGCTTCGACCCGCGTCACCGGCGGTACGGGCTGCGAGGAGTGGTCGCGCGAACGGTGACGGTTCCCAACCCCCGTGCCGACCGGAGGAACGAGCGGGCGGCCCTCGCCTCGCACGATGCGGTGGGCCACCTCACTCAGCTGGACAGGGACGGTGCCTGACATGTACCTCACGCGCTTTCGCTTCAACGCGGCGAGGACCGGTGCCCGGCGACTGCTGACGTCACCACAGATGCTGCACGCCGCGGTGATGTCCTCCTTCCCCGACGCACCCCCCACACCCGACGGGGGACCACGGGTGCTCTGGCGGATCGACTACAACTCAGCGGCCGAGGTGCTGCTGTACGTCACCAGCCCGGCCAGGCCGGATCTGACACATCTGGTGGAGCAGGCGGGCTGGCCGACGGCGGAGCCCCAGGGCTGGTCGACGTACGACTACGCCACCTTCCTGACCGGGCTGTCCGCCGACAGTGTCTGGGCGTTCAGGCTCACGGCCAACCCGGTGCACAGCATCCGTCGCAAGGAGGGCGAGCCGACGAAACGCACCGCGCACCGGACGCCCCGCTACCAGATCGAGTGGCTGCTCAAGCAGCAGGACCGCGGGGGCTTCGCCATCGTGGAGAAGGCGCCGGAGGCCCGTCGTTTGGAGCGGGGGGACGAGTACGAGCTGGCGGTGGGCGGGGCCCGGGGGCTGTCATTCAGTAAAAACAGTGCCTCGTCCGTCATGAACAGTCCCTCGTTCGGCAATAACAGTGCCTCGTCCGGTAAGGACAGTTCCGCCAATAGGGGCAGCTCCGGCAGTAGGGGCAGTTCCGCGGCGGCGGGCAGGAACGCCGTACGGATCGCCGCCGTGACCTACCAGGGCCGGCTACGGGTGACCGACCCCGAGGTCTTCCGCCTGAGGCTGGCTTCCGGACTGGGTAAGGCGAAGGCCTACGGCTGCGGGCTGATGACCCTTGCTCCCGTGGTGTGAGGACGGACCATGACCTCTTCGTCGCTGGGAGCTCGCAAGCTCTCGTCACCGCGTGAACTGAGCAGGGTGGGGGACCGGCTGTCCTTCGTCTATCTGGAGCGGTGCGTCGTGCACCGTGACGCGCACGCCATCACCGCCGAGGACGCGGAGGGCACGAGGCACATTCCGTCGGCGACCATCGGAACACTCCTCCTCGGCCCCGGAACCCGCATCACCCATCAGGCCATGAGCGTCCTCGGCGAATGCGGAGCGGGCGTGGTCTGGGTCGGTGAACACGGAGTCCGCTTCTACGCGGGCGGGCGTGCCCTCACCCGCTCCTCCGTCCTGGTGCAGGCTCAAGCCACGGCGTGGGCGAACCAACGCCGACGCCTGGCGGTCGCCCGCGACATGTACCGGCTGCGCTTCCCGGACGAGGACCCGGCCCGCCTGACCCGTCACGAACTGCTCGGGCACGAGGGCACGCGCGTCAAAGCCTGCTACCGCAAGGAGGCTGCCCGCACCGGCGTCCCCTGGCACGGCCGTCACTACACTCCGGGCGACTTCGCATCCGGCGACGCGCCCAACCAGGCGATCACCGCGGCGGCCCAGTGCATGTACGGCATCGCCCACGCCGTCGTGGCCGCTCTCGGATGCGCTCCGGGCCTAGGGTTCGTCCACTCCGGCCACGAGCTGTCCTTCGTGCTGGACATAGCCGACCTCTACAAGACAGAAATCGGCATCCCGGTCGCGTTCGACGCCGCGGCCGAGGGCCCCGAAGACATCGGCTCCCGAACCCGACGCGCCTTGCGGGACGCCGCGAACCGTACGGGCCTGATGGACCGCGTGGTCACCGACATCAAGCAACTCCTCGGGGCCGGGAGCGGTTCTGGAACCGGCGCTGATGCTGATGCAGGCGACGAAGAATCACGAGATCAGGTGATGCTGCAGTCGGACGGTGGCACGGAGCTCAGTGCCGGGCGTAATTACGACGAGGGCGTCATCTGGTGACGGTCATTGTCCTCACCAACTGTCCGATGGCCCTGCGCGGATTCCTCACGCGCTGGCTTCTGGAGATTTCCCCGGGCGTCTTCATCGGCGGCCCCTCCACGCGCGTGCGCCAGGCGCTGTGGGCGGAGGTCAGGCAGTATTCGGGCCAAGGGCGAGCGCTCCTTGCGTACAGCGACAACAGCGAGCAGGGGTACGCCTTCGAGACCCACGACCACAAGTGGCACCCGGTGGATCACGAGGGCCTCACGTTGATCCTCCGCCCGAAGGACAGACCGCCGCCCGCTCTGTCCCCACCCACCAAGGGCTGGAGCAAGGCCGCGAAGCGGCGTCGGTTCGGGGGGTCTTGAGGGCGTCGAGACGTCTGCGTCGCCGAGGTTGATCGAACCGAGTCACACCACTGCCATCCCCGCTGCCCGCGCCCGTCAATGACCGGAGCGGTGGCGGCCCCCGAAGGTGACGAGAGGGGTGAAATGTCCGAGTTGCTGAAGCTGCTCGAGTTCAGCCAGTCCGTCGGATAAACCCGCAGGTCACAGAGTCTGCTCCCCGTGCGTGCGGGGATGAACCCTGCCGCCGGGTGCGGTACTCGCGCACGCGGCCCTGCTCCCCGCGCGTGCGGGGATGAACCCCGTCCTCCTCCGGCATCGGCGACGCGTTGGGGCTGCTCCCCGCGCGTGCGGGGATGAACCCCACGTAGATCGTGATTGGACCCTTAACGTTTGCTGCTCCCCGCGCGTGCGGGGATGAACCCCTCCGGACCCAGTTCCCGGTGTACCCGCTGCGCTGCTCCCCGCGCGTGCGGGGATGAACCCGACCAGCTCGCCGCCGCCATCGCGGCGCACCCCTGCTCCCCGCGCGTGCGGGGATGAACCCCGATCGGGTGGATCGACTGACGGATGACGCCGCTGCTCCCCGCGCGTGCGGGGATGAACCCCTGATCCTGTCCACCATCGGCGTGAGCCTGTTCTGCTCCCCGCGCGTGCGGGGATGAACCCCCGATCGGCATGCCCTCCATGAACTGCTCGCCCTGCTCCCCGCGCGTGCGGGGATGAACCCATGTCGTTCAACGACACCGAACTCAGCGTCGTCTGCTCCCCGCGCGTGCGGGGATGAACCCACACCGAGATCACCCGGCGCAACAAGCCGGCCCTGCTCCCCGCGCGTGCGGGGATGAACCCGCCGCCGGACGGCCGTGGACGACCGCGAGATGCTGCTCCCCGCGCGTGCGGGGATGAACCCGCCTCGCGCTCCTCGCGCCTCCGGTCCCGGTACTGCTCCCCGCGCGTGCGGGGATGAACCCAGGCCCGGAACACGACGAACCCCCCGGGCTTACTGCTCCCCGCGCGTGCGGGGATGAACCCAGCGTTGGTCTCAGCCTCTGAGCAGCAGTTACCTGCTCCCCGCGCGTGCGGGGATGAACCCGGTCTCCCCAGAGGCGATCGCTTCGCGGACGGCTGCTCCCCGCGCGTGCGGGGATGAACCCTCGGCCTCTGTCCACTGGTCCAGCACCCATCCCTGCTCCCCGCGCGTACGGGGATGAACCCAACGGCGGGGACACGAACGGGGCTTACACCGGCTGCTCCCCGCGCGTGCGGGGATGAGCCCATGTAGAGCTGGGTCTGGCGGACGGCTAAGGGCTGTTCCCCGCGAACGCGGGGATGAACCAGAAGCACCAATCTGCTCAGGTGAGTAGGTTGGCTGCTCCCGCGCGCGCCGTGCCACTCGGCTCGGCGCCGTCGCGTCCGTACAGGCAGACCCCCGCACCGCACCAGCCGGCCTCGCGGCGCCGGGGGACAGACGCCCGTGTGCCCGAAGGCGAACACCCACGACGCCCGCGTGCTCGAGGCGGACGCCCACGCGCCCCAGGTAAACGCGCGCGTGCCCGGACGGTGGGGAACCGGCCGGGCACGTGGGTGTTGCTGTCGGGGGCGGACGTCAGTCCGTGACCTCGATCTTGCCGTTCTGGTTGGTCGAGGCCGCGGTGGCCGTTTCCGGCTGGGCCGGGATCTCCGACTTCGGGGTGGCGCCCCTGAGGTTCTTGAGCAGGGCGGTGAGGTCGACGCCCGTGGTGGAGCTGAGGAGCTCCATGCCCTGGGCGACGTTGTCCGTGACGGTGCGGGACAGCTGGCTCGCGCCGTCCGTCGAGATCACGGTCAGCTTGTCGATGGCGCTCAGCGGCTCGGACGCCTTGGCGACGACCTGCGGGAGTACCTCGACGAGCATCTGGAGCACGGCCGCGTCGCCGTACTGGGCGAAGGCGTCCGCCTTCTTCCGCATGGCCTCGGCCTCGGCCGAACCCCTCGCGGCGATGGCGGCGCCCTCGGCCTCGCCCTCGATGCGTACGGCGTCGGCGAGTGCGGAGCGGTGCAGCTTCTCGCCCTCACCGGTCAGGCGGGAGCGCTCGGCTTCCGCCTCGGCCTCCTTGACCTGGGCGATACGGCGGGCCTCGGCCTCCTGCTCGGCCTGGTAGCGGGCGGCGTCGGCGGGCTTGCGGACCTTGGTGTCGAGTTCGCGGTCCGTCAGCGCGGCCTGGCGCTCGGCGACCTTCTCCTGCTCCTGGAGGACTTCCTGCTGGCGGGCGGCCTCGGCGAGGGGGCCGGCGGCGTTCGCCTTGGCGGCGGCGGCCTCCGTCTCGGCCTTGATCTCGGCCTGCTTGAGGTAGAACGTCCGCTCGGCGATGGCGATCTCTTCTGCGGCCTTCAGCCGGGCCTGCTCGGAGGCGCGGCGGGCGATCGCCTCGGCGATGTCCGCCTCCTGCTTGGCGCGGGCGGCCTCGGGGCGGCCGAGGTCCTCCAGGTAGGAGCCCTCGGTGGTGATGTCCTGGATCTGGAAGGCGTCCAGGATCAGGCCCTGGCCGGACAGGCTGGCCTCGGCCTCCTCCGCCACCTGGCCGGCGAACGCGGCCCGGTCGCGGATGATGTCCTCGACCGACATCCGGCCGACGATGGCACGCAGTGCGCCGGAGAGCACTTCCTGGGTGAAGCCGACGATGCCGTTCTGCTGCTGCAGGAAGCGCTGGGCGGCGGCCCGGATCGCGTCCTCGCTGCCGCCGACCTTGACGATCGCGACGCCTTCCAGGTTGGACTTCACACCGCGCAGCGTGACGGCACCGCGCACGGCGATCGGGATGTGCCGGCTGGACAGGTCCAGGGTGAACTTCTGCTGGACGAACGGGACGACGAAGACGCCGCCGCCGACGACGACCTTCTGGCCGCTGTTGTCGATGCTGGCGCGCCCGGTCACCGGGTCGACGGACTTCTTGCCGCGGCGGCCGGTGATGATGAACGCCTCGCTGGGCCCGGCCACCTTGTAGCGGGTGATGACCACGAGGGCCAGCAGGACGAGGAGTACGACGACTCCGACGATGGCGATCAGTACTGGACTCATAAGGGTGTCCCCCTCTGCCTCCCGTCGGGGACGGCAGTTCTGTTGCGAGCGGTGGTGGGGCGGCCGGTTTGCCGGCTCAGCGTTCGACGGGGCGGACCGAGACCGAGGTGGTCGAGAGCGTGGCCTCGACCCAGATCTCGGTGCCGCGTGCGACCGGCACCGGGCTCTTGGCCGACAGCTTCACGACATGACCCCCCAGCCGCAGCAGTACCTCTCCGTAGCCGTCGGCCGGAATGGCCGTGACCACGGAGCCGGCCGAGCCGACGAGATCCGAGTCCCGCGGCGTGGCGCTGGTCTGGTCCCGCATCAGGGCCTGGCTGAACTTCCAGGTGAGCCAGGCGGCGACCAGACCGGCGAGGACACCGGCCCCGACGGCTGCGAACGTACCGACACCGGTCGTGCCGAGCACGATGGCGCCGCCGAAACCGAGCATCGAGACGAATCCGGCGATCACCGGAAGGGAGAGCAGACCGTCGAAGAGGCCGTCCAGCACGCCTCCGAAGAGGCCTTCGAGTATTCCGTCGAAGATCAGGGACAGTGCGAGCAGCACGATTCCCGCAATGCCGAGACCGAGAAACAAGGTCACGTGATCACCCCTCCCGGTCTGCGGAATCCCCCGAACATTTCCGTCGAACTGGCTGGATGGTCCCATACATGCCGGTCCGGTGACACTGCCGGGTTCCGGCAGTCTTCTAGGCGTTCCGGATGCCGGAGAGGTGGTCCGCCAGTGTGTCCAGTGACTGGAACGTGGCCCCGAGGAGTGCCACGTGCTTCCAGCGCAGCACTCCCTCCGCGTCGATCAGGAACACGGCCCGGCGCACGCCGATGCCCGGCGCCGCCACCCCGTACGCGCGTGCGATCTCGCGGCCGGTGTCCGCCAGCAGCGGCATCCGCAGGCTGTGGGCGCGGGCGAAGGACTCGTGGCTGTCCACGTCCTGGGGGCTGATCCCCCAGACCTCGGCGTCGAGTCCCTCGAAGGTCTCCATGCCGGAGGAGTACGAGCAGAGCTGCTTGGTGCACACGGCCGTGTTGTCGCCGGGGTAGAAGGCCAGGACCACGGCCCGGCCGCGGGCGGCGGAGAGCGTGTAGTCGCGGCGTTCGAACGTGTCACCGTCGAGCGCCCCGCCCGCGAGGGTGAAGTCCTGGACGGTACTGCCGAGTTGCGGTGAAGATCCCATGGTGTGTCCTTCGGTGTCCGGCGCTGCGGCGGTGGTGCCGCCCCTGCTCCGTACAGCATGCTCGGTACCGCTCCACCCATCCGCACCGGAGGTAGGCATGACACGACGACGACCGCCCGAGTCGGCGGTACTCCTGCTGCACGGCGGACGGGAGACCGGGGTCGGGGCGCCGCCGCCCGGACCGTTCAACCTGCCCGCGGTGCGGATGCGTCCGTTCGCGCACGCGCTGGGGCGGGCGCTGCCGGGGGACGTCCTGGTGCGTGCCGTCCGGTACGGGCACCGGGGCTGGAACGGGTCCCGGGCGGACCCGCTGCACGACGCCGTGCGCGCCCTGGACGAGGTGCGGCGGGAGGCGGGGGAGATCCCGGTGGTGCTGGTGGGGCACTCGATGGGCGGCCGCGCCGCACTGAACGCCGCCGGGCACCCACTCGTACGGGGTGTGGTCGGTCTCGCCCCGTGGTGCCCGGACGGAGACCCGGTCGAGCAGCTCGCCGGGCGCGACGTCGTCCTCGTGCACAGCACCCGCGACCGCGTCACCAGCCCGGAGGCCTCCCGCACGCTCACCGCACGGGCGCGCCGGGCCGGGGCCCGTACCTGTCTGGTCACCGTGCACGGCAGCGGCCACGCGATGCTCCGCCGCGCCCCCGCCTGGCACCGGCTGACCACGGCCCTGGTCACCGGGCTGCTGGGGCGGGCCCCGCTCCCCGGCCCCGTCGCCGAGGCCCTGCTGCTGCCGCCGGAGGCCCCGGCCGAGGACGGGACCGTCGATCTGGACCGGCTGCGCGCCGACGGCCTGGCGAGCGGGGCGGCGCCTCCGGTCCGCCCGCGCTGATCGGCGGCGGGCCGTCCGGGGATGCGGGGGCGGTGCGGGCAGCCGACGATGAGGGGCCGGGCAGTCGGGCGGCCCGCGCCCCGCTCCAGGAGGTTGCCTTGCAGGCCGATGAGTACGCCGGCGGTCCGCCGCCGCTCGACACCATGGCGCTCGCGGCCCTGATCGGCGGCACCACGGCCGGGGTGGCGGTCCTCGACACCAAGCTGCGCTACCTCTACGTGAACCCGGCCCTCGAACGGCTCAACGGCATCCCGGCCGCCGAGCACCTGGGCCGTACGGTCGCCGAGGTGCTCCCCGGGATCGACGTCCGCGAGGACCTGATGCTGGCGGTGCTCTCCGACGGCCGGCCCCGCGAGATCACCTCCAGCGGCCGGACCCCCGCGTCCGGCGCCGCCCGGCGCTACTGGCACGGCGCGTACCACCGGCTGGAGGTGGCCGGCCGGGTGGTGGGCGTCGCGGGCATCCTGCTGGAGGTCATGGCCTCCGACGAGGAGCAGCGCCAGCTGGCCCAGGCCCGCCGCCATCTGAGCCTCCTGGACAGCGCGAACACCCGCATCGGCACCACGCTCGACATGGACACGACCTGCGCCGAGCTGGTCGACCTCGTCGTACCGGGGCTCGCGGACCTCGCCACGGTCGAGGTCTTCCCGCCGGACGTCGCCCCGCCGGTGCGCCCCGCACCGCCCGGGGTGACCCGGCTGAGACGGGCGGCGCTCACGGCGGTGCCGGGGCTGCGCGAGCGGCTCGCGCCCTTCGGAGTGGCCGGCGACTACGTCGACTACCAGGAGGACGCGGCCGTGACGCGCTGTCTGGCCACCAACCAGCCGGTCGTCGAGAACCTCACGGGCGACGAGCGGCTGGGCCGCCTGGCACCCTCCCCCGAACGGGTGGCCGTCTACCGGTCCCTCGGGATGCACTCGGCGGTCGTCGTGCCGGTCTCCGTGCGCGGCGGGCCGATCGGTGTCCTCGCCCTGGTCAGGGCGGGGGACTCGCCGACCTTCACGGAGCAGGACGTGGTGGTCGCCCGGGAACTCGCCGGACGGGCGGCCGTCGACCTCGACCACGCGCGCCGTTTCACCCACGAGCACACCATCGCCCTGGAGCTCCAGCGCTCCCTGCTCTCCGAACCGCACCCGCCGCACCCGCACATCGAGGTCGCCACCCGCTATCTGCCGGCCGACCGGAGCGTGCTGGTGGGCGGCGACTGGTTCGACATCATCCCGCTGCGCGACGGACGGCACCTGAAGGCGATGGGCGATGTGATGGGGCACGGGGTGGAGGCGGCCGTCGCGATGAGCCACTACCGCTCGCTGCTGCGGCTGCTCGCCGACGAGGAGCTGCCGCCGCACCGCATCCTGCGACAGCTCGACCGGATGGTGGAGCGGTCCGGTCTCGACCGGGCGGCGACGTGTCTGCTCGCGGTGGTCGACCGGGCCGGCGGGATGTGCCAGGTGTCGAGCGCGGGCCACCTCCCGCCGGTGTTCATCGAGCCCGGGGCGGCGGGGACCCGGCTGGGCGACGTACCCGCGGGGCCGCCGCTCGGCACCGGGTTCGGCGGCTACCGGACGACGGAGGTGCGGTGCGCCCCGGGCACGGTGCTGTTCATGTACACCGACGGCCTGGTGGAGCGGCGCGGAGAGGACATCGACGTGTCCGTCGGCCGGCTCCTGGACCTGAAGCTGCCGGCGAGCGGGAATCTGGAGGAGCTGCTCGACGACGTCCTCGACCGCTTCGGTCCGGGCGCGGAGGACGACATCGCGGTGATGGCCTCGCGGGCCCTGTCCGGACCCGCCCGGGATGGGCCCGGACAGGGGTGAGCCCGGGGGCGCTGTCAGTGGCGGCTGCGAGGATCGGTGTCATGAAGCCCTTCCTCCTCGCCGACATCGAAGCAGCGGTCCGCAGCAGCTGGGGCCCCGACACCACCACGCCCGCGTACCGGCCGCACTGGACCCCCGCCAACCCCGCCCGCGACCAGTGCGGGGTCACCGCCCTGGTCCTGCACGACCTGCTGGGCGGTGACCTCGTACGCGGTGAGGTCCGGGTCGGCGGGGTGCGCACGGACTACCACTGGTGGAACCGGCTGGGCCCGGGGACGGAGATCGACCTCACCCGCGAGCAGTTCGCCCCCGAGGAGATCGTCACCGGCGGCACGGCCGTTCCCCGGCCCCCGGAGATCGTCCGCCTGCGCGAGGAGTACGAGCTGCTCCGGGACCGGGTCCTGGGGCTGCTCCACGGGAGCGCCGCACCGGGTGAGGACCGGGCCGGCGGTCAGCCCAGTTCGAGGCTGGTGATACCGAACAGCCCGGTGTGATCGACGTCCGGTGCCGGCCCGGTGTACATGCGGGCCGTCTCGAACGACGGGGTGAGGCCCAGCTGTCCGGCGAGCCGTACCGCGGCCGGGTTGACGTCGGGTACGTCCACCGCGACCGGGGTCGACGGATCGGTGGCCGCGAGCGCGCTCACCAGGGCGGCGGCCGTCTCCGGCGTGGCCGCGTACAGCGGGCCGATGCGCGAGGACGTACGGCAGGCGCGCAGCACGGCGAGCCCCTCCACCTCCCCCTCGCGCAGCGCGACCAGCGCGGTGCGGCCGGGAGCGGTGGTCCAGGCCGCCAGGAATCCGTCGCGCTCCGCCGGGAAGAACCGGCGGTCGTACGCGGTGACCTGGCCGAAGGGCAGGGTGCGGGCGTCGGCCAGGGTGACGCCGGGCGGCGGTGCGATGTCCACCGGCACCAGCCCCTCGTACCGCATGTTCGTCCAGACCGGGCGGAAGCCGGACCTGCGGTAGTTGGCCTGCTGCTCCACCACCCCGTCGAGGCCGGTGTTCCGCCCGTCCAGCCGGGCCGTCCCGGTGGCCCAGAGCCGGCTGCCGTAGCCCTGGCCGCGCAGTTCCGGGCGGGTGAGGTAGAAGCCCAGGAAGCCGTGGTCCGCGCCGTAGCGGATCACGGAGACGCAGGAGACGGGCGCACCGTCGAGCCTGCCGATCAGGAAGCCGCAGGGATCGGCGGCGAAGAAGGCCTGACCGTCGGTCAGGCCCGGGTTCCAGCCCTCGGCGTGGGCCCAGTCCGCCATCATCCTGATGTCGTCCGCGCTTGCTGTGGTGATCTCGAATGTCGGCACGGAACCACCCATACCAGGGCGCCGGCCGTTCCACGACAGTCCGCCGCGTTCACCACCCGGTCCAGAGCAGACTGTTGACGAGCAGGGCGACGGCCGCCTGGGCGGCCAGCCAGCCGCGGCGGCCGGGCGTGGGCAGCAGCGCGGCGGCGGGCAGCAGCCAGAGCATGAAGGGCTGCCAGATCCGTTCGGTCTCCGCCTTGCTCATCCCGGACAGGTCGGCGGCCAGCAGGGCGAGGAACGCCGCGAGTACGAGCAGGACCAGCCGCTGCGGCGCGGCGGCGGTCTCCGTCCGCAGCGCGCCCACCGCCCCGGGCACGGCCGCCGCGCTCCGGCGCAGGCCCGCGACCGTCGCCGGTCCGACGGCGATCACGGTGCACGCGAGGTTGGCCCAGACCCAGTACGAGTACGGGCGGAATCCGCCCGCCGCCTGGTAGTAGCGCTCGACCAGCAGGTGGTACGCCTCCCACCAGTCGAACCCGGCCAGGGTGAAGGCGACCGGTGCGGCCAGGGCCCCCAGGACGAAGAGCGGGACCGGCCGGGCGGTGCGGGCGATCAGGAGAACGGCCAGGAGCGGCAGGGCGACGAGCGCCAGACCGTAACTGAGGTAGCAGGTCAGTCCGTACAGCAGCCCCGCGCCGAGGGCGGCCGCCGCGGGGCTGCGGACCTTGCCGGTCGCGGCGAGGCCAGCAGGGCGACGGACCAGGCGGCGACGGCGGCGAAGTAGCCGTCCGCCGAGGTGCCGGCCCAGACCGCGACCGGCGCGAGGACGAGGAAGGGCGCGGCGCGGCGGGCCGTGCGCTCGTCGGCCAGCACACGGACGGCGACCAGTGCGGCCAGCGCGGCGGTGGTGCCGGTCACGACGCACCAGACCCCGGCCCAGGCGCCGCCGCCGAGCCCGATCCGGTCCAGCAGGACGAAGGTGAGGGTGGCGCCCGGCGGGTGACCGGCGACATGGGTGGGCCAGTTGCCCGGCGGGCCGATCAGGATGTGGTCGTTGAAGCCGCGCAGGGCGGCACCGATGTCGTCGAAGCGGCCGATGGCCCTGAGGTACTCGTGCTTGGTGGTGAGGCGTTCGGCGATGCCGCGCCCCCAGCCGTCGATCAGCGCCAGGGAGAAGACCCAGGCGAGCGAGGCGCCCCAGCAGACCGGCAGCAGGGCCCGCCAGCGCAGCCGGTCGGCCAGGGCCGGACCGTACGCGACGACGGCCACGGCGACGGCCGGCGCGGCGGCGGTGCCGGGCCCGACGTGCGGGTACCAGGTCGCGAGCAGCGGCGGCCAGTGGACGTACAGGACGCGGTCGAAGTCCTTCACGGCCCGGCCGACGAGCACGGCGGCGACGACGAGCAGCACGCCCGCGCCGGCCGCGGCCAGGTCGAGGCGGTGGCCGGTGCGGCGGTCGCTCTCCGGTTCGGTGCGCCGCTCCGCGCGGTCCTTGGTCTTCACCCACGCACGGTATGCACGCCGGGGCGGCGTGGGCGGGTGCGGACGGGGCGCGTCACCGAACCGTCAGATTCCGCACCCGACCAGGGCCGTCGCGGACCGCAGTCGGATGACGTCAGCGTTTCGTCAGGAGTCGCAGAAGCCCTGCCCCGGTACCCCGGGCATAGCGTCGGGGCATGGGCGACAGACGTCGGTTCCGACGCTTCAGACTTCCCGCACCCCTGCCCGGCCTCTCCTCCGGCCGCGCCGCCGGGCTCCTGGAACGGACCCCCTCCGCGCCCGGTTTCTGGCGCAGCCCGGTGCGCGGGGTCCGGTTCACCGCGGTGCTCGGGCTCGTCCTGCTCGGTGGGATCACGCTGCTGTTCGTGACCGGTCTGCTGTCGTACGCGGCGTACAACCCGGACCTGAACCCGGTCAACGACAAGACCCCGGACAAGGGCCTGCTGGGGTTCTACCTCTTCGCCTGGCCGACCGGTCCGCACTGGCTGTACCGGCTGACGCAGGGGCTGCACGTCACCGTCGGGATCGTGCTTGTCCCGGTGCTGCTGGCCAAGCTCTGGTCGGTGGTGCCGAAGCTCTTCGCGCTGCCGCCGGCCCGGTCGGTGGGCCATGCGCTGGAGCGGCTGTCGCTGCTGTTCCTGGTGGGCGGGGCGCTGTTCGAGTTCGTCACCGGACTCCTCAACATCCAGCTGGAGTACCTGTTCCCGGGCTCCTTCTACCCGCTGCACTT
Organism: Streptomyces sp. NPDC091387; assembly: GCF_044756945.1. Lineage (NCBI taxonomy): Bacteria > Bacillati > Actinomycetota > Actinomycetes > Kitasatosporales > Streptomycetaceae > Streptomyces > Streptomyces sp. NPDC091387. Next base: position 169,445 of record NZ_JBIVTZ010000014.1, on the reverse strand, counting down.
CTACGGGGCGTGGGTGTTCTTCGCCGCGTTCCTCGCCCACGCCGGGCTGCGGACCCCGCAGGCCGTGCGGGCGCTGAGGTCGGGCGCGCTGAGCGGGAACGTGCCGGGGGACCCGCTGGCCTCCCCGGCCCCGGCCGCGCCGACGCTCTCCCGGCGCGGGGCGCTGGCCATGGTGGGCGCCGGTTCGCTGGTCCTGCTGATCACCTCGGCGGGCCGGAGCTTCGACGGGCCGCTGCGGCAGATCGCGCTGCTCACCCCGCGCGGCGCCGCCGAACCCGGTTCGGGCCCCAACGGTTTCCAGATCAACAAGACCGCCGCCGCTGTCGGGATCACCACCGCGGAGACGGGGGAGGGCTGGTGGCTGACCGTCAGCGGACCCGCCGGTGACCTCCGGTTCACCCGGGAGCAGCTGCTGGCCATGGACCAGTACAGCGCGGCGCTCCCGATCGCCTGCGTGGAGGGCTGGTCCACCTCTGACCAGTGGTGGCGCGGCGTCCGGCTGAAGGACCTGGCGGAGCTCGCCGGGTACCCGCGCAACCCGCCCGGGGTGCTGGTGGAGTCCGTGCAGCGCAGCGGACCGTTCCGCCGGGCGGCGCTCCGCGACAACCAGGTCCGCGACCCCCGCTCGCTGCTGGCGTTGCAGGTCAACGGCGAGGACCTGTCCCCCGACCACGGCTACCCGGCCCGGATCATCGTCCCGGCCGCGCCCGGCGTGCTCAACACCAAATGGGTGTCCCGGCTGACCTTCGGAGAGCTGTGAGGAGAGCTGTGAGAAGAGCTGTGAACAGGCTGAACCCCCGTGACCTCGTGCGGCGCTGGTACGGGGAGGGCCCGCTGCACCTCCTGCTGATGGCCGCCTCCTTCGCGCTCGCGGGATACGCGGGGGTGCGGCTGCTGGCCGGCGACACGTTCGGCGTCGTCGTCTGGTTCGTCGGCGCGGCCCTCGTGCACGACCTGGTGCTGGTGCCGCTGTACGCGAGCGCGGACCTGCTGCTGCGGCGCTCGCTCGCCCCGCGCCCCGGCCTGGTCAACTTCGTCCGGGTGCCGGTCTTCCTGTCCGGCCTGCTGCTGCTGATGTGGTGGCCGCTGATCACCCGGCACACCAGGCGCTACGAGCCGGCGAGCGGGCTCTCCCCCGATGTGTTCCTGGGGAACTGGCTGCTGATCACGGCCGCGCTGTTCGTGCTGTCGGCGCTCTGGCTGGTCGTCAGGACGCTGCGGCCGCGGCGCAGGGAGACGAAGGTGCGGCCGTCCGCCTCCCACTGATCGACGGTCAGCCAGCCGAGGAGTCCGGCGTACCGCAGCAGTGCCGGTGTGCCGAGCCGGGCCCAGGGGAAGGGCGCGACGGGCGCGGCCCGGTCGCTACGTCCGTCGTCCAGCTGGACCCGGACCCGCTCGTCGATGTCCTGCGGGGCGGTCTCCGCGATGAGCAGCCCGCCGGGGGCGAGCACGGCCGCCGTCCGGTGCAGGAGTCTGCGCGGGTCGCCGCCGATGCCGATGTTGCCGTCGACGAGCAGGACGGTGCCCCAACGTCCCTCGCCCGGAAGGGGTTCGAAGACCGAGCGGTGCAGGGCGGAGCCGCCGAGCCGCAGGGTGCGGGCCACCGCCGCCTCGCTCACGTCGATGCCGAGCGCACGGTGGCCGCGGGCCGCCAGCGCCGCGACCAGCCGGCCGGGCCCGCACCCGATGTCCAGGACGGGCCCCTCGCAGCGGTGCAGCGCGGACAGGTCCGCGGCGTCCGCGCCCGCGCACCAGCGCTCCACGTCCAGCGGCAGCAGCCAGCCGTCCGTACGGCGCAGGAACAGCGGACCGTGACCGTTGCGCAGGGCGTTGGCGTACGGGTCGGTGCTCCAGGAGGTGGTGTCCGGGTGCGGCGGGCGGACCGTTCCGTGCCGGGGAACCGTCTGGCTCATCGGGCCACCGCCCCGGTCAGTCCGGCGAGTACGGAGGCGAACCGGCCGTGCGGCGCCAGGGCGGCGACGTCCACGGCGTCGGCAGCCGTGTCCACGTCCCGCAGCCTGGGCAGGTCACGCACCGCCAGCCCGGCCCCGACCAGCCGCCGGCGCTGCACCGCGCCGGTCTCCGGCACGGACATCGGCACCCCGCGCAGCAGCTCCGGGTCCGGCTCGGCCAGGCCCAGCGCCCAGAAGCCGCCGTCCTCGGCCGGGCCGAACCAGGCGTCGCAGCCGTCCCAGGAACCGGCGCGGAGCGCGGGCGCCAGATCGGCGGCGGTGATCTGCGGGGTGTCCATGCCGATGAGGAGCGTCGGCCCCGTGCTGCCGCCGAACGCGGCGGCCAGCCGTTCGTCGAGGCCGCCCGCGCACTGGCCCACCACCTCGATGCCCGGCGGCAGCCACGGCCCGGGCGCCCCGTCGAGGACGAGCACCCGCCGCGCGGCGGGCAGTGCGAGGACGGTGCGCAGGGTGTCGGCGAGCGAGGCCTCGGCGAGCCGTGCGGCCTCCCGCGGGGTGAAGGGCGGCGTCAGCCGGGTCTTGACCCGGCCGGGCAGCGGTTCCTTCGCGATGACCAGCAGGGTCACCGGCCCGACGGGCGGGGCCCCGCCGACGGCTCCGGTTCCGGCGCCCTTTGTCCCGCCGGTACAGGCCGCCGGGCTCACCGGGACACCCCCACCGCGACCGGCGCCTCGCCCAGCACCGCGCGCATGTCGCGCACCGCGTGCCAGGTGCCCCGCCAGGTGCCGGTGACCTTCGACTTCCCGGTGCGCGAGAGGTAGGGGACATCCGTCTCGGCGACCCGCAGCCCCGCGTCCGCCGCCCGCACCACCATCTGCAACGGGTATCCGCTGCGCCGGTCGGTGAGGCCGAGCGCCAGCAGGTCCGCCCGGCGCCCGGCGCGCATCGGCCCCAGGTCGTGCAGCCGCAGCCCGGTACGTCTGCGCAGCAGCCGGGACAGCGCCAGGTTCCCCGCGCGGGCGTGCAGGGGCCAGGCGCCGAGCCGGTCGGGGCGGCGGCGGCCGAGCAGCAGATCGCTCTCGCCGTCCGCGATCCGGCGGACGAAGCCGGGGAGCAGCCCGGGGTCCAGGGACCCGTCGCAGTCGCAGAAGCAGACGAACTCCGCCTCGGCGGCGAGCAGCCCGGCGTGGCAGGCGGAGCCGAAGCCGCGCCGCGGCTCGTGCACCACCGTCGCGCCGAGCGACCGGGCCAGTTCGGCCGAGCCGTCGGTGGAGCCGTTGTCGACGACGATGGCGCGCCAGCCGCGCGGGATCGCGCCGAGCACCCCGGGGAGGGCGGCGGCCTCGTCCAGGCAGGGCAGCACGATGTCGGCGCGGGGGCCGGAGGTGTCGCAGGAGTCGGTCACCCGGCTCACCCTACGGAGCACAATCCGACATTTCGGGCCATGGATTCTTACGAAACGTGGACGTCGACCGTGTGGCGGTGTCCACACGCCCGGCGCGCGGGGAACGGGTGCCAGGGTGGGGTCATGCAGCCCGCCCTTCCCGCCCGTCCGGCGCCGGGGGGCCCGGAAGCCGGGGGCGAGGTCTCCGGCCCCGGCCCCGCTCCCGTCCCCGGCCCCGCTCCCTCCCGTGACCCGGCCACCGCCCCCGTCCCCGGCCATGTCCTCGTCGTGGACGACGACCCGACCGTCTCCGAGGTCGTCGCCGGATACCTGACCCGTGCCGGCTACGACGTGGCCCGCGCGGCGGACGGCCCGGCCGCGCTGGAGTGCTTCGCCCGCCGCCGCCCCGACCTGGTCGTGCTGGACCTGATGCTGCCCGGCATGGACGGCTTCGAGGTCTGCCGCCGGATGCGGGCACACGGGCGGGTGCCCGTCATCATGCTCACCGCGCGCGGCGACGAGGACGACCGCGTCCTCGGCCTGGAGACGGGGGCGGACGACTACGTCACCAAGCCGTTCAGCCCGCGCGAACTCGTCCTGCGCGTCGATTCCGTGCTGCGCCGCGCCGGTGCGGCCGCCGTACCCGCCGGGCGCCCGGCGCTGATCGAGGGCGCGGGCCTCGTCCTCGAACCGGCGGCCAGGCGGGCGACCAGGGACGGCCGGGTACTGGCCCTCACCCTGCGCGAGTTCGACCTGCTCGCCTTCCTGCTGCGCCACCCGGGCCGGGCCTTCACCCGGGAGGAGCTGATGAGCGAGGTGTGGGGCTGGGACTTCGGTGACCTGTCGACGGTGACGGTCCATGTGCGCCGGCTGCGCGGCAAGGTCGAGGCGGACCCGGCCCGGCCGGAGCTCATCCGTACGGTCTGGGGCGTGGGCTACCGCCTGGACCTGCCGCCCGGCCCGCCGGCGGACGCCTCCTCGGGGGAGCCGGCATGACCGACATACTCCTCATCGCGCTGTTCGCGTTCCTCGGCGCGGCCGCGGCCGGGCTGCTCGGCGCGCTCGTCCTGCGGCTCTTCCGGCACCGCTCGCTCGTCGTCTCGCTGACCGTCGTCGCCGCCGTCGCCGTGACCGCGATGCTCGCCGGGACGCTGGCCGTCGCCTGGGCGATGTTCCTGTCGCCGCACGACCTGTCCGTGGTCACGACCGTCGTCGCGATGGCCGCCGTCGTCTCGCTCGTCACCGCGATGCTGCTCGGCCGCTGGGTGGCGGCGCGGAGCCGCGATCTGACCCTCGCCGCCCGCTCCTTCGGCGACGGCGGCACCTTCGCGGCGCCCGCCGCCCCGGCCACCGCCGAACTCGCCGCCCTCACCCGGGAGCTGGCCGCCACCAGCGCCAAACTCGACAGTTCACGTGAGCGCGAGCGCGCCCTGGAGACCTCGCGGCGGGAGCTCGTCGCCTGGATCTCGCACGACCTGCGCACCCCGCTCGCCGGGCTGCGGGCCATGTCGGAGGCGCTGGAGGACGGCATGGCCGTCGACTCACGGCGCTATCTGCGGCAGATACGCACCGAGGTGGAGCGCATGAACGACATGGTCGGCGACCTCTTCGAGCTCTCCCGCATCCACGCCGGTTCGCTCACCCTCAGCCCCACCCGGATCTCCGTGTACGACCTGGTGGGCGACGCGCTCGCCGGCGCGGACCCGCTGGCCCGCGAGCACGGCGTACGGCTGGTCGGTGACCGGATCGAGGCGGTGCCCGTCGAGGTCGACGGCAAGGAGATGAGCCGGGTCCTGGGCAACCTCCTGATCAACGCGATCCGCCGCACCCCCGCCGACGGCACCGTGGCGGTGGCCGCGCAACGCACGGGCGGCGGTGTGGTCCTGTCGGTGACCGACGGCTGCGGCGGCATCCCGGAAGAGGACCTGGCCCGGGTCTTCGACACCGGATGGCGCGGCACCCACGCCCGTACGCCCCCGGCCGGCGCGGGTCTCGGGCTCGCCATCGTGCGCGGGATCGTCGAGGCGCACGAGGGCCGGGCCGAGGTCCGCAACGTCACCGGCGGCTGCTGCTTCGAGGTCACCCTGCCGGTGGCGTGAGCGCGGGGCGGCGGACGCCGGGTCAGTGGGCCGGGCTCGCGGCCATGTCCCGCTGCGGGGCCGCCGCGAACTCCGCCATGCCCTCCGCGAAGCCCACCGCGGGCTTCCAGCCCAGCTCGTCGCGGAGCCGCCGGGAGTCGGCCGTGACATGGCGTACGTCCCCGAGCCGGTACTCACCGGTGACCGCCGGGGCCGGGCCGCCGTGGGCGGAGGCCAGGGCCTGGGCCATCTCGCCGATGGTGTGCGGCTCCCCGCTCCCGGTGTTGTACGCGGCGAAGCCGCCCGGCGGGAGCCCGGAGACGGCCTCCAGCGCCACCGCGTTCGCGGACGCCACGTCCCGCACATGGACGAAGTCCCGCCGCTGCGCGCCGTCCTCGAAGACCTGCGGCGGCTCGCCCCGGGCCAGCGACGAGCGGAAGAACGAGGCGACCCCGGCATACGGGGTGTCGCGCGGCATCCCCGGCCCGTACACGTTGTGGTAGCGCAGCGACAGCGCCCGCCCGCCGGTCGCGCGCGCCCAGGAGGAGGCGAGGTGTTCCTGGGCGAGCTTGGTGCTCGCGTACACATTGCGCGGGTCCACCGGCGCGTCCTCGCCGACGAGCCCCGGGGTCAGTTCCGTACCGCAGGAGGGGCAGAGCGGCTCGAACCTGCCCGCGGCCAGATCGGTCTCCGCCCTGGGCCCCGGCCGGACCGGGCCGTGGAGGCGGCACGCGTAGCGGCCCTCGCCGTAGACCACCATCGACCCGGCGAGCACCAGGCTCCGCACCCCGGCCCCGGCCGCGGCGGCGAGCAGCACGGCCGTCCCGAGGTCGTTGCACCCGACGTACTGCGGGGCGTCCGCGAAGTCCTTGCCGAGGCCGACCATCGCCGCCTGGTGGCACACGGCGTCGATGCCGCGCAGCGCGCGGTCCACGGCCTCGCGGTCGCGGACGTCCGCGACGATCAGCCGGCTGTCGGCCCGCCGGTCCGCTCCCTCGCCGTGCGCCGAGGGCAGCAGGGCGTCGAGCACCACCGCCTCGTGCCCGGCCGAGGTGAGGGTCCGGACGATCTCCGACCCGATGAACCCGGCTCCGCCGGTGACCAGTACGCGCATGACGGCCACGCTAGGACGCCGCGGCCGGTGGGCGGGGTTGCGCGGTCGGCACGTCACGGGACCGTAAGAACCGGACCCGTTCGGCGGGGCGGCTTCCGGCCGCCCGGTGACGACGGATCAGCCGAACAGGAACGCGCCGGCCGTGGCCGCGCCCAGCGCGGTCCCCGCGGTCACCTGGCCGACCGTGTGGTAGCCGAGCGCGACCCTGGACCAGCACACGGCGGCCGTCATCAGGTACCCGAACAGCCACCACGGCGAATGGACCACGGCGAGCAGGGCGACGACGGCCGAGGCGACCGAGGCGTCCACCGAGATCTTCCAGACCGTGTTCACGGCCAGCAGGACGACCGTCATCGCCCAGAGCGCGAGCATCGCGGTCAGGATGCCGGTGGGGGCGCCGCCCAGCACCATGACCGCGGAACCGGTGCCGATGGAGCCGAGGATGACGAGGAAGATCGGGGCCCGCTTGGTGCGGTCGACGACATGGCGGTCGCCCCAGGTGCCGCGTCCGCGTTCCCACTCGATGTAGCCGGCCGGGATGATCCCGGCGCACAGGGCGCCGAGCAGTCCCCACAGCAGTCCCGTCCACTCGCCCGCCGCCGCGCATCCGGTCGCGAGCATCCCGGCGAGCAGGAGATTACGTGGCTGGAAGACATCGGTCACCGTACGGGCGGTGGAGGTGGTGCGGGAGGTCTCCGCGAGGCCGGTGCCGCTCATGCCGTCTGTTCCTTCGCTGCTGCTGTCGCTGTGGAGGACTCCAGGACCTGCCGGGCCCGGTCGGCCGTGACCGTCCGGTACGCGGCGGCGACCCGGACCAGCCAGGCGACCTCGCCGTCCTGGTCGGTCGCGTGCTGGGTGCCGACGGCCGCCGCGTGCCCGGGGGCCGTGCCGTCGGCGTGGGCCGCGAGGGCCGCCTTGATCCAGTACGCGTCGGTGAGCGGTCCCGTCCGCTCCCGGTCGGTGGCGGTGGCCTCCGCGGCGGCCCCGGCGGCCGCGAGGAGGGTGTCGGGGGCGTAGTGGCGCAGCTTCTCCACCGCGTCGGCGATGTCCGCCGTCCAGCGGTCGATCCGCAGGTCCGCCGGGGTGCCGAACCGGGTCAGCTCGCGGACCAGCGGGGCCGGGGGGTCGAAGGGCTGGTCGGGGAAGGCCGCCATCAGCTCGTACCAGAGCGCGTGCAGTCGGACCTGGGCGCGCCAGAGCTTCGCCCGGCGGCGGAGGTTGCTCAGGGCGGGGATGGAGGCGCCGACCGCGAAGAAGGCGAACAGCACCACCTGCGCGGCCTCGGTGATCTCGTCGAAGTCCAGCGCGAAGGCCTCGCTCGGCGGGTCGATCACGCTCACCCAGAGGAACAGCGTCCGGCTGACGGTGTATCCGACCCCGATGAACATCGCGAACGTCATCATGCCGAGGCCGATGCGCAGGCGGCGGAGCCCGGCGCTCGCGGTGGCCAGCGCCCACTGGTAGGCGCAGACGGCGGACGCGGTGCCGAGGTAGAGGTAGAACACGCTCATGTAGAGCGTCGCGCCCCACTGCCCGGCGTGGTCGGCGACGAAGCGGTCCGAGGGGACGGAACGGTCGACGACCGTGAAGAACAGCACCGTCAGCAGCACCAGCGTGGCGACCGACGCCTTCGCGGCCACCTGCTGGATCAGCCGGGCGAACCGTACGTGCCGCGGGACGCCCCCGGCATCCGGGTACTGGCCGTAGATGGCGACGATGTAGCTGAGGATGGCCAGGATCGCGACGGTCGCCGTGTAGTGCTTGATCAGCACCGAGAGGTCGGTGACGGAGCTGTCGTTGAGCCCGATGCGCACGACCCGGGTCTTGGTCCACAGGGCGGCGGCGAATCCCGCGTAGCAGCCCCACAGGGCCCGGCGGCGCCGGTCGTCCTCGTCGCCCCAGAGGGCGGCCGGCATGCGCCACAGGGCGACGGCTGTCATCAGGCCGGCTATCAGGTAGCCGGCGAGGTCGAGCGGTGTCACGGCGGAAGTCCTCGGGGTGGGGGAAGGGTTCGGCTGCGGAGCGGGGGCCGGGCCGGTGCTACGTGCGGCGGAACAGTCCGCGGCGGCGGTGGGCGACCGGGAGGGAGAGCGAGTCGGCGAGCCGCCCCACCATGTCATCGCTCGTCACCTCCCTGGCCATCCGGGGGATGAGCGAGGCACCGAATTCGGCCATGCGTTCGTCGTGGGTGTCGTACTGGGTGCGGGCCTGCACGGCGTCGGGGGTCAGGAGCGCGTCGGGGCCGATGACCCGGGAGATCAGCGAGGTGTCGAAGACGGGCAGCAGCCGCTGGAGCTGCTCGGCGTCCAGCGAGGTGCCGTGGTCGAACCACTCGTGGCACAGCTCGTGCAGGATGACGTGCTGGGTCCGGTACGCGGTGGGCCGCCGGCGGTAGAGGACGAAGCTGGTCCCGCCGGCCTTCAGCCGCAGCCCGCAGGCGCCGTTGACGCGGGCCAGCCGGTCGGGCATCTCGTGCAGCACGATGGTGCGGTCGCCCGCCTCCTCCATGTTCGCCACCAGGCCGGCGATCGAGAAGGGCGCGGGCAGGGGGAGCCCGGCGAGTCCGGCCTCGCACTCTTTCCGCAGTCTGCGCAGGGACATGTGACCGAGGCCCTAACTCCGTGGTCCGCCGTCGGCGGGGCGCTGCCGGTTCTTCGCGTCCTCCAGCAGGGCGAGCGCGAACTGCAGCAGCTCCGGGGGCAGTCCCTCCTCGTTCAGTCCCCGTCCGGCCAGCCCGCTGATGTCCCCGGTGCGCCGCTTGGCCAGGAACTGCAGACCGTCGACGACGTCGTCGACGACCTCGGACTCCTCCTTGAAGAAGCGCCAGTCCACACCGAAGCCGAGACCGAGCGCCTTGAGGATGTCCTCGGAGGGCTGGGTGACCTTGCCGGCCAGGATGTTGGAGAAGTAGCTGTGCGAGAGCGATCCGCCGCGTTCCTTGACCAGGTCCGCGAAGACCCGCCCCGAGATCTTCCGGCCCGGGAAGGTCTTCTCGACCATGTACTCGACCTTCTGCCGCAACGTCCGCAGTTCCGGCGCGCGTTCCTCGCCGCTGTCCATCCGGCCCCCCACGTGTCCGTCCCCCGCGCGGGGCCTGTCCGGCGCCGTGCGGTGTCCGATTCGGTCAACGGGCTCGTACTGTAACGAACGCCCGGCCCGCCGCTCCCGGCGCGGGAGCCCATGAGCGCATTCCGAACGGGGACGTACCGGCACATCCTGCGGCGGTGTACAGGAGCAGGGTTGCGCAAATACTCTACGTCACTGTTAACTCGAAAAAACACGGGCAGGGGACCACGAGGGGAGCCCCTTGCCCGTGAGTTCGGCGGCGACGCCTGCGCGAACGGGGCCTCCCATGACGGGGCAGGGTGCGCACAGGGGTGTAGCCCTTCACGACGGGGGATGCGTGAAGGGCTACGTGTGCATTATGGCCCGAGGGCACGCAGTCATCAACTGACCCGCCGGTCAGTGTTCTTGCGAGCGCGGTGCCGGGGCTCCGCGGACGCGGCCGAAGAGGGCGGGACCGCGCCCCGGACCGGCGGCCCCGGGGGCCGCCCGCTCAGATAACTTCCCCCATCCGGCCAGGGAAATCTGTCGCGGCTATGATAGAGACGATGGCTCGCACAACGAGAGTTCCTCCTCCGGTCAACGAAGTCGGCGACACGCGGCAGGTGCCCATGCCCCCAGAAACCCCTCCGCATTCCACCGACCGTCTCGATGACGACGACTACCCCGCCTACACCATGGGCCGCGCCGCGGAGATGATCGGCGCCACGCCCGGATTCCTCCGCGCGATCGGCGAGGCCAGGCTGATCACCCCGCTGCGGTCGGAGGGCGGCCACCGCCGCTACTCCCGCTACCAGCTCCGCGTCGCCGCCCGCGCCCGGGAGCTCGTCGACGGGGGCACGCCGGTCGAGGCCGCCTGCCGCATCGTGATCCTGGAGGACCAGCTCGAAGAGGCGCTCCGGCTCAACGAGGAGCTGCGCAGGCCGACTCCCGGCCCCTGAGGGCCGCTTCTCACGCTTTTCAGGGCGCCGCCTTCCGGCTGTTCGCCGTCTCCACCACCGCCGCCGTGCTGCCCCGTTCGATGAGCCGGGGCAGCGGCACCTGGATGGTGTGCGCCGTGCCGCCGTCGAGCAGCGCGGTCAGCTCCCGCGCGGCGAGCCGCCCGAACGCGACCGTGTCCCTGGACAGCGCGGTCAGCCACGGCGCGGTGAGCCGGCACAGCGCGGAGTCCTCCCACGACACCACCGACACATCGGCCGGGACCCGGAAGCCGAGGCCCGCCGTCACCGCCACCCCGGCCGCGGCCATCACGTCGTTGTCGTAGACGATCGCGGTCGGCGGGGTGTCCTGCTCCAGCACCCGGCGGGTCACGGCCGCGCCCTCGGTGTCCGAGTAGTCCGTGGTCACCGAGTGGGCCTCGGTCAGTCCGCGCCGGTCGGCCTCGATGCGCAGGGACCGGATGCGCCGGTCGGTGTGCGCGAGCGAGGGCAGTCCGGCGATGTGCACGATGCGCCGGTGCCCCAGCTCGTGCAGCCGGCCGACGACGGCCGCCATCGCTCCCGCGTCGTCGGCGCGGATCTGTGAGAGGCCCGGGTGAGGGCCGGTGTCGCTGCCGGGGAGGGCGCCGATGACGACGCCGGGCAGGCCCAGTTCGTCCAGCAGGCCGACGCGCGGGTCATCGGTGCGGGGGTCGACGACGAGTACGCCGTCGACCCGCCGCTCGGCCCACCAGCGCCGGTAGACCGCGCACTCGGCCGTCACGTCCTCCACCACCTGGAAGAGCAGCCCGAGCCGGCGCTCGGCCAGGACCTCCTGGATGCCGGAGATCAGCTGGAGGAAGAAGGAGTCCACGCCCAGGTTCGCCGCCGGACGGGCCACCACCAGCCCCACGGTGGCCGAGCCCTCGCCCGACAGCGCGCGGGCGGCGGTGCTCGGATGCCAGCCCAACTGCTCGGCCACGCGCCGGATTCGGTCCCGGGTGATCGCCGAGACCCCCGGGCGGTCGTTGAGCGCGAAGGAGACCGCGCTCTCGGACACGCCGGCCCGCTGGGCGATGTCCTTCATGGTCGGCCGTCGTGCGGGCGTGCGTCTGGCCGGCGGGGTATCCCCGGCCGGCGGCCGCTTCGGTGTCACCGAGTGCCTCTCTCCTGCGTTCCCTGTGGCTCTCATGGGTCGTCGGGTTCGCGCTCCCCCGGGGGGCATCGTAGGGCTTCCCGGTCCCATGGTCGAGCGAACCGCTCCTGCAACTAATGCGCTTGAGCTGATGGCACCTAAAGCGCATTAGTCGTAGATCTTCAATGCAGTGTCACTCGGGTCTGACCTGCGGGTATGTCGAGAGTAGCCACTTAACTGCGGAGAATGTATTGACTTTCCGTCACGCGCATTGCAGGGTCTGCTGGGCGAACGCATCCGGCCGGTCCGCGACCTCCGGTTCGCCGTCCGCACGCCTGGTCCGAGCAAAGGAGCCGTTCACCGTGCGCATCTCTCGCAGAGCAGTCGCCACTGCCGCCGTCCTCGCCACTGTCCTGCCGTTGAGCGCCTGTGGCGGTGGATCGGGGACGGGTTCGTCCGACGCCTCGGGCAAGGTCGAAGGCAAGATCACCTTCCAGACCTGGAACCTCCAGGCGAACTTCAAGGACTACTTCAACGGCGTGATCGCGGACTTCGAGAAGAAGTACCCGGACACCGACGTCAAGTGGGTCGACCGCCCCGGCGAGGGCTACGCGGACAAGATCAGCGCGGACGCGGCCGGCGGCACCCTGCCGGACGTCGTCAACGTGTCGCCCGACCTGGTGGCCCCGCTGGCCAAGGCGGGCATCGCACTGGACCTCGACAAGGCGGCTCCGAAGTACCGCGAGGAGTACCTGGCGGGCGCCTGGCAGAGCCATCAGATACCGGGCACGGAAGGGACGTTCGCCTTCCCCTGGTACCTCAACACCGGGCCGATGTTCTACAACAAGCGCCTCCTCAAGGAGGCCGGACTCGATCCAAAGAACCCGCCGTCCACCTACGACGAGGTCTTCTCCGACGGTCTGAAGCTGGCCGAGAAGAGCAAGGGCAAGGTCGCCACCCTCGCGAACGTCCCCACCATCGAGGACTTCGGCCGCTACGGCGGACAGCTGATGAACAAGGAAGGCACCGGCTTCGCCTTCAACGACGCCAAGGGCATCGAACTCCTCACGCACTACAAGGAGTTGTACGACGCCAAGGCGCTCGACGCGCAGGCCCTGACCGCGACCCCGGAGTCGTCGGGCCACAAGTTCCTCACCGAGTCCGTGGCGATGAACCCGGGCAGCGCGCTGGACCTGGCCAACTTCAAGAAGCAGGCACCGAGCCTCTACAAGAACATCGGGATCACCGACCAGGTCAGCAGCACCGGCAAGGCCAACATGTACGTCATGGGCATCATGGTGAACGCGCAGACCAAGCGGAAGCCCGCCGCCGTGGCCTTCGCCCACTACATGACCGACGCGACCCGGCAGATGGAGTTCGCGAAGAAGGTCGCCATCTTCCCCAGCACCGCCGGATCGCTCGACGACCCGTACTTCACCCAGGAGGACGGCACCGACGAGACCCGCGTCCGGGTCGCCGCCGCCAAGTCCCTGAAGACGGCGGTCAATTACACGCCGGTCCTGTTCAGCGAGCAGATGAAGACCGAGCTGCGCAACCAGATCGCCAAGGCGCTGCAAGGAAAGCAGAGTCCCAAGGAAGCCCTTGACAACGCTGTCAAGGCCTGTGACCGGCTGTTGCAGCAGAGCTGAGCCCCCGGTGACCACCTCCGCCCCCGCCCCAGCCCGCCGCATCAGCCGCCATCTGCCCCTCAGCCCCTGGCTGTTCGCGGCTCCCGGGCTGATCGTGGTCGGTGCCTTCAGCCTCTACCCGTTCTTCAGCACCCTGGTCAACGCCTTCACCGACCGGCGGACCCTGGTCCCGGGGAAGTTCGTCGGCCTGGCCAACTTCCGTGAGCTGCTGCACGACGAGATGTTCTGGACCGGGCTGCGCAACAGCGCGCTGTACGTCCTGGTCGTCGTCCCGGCCCTCGTCATCCTGCCGCTGCTGCTGGCGATGCTCGTCCAGCGGCACATCCCCGGCATCACCTTCTTCCGCTCCGCCTTCTACACCCCGGTCGTCGCGTCCATCGTCGTCGTCGGCCTGATCTGGGTGTGGATGCTCGACGACCGGGGGCTGATCAACTCCCTCCTGGAAGCCGTCGGCATCGGCAAGGTCGGCTTCCTCAGCGACCAGTGGCTGCTGCTGGGCAGCGCGATGGTGGTCACGGTCTGGAAGGGCCTCGGCTACTACATGATCATTTACCTGGCCGCGCTGTCGAACGTACCGAGGGAGCTGCACGAGGCCGCCTCCGTGGACGGTGCCGGGGTCGTGCGCCGCTTCTTCACCGTCACCGTTCCCGCCATCCGCTCCACCATGGTGCTGGTCGCGGCGCTGTCCTCGGTCTCCGCCTTCAAGGTCTTCTCCGAGGTCTATCTGATGGCCGGCCCCTCCGGCGGCCCGGCGGGCGAGGACACCACCCTGGTGATGCTCGTCCAGCGGGTCGGCACCGGGCTGACCGGGCGGGTCGGGTACGCCTCCGCCATCTCGGTCGTCATCTTCGTCGTCACCGTCGGCCTGATGCTCCTGGTGCTGCGCGCCGACCGCAAGGAGGACGCGTGAGCTTCCTGAAGACCACCGACGCGGAAGGGCGCCGCGTCGCGCCCTGGCAGCTCGTCCTGCGGTACGTGCTGCTGCTCGCCGTACTGGTGCTGACCGTGGGACCGTTCCTGTGGCAGCTCTCGACCTCGCTGAAGGGTCCGAACGAGGACATCTTCAGCTCGCCGCCGAAGTTCTTCCCCAGTGATCCGACCCTGGACAACTACAGCAGGGTCGCCGACACCATCCCGGTGTGGGACTACGCCTTCAACTCCCTCAAGGTCGCCGCCGCCAACGTGGTCACCAACTGCGTCGGCGCCGCACTGGCGGGCTACGCACTGGCCCGGCTGCGCTACCGGGGGCGCGGGGCCGCGACGCTGGCGTTCATCCTCGCCATGCTCGTGCCCGTGGAGGGCATCATCATCGCCCAGTTCACCACCATGCGTGACCTCGGACTGAACAACACCCTGCTCGGGGTGCTGCTGCCGGGGTCCATCGGGGCGATGAACGTCCTGCTGATGCGCAACGCCTTCCTGAACCTCCCCCAGGAGGTGGAGGAAGCGGCCTTTGTGGACGGTGCCAACGTGTGGCAGCGCTTCCTCAGGATCGCGCTGCCCTCGGTCAAGGGCACCCTCGCCGTCGTCGCGATCTTCGCCTTCATGGGCTCGTGGGACGACTTCCTGTGGCCGCTGATCGTCCTCAGCGACCCGGAGAACTTCACCCTGACCATCGGGCTGAACTATCTGCACGGCACCTTCGCCAACGACGAACGGCTCGTCGCCGCGGGCACGATCATCGCCGTGCTCCCGCTCATCGTGCTCTTCGCCGGTCTGCAGCGCTTCTTCTTCCGGGGTGTCGGCGAAGGAGCCGTCAAGGGCTGACCCGCCCGACCCCGATCCGCCGGACGGGCCGCGGCCGACCGCCGCGGCCCCGCACCACAGAACCAGGACCCCTGTTCCGTATGAACACCTCCCCGATGCGTTTCGGCGCCAACTACACGCCCAGTCAAGGCTGGTTCCACCACTGGCTGGACTTCGACCTCGACGCCGTGCGCGCCGACCTGGACTCGATCGCCGGTCTCGGCCTCGACCACATCCGGGTCTTCCCGCTCTGGCCGCTCTTCCAGCCCAACCGCACCCTGATCCGCCCGCGCGCCGTCGAGCAGCTCGTCCAGCTCGCCGACGCCGCCGCCGAACGCGGGCTCGACGTCAGCGTGGACGGGCTCCAGGGCCATCTGTCGAGCTTCGACTTCCTGCCCGCCTGGACCCGGACCTGGCACCGGCGCAACCTCTTCACCGACCCCGACGTGGTCTCCGGACAGGCCGAGTACCTGCGGACGCTGGCCGCCGCCCTCGCCGACCGGCCCCACTTCATCGGGATGACGCTCGGCAACGAGATCAACCAGTTCTCGGGGGAGCCGCACCCCGACCCGGACCGCATCACCCCCGAACAGGCGGGCAACTGGCTGACCCGGATGCTCGACGCCTGCGAGGAGGGGGCGCCCGGAAAGCTCCATCTGCACGCCGAGTACGACGCCTCCTGGTACCAGGACGACCACGCCTTCACCCCCGCGCACGCGGCCCGGATCGGGGCCGTCACCGCCGTGCACTCCTGGGTCTTCAACGGCACCGCCCAGCGGCACGGCCGCACCGGCACCGCCACCGAGCACCACGCCGCCTACCTGATCGAGCTCTCCAAGGCCTGGGCCCTCGACCCGCACCGGCCGGTCTGGCTCCAGGAGGTCGGCGCCCCCGCCCCGCTGATCCCGGCCGAGCACGCCGCCGGGTTCACCGCGGCGACCGTCGAGAACGCACTGGACTGCGAGGACGTCTGGGGCGTCACCTGGTGGTGCTCCCACGACGTGTCCCGCTCGCTGGCCGACTTCCCCGAACTCGAATACGGGCTCGGCCTGTTGACCAACGACCGGCAGGTCAAGCCGGCCGGCCGGGCCATCGCCCGGATCATCGAGGAGCAGCGCGGCCGGACGCACCGGCCCGCGCTCCGGACCACGGCCCTCGTCGTCGACACCGGGGACGACACGACCGCGCCCCGCCGCTCCACCTGTGCCCCCGGCGGCGAGGTCTTCGAGGCCTTCGCCCGGCTCACCGCGGACGGGGCCCGCCCCACGACCGTCCTCGCGAGCAAGGCCGGCGACGCGGAGCACCTCGCCGCCCGCGGCATCACCGAGGTCGTCGCACCGGACCAGGTCCGGTGACCCCACGCGGTCCGTGACCACCGCGTACCGCACCGGAATCGCACCTCGCACGTTACGGAGCACACCATGAACGAGCCCGGCGCCGCCTCCGTCGCGCACCGCTGGTAACCGCCCCCACCACCCCACCTCATATCGGAGCCACCCTCATGCACGACGACCGCAGCCTGGTCGAAGCCCGTCTGAAGCGCGTTCTCGACGAGCGCATCCGGCCGGCCGTATACCCGGAATCCGTACCGCTGGACGTAGCCGTCTGGAACGCGCCGGGCGAGCCCGTTCCGGTCGCGGAGGGCCTCGCGGGTGCCACCGAACCGATCGCGGTCGGCGACCGGTGGGGCGCCCCGTGGGGCACCTGCTGGTTCCGGGTCTCCGGGACGGTCCCCGAGGCCTGGGCGGGCCGGACCGTCGAGGCGCTGCTCGACCTCGGCTTCGACGAGAACATGCCGGGCTTCCAGTGCGAGGGCCTCGTCTACCGCCCCGACGGCACCCCGGTGAAGGGCCTCAACCCGCGCAACCAGTGGGTGCGCGTCGGCGCCCCCGCCGCCGGTGGCGAAGAGGTGCTGCTGCACATCGAGGCCGCGTCCAACCCGGTCATCCTCGACTACCACCCCTTCCTGCCGACCCAGCTGGGTGACAAGGAGACCGCGGGCAGCGAACCGCAGTACACCCTCGCCCGGATGGACCTCGCCCTCTTCGACGAGAACGTGTGGAACCTCGTCCAGGACCTGGAGGTGCTGGGCGAGCTGATGCAGGAGCTGCCGGTCGACGGCGCCCGCCGCTGGGACATCCTGCGCGCCGTCGGCCGCTCGCTCGACGCGGTCGACCTCCAGGACGTCAACGGCACCGCGGCCGCCGCCCGCGAGCAGCTCGCCGCCGTCCTCGCGACGCCCGCGCAGCCGTCCGCGCACCGCATCAGCGCCGTCGGCCACGCCCACATCGACTCCGCCTGGCTGTGGCCGCTGCGCGAGACGGTCCGCAAGGTCGCCCGTACGACGTCCAACATGACGGCCCTGCTGGAGGACGAGCCGGACTTCGTCTTCGCGATGTCGCAGGCCCAGCAGTTCGCCTGGATCAAGGAGCACCGCCCCGAGGTCTACGCGAAGGTCAAGCAGGCCGTGGCGGACGGGCGGTTCGTGCCGTCCGGCGGCATGTGGGTCGAGTCCGACACGAACATGCCCGGCTCGGAGGCGATGGCCCGCCAGTTCGTGCACGGCAAGCGGTTCTTCCTCGACGAGTTCGGCATCGAGAACGACGAGGCGTGGCTGCCCGACACGTTCGGCTTCGCGGCCGGACTGCCGCAGATCATCAAGGCCGCGGGCTCCAAGTGGCTCCTCACCCAGAAGATCTCGTGGAGCCAGACCAACAAGTTCCCGCACCACACCTTCCGGTGGGAGGGCATCGACGGCACCCGGATCTTCACGCACTTCCCGCCCGTCGACACCTACAACTGCTCCATGAAGGGCAGCGAGATCGCCCACGCGGCGAAGAACTTCAAGGACAAGGGAGTCGCGCAGCACTCCCTCGCGCCGACCGGCTGGGGCGACGGGGGCGGTGGCACCACCCGCGAGATGATCGCCAAGGCGGCCAGGATGCGCAGCCTCGAAGGGTCCGCGACGGTCACCTGGGAGACGCCCACCGACTTCTTCACCAAGGCGGAGGCGGAGTACCCGAACGCACCGGTGTGGGTCGGCGAGCTCTACCTGGAGCTGCACCGCGCCACCCTGACCAGCCAGGCGAAGACGAAGCAGGGCAACCGCCGCAGCGAGCACCTGCTGCGCGAGGCCGAGCTGTGGGCCGCCACCGCCGCCGTGCGGACCGGCTCCGCCTACCCGTACGAGCAGCTGGACCGGATCTGGAAGACGGTGCTGCTGCACCAGTTCCACGACATCCTGCCCGGCTCGTCGATCGCCTGGGTGCACCGCGAGGCGGAGAAGACGTACGCGGCCGTCGCCGAGGAGCTGAACGGCATCGTCGACACCGCGCAGCGCGCCCTGGCCGGTGACTCCGCGGCGGGCCGGACCCTCCTCTTCAACTCCGCCCCGCACGCCCGCGGCGGCGTCCCGGCCGGTGCGTCGGCCGCCGTCACGGCCGCCGACGGCGGCACGCTCGCGCCGCGCGAGGGCGGCGGGTTCGTCCTGGACAACGGCCTGCTGCGGGTGGAGATCGACGCCCGCGGACTGGTCGTCTCCGCGTACGACATCGGCGCCGGGCGCGAGACGGTGGCCCCGGGCCAGGCCGCGAACCTGCTCCAGATCCACCCGGACTTCCCGAACATGTGGGACGCGTGGGACGTCGACGCGTTCTACCGCAACACCGTCACCGACCTGACGGACCTCGACGAGCTCACCCCCGTCGAGGACGGCGGCGCCGTGTCCGTACGGATCGTCCGCGGCTTCGGCGACTCGAAGGTCACCCAGCGGCTGACCCTCGCGCCGGGCGTCAAGCGGCTCGACATCGACACCGAGGTCGACTGGCACGAGACGGAGAAGTTCCTCAAGGCGGCGTTCCCGCTGGACATCCACGCCGAGCGGTACGCCTCCGAGACGCAGTTCGGGCACTTCTACCGGGCCACCCACACCAACACCAGCTGGGAGGCCGCCAAGTTCGAGGCCTGCAACCACCGCTTCGTCCACCTGGAGGAGCCGGGCTGGGGCGTGGCGCTGGTCAACGACTCGACGTACGGGCACGACGTGACCCGCACGGTCCGCGACAGCGACGCGGGCACGACCACCACCGTGCGGGTCTCGCTGCTGCGCGCCCCGCGCTTCCCTGACCCGGAGACCGACCAGGGCGTGCACCGCTTCCGGCACGCGCTCGCGCCGGGCGCCGCGATCGGCGACGCGGTCCGCGAGGGCTTCCGCATCAACCTGCCGGAGCGCCGGGTGGCCGGTGACCGCGAGGTGGCTCCGCTGGTGGCCGTCGACAACGACGCGGTCGTGGTCAGCGCGGTCAAGCTGGCGGACGACGCGAGCGGCGACCTGGTCGTGCGGCTCTACGAGTCGACGGGCGGCCGGGCCGGGGTGCGGCTCGCGGCCGGCTTCGAGGCCGTCGGTGTCGTGGCGACCGATCTGCTGGAGCGGCCGCTGGCCGACGCCGTGGTTCCCGAGCTCGTCGGCGGCGGCGTCCAGCTGTCGCTGCGGCCGTTCGAGCTGATCACGCTGAGGTTCGCCCGCGGCTGATCCCCGGCCCGGTGCGCCCGCGGACCCGTCCGCCGGCGCACCGGGCGGTGCGGCACCGCCCCGTGCGGCGGCGAATATCTACAGCGACAAGCACAGAATTTTACGCAATGCGCGATGAGGGTTTATGGCGCGCCGGGCGGAGTGTAATTACTTGCCGCGCCTGGCCGCATTCATTGTGCTACTGTAGATCTCAGTTGCAGTTGTGGTTCCCAAAGACTCCAAGTGCTCTCCTCAGCTAAATGGGCTGAGTGGGTGCACTTTTGTATTTCCGGTTCATTATCCGGATGGGGTAATCATCGCGGCGACGTGGGACTGGCACAGTGCGAGTCCCCGGGCTCTGCCCCAGAAGGAGATAAAACATGGCTACTGGCACCGTCAAGTGGTTCAACGCGGAAAAGGGCTTCGGCTTCATCGAGCAGGATGGTGGCGGCGCTGACGTCTTCGCCCACTACTCGAACATCGCCGCCAGCGGCTTCCGTGAGCTGCAGGAGGGCCAGAAGGTGAACTTCGACGTCACGCAGGGCCAGAAGGGCCCGCAGGCGGAGAACATCACCCCCGCGTAACCTGATTGCTTCGGCGCTCACGCGCTGAGATGCTTTCGCGCAGCTGGGGCCCGCACCTTGGGGTGCGGGCCCCAGCTCGTTGCTTTTCCGGGCCCACCCCCGAGCGATGCCGTGCCGGTGCACCACCGCCACGAGCTGCCGGGCAGGCGCCCAGAACCAAGATCTTCACCGTGCGGCGGACGATCCGCCATGGCTCCCGGACCGGAACACCGGCCCGCCGGAGCCCCGTGACGTGACCTGCAGGACCGCTCCGCGGGCCCGCTCGTCCCGTCATTGCGAAGCACCGGACCCGGTTCGGCCGGGCCCCGTATCGGCTCAAGACCGGCTGCCGGGCTTCGTTCACGTATGCCAACGGCCCGTTCTTGCGATTCTTGTGCCGCTCGTCGCGCAACGAATTCCTCGATACGCGCCATATCGAGGAAGGGTTCCGTATGAACCGCGACCGCACAGCCCGTTCAAATGACCGTTATTCCCGCACCACCTCCGGCGGCTCCCGTTCGGGCGGCGGCGGCTTCCGCTCGCAGGCCCCGAGCCGCCAGGGCGGCCAGGGCCGCTTCGGCGCCCCGGCCCAGCGCTCCGGTGGCGGCGGTGGCTACGGCCGCCGGCCCGCCGCGAAGCAGGGCGAGTTCGCCCTGCCGAAGACCATCACCCCGGGCCTGCCCGCCGTGGAGGCCTTCGCCGATCTGGACATGCCGTCGCCGCTGCTGTCGGCGCTCGCCAACGAGGGCGTCACGGTGCCGTTCCCGATCCAGGCGGCCACGCTGCCGAACTCGCTGGCCGGCCGTGACGTACTGGGCCGCGGCCGTACCGGCTCGGGCAAGACGCTCGCCTTCGGTCTGGCCCTGCTGGCCCGTATCGAGGGACGGCGCGCCGACGCCCGCCGTCCGCTGGCCCTGGTGCTCGTCCCCACCCGGGAACTGGCCCAGCAGGTCACCGACGCGCTCACCCCGTACGCCCGCTCGCTCAAGCTGCGGATGGCCACGGTCGTCGGCGGCATGTCGATCGGCCGGCAGTCGGCCGCGCTGCGCGGCGGCTCCGAGGTCGTCGTCGCCACTCCGGGCCGGCTGAAGGACCTGATCGAGCGGGGCGACTGCTCGCTGGACCGGGTCTCCATCACCGTCCTGGACGAGGCCGACCAGATGGCCGACATGGGCTTCATGCCGCAGGTCACCGAGCTGCTCGACCAGGTGCAGCCGGAGGGCCAGCGGATGCTGTTCTCGGCCACCCTGGACCGCAACGTCGACCTGCTGGTGCGCCGCTACCTGCACGACCCGGTCGTCCACTCGGTCGACCCGGCCGCCGGTGCGGTGACGACGATGGAGCACCACGTGCTCTACGTCCACGGCGCCGACAAGTACGCCACCACGACGGAGATCGCCGCCCGCGACGGCCGCGTGATCATGTTCCTGGACACCAAGCACGCCGTGGACAAGCTCACCGACCACCTGCTCAACAGCGGGGTCCGGGCGGCGGCGCTGCACGGCGGGAAGTCGCAGCCGCAGCGCACCCGCACCCTGACCCGGTTCAAGACCGGGCACGTCACGGTGCTGGTCGCCACCAACGTCGCGGCCCGCGGCATCCACGTCGACAACCTCGACCTGGTCGTGAACGTCGACCCGCCGAGCGACCACAAGGACTACCTGCACCGCGGCGGCCGCACCGCCCGTGCCGGGGAGTCCGGCAGTGTCGTCACGCTGGTGCTGCCCAACCAGCGCCGCGAGATGACGCGCCTGATGGCCGACGCCGGGATCGTCCCGCAGATCGCCCAGGTCCGCTCCGGTGAGGCCGAGCTCAGCCGGATCACCGGTGCGCAGACGCCCTCGGGCGTGCCCGTCGTCATCACCTCGCCGGTGTCGGAGCGGCCCAAGGGCGGTTCCTCGTCCCGCGGCCGCCGCAGCCGCCCGGCCCAGGCCCGGCGCACCTCGTCGTCCTCGGCGTCGTCTTCCTCGTCGTCGTCCCAGCCGCGGGGTGGCGGTGCGCAGCGCCGGCCCTCCGGCAACCGTGCCGCCTGACCGTTGCCCGCGTTCCCGTCCGGTTCCGCTCCCCGACCCCGTTGAGGCACTATGCGCTGCGTCATCGCCCGCTTCCCTTTCGACCTTTTCAAGCACGAGGTCGAGGCATCGATGAAGGGCATCAAGCCCGAACCCGTCACCGGGGAATCGGTGATCATCAGCCGTCGTGTCTATCCGGTCAAGCAGGTGGGTGAAGTGATCACCCGGCAGGACCGTCGCGACTTCACGGCCGGTGAGGTGACCCGGGCGCTGGGGCGTCTCGGCTTCACCTGCCGGTCCGTACCGGCGCCGTCCGCTCCGGTGGAGCTCAGCCCCATGGAGGCCGCTTCGGCCGCGCTGGGCAGTCCCGGACAGGACGCCTGAACCACCGCACCACACGCCGGGGCCCGGCTTCCCCTCAGGGGAGCCGGGCCCCGGTGCGTCGTGTGTCCCGCGGCGGTCAGCCCCGGAGCGCCTCGGCGAGCGTGACGCCGACGAACACCGCGCCCAGCCCCGCCACCACGCTCGCGACCACGTTGGCCGCCGCGTAGAACCGTGCGCCGTCCTCGGCCAGCCGCAGCGTCTCGTAGCTGAAGGTCGAGTACGTGGTCAGCGCCCCGCAGAGCCCGGTGCCCAGCAGCAGCTGTACGTGCGAGGAGGCGGCGCCGGCCGTCACCGCGCCGGTCAGCAGCCCCAGCACCAGGCAGCCCGTGACGTTCACCGTGAACGTTCCCCAGGGGAAGACGGTGTCGTGCCGGGACTGCACCGCCCGGTCGGTCAGGTACCGCAGGGGGGCGCCGACCGCGGCGCCGACGATCACCAGCAGCCAGTTCACCGGGGCTCCTGCGGCTCTCCCCGCCGCACCAGCTCGCAGGCGTCCAGGACGACCGGGCTGTCGCCGGTCAGCTCCTCGATCAGCGGCAGGAACGCGCGCACCTTCTCCTCGGTGTCCACGATCACCACCGCCACCGGCAGGTCCTCGCTCAGCGAGAGCAGCCGCTGGGTGTGGATCATCGACGAGGCGCCGAAGCCCTCGATCCCGCGGAACACGCTGGCGCCCGCCAGTCCCGCCGCGTGCGCCCGGTGCACGATCTCGGTGTAGACGGGCCGGTGGTGCCAGCCGTCGGTCTCCCCGACCAGGACGGTCAGCCGCAGGGCGCGCTCGGTCCTCGATGTCGTCATGACTGCCTCCACGCCAGCGCGCGGCGTGTCAGCCACACCGCGCTCCACACCGCCGCGAGGGCCGCGAGCAGTGTCAGTCCCAGATAGGCCAGACCGCTGCGGGCCCGGTCCGCGTCGACGAGGCGCTCGATGTCCACGGCGTAGGTGGAGAAGGTGGTGAACCCGCCCAGCACCCCGGTGCCGAAGAACGGCCGCACCAGCCGGTGGGCCGCCCACACCTCGCTGATCACCACCATGAACACGCCGATCACGGCGCAGCCGACGACGTTCACCACGAGGGTCGTCCACGGGAACCCGTCACGCGCCGTGGGCCACAGCAGCGACGCCCCGTAGCGCGCGGACGCGCCGGCCGCGCCGCCGAGCGCGATCACCGCGACGACCGGGACCTGGGGGTTCAGGGGCTTGGTGGGCACACGTCTCCTACCTGCCGGGGCGCCCGCCGGACGCGAGCGCGCTCGTCGCCAAGTAGGGACCGTTGGCGGCGCGCTCGCGGCCGCGGTTCGGGTACGGCGGGCCCCACCGCCGCGCGGTGGCCGTCACCGGCCCCCGCTTCCTCCAGATTATCGCGTGGTCCGTACGGGGGCGTGCCGGGCCCGATGCGGCTCCCGGGGCCCGGGGATCCCCGGTGTTAGGCTCGCGCGGCCGTCCGCGCGGATCGCGGTGTCACGAGGACCGACACGAGGGAATGGCCGTGGAGAAGACGCCTCCGAGGATCGTGGTGGTCGTACCCACCTATGACGAGCGGACGAACCTGCCGGTCCTCGTCGGCCTGCTGACGGACCTGGGCCTGCCCGGTCTGCGCGTTCTCGTGGTCGACGACAACTCCCCGGACGGCACGGGCGAGGTGGCCGACCGGCTCGCCGAGGAGACCGGGGGCGTCGTGGGGGTGCTGCACCGGACGGCGAAGGACGGGATCGGCCGGGCCTATGTGGCGGGGATGACGCGGGCGCTCGCCGAGGGCGCGGACGTGGTGGTCCAGATGGACGCGGACCTCTCCCATCCGGTGTCCAGGGTGCCGGTCATGGTCGACACGCTGTTCGCGGAGGACGCCGCGGTGGTGATCGGCTCGCGCTATGTGGAGGGCGGCTCGCTCGCGACGGAGTGGCCCCGGCACCGCAAGGCGCTGTCCGCCTGGGCCAATTTCTACGTCAACGCGATTCTGCGGCTGGGGGTGAAGGACGCCACCGCCGGGTTCAAGGCGTGGCGGGCCGCTGCGCTGAACGCGATCGACGTCCCCTCTGTGCACAGCAACGGGTACTCGTTCCAGGTGGAGATGAACCACCGCGCGGTCCGGCGCGGGCTGCGGATCGTCGAGGTCCCGATCCGGTTCGAGGAGCGGGTCAGCGGTGAGTCGAAGCTCGGTCTGCGGGTGCAGATCGAGTCCGCGATCGCCCCGTGGAAGCTGCTCCTGGGCCGGTACAGGGGCTGACTCCCGGCCGTTCACCCGA
Organism: Streptomyces sp. NPDC091387; assembly: GCF_044756945.1. Classification (NCBI taxonomy): domain Bacteria; kingdom Bacillati; phylum Actinomycetota; class Actinomycetes; order Kitasatosporales; family Streptomycetaceae; genus Streptomyces; species Streptomyces sp. NPDC091387. Next base: position 144,731 of record NZ_JBIVTZ010000014.1, on the reverse strand, counting down.
TCGGCCACCGCATCTGCGGGCCCGGCGGGGAGGCCGCAGGGTGGTCCCATGTGGCCCCGTCGAGTCGTGCTGGGCGCCGCGGTCCTCCCGCTCGCCCTGCTGGTGCCGCGGGACTCCCCGGTGCGGCTCGCGCTGCCCGTGACGGCCGCCCACGAGCGGCCGCGCCCGGTGCCGCGCGGGGCGGCGCAGCCGGCGATCGTCAGCCGGGCGGTCTGGCGGGCGGACGAGCACCTGGTCAGGGAGCCGGCGGTCTACACGGGCCCGGTGCGGGCGGTCTTCATCCACCACACCGGCGAGTCCAACGACTACGACTGCGCGGACGTGCCCCGGATGCTGCGGGCGGTGGAGGAGTCCCACATCGAGGGCAACGGCTGGGACGACATCGGCTACAACTTCCTGGTCGACCGGTGCGGGACGATCTACGAGGGCCGGGCGGGCGGCGTCCGGCGTTCGGTCCGCGGCGCGCACACCACGGGCTTCAACGCCGACAGCGTGGGCATAGCGGTGCTGGGCAACTACGGAAGCGGGGCCACGGTGCCGCCGGTCCTGGTGCGGGCGCTCGCGAGGGTGGCCGCGTGGAAGCTGATGCCGGGCGCCGATCCGCGCGGCACGGTGCGGCTGGTCTCGACGAACGACGCGAGCAGGTTCCCCAAGGGCGCGGCCGCCGTGCTGCCCGTCATATCGGGCCACCGCGACGTGTACCAGACCAACTGTCCGGGCGAGGCGCTGTACGCCCAACTGCCCGCGATCCGGGCCGCGACGGCGGCTCTGCGCAAGGGGCGGTGAACGGCGGGGGACCGCCCCCGTCGGACGAGGCGAAGGCCCGGCTCGACGCCCGGCTCCGACGGCGTACGGGGGCAGGCCCCCGGGCCGGTGTCCACCGGTCGGTGGACACCCGGTTCCACCGGCCGGGGCTGCCGGGCGCGGGGCCCCGCGGACCAGCGTTCACCGCATGAGAACACGACCCGTACGGATGGCCCGCTGGGTGCGCGGCACCCGTGGAAGGCGATCGTCGGCTGGTGGCCAGGATGCGCCGGCCCGTGCCCGTCACGCTGACCGCCCGCGAGGCGGAGGTGCTGAACGCGGTCGCCGACGGGCTGTCCAACGGGGAGATCGGCCGACGGCTGTTCACCGGCGAGGCCACGGTGAAGACCCACCTGCTGCGGATCTTCGCCAAGCCCGACGTCAGCGACCGCACGCGTGCGGTGGTCGTCGCGATGAACGGCGGTCTGCCGCACCGGCGTCAGGCCGCTCCCGTGGAGTCCCGCCGGGTTCTCCGACGACCAGGCACTTGTCGATTATCGATATGCTGCTCTAAGGTGAGCATATCGATAATCGATGGAAAGAGATGCGATGAACACGCGACTCATGAGCGCCCTGTCCACGGTGACCTTCGGTCTGGCCGTCCTGAGCGGACTCGCCTTCCTCGGTACGGGCGTCACGCGCATGCTCGACGACGGGGCGGTCTGCGTGGAGACGGGCTTCTGGGCCAATGCCCGGCTGGCGTCGGACGGGCTGCCGGTCGCGAAGGGTGTGGAGGCGTCGGGCAGCCTCACGCGGCTCTGCCAGGACAGCCCCTCCGTGGGCCAGCGCGCGGCCGACCTGGGCGGCGAACTGCCCTGGCTGCTGTTCGGCGCCCTCGCGCTGCTGCTGTTCTCCCGGCTGCTGACGTCCGTGCTGCGGCAGGGCCCGTTCACCGAGGCGGTGGCCCGGCGGCTCACCGCCCTGGGCTGGTTCGTCACCGTGGGCACGCCGCTGGCCGGGCTCGTCGTCGGGTGGTCGCGGTCCTGGCTCGTCGGGAGCATGGCGCCGGGCGTGGGCTCCGGGCCGACGGTCACCGGACCGATGGTGCTCGTGCTCGCCGGCCTCGCGGGTGTGATCCTGGGGAAGATCATGCGGGAGGGCGCGCGTATGCGAGAGGACCTGGAGGGGACCATCTGATGCCCGAGGAGGAGCTCCACTCGATCCGCATCCACCTCGACCGGCTCCTGGCCGAGCGCGGAATGACGCTCACCGAACTGTCCGCGCGGGTGGGCATCACCGTCGTGAACCTGTCCGTGCTCAAGAACGGACGGGCCAAGGCCGTCCGCTTCTCGACGCTGTCGAGGATCTGCGACGTCCTCGGCTGCCAGCCGGGCGACCTGATCACCCACGAGCCCGCGGAGCCCGCCGGGCCCTCGGAGCCCGCCTGAGGGCCGGCCCGGCTCAGCAGTCGGCGGCGTCGCGCGACAGCCCGTACGCCGAGTCCAGCCGGTAGGTACCGCCCCTCGGTACGGTGAGCCTGGTCCAGTCGCCGTCCTGCCGCAGGCAGCCACCGGCACCGCGCCCGCCGACCGCGCGTGCGCGCAGCCACGGCGAGTACGCGAGCCGTACGGTCACCGAGCCCGCCTCCGGCACCCGGACCACCAGATCGGCCTCGCTGCCGCTCACGACCGAGGCCGGCGCCGGCACCAGGGGCACCGCGTCACGCACCCGGTAGACGGTCCAGCCGTCGTCCCGCCACACCTTCCGCAGCCAGGGCAGCCCGCTCCGCACCAGGGCCGCCTCCGCCTCCGCGGGACCGTCGGGCTTCCCGTGGTGCAGCACGACGTACCCGACGGCCCAACGGTCGAGCCAGGCACGGTAGGTGGCCGGGGACAGCGTCCCGTCGTAGAACAGCCGCCCCCGCTCCACGTCGAGTTGGCGGTTCCAGCCGCGTGCCATGTTCACGTGGCGGGCCAGGACGGTCGCCTCCCGGTGGTTGCGGGCGGGGACGACCTCCACCCGGGTGAGATCGGCGTTCAGGCGGCGCAGTTCGCCGACGACGCCGTCCGTGCGGGCCGCCCAGGACGGCGTGTGGTCGGAGACCCTCAGATCGTCCAGGGTCTTGTCGGCCAGCCAGTTGGCGGACAGCCCGAGGGCCACGGCGATCACGGCGATGCGCGTCCAGTGCCTCTCCCGGAGGAGCGTCAGGAGCGCCGCGAGGAGCACGGGGACCGCGACGAGACCGAGGAGCCGCTCGACGTTCGTGCCGATCGGGGAGGCGACGAGGAAGACGAGGACGACGCCGACGGCGTACACCACGGCGCCGTATCGCGGTACGCGCCATGCGCGCCCCGGCGGCGCCGCGACGGCCAGCGCGGCGCAGACGATGAGCGGCATCCACAGCCGGCCGCTGTGCATGGGCTGCTCGCCGCCGCCGGGGAAGAGCAGCGCGACGGTTCCCACGACGACGAAGAACGGGACGATCAGGACGACGCCCTTTCGCCACTGCCGGTCGAGGAGGTACGCCGCCCCCGCCACCACGAGGAACAGCCCCGCGACCGGACTGGCCATCGCCGCCAGCGCCCCGGCCACGACGGCGACCACGGCGCGGTGGGCGTACAGGCAGGCGACGAGCCCGATCGCGACGCCGAGCGCGAACGTCGTGCGGCCCGACGCGACGTTGCACCACAGGGCGAGCGAGGCGAGTACCGCGGGGGCGAGCGGCAGGCGCATCCCGGTGCGTACGAACAGCACGGCGATGAGCCACGAGCCGGCGATCCCGGCGGCCACGGAGACCGTCCGGACACCGAGGAAGGCCATCAGGTAGGAGGAGAAGACGCTGTAGCCGGCGGTGTGGATCCCGCCGTACCAGGAGAGGTTGTACGCCGAACCCGGGTGGCGTGCGGTGAATCCCGACCAGGCGAGCTGCGCGGCCAGGTCGCCGCCGCCGGTGGCCAGGACGAGCGCCCACACGACGTACAGCGGGACGACCACGGCAACGGCGACGAGCGGCACGCGCTGCCGCCGCCACCAGGGCGGGGCGGCCGGTTCCTCCTCCCGGCCGCCCCCCAGCCGATCGCCGACGTCACCCGCACCCGCTCGCACTTCCCCGCTGACACCCACCCGGCAACCCTAGGGCCTCCCGTCCGGAGCGGGCCGGACAAGGGGCGGACCGGCGTCGGGTCAGCGCAGGGTGTTCAGCATCTCCGCGCCGAACGGCGTGATGTCACCGGTGCGCCCTTCGATGGTCTTCGCGGCCCACTCGGGGTCGGCGATCAGCGCGCGGCCGACGGCGACCATGTCGAACTCGTCGCGCTCCATCCGGTCCAGCAGCCGGTCGATGCCGGTGACCTCGGAGCTGTTGCCCTGGAAGGCGCTGAAGAAGTCACCGTCCAGGCCGACAGAGCCGACGGTGACCGTGGGCCTGCCGCTGATCTTCCGCACCCAGCCGGCGAGGTTCAGGTCGGAGCCGTCGAACTCGGGCAGCCAGTAGCGGCGGGTGGACGCGTGGAAGACGTCGACGCCGGCCTCGGCCAGCGGCGTGAGCAGGGTGGCCAGCTCCTCCGGCGTCTGCGCGAGCTTCGCCTCGTAGGCGTCCATCTTCCACTGGGACATACGGAAGAAGAGGGGGAAGGCGTCCGACACGGCCGCGCGGCAGGCCGCCACGATCTCCGCCGCGAACCGGGTCCGCGCGACGATGCCGCCGCCGTAGGCGTCGGTGCGGCGGTTGCTGCCGGACCACAGGAACTGGTCGATCAAGTAGCCGTGCGCACCGTGCAGTTCGACACCGTCGAAGCCGAGGCGCTCGGCGGCGGCCGCGGCGTCGGCGAACGCGGCGATGACGTCGTCGAGGTCCTGCTGCGTCATGGCGCGGCCCTTGGGCTCACCCGCCAGGGACACGCCGGAGGGCCCGACCGGCTCCGCGTCCGCCACCGGCGGCGCCCCCTCGGTGCGCGTGACACCCACGTGCCACAGCTGCGGAATGATCGCGCCGCCCGCCCGGTGCACGGACTCCGCGACATTCGCCCAGCCCGCGAGCGCGTCCTCGCCGTGGAACCGGGGGACCCGGTCGCTGGTGCCCGCGGACGCGTGATCGACATAGGTGCCCTCGGTGATGATCAGCCCCACACCGCCGGCGGCCCGCCGCTCGTAGTAGTCCGCCACGTCCTGGCCCGGGACGCCGCCCGGGGAGAACTGCCGGGTCATCGGGGCCATGGCGATCCGGTTGCGCGAGGTGAGCCCGCGCACCGAGAAGGGGCGCGCGAGGGTGTCCGTTGCACGGCCGGCGGTCACGTCTGTCACTTGATGTCCTCTACGTAGGCTCGGGGCGTCCACCGGTCGCCAACACCGGTGCGCGGCCGCGGCATCCCCGTTCCGGGCCGGATGTGGTCAAGGTCTCGCGCGAGGGCCGCGACCGCCGGGAGATGCCGTCGCCCCCGCGGTGCGAGACAGGTCTGCCGAACCCCGGGGGAACACCTGGCGATGGGTCTGTCGGTGGGGGCAGGTCCGCTGCTGCCGTCGGCCTCGGTGGCGGACACGCCGCGGGAGACCGTGGTGCCGGCTGCCACGCGCGGCAGCCACGAGTCGGCGTCGCTGTTCTCCGCCGACACGCGGTCGGGGACCGACGGGGCCGGGGCCGAGCGGGTCTTCCACCAGCTGGAGGGCCGGACGGGCCTGGTCTGGACGCGTTACGCGGACGGCAGCTCCACCCCCGTGCCGGCGGGCACGGTTCCCGGGTCGAACCGTGGGACGGGCACCGATGTCCTGGCGCGCGACGACGGCAGCAGCGGTCCTGGCCCAGCCGTCGACCGGCGGCAAGAGCGTCACCGTCGTCGCCTCGTCGCCTCGTCGAACTCCGGCGTCTCCTCGGCGTCCGACCGTCCGGTGGCCTGTGGCGCCATGACGGCAAGGCCGCCGGTGCCGTCACCTCCCGTGTGCGGATCGCCTCCGGCTGGGGCAAGTCCTGTACGACGGTGGTCGGCCTGGGCGACATCACCGGTGACGGCCGCACCGACATCGTGGCCCGGGACGCCAAGGGCAAGCTGTACCGCCACAGCGGCACCGCGGCCGGCACCCTCGCCGGTGCGGTGATGATCGGCACGCGTGGCTGGAGCGCCTACAAGGGCCTGTACTGAACCGGCCCCGTAGCCACGGAGAGGGGCGGGGGATGGGGATGGGAACGGCGAGGACCGCGGTGGTGCTGGGGGCCACCGGGCAGATCGGGACCGCGGCGGTCGAGCGGCTGGTGGCCGCGGGGTGGGACGTGCGGGCCGTCAGCCGGGGCGGGGGAGGGACGTGGCCCCGGGAGTGGGGGGTACGGGCCCTGCCTGCGGACCGGAACGACGACGGGGCCGTGCGGCGGGTGGTGGGGAAGGGATGCGACCTGCTCGTCGACTGCGTCGCGTACGACACGCGACACGCGGATCAACTGGTGCGGCTGGGAGACCAGGTGGGCTCCGCCGTGGTCGTCTCCACGTTCATGGTCTACCGGGGTGACCGGGACGCGGGCGGTACCCGGTATCCCGTTCCGGTGACCGAGGCGCAGCCCACCGTCGTACCGGACGACACGACGTACGCCGGTGGCAAGGCGGCGCTGGAGCGGAGGCTGTGGGAGCGGGCGCCGTTCCCGGTGACGCTGTTGCGGGCCGGGATGGTGCACGGACCGGGCTCCGCCGCCCCGCGGGAGTGGTACTTCGTCAAGCGCGCCCTCGACCGGCGTCCGGTCCGGCTGCTGGCGTACGAGGGGGCGGGCATCTGCCACCCCACGGGCACCCGCAACCTCGCCGAGCTGATCCTGCGGGCCGGCCTGCGCCCCGGCCGCCGGGTGCTCAACGCCGGTGACCCGCGGCCGCCGACCGTACGGGAGATGGCCGCCGCCGTGGACGCGGTCCTCGGGTGCGAGAGCGAGCAGTACCTGATCCGGGGGCCGGGAGCGCCGGGGCTCGGGCGGACGCCGTGGTCCCTGGCGCACTCCTTCGTCATGGATGTGAGCAGGGCCGAGCGCGAACTCGGCTACCGGCCCGTCCACGACTACGCCGGCTCGCTGCCCGAGACCGTGGCCCGGCTGGTGGACGAAGTGCGGGGACGGGAGTGGCGCGAGGTGTTCCCCAAGCTGGCCGCGCGCTGGGGGCGGACGGCCTTCGCGTACGAGGCGGAGGACCGGGCCGTCGCGGCGGGGGAGGCGGGCGGGCAGGCGATCGTGGCGCCCGGCCCCTGACCACCACAGGCCGCTCGGCCACCACGGGCCACCTGATTACCACGGGCCGCTCCGGGTTCTGGACAACCTGTCGTGCCGCGCCGCCGCCGGAATCGGCGCGATCGCGGGGTTGCGGAGTGCGCCGGGGCCTGAGTGCGGGCCCCGTACCCGGCCGCACGCGCGTATACCGGCGGTGCGGCGGGCGGCGGCACCGCGGCGGCGTTCCGCCGCAAGCCGGATTCCGGCCCGGGGCACCTTGTCCGCTACGCATCGTTTCCGTCTGATCACCATTGGCAACGGCGGGCCCGTCCCTCAACGATGAGCCCTGCCGGGTGGATTCCTTCCGAGAGCGGTGGGACCGGTGTGGTGAAGGGAGTCCGTCATGAACGAGGAGACCCAGCACATCGAAGAGGTCACGGAAGAGGAGCTTCCCGAGTTCGCACTGATGGTGGACCTCCCCGACTAGGACGTCGGGGGAGTCGGCACCACTGCGCGCGCCGTGCGGCGGGCTCCGGCCCGCCGCACGGTGTCGTCGGCGCGGGGTGCGTCACGGCGTGACCGGCCCAGGAGGAGTGGCGAGAGAGGAGAGGGCCGCATGCGGGTGGAGCCGAGCGCCCGAGGCGCGGTAGCGGACCGGACACTGCTGCGGGAGCGGATGCGTACGGTGCTCGACCGGGCGGATCTGCGGGTGCCGCAGGAAGCCCTGCACCATCCGGCGACCGTCGAGACCGTTCATCTGGTGCAGCGCGCCCTGCGGTCCGGCCCGCTCGGCCCGGACCGGCTCCGGTCGTTCTCGGAGCGGCTCGACCGGGTGCCGCCCGCCCCCGTCTGCGGGGCGGCCGCGCCGCAGGGACACGTGAGCCGCAGTGTGGCGCGTGCGTTGCGGTCGGTTCCGGCGCGGGGCGCGGACGCGCCGGCGGTGACGGCGGACGTCGTCGAGTGGGAGACGGCCGAACGGGACGTGCTGGAGGCGGCGTTGGGCCTGCTGGAGCGGGTCTGGCCGCAGAGCGCCGCCGAGTTGCGGGAGACGGTGGTCGAGGTCGTGCTCCTGGGAGGCGCGGCGATCGACGGCTTCACGGACTTCGCCGTCCATGGCGCGGTGCTCATCAACAGAAGTCGTCTGCGGGACGGTTCGGGCGGGTTGCCCGGCGTCGTGCGGTGCGCCGAGGCGCTGGTCCACGAGGGGGCGCACACGCGGTGCAACGCGGCGGCGGTGGCCGAACCCTTCCTGCTGCCGGACGGGGCGGGCCGGGGCGGGACGGATCAGGGCGGACCGGTGCTGGTCGCCACCCCACTGCGGGCCGACCCACGCCCCCTGACCGGCCTCTTCCAGCAGACCGTCGTCCTCGCGCGCAGCGTGCTGCTCTACCGCGCACTGGCCGGGGAACCGTTCCCGGACCCCGGTCCGGCGGCGGTCGGGGCCCGGTACGCGAAGCTGCTGGACGGCGCCCGGCAGGCCGTCCGGACCCTGGCCGCCCACACGGACAGCCTCACCCCGCACGGCCGGACCGTGCTGGCGGAGTGCGCGGCGGTGATCGGTGAGCCCGCCCGCCACGGCGGGCCCGTACCCGAGGAATCCGCCCCCGGGGGACCCGCGTGAGCGCGTGGACGCCCCAGGTCTTCGTGCCCTACCCCGACCACCCCGGCGTCCTGATGGCACGGGTGGCCGCCCGGTCCGCCGCGTTCGAGGGGGCGACTTCCGCCGCCGGGGCCCGGGTGATCGTCGGCAGCGCCACCGGACACGACAGGGACCAGGTCGTCCGGGGTGCGCGCGGCGAACTCCTCGAACGGATGGGGAACATCGTGGCGGGCCGGGAGGCCGAGGCCGCCGCCGGGACCGTCGCCACCTGGAGCGAGCTGCGCCGCGAGGGCGTGCCCGCCCTGGAGCCCCACGAGCTGCCGCGGGAGCGCCGGTTGTGGGTGCGCGGCCGTACGGTGCGGGGCGCCGGAATCCGGGTACCGGCCGGGTCCGCGTACCTCCGGCACCGGCCCCCGCCCGGCTGCGGCGCCACACCGTCGGCCGGGTCCACCGGCGTCGCCTCCCACCCGGACCGCGAGGCCGCCGCGCGGCACGCGGCGTGGGAGGTACTGGAACGCGATCTGGTGCGCCGCAGCTGGTACGGGCCGGCCGCGTGGCCCCCGTACCGGCTGCCGGGGGAGCTGGGCGGAGCGCTGGGCGCGCTCACGGAGGCGCGGGGGCTGGTCGTCACCGCGCTCGCGCTGCCCGCACCGGCCGGCGCCGCCTGCGTGGTGGCGTGCCTGCACCGGCCCGACGGCACGGGACAGGCCTTCGGCGCCCGGTGCGGGCCGCCGGACACGCTCCCGGCGCTGGTCGAGAAGGCCGCGTACGAGGCGCTCATGGTGCGCTGGAGCATGGGCACAGAGACCGCCCGGCGGGCCTGGGACCAGTGGCACGGCACGACCCCGCCCGGGACGGCCGTGCAGCACGCGCTGTGGGCGTACCACCGGCAGGACAGCCTGGGCCTGTGGGGACCGGCCCGTGCGCCGGAGGCGGATCCGCCGGGAGCCCGCACCCGTTCCGCGCCGGCCGATCCGAGCGACCCCCTCCGCATCCTCGCCGAGCACACCGGCCAGGACGTGGTCCTCGTCGACACCACTTCCCGGCCCGCCCGCGACGCGGGCGTGCACGTCGTACGCGTCATCGCCCCCGGCGCCCTCCCGCTGCCCACGGGCAGCGGCCCCGGGCGCCCCCACCCGTTCGGTTAGGAGCCGCACCCGTATGACGTCAGAGCCCATCAACCAGAACCGACGCCCGCACTACGCAGTTGAGTTCGCGGACGACTACGACCGCTGGTTCGGCAAGCCCGGCGTGAGCGGCGCGACCGTGGACGCCCTCGAAGCGCTGGCCGGCGAGGGCGCGGTGCTCGAACTCGGCATCGGCACCGGCCGCATAGCGCTGCCCTTGCGGGCCCGTGGCCTCGACGTGCACGGCATCGACGCGTCGGAGGCCATGGTCGGCCGCCTCCGTGCCAAGCCCGGCGGCGTGGACCTGCCCGTCACCATCGGCGACTTCTCCCGGGTGCCGGTGCCGGACGGGGACGTCTTCTCCCTCGTCTACCTCGCGGCCGGCACGTTCTTCGAACTCCGCGAACAGGCCGACCAGGCACGCTGTTTCGCCCGGGTGGCGCAGCACCTCGCGCCCGGCGGCGTCTTCGTCTTCGACTCGCACGTGCCCGAGGCCCTCGCGGTGGCGGCGACCGGCTCCCAGGTCGTCTCCGAGGGGAGCGACCACCTGGTCCTGTGCTACCGGCGGATCGACCCGTCGGTCCAGCGCTACAGCTCGCACTACGTCATCCACGAGAACGACCGGACCCGGCGGATGCGCGTCGAGTTCCGGTACGCGGGAACGGGGGAACTGGACCTGATGGCCCGCCAGGCGGGGCTGCGGCTCAAGGAGCGCTGGGGGAGCTGGGCGGGCGCCCCCTTCACCCGGGACAGCACCTACCACGTGTCCGTGTACGAATCCCGCTGAGTACGACGCCCCCGCACCCCCCCGAGACCTCCGACGGAGGACCGCATGAGCCAGCACGGTCGACTACGGCAGCCCGGTGCGGAGGAACGGCCCGATCCGCCGGCCGAGCCGCTGCGGTCGTTCCCGCTCGGCCACGCGGACGGGCTCGGCCCGCTGCCGGAGCTGGCCGAGCTGCGCCGGGACGAACCCGTCGTCCGGGTACGGACGCCCGGCGGCGGCACCGCGTGGCTCGTCACCCGCCACGCCGACGTGCGCCGGGTGCTGGCCGACCCCCGGTTCAGCCGCGGCCGTGCGACCCGGGGGAAGGGGCCGGGAGGCCGGACGACGGCCCTGCCCGACTCGATCCTGGCCACCGATCCGCCCGACCACTCCCGGCTCCGCAGGCTCGTCGCGCCCGCGCTGACCGTCCCCAGGGCGGAGGCGATGCGCCGGGACATCGCGCGCCTGGCGGACGAGCTGCTGACGAGGATGACGGAGGCGGCGGGGACCGGGGAGGGGCCGGGTGCCGACCTCGTCCCCCACTTCTGCCGGCCCCTTCCCCTCACCGTCATCTGCGATCTGCTCGGCACCCCGCGCGTGGACGCCGACCTGCTCGACGCCTGGGACGGCGTCCTGCGCAGCACCACCGCGAAGAACGCCGAAGTGAGTGCCGCGGTAGCGGAGATGACCGGTTACCTCACCCGGCTCGTCGCCGCCAAGCGGGCCCATCCCGCCGACGACATGCTCAGCACGCTCATCGCGGCGCGCGACGACGGTGACCGGCTGAGCGAGGGCGAGCTCGTCTCGTTCTGCCTCGTGCTGTTCACGGGCGGCTACGGCACCACGGCGAACCGGCTGGCCGGGATCGTCCACCTGCTGCTCGAACAGCCGCAGCGGTACGCGGTGTTGTGCCGCGAGGGCCACCGGGTCCCGGGCGCCGTCGAGGAGCTCCTGCGGTACGCCCAGGCCGCCATGGGCGCCAATGTGCGGGTGGCCACCGAGCGCGTCCGGCTGGGGGACGTGACCGTCGGGGAGGGGGAGTCGGTCATCGCGCTCATGGCGTCCGCCAACCACGACGAGGACGTCTATCCCGATCCCGGCGTGCTCGACCTCACCCGGTCCGCCGCCGGCCACCTGGCCTTCGGCCACGGCGTCCACTTCTGCGTCGGCGCGCAGCTCGCCCGCGTCCAGCTCCAGGAGGCCCTGACCGCCCTGACCCGCCGCCTGCCCGGCCTCCGCGCCGCCGGTCCGCCCCGCTGGCGGACCGGGCAGACCACCAGGGCCCCGCAGTCGCTGCCGGTGACCTGGTGACGGCGGGCCGGGCACGTCACGCGACGGTCATGTCGCCCGGTGTTGCGTCGAGGTGACGCACAGTCAACGCTGTGGCGAGGTCGTGACGGCACCCCGGGACAAGGAGATCGGTGCCACCACGGAGATCGCCGACCTCGACAAGCAGTCCGCGGCGGTCAACGAGGTCGAGCGGAAGGCGCTGCGGCAGTACGCCTTCCTGCCGCTGTTCAGCGGTCCCCCGACCTACGGCGTGAAGGAGGGCCTCGCCAACGTCGGCGCGACCATCTTCTGCACCCCGCTCCCGGAGACGGTCGGCCGGCAGAAGTGGCGCGGACCCCGGTACGCCTGCGGGGCGTACCGGGGTCCGCGCCACGGGCCGGGCGGGTCAGGACCGGGTCGCGGCCGGATCCATCCGCACGACCGTCCGGTCCCGCCGGGCGCGTTCCGCGGCCCAGACGACCAGGTGGGACTCCAGGGTCTCGTACGGCCCCGAACCCACCAGCGAACGGTCCCCGCCGGCGACCGCCGCGACGAAGGCCCGCAGGAGCTCGGTGTCGGCGCCGCCGTGCCCGTCGGCGGCGGACGCCCCGCCGTCCGGGTCCAGGTCGAAGGTCTCCTGGGTGTCGGTGAGGAAGTCGTGCAGCGTGATCCTGCGCCCGTCGCCCTCGATCGAGCCGTGGGTGCCGAAGACCCGCGTCTTGCGGAAGTCGAGGGCCGTGAAGGCGGTCATGGTGAACGAGGCGGTGACCCCGCCCTCGTACTCCAGGTTCACGACCTGGTGGTCCACCACGTCGTTGTGCCCCGCGTAGACGCAGGTGCCGTAGGGCCCCTCCGCGAGTGCGGTGTGCAGTCCGGCCGGGGTGACGTCGTCGGTGAGCACGCCGAGCGGCCACTGCTCGTACACCGGGTCCCCGAGGAACCGCTCGTAGATACGGACCGCGGAGTACACACAGGTGCGCTCGACGGGGCAGCTGACACAGCGGTCACCCGCGCCCTCGGGCTTGTTCTCGGGCCGGAAGTGGTGCAGGCCGCCGAAGGAGGAGACCCGTTCGACGGGACGGCCGACGAGGTGGCCCAGCCAGTCGATGTCGTGGCTCGACTTGGCCAGCAGCATGGGGGACGACTGTGCCTCGACCGCCCACTGGCCGCGTACGTAGGAGTGGGCCTGGTGCCACCAGCCGACCGGCTCCAGATGCTCGATGCTGACGATGTCACCGATCCGGCCCTCGGTGATCAGCTGCTTCAGCTGCACCGAGTACGCGGTGTAGCGCAGCACGTGGCAGACGCCGAGCAGGATGTCGTTGCGCACGGACGCCTCGACGATCCGGCGCGCGTCCGCCTCCGACGGTGCCATCGGCTTCTCGAGCAGGAGGGCGTAGCCGAGGTCGGCCAGTGCCACGGCCGGATCGGCGTGCATCCGGTCGGGGGTGGCGACGACCGCGGCGTCGGCGAGCCTGGGACGGGCGGCGAGCGCGGCCCAGTCCTCGAAGACGTTGGCCTCCGGGAGGCCGAACTCCGCGGCGAGGGACTGCCGTCGGACGGGGTCGGGGTCGGCGACGGCGGTGACGGTCGCCAGGCCCTCGGAGACTGCGATGCGCGCGTACGAGGCCCCCCGGGCCCCGGCGCCGACGATCGCCAGAGTGACGGTCACGGAAAAGTCCTCATTACTTGACGGCACCCTGGAGGATGCCCTTGATGAAGTGGCGCTGGAAGAAGAGGTAGAGCAGGACGATCGGCGTGATCACGATGATCGTGCCGGCGGACAGCAGCGGGATGTTCTGGCCGAACTGCTGGACGAACTTGCCGAGTCCCGAGGGCGCGGTGCGCATCGCCGGATTCTGGATCAGGACCAGCGCGAGCAGGAACTGGTTCCAGGACCACATGAAATACAGCAGGCCGAGCGTGGTGAGCGCCGGTCCCGCCGTCGGCAGCAGCACCTTGGTCAGCGTCCGCCAGCTGCCCGCGCCGTCGACCGCCGCGGCCTCGGTGAGCTCCTGCGGCAGGGACTCGAAGTGGGTGCGCATCCAGTAGACGCCGAAGGGCATGAACAGACCGATGAGCGGCAGGATCACCGCCCAGTAGCTGTTCAGCAGGCCGACGGACCGCAGGTCGTAGTAGAGCGGGATGACGATCGCCTCGTACGGCAGCGCCATGCCCAGCATCAGGACCGCGAACAGGGGGCCCTTGACGCGCAGCCGCATGGACGCCAGGCCGTATCCGGCGAGCGTCGCGAGGATCAGCGCGATCGGTACGACTCCGAGCGCGATCACGGCGCTGGACTTCAGCAGCGAGCCGAAGCCCGCGGTGGTCCAGGCGGTGGCGAAGTTCCCCCACTGGGGATCGGACGGCCATGCGAGCCCCGGTGACAGCTCGGACTGGGGCTGGAGGGCGGCGCTGAAGAGCGCGAGGAAGGGGAAGAGAACCGACGCGGCGGCCAGGATCAGGACGAGCCGGGGCAGGTGCTTGGACATTTCATCGCTCCCGGGTGAGCCTGTTCAGGACGTACATGACCGCGCAGGTGAGTACGGACAGCACGGTGGCGAGCGCGCAGGCGGTGCCCACGCGGCCTGCGGTGAAGACGAGTTGGTAGACCTGGACACCGGGGACCATGGTCGAGTAGCCGGGTCCGCCGCCCGTCATGACGTACACGACGTCGAAGCCCGCGAGGGCGGCGATGACCGTGACGGTGCAGGCGACGCCGATCTCCTTGCGCAGACCCGGCACCGTGATGTGCCAGAACTGGCGCAGCCGGCCGGCGCCGTCGAGGGAGGCCGCCTCGTAGAGCGACGGGTCGATCTTGCCGATGCCGGAGAGCAGCAGCAGGAAGCACAGGCCGGTGGAGACCCAGGTGCCGATGAGGCCCACGGTCGGCAGCGCCCAGGAGAAGTCCCCGAGCCAGGCCCGGGTGAAGTCGCCGAGGCCGACGGCGCGCATGAGCTGGTTGAGCGGGCCGTCCTCGCTGTAGATCCACTTCCAGACGACGCCGACGGCGACGAGGGGGAGGACCTGGGGAAGGAAGATGACGGTACGGATCAGCGGCATCGCCCGCCAGGGCACGGAGGCCACCAGCGCGGCCAGCACGAGCCCCAGGCTCACCGGGATCACGGTGTAGAAGAGGATGAAGACGAAGGCGTGGAGCAGGGCGCTGCGCAGGGCGGGCTCGTCGAAGACCGCCGTGTAGTTGTCGAGGCCCGCCCAGGTGGCGACGCCGACGCCGTTCCAGTTCCAGAACGAGAGCCACACGCTGTGCACCCAGGGTGCGATGACGAAGGCGCCGTAGAAGAGGAAGGCGGGCAGGACGTACAGGAGCGGGACGAGACGGTGTCGCCTCGCGCGGTGGGCGGCCGGCCTCGCCGCGCGCACCGGGCGGGTGGCGTCCTCGGCCACCCGCCCGCCGCCGACGAGTACATCAGCCATGGGTGGCGGCCCACTCGTCCTGGACGGCCTTGATGAAGCCGGTGGTGTCGGTCTTGCCGGCGAGGAGTTCCTGGGTGCCGGCGGTGAGCTTGTCGTTCATGGTGGCGGTGGCGTTGTTGTTGAAGCCCACGAGGCCGTTCTCGGCGTTGACCTCGGCCCAGGCGGCGACGATGTCGGTCATCACCGTGTCCTTCTCGGGCTTGGCCGCCTTGATGTCCGCGGGCATGAAGCCGGCCTTGAACTGGGCGGCGGACGCCTCGGGGGAGTGCAGGAAGTCCAGGAAGGCCGCGGCCGCGTCGGGGTGCTCGGAGCGGGTGGAGACGGCGTACGCGACGGACGTGCCGATGGCGGTGGCGTGCTCACCGGGGAAGGTGAAGAACCCGGCGTCCTTGCCCAGCTTCGCGCCGATCTTCGCGGCGTCCCAGTTCCCGTCGACAAAGAACAGGCCCTCGCCCTTGGAGAACTTGTCGGTCGCGGTCTGCAGGTCGGTGCCGTTGGCGCTCTTGGGGAGGTAGCCCTTCTTCGCCCACTCGCCGACCTTGGTGACGGCGGCGCGGTTGCCCGCGGTGTCGAAGGTGGTGCCCTTCTGCCCGAAGGTCCACTTCGCGGCGGTCTCCGCGCCGTCCGCGGACTGGCCGGCGAGCTGGATCGGGAAGGAGGCGTGGCCCTCGGCGTTGCCCAGCTGGAGCGGCAACTCACCTGCCTTCTTGGCCTTGGCGAGCGCGGCCTCGAACTCCTCGATCGTGGCCGGCGGCTTGGAGATGCCGAGCTCCGCGGCCTTCGCCTTGTTGTAGTAGACGCCGACGAGCGAGAACCCTGCGGGAGCCGCGTAGAGGTTGCCCTTGCCGAGGGTGGAGCCGTCGGCGGCCACCCGCCACTGGTTGAGCTGGGTGCTGGCGTACGTCGTGTTCCAGCCGTACGCCTTCGCGTAGGGCGAGAGGTCGCGGACGAGCCTGTCCTTGACGGTGGTGCCCACGGAGTTCAGCAGTGCGATGTCCGGCGACTGGTCGGAGGAGAGCGAGAGGTTGAGGCTCTTGTTGTAGTCGTCGTAGTTGGTGTCCTGGTATTTGACCTGCACGTTGGGGTGCTTGGCCTCGAACGCCTCGATGATCGTCTTGACGGCCGCACCCGATTCCGGGGTGGAGACCAGCCTCAGGGTCACGTTCTCCTTGGGCACGCCGGTCTTGACGGGGCCGGTGGACTCGGCGGGAGCGTCGCTGCCGGCGCCCGGCGCGCAGGAGGTCGCGGAGAGCACCACGAACACGGTCCCGGCCAGCATTGTTCTGAGCTTCATCGGGTTGATCGCTTTCGGGAAAGGCGCAGGCGCCATGTGGCAGGATGACGAGTCGGGACACTAGCCGTGTATCCGAGGTTTAGTAAGAAAGTTTTCTATCGAAGTGACTCAAGTCACATGGAGTCCGTCCCGGCACGCGGGGACCGGCGAGGGGATTCGATGAGCGACGCAGAGGTCCCGCCCGGCGGCGACCAGAGCTCTCTCCGGCATCTGAACACCAGCCGGGTGCTGCATCTCCTGTACGACGGTGTCCCGTTGACGATCAACGCGCTCTCGCGGGTGACCGGGCTCTCCCGGCCGACCGTGCGCGGCATCGCGACGGCCCTGCTGGAGGCCGGGCTGCTCAAGCCGGACGGGCAGGACACGGTCCGCACCGGGGGGCGGCCCGCCCAGCGCTACGCCTTCGACCGGAGCGCGGGCCGCCTCGCCGGCCTCCGCTTCGACGTGGACGGCGTCTGGGCGCGGGTGACGGACCTCGCCGGGGAATCGGCCGTGACGGCGCACGCGCCGCTGCTCGCGGAGGACACCCCGGAACGCCGCCTCGACGCGGCGGTGGCGCTCGTCCGGGAGCAACTCCCCACGCCGGAAACCCCGTTGTGGGCCGTGGGCGCCGGTACGCCGGGCATCGTCGACAGCGCCGGAACCGTACGGCTGAGCGTCGCCATCCCCGGCTGGACGGGTGTCGAGCTCACCCGTGAGCTGGGAGACCGGCTGGGCTGTCCGGCGGTGACGGCCAAGGACACCAACCTGGCCGCGCTCGCCGAGCACCGGATCGGTGCGGCCCAGGGCACCCCCGACATCCTCTACGTGCAGATGGGCAGCCGGCTCGGCGTGGGCGTGCTGGTCGACGGGCTCCCGTTCACCGGGCGGACCGGGGCGGCGGGCGAGATCGGGCGCCACCCCGAGCTGGGCTGGCAGGACGCCCCGGCGAAGCTCTTCGCCGCGTCGGGCTCGTCGCGCGACAGCGAGGAGGAGGCGGGGGCGCTCGCCTTCGCCCGCGCGGCGCACGGCGACCCGGAGGCGCGGGCCGCGGTCGACGCCTACGCCCGCACCCTGGCGAACGGCATCGGCGCGATGGTGCTGGCCGTCGACCCCCGGCTGATCGTGCTGGGCGGCGGCCTGGCCAAGTCCGGTGCCGTGGTGCTCGATCCGATCCGGAGCCGGCTGGCGGAGATCTGTTACGAGGCGCCCCCGCTCGCCCTGACGGCCCTGGTGGACGACGTGGTGAGCGTCGGCGGGGTGGAGGCGGCGCGCGATCTGGTGCGCGCCGGTATGCGGGTGACCGTCGACCGGGTCCTCCACTCCTGACCCGGAGTCATCCCTGACCCCGGGCCTTGCGCGAGGCATTGACAGGGCTTGGGGCTCACCGGCACATTGCGGGCACACTTTCGAAGGAAAGTTACCTACGAAAGAGCTACGTAAGAGCCCTCCCTAAGGAGCAACTGTGAGACGTCGTCCCCTGCGGACCCTGCTCACCGGCGCGCTGGCCACCGCTCTCTGCCTCATGGGTTCCGCGCTGAGCGGACAGAGCGCCCGAGCCGCCGACTTCCCTCCCAGTCCGGTCGCGAAGCCGGGCTACACCATGGACTTCCAGGAGGAGTTCGACGGCACCTCGCTCGACGAGGACAAGTGGCTGCCGTACTACCTGCCCCACTGGACCCCGCAGCGGGAGAACGCCAAGGCGCGCTACACCGTCGCCGACGGCGTGCTCACCGAGCGCCTGGACCCGGACACCCCGGCCTGGAACCCCCAGTACGACGGCACGGTGAAGATCTCCAGCATCCAGACCTTCAACCAGGACTGGTGGCACCGCTTCAACTACGACATGCCGAACGACCACCACGAGCCGAAGTTCGACGGATACTCCACCCGGTACGGCTACTTCGAGACCCGGGCGAAGTTCTCGAACGTCGGCGGCGGAGGCCATCAGGCGCTCTGGCTGGTCGGCACCGACGACACCTCCAGCGCCGCGGCCAACTCCGAGATCGACTTCATCGAGACGTTCTTCAGCAAGCCCGAAACCTGGCGCATCGCCGCCTACGGCTGGGGAGACCCCGACTTCCTCGGCTCCTGGAACTCCTCCGAGGACCCGGTGCCCAGCGGGAAGCCGACGGAGGAATACCACGTCTACGGCATGGAGTGGACGCCGACCGAGCTGAAGTTCTACTACGACAACCAGCTCTTCAAGACGATCAACGACGCGCCCAACATGCCCATGGGCATGATCCTCGGCCTGTACACCGACGCGGGCTCCGGCCGGCACAACGACGTCTGGCCCAAGTCGTGGAACGTCGACTACCTGCGGGTCTGGAAGAAGGACGGCGGCTACCCGCAGACGTACGACCGCTACAAGAACCGCCAGACCGGCCAGTACATGCACATCAAGGACAGCACCGGCCGACTCCAGTACGGCGACGTGCCGGCCACCGACCTGACCTCGCAGTGGACCCGGGAGAGCACCGACGGCCACTACCGCTACAAGAACCGGGCCACCGGGGAGTACCTGAACACGGAGGGCGCCACCGGCACCGTCCAGTACGGGACGTTCCCGTCCACCTGGTGGAGCGGCCAGTGGACCGAGGAGAACGCCGACGGCCGCATCCGCTTCAAGAACCGTCAGACCGGCCAGTACATGCACACGGAGGGCGCCACCGGATCCGTCCAGTACGGCTCCGTGCCCGCGACGTACTGGACCAGCCAGTGGACGCGCGAACCCGCCCTCTGACCACCGCCTGACCCCCGGGCGCGCCCCCGCAGAGGGGCGCGCCCGCCTCCCTCCTGGAGCCACCCCGATGCGCCAGCCCGCACCCCCCGCCCCCGCCGTTCTCCGTGCCGCTCCGGCCGCCCTCGCCGCCGCCCTGGTCCTCGTGCTGAGCGGCTGCGATTCCGCCCCGGCGCCCGCGCCCGCCCCCGTCGGCGCCGCCGCCCCGGCCTCCCCCACCCCGCAGGGGGGCCCGCCCACGGGCCCGGCGGGCCGCTCCCTCTGGGCGCTCATCGACGACCGGGGCGACACCATCAGGTCGCTGCCGGACGACGACCCGGACGTCACCGCCGTCCGCAGGACCGTCGCCCTGCACTCGGCGGCCACCGACAACCGCGACCACCGGGCCCTCACGGACGGCGTCGGCGGAGCCGAAGGCGAATTCGGCTTCTACTCACCGGAGTTCATCCGGGCGCTCAAGGCCCAGGGCTACGACCGGCAGCTGGCGGTCCTCTACCGCACCAACCGGCTGACCACCCACCAGGTGAAGACCGCCTGGTACCGCTCCACGCTCTACGAGGACCGGGCGACGGCCAAGGCGGAGATGGACACGGTCATGGAGTTCACGGCCGCCACCCCGGGCTACCTGAAGAAGGGCGGCTTCGCCCTGAACACCCCGTACACCCAGCACCGGACCGTGAGCCTGGCCAAGCAGGGCGGGAAGTGGAAGATCACCGCGATCCGGAAGAGCCCTCTGACGAAGACGGCTCCGCGCCCGGAACCATCCTGAGGAAGGGTGCCCGGCCTCCCCGCAGCCTGTGATCCAGGTCACATCATCCGGGTCGATGACTTCGCCGTGCGTCGCCGGTCATACCTGCGACAACACTCGGACGAGGAAGGCCCGTCATGACGCAGACGCTCAACGCCCGCCGCACCGAAGCCAGTTCGCCGCCCGTCTCCCCTTCGGTGGGCCGACGGCTTTCGGCCGGCGCGGTCCTCGCGGGCCCGCTGTTCCTCGGCGCCGGCCTCGTCCAGGGTTTCACGCGGGAGGGCTTCGACTTCACCCGCAACGCGATCAGCCAGCTCGCCCTCGGTGACCTGGGCTGGATCCAGACCGTGAGCTTCCTGCTCACCGGCACCCTGCTGCTCCTCGGGGCGGCCGGCCTGCGCCGCGTGCTGAGACCGGAGCCGGGCGGGACCTGGGGGCCGGTCCTGATCGCCGTGTTCGGCGCCTCGTTCCTGGCCGCCGCGGCCTTTCAGGCCGATCCCGGAGGCGGCTTCCCCGTCGGCTCCCCCGACGTGGGCACGATGAGCGCGCACGGCGCCGGACACATGGCCGCCGGGGGAATCGGCTACCTCGCGCTGTGCGTCGCGTTCCTCGTCCTGGCCCGTCCGCTGGCGGCCCGCGGCCACCGCGGCTGGGCCCTGGTCTCCCGTATCGCCCCGGTCGTCGTCCTCGCCGGATTCATGGCCTCCGCCGCCGCGGTCCTGCTGTTCACCCTCGGGGCCGGCTCCGGGCTCTGCTGGCTGGCGGCCGTCGTGGTCCGACTGCTCACCGACGCCTCGCCGGACAGCCGCCCGACGCGGTGACCGTCCCTCACCGCGAGTGGAGCGCCCACTTGCTGCCGTCGACGGACGTCGTGCCCGGCAGCGCGATGAGTTCGGGCTTGAACAGCGGGGGCGCGCCCATCGCGGGCTCCCAGGTCGCCACCGTCTCGTCCTGCGGGACCTCGATCCGCCGCCCCTCGGCGAGATCGGACACCACCCGCAGCAGCAACCGCACCCCGAGCGGGGCCAGATGCTCGCGCCACAGGCTCTGCGCGGTCGAGCCCGGGGGCACGAACAGGTGCTCCTGGGCGGCGAGCGGGCCGGCGTCGGTGCGCTCGGTGAGGTGGTAGACGCTCCCGCCGGTGACCTTGTCACCGTCGCGGACCGTCCACCGGATCGCGTCCCGGCCGCGGTGCAGCGGCAGCAGGCTGGGGTGGTACCCGATGGTGGCGACGCCGGCCCTGGCGCGCGTCCGGCGGCCGAGGAAGGCGTGCGAGTGCGCGGCGACGATGACATCCACCCCGTCCGGGACATGCATCGCGCGCAGCTCGGCGGAGTCCGTCCACGGGATGTCCCTGGCGTACGCCCAGGAGCGCAGACGGTCCCAGGACAACGCGTTGCCCTCGTCGGACCGCCCCTTGCGCACCCGGGGGGCCGCCGCGCCGGCGATCTTGTGTCCCTCGTCCAGCAGGGCGTCCGCGACCTGCACCGCGAAGGCCCCTCGTCCTGACATGTAGATGTTCACGCGCGCTCCAGGCGGTCGCTGGTCGGGTTTCTGCGGCGGGCGGACACGACCGGCCGGGCCGGCCCGCTCACCCGTCGGCCTCTTTCAGTCCGGAGTGATCGGGCCGCAGCCGCACCGACAGCGCGGAGAGCCCGGTGAGGAAGTTGGACCGGATGCGCCGTGCCTCCCCGGTCTGCTCGATCCCGGTGGCGAAGTCCCGCAAGGCCATGAGCAGTTCGGCGATCTCGACCTTGGCCAGGTACGAGCCGACACAGAAGTGCGGGCCGTAGCCGAAGGCCATGTGCCTGTTGGGGGTGCGGCCGAGGTCGAACGTTCCGGGCCGGTCGAAGACCCGCTCGTCGCGGTTGCCGGAGGCGTGCCAGAGCGTGACGATCTCGCCCGGCCGCAGCCGGACGCCGTGCAGCTCTGTCTCGTGGACGACGCTGCGCCCGAAGTGCATCGTGGGTGACGCCCAGCGCAGCACCTCGTCCACCGCGGTGTCGATCGCGACCTCGCCGTCCTTGAGCCGCCGCCACTGCTCGGGCCGGGCCGCGAGCGTGTGGACGCAGTCGATCATCGTGAGCCGGCTGGTCTCGTCGCCCCCGATGATCAGGCTGTAGCAGTTGAGTACGACGTCCTCGTCGGAGAGCGGCACACCGTCGACGGAACTGCCGATCAGCATGCTGATCACGTCGTCGCCCGGCGACTCGCGCCGCAGCTCGACCAGGTCCATGAAGTACATCAGGATCTCGTTGCGGGCCATCTCGGAGTCGAGTTCGCCGATGTCCTCGTCGTCGGTCGACAGGGCGGTCTTGGTCTGGGTGAGCAGGTGGTCCCGGTCCTCCTCGGGGACGCCGAGCAGGTTCGAGATCGTGGTCATCGGGATCCGGCCGGCGATCTGCCCGGCGAAGTCGCAGCCGCCGTCCTCGACCGCCTCGCGGATCAGCTGCCGGGTGCTGACCCGTACCGCCCGCGCCACCTCGTCGAGCACCCGGGGCGAGAGCACCCGCTGCAGGATCTTGCGCAGCTCGTGGTGCCGGTGCCCGTCCGTGACGGCCAGCATCCGGCCGGCGCCGGCGTCACCGCCGCCCAGCAGCGTGACGAGCACGTTGCCGCGCTCGGACGTGAAGTTCACGTCGTCCCGGTAGGTGGCCATGATGTCGTCGTGGCGGGAGAGCACCCAGAACCCGCCGCGGCCGTCGGCCGGAGGGTTCCAGTGCACCGGGGCGGTGTCCCGCAGGGTGCGCCAGTACGCGTCGAGGTCGTGGTCCGCGAAGGTGTCCGGGTCGCCCAGGTCCACGGTGCCGGGTGCCGGTGCCCGTGTGTTCACGGTCACCAGTCCGTACGCCAGAACCGGCGCGGCTGGAAGGGGTAGGTGGGCAGGGGCACGCGGTGGCTGGTCTCCCCGAGGTGCAGGGAGGCGAAGTCCACCCGCTCGCCGTTCACCCAGGCCGCGGCGAGAGCGGAGAGCGCCGGTGCGTCCGCGCCGGAGTGCACGATCCCGTCGTCGTTGCGCGGGAAGGACTCCGCGTCCACCCGCGGGGCGTGCCCGGTGGTGACGGCCGGGCCGGGGGAGGAGCCGGCGGACAGCGCCCCGATCAGCTCCTCGCGGCTGCGGACCACGGCCGCCCACCGGCGGTCCATCACCTTGCGGCCCATGGTGAGGCTGAAGCAGACGTCGTCCAGCCGCAGTCCGGGGTTTGCTGCCAGCCAGTCCTTCAGCCGCGCGCACTGCCGGGCGAGGGCGTCGTCGTCCATGGCGGACAGCGTGGCCAGCCGCGGCCTGCCGACGGCCTCCGGGGCCCGCTCGGCGACGGCCGGCGGCTCCTCCAGCACCAGGTGCGCGTTGTAGCCGCCGCCACCGAGCGAGGTGATGCCCGCCCGGCGGATGCCGGACTCCGGCTCCCAGTCCGCCGACTCCAGCTGCGGTACGAACGGGGTGCTGGGGAAGTCGAGGTCCTCGTTGACCTCCGTCAGGTTGACCGTCCGCGCCAGCTTCCGGTGGTACAGGGACAGCGCGGCCTTCATCGCGCCGAAGCCGCCCGACACCACGCCGCCGTGGCCCACGTTGCCCTTGACGCCGCCGATCGAGCTGGTGCCGGTCTGCTTGCCGTACGCCATGGTCGCCGCGTGCACCTCCAGCTCGTCGGTCACCGGGAGACCGAGGCCGTTGGCCTCGTACATGGACACGGTGTCCGGGGTGATGCCGCCGACCTCCATGGCGGCGGCGATGCACGCGCTCAGCCGCTCGGGCTGCGCCAGACCGTAGGCCATCGCGCTGACCCCGTTGTTGTTGACGGCCGAGCCCTTGACCACGGCGTAGATGTGGTCGCGGTCGGCGACCGCCTGGCCCACCGGCTTCAGGAGCAGTGTGACGACACCGCTGGACAGCGCGGTGCCGGTCCCGTTGGCGTCGAACGGGCGGCAGTGGCCGTCCTTGGACAGGACGCGGTTCTCCTCCCACAGATGGCCGCGGGGGTGCGGGAGCCGGACCATGGCGCCACCGGCTATCGCGAGGTCGGTCTGGCCGAGCAGCAGCGACTGGCAGGCCAGGTGGACCGCGTAGTGGAAGCCGGCGCAGACGGCGGCGAGGGTGACGGCCTCGCCGGTCAGCCCCATGTAGTACAGCGCGTTGGACGTCATGGTGTCCGGCGACCACGCCAGGCTCGCCTCGATCGCCTCGGGGCCGACCGAGGCCCGGTCCGGTGGGGAGCCGTAGAGCGCGGCGGTCTGCGGGTTGTTGGCGCCGTACACGCCCACCTCGGCCTTGACCCGGTCCGGGTCGTAGCCGCCGTCCTCCATCGACTCCCAGGCGCTCTCCAGGAACAGCCGGTTCTCCGGCGTCATCGCGCTCGCCATCCGGTCGCTGATCCCGAACACCGTGGGATCGAACCGGTCGTAGCCGTCGAGCACACCGCAGGCCCGTACGTAGAACGGGTTGTGGATCAAGGTCTCGTCGACCATGATCTCGTCCTTGGCCAGGAACGACACGGACTCCCTGCCGTGCACGAGGTTGTCCCAGAACTGTTCCTTGGTCCGGGCGCCGGGTGTCCGGCACGACATGCCGATGACGGCCACATCGCCCGGGTCGTAGTCCTGCTCGGGGCTTTCTGTCATGGAAGGCTCCTGCCTCGGGTCGGGTGGGGTGGCTCAGCTGCCGGTGGAGGTGCGGCGGCCGCGCAGCGCGGCGCGGCGGGTGGTGGCGCGCAGGCGGGCCGACTGGACCACCTCGGGGGTGGCGCCGCTGTCGTCGTCGAGCCAGCGGCCGAGGGAGGAGATGTCGCGGAAGCTGAAGAGGTCGGGCACGCGGACGCGGCGGCCGAACCGCCGGGTCATCAGCCGGGCCAGCCGGACGAGCAGCAGCGAGTCGCCGCCCAGGTCGTAGAAGGCGGCCTGGACGTCGATGCCGGCCGGTTCGAGGCCGAGCAGTTGGCCCCAGATCTCCGAGAGCGCCACCTCGGTCGGGGTGCCGGCGGCCCTCAGGGGCGGGCCTGACTCGGCGGCCGGCGGCTCGGGGAGCGCGGCGCGGTCCAGCTTTCCGCCCGGTGCCAGCGGAAGGGCGGTCAGGAACACCAGGGTCCTGGGCACCATGTGGTCGGGGAGTCCGGTGGCGAGTCTGTCGGTGATGGCGGCCTGGAGTGCGGCGTCCAGCCAGACGCCCTCGCGGGGGTCGTCCGCGGGCACGACGTACCCGACGAGCCTGCTGCCCCGTACGACGGCGGCGGCTTCCCGGACACCGGGGCAGCCGGTCAGCCGGGCCTCGACCTCCTCCAGCTCGATGCGGTAGCCGCGCAGCTTGACCTGGTGGTCGGAGCGGCCGCCGAACCGGAGTTCCCCGTCCTCGGTGAACGTGACGATGTCACCGGTGCGGTACATGCGTTCGCCTTCCACGAACGGGTCGGGCACGAACCGTTCGGCCGTGGTGAGCGGCCGGTTGACGTAGCCGTGGGCGAGGCCGGCGCCGCCGATGTACAGCTCACCGGGCACACCGGCGGGCAGCTTCTTCAGGTTCTCGTCGAGGACGTAGGCGCGGACGCCCGTCGACGGCGTCCCGATCGAGGGTTCGCCGGTCCCGTCCCGCGGCACCGGCTTGAACGAGCAGAAGACGGTCCCCTCGGTGGGGCCGTAGGCGTTGAACACCCGCTCCGCGGCGGTCTCCTCGTACGCCCGGTCCACCAGCTTGCGCCGCAGCGGCTCGCCACCGAACACCACCGTGCGCACGTTCGGCGGCAGACAGGCGGCGTCGAGCAGGCCGTTCATCACCGACGGGACGACGTTGAGGTGGGTGATCCGGTCGGCGTACGGGCTCTCCGGCAGGTGGACGGCGCTCTCCACGAGCACGACGGCGCCGCCGCGGCACAGCGCGCCGAAGATCTCCATCACGGACATGTCGAAGCAGACCGAGCTGGCCGCGGAGACACCGCTCAGGTCGCAGCCGTCGAAGATCCGGTCCAGCTCGGCCAGCATGGCGACGCAGCCGCTGTGGTGGATGGCCACGCCCTTGGGCAGGCCCGTGGAGCCCGAGGTGTAGATGATGTAGGCGGTGTCGCCGGGCACGACGGGTACGGGCCTCTCGCCCGGCCGGGTCGTCACGGTCTCGCCCAGCAGGACCGCGGTCGGGCCGGCCGGGCAGTTGGCCAGGGACGCGGGCGTGGTCAGCAGCAGGCGGGTCCCGCTGTCCCGGACCATGAAGTCCAGCCGCTCGGCCGGGTAGTTCGGGTCCAGCGGTACGTAGCAGGAGCCGGTGCGCAGGATCGCCAGGATGCCGACGAGCAGGTCGGGGGTGCGCTCGACGCAGATGCCCACCGGGACACCGGGGCCGGCGCCTTCGGCGACGAGCTGTTCCGCCAGCGCCCGGGAGCGGGCGTTCAGGTCGCCGTAGGCCAGTACGCCGGCGTCGGAGTAGACCGCGGGGGCGGCGGGGTTCTTGACCGCCTGCTCGATGAACTCGGAGTGCAGGGTCTCGGTCACTGGTCTGTCTCCTCGGGGCGGCCGTTCGGCGCGATGTCCTGGAGGGCCAGGTCGGGGTGGGCGATCGAGGCGAAGAGCACGGTGCGGTAGAGCGCGAGCAGGGCCGTCACGGTCTGCCTCTCCAGATAGCTCGGTTTGTACTGGATGTGGCCGACGACCTCGCCGTCGATGTCGGCCATCGAGATCTCCAGGTCGAATTTGGCGAGGTGCCTGCGCACCGGCAGCGGTTCGAGCGGCAGGGCGCTGCCGGGCGCGATGGTGTCGCCGATGCCGTGGAAGAGCTTCACGGAGCGGGGGAACGCGTCCGAGGAGAGCCAGTTCACGACCACGTCGAACCACGGCGAGCGGCCCTCCGCCCTGGCCGGTTTCAGGGTGGACGCCAACAGGTCGAGCGGGTAGTTCATGTGTTCGAGCAGTCCGAGCGAGAAGGTGTGGACCTCGCTCAGCAGCTCCCGGAAGCTGCGCTCGCCGCTGGGTTCCGCCCGTACCAGCACCGTGTTCAGGTAGTAGCCGATGGCCGACTCCCAGCCCGGTTCGCCGCGTTGGGCGATGGCCGTGGCCAGCACGGAGTCCTCGACACCGGCCGCGCGGTTCAGCGTGGCGAAGAAGCCGGCCAGCACCACGGTGCTGATCGACACCCCTTCCCGCAGCGCGAACTCCCGCAGCAGACGGGTCTCTTCCGCGCTCCAGCGGAACGTGAGGTCGCGGCCCTCGTACGTGACGCCGGGAGGCCGCTCCATGGTGGACAGGTCGAGAGGGGCGGGCGGATCGGCCAGCTTCCGCGACCACCAGGTCAGCGCGGCGTCAGCGGCCGGGCTTGCCAGCCACCGCCGCTCCGACTCGACGAACTCCGTGTAGGGGGCGACCGGCTCCCGGCTCGCGGGGTCCGCGCCCTCGTAGAACTCCTGGAGTTCGCGGATCATCACGTCGGCCGACGCCGCGTCCGACGCGATGTGGTGGACCAGCACCAGCAGGTAGTGGTCCGCCGGTCCCCGCGTCATCAGCACCACCCGCACCAGCGGGCCGTTGTCCAGGTCGAGCGGCAGATGCCCGTACCCGGCCAGCTCCTCGCGCGCCTCCTCGTCGTCCAGCCCGGCGCTGTCCACCACGACGAACTCGTACACCGGCTCGTCCAGGATGACCTGGTACGGGCTGCCGCCCGCCTCGACGAAGAGCGTGCGGAGCGCGGGATGGCGCTCCATCACGGCCTGCACGGCGCGGTCGAGGGCCTGTTCGTCGACCTCCCTCCGGATCCGGGCGGCCACCATGAAGTTGTAGGGCACGGCGTCCGGCGCGACCTGCTGCATGAACCACAGGGAGGCCTGGCCGTGCGACACCGGTGCCAGTTCGAGTCCGAGACCGTCGGCGCGCAACTGGTCGAACGCCGGTGCGTCGGTGGCGTCCAGCAGTCCGCGCGCGGCCAGTTCCTCGACCAGCTCCTCGGCGTCCAGCTCGGACAGGCCGTCGAGGAACGCCCGGTCCTGCCCGCCCCCGGGCGGATCCGGCTGTGACTGGGTCTGTGGCCGGGTATTCCGGGGTTCCTCGCGGACGGCCGGTGCCGGCTCGGGCGCCGTGGTCGCGGCCGGAGCGCCGACGGTCCCGACGACGTGGTCGACGACCTCGGCCACGGTCCGGCCGTCCAGGAACACCACCGGCGACACCCGGTGCCCGAACAGCGACTGCAACCTGTTGACGAGGCGGATCGCCAGCATCGAGTCGAGGCCGAAGTCGCGCGGGGCGGCGCCCGCGTCGAACTTGTCCGCCGGCACCCCCAGCGCGTCGGCGATCTCGCCGAGGACGACGTCCTCCAGCGGCCTGGACCCCACGTCCGCGGCCGCGCCGGTGGTCGCGCTCACCGGCCCGTTCGTCGGTTCCTCGGCCCGGACCACGGGTTCGGCGACCGGTGCCGACGCGGCGCGGGCGCGGGGCTCGGTGTCCAGCCAGTAGCGGTCCTTCTGCCACTGCACGAGCGGGGTCTCCACGACCTCGGCGTCGTCGGTGAACAGTGAGTCGAACGTGAGCGGCACGCCCCTCACGAACAACGAAGCGGCGGCCCCCAGCAGGCAGCGGACGTCGTTCTCGTCACGCCGCAGGGAGTTGACCGCGTGCACGTCCGCGCCACGGGTCAGCGCGATCTCCTCGACCGCGCCGCGCAGCGTCTCGTGCGGGCCGATCTCGACGAAGTTGCCGACACCGGCGTCGACCAGCGCACCGATCGTGTCGGCGAACCGGACCTGGTTGCGCAGGTTGTGCGCCCAGTAGTCGACGCCGACGACCGGGTTCACCGTGTCCGCCAACGCCGTGGAGTGGAAGTCGATGGTGCCCGTGCGCGGGGTGATGCCCTCGACGCGCTCGCGCAGGGGCTGGATCAGCGGGTCCATGCCGGGGCTGTGCACCGGCCGTTCGACCCGGATCTTCCTGGTCGCGATCCCGGCCCGGCGGAGATCGGCCTCCAGGGCGCCGACGGCCTCGGGCGAGCCGGAGACCGCCGCGCTGGTGGGGCTGTTCACCACGGCGACGGCCACGTGCTCCGCGTACGGGGCGATCCACGGCAGCAGCTCCCGCTCCGGCAGGTCGACCGAGATCATGGCGCCCGCGGCGGCCTGCCGTTCGAGCAGGTGCGAGCGGGCGACCACGACGCGGGCGGCGTCCTCCAGCGACAGCGAGCCGGAGACGCACGCGGCCGCGACCTCGCCCAGGCTGTGCCCGACGACCGC
The DNA here is from genome assembly GCF_044756945.1 of Streptomyces sp. NPDC091387. Lineage (NCBI taxonomy): Bacteria > Bacillati > Actinomycetota > Actinomycetes > Kitasatosporales > Streptomycetaceae > Streptomyces > Streptomyces sp. NPDC091387. The sequence continues at coordinate 115,657 of NZ_JBIVTZ010000014.1, read as the reverse complement.
GGCCGCCCGGATACCGAGGTCGAGCCAGACCTGCGCCAGCGAGACCTGGAGGGCGAACAGGACGGGCTGCTGGACGTCCATCTCCTCGAAACCGGCCCGGTCCGCCGGGGCGGCGAGCCGGTCGAGCACCGAGCAGCCGCCGGCCGCGCGCACGGCGGCGTCGCAGGCGTGCATCCGGGCACGGAATCCGGCGTGCGAGCGCAGGAGCTCCCGGCCCATGCCGACCCACTGCGTGCCGCCGCCGGAGAACACCAGGGCCACCCGCTGGTCGCGGTTGCCGGCGACCGTGCCGGTGACGACACCGGGGTGCGGCAGGCCGGCGGCCGTCCGGGCGAGCCCGTCCAGGACGTCCTGACGGTTGCGGGCGAGCAGCACGGTCCGGTGGTTGTGGTGGGTGCGCCTGGTCGCGAGGGTGTAGGCCAGGTCGGAGGCCCGCAGGCCCGGGTCGCGTTCGACGTGGTTGGACAGCTCGCGGCAGGTGTCGGCCAGCGCGTCCGCCGAGCGCGCCGTGACGGGCACGAGCTGCACCTGCTCGTCGGCCGCGACGTCGCCCCGGCCCGGCGTGACGTGCCGGCCCCGGTCGCCCGCGGTGAACGGGCCCGTCGTGACGGGGTGGCCGGCGGCGTGCAGCGCGCCGAGCGAACCGAGCAGGGTCCTGGCCTCGTCGGCGCCCCGCCGCAGCGAGGGCAGGGTGGCCGCCGGGAGGATCTCCGCCACGGACTTGAGCAGGACCGGATGCGGGCTGAGCTCGATCACCGCGTCGATGTCGTGGCCGCGCAGGGCCGTCAGGGCGTCGACCACGCGGATCTCGCCGCGCAGGTTGTCCGCCCAGTAGTCCGGCCCGAGCTCCGCGCCGTCGACGCGTTCGCCGGTGACCGTGGAGATCATCGGGATGCGGGTGGTCCGGGGCCGGATGCCGTCGAGTCCGGCCCTCAGCGGTGCGAGGACGTGGTCGACCAGCGGGGAGTGCGGCGCGTGGCCCATCCGCACCCGGTGGCTGGTGATGCCCTCGTCGCTCAGCCGCTGGACGAGCCCGTCGATCTCCTGGGGTGTGCCGGTGACCAGGGTGGAGCTCAGGCCGTTGTGTCCGGAGAGCGTGAGCCCGCCGCTCAGGTACTTCCCTGTGACGTCCGCGCCGGTCGTCACCACGATGCCCTCGCCGCGTCCGACGGCCAGCTGCTGGAGGAGCCGGCCGTGGCAGGCGGCCAGCCGCGACGCGTCGTCGAAGTCGAGCGCCCCGGCGATGTGGGAGGCGGCGAACTCACCGACGCTCTGTCCCACGACCACGTCCGGCTCCACCCCCAGTGAGCGCCAGGCGTCGGCCAGCGCGACCTGGATGCAGAACAGCAGCGGCTGGAAGACGTCCATGTCGTCGATCCGGCCGTCGGGCGCCAGCATCTGGTCGATGAGCGAGAAGCCCAGCAGCTCCCGCATCCGCTGGTCGGAGCGCACCATGGACCGCCGGAACACCGGCATACCGGCGAGCAGTTGCCGCCCCATGCCCACCCACTGCGACCCGTTGCCCGAGAACAGGAACGCCACCCGCGGCACGCGTTCCGCCTGCTCCCCGACGCTCAGCCCGTCGGCCGCCGAGCCGGCGGTGAAGGCGTCGAGCTGAGCCCGGAGCTCGGTCAGGTCACGGGCCGCGGCCGCCAGCCGGAACGGGCCGCCGTTGTGCGTCCGCCCGCAGACCGCCCGCAGGTCGTTCTCGTCCCGCAGCGCCGATACCCGCGCGGCCAGCGCCTCCCGGGAGTCCTCGGCCAGCAGCAGGAGCGAGCCCTCGGGATGCGGCAGTTCCTCGACGACGACGTGGCAGATCGCGCCGCCGAAGCCGAACGAGCTGACGCCCGCCCGGCGCGCGTCGGACCGTCGCGGCCACGCCGTCAGCCGGTCCTGGACGGTGAGGTTGTACGCGTCGAACATGACCTGCGGGTTCGGGGAGGCGTAGTGCAGGCTCGGTGGCAGCACGCCGTTGCGGATCGACAGGGCGAGTTTGACCAGGCCGACGATGCCGGCGGCGGCCTCCAGGTGCCCGACGTTGGACTTGACGGAACCGAGCCGCAGCGGCTCCGCGCGGTCACCGCCCAGGACCGCGCCGATGGCGTTGGCCTCGATCGGGTCGCCGAGGGGCGTCGCGGAGCCGTGGCACTCGATGTAGTCCACCAGCCGGGGTGCGATACCGGCCCGGCGGTAGGCGTTGCGGAGCATCAGCTCCTGCGCCTGGGGGTTCGGCGCGGTCATGCCGTTGCTCAGGCCGTCGTTCTGGGACGAGCTGCCCTTGATCAGGCAGTAGACCGGCAGGCCGCGCTCGATGGCCACGCTCAGCGGGGCCAGCACGACGACTCCGGCGCCCTCGCCCCGGACGTAGCCGTCGGCCCGCGCGTCGAACGGCTTGCAGCGGCCGTCCGGGGCGAGCGCGCCCATCTGGGCCATGGCGGTGTAGTAGTCGGGGACGAAGCTCAGGTTCACGCCGCCGGCCAGGACCAGTTCGCTCTCGCCCATCCAGATCGACTGGCATCCCACGTGCACGGAGACCAGCGATCCGGCGCAGGCGGCGTCGATGGCCATGCTCGGGCCCTGGAGGCCGAGGACGTAGGAGACGCGGTTGGCGATGATGCCGTCGTGCATGCCGGTCGCGGTGTGCGGGGTGATCCGGCTGTCGGGGCCGCGGTAGTGCGCCAGCGCGGCGTAGTCGCCCCAGCAGGAGGCCATGAACACACCGGTGTCGCTGCCGACGAGGCTCTGCGGCGCGACCCCCGCGTCCTCCAGCGCCTCCCAGGCCAGCTCCAGGACCAGCCGCTGCTGGGGGTCCATCTGGACGGCCTCACGGGGTGAGATGCCGAAGAACAGCGGGTCGAACCGGTCGATGCCGTCGATGAATCCGCCCCAGCGCACCGCGTCGCCCAGGAGCTCGCGCCGCGCGGCCGGCACCGGGCCGACGGCGTCCCGGCCCTCGGTCAGCAGCCGCCAGAACGCGGACGGGTCCGGTCCGCCGGGGAACCGGCAGCCGATGCCCACGATCGCGATGGGCTCGTGCGATCCGGTACGCCGCTCGCGGCCCGGGGCGGTCGCGGCCGCGGGCGGACCGTCGACGAGCACCTGGGACAACTCGTCGATGGTCGGGTACTGCCACATCCAGGTGACCGGAACCTTCAGGCCGAGGAAATCGGACAGCGAGGCGGCGATCCGAGACAGCTTCAGCGAGTCCAGACCGTACCGGTGCAGCGGTGCCCAGCGGTCCACCGTGTCCCTGGACACGTCCATCAGATCAACCACACGAGAAATAAGGAATTCTGTTACGTCGTGCACATCACGTGCTGCGTGCTCCTGGGGCATTTCGGCTCCTCGGCAAGGCAAATGAAATGTACTGGTAGAGCTTGCGGCCGGTTGCTTGAGGGCGCGGAAACTCCGTCAACCATGCGGTAACAGCGGGAAATGAGGTGGCCGTGGCACGTATGCGGGCATGCGTGCATACGCGGCCGTGTCCGGTGGTTGTCAAAAGGGATCAGCCGGCGCACAGGCGACCGGACCGAAGAACGCGTGAATCAGGGATTCGCTCGGCCGTGCCGAGTTCCGTACGGGAGCCGCTCGCGGGGAGACCCTCTCAGGGGCAGGGGGATCCGGGCCGGGCGGGACAGGAAGTCCCGCCCCGGAGAGCGCGGCATGGCTGTCGAGAAACTGGTACGCGCACCGAGACCCAACCCCCGTCAAGTCGTCCTGGCCGAACCGGATTCCGATCCGGTTCGGCATCGCTGCCCGGCAGTTCGAGCGCCGGGGTGCATCATCCGTTTCCTGGCCGAGCCGATCAGCGACCGCATTGTCCTCGGTGACATGCGGACGGAACTCGTCCTCCGCACTGCCACTGCCGATGAGCGCCGGGATTACATTTTCCTGGTCAGTAACTATGCGGACTGACGTGGACCGGAATAAGAGGCACTCGCCCGACCGACGCACATCAGAGTGCCACTCGGCGAATGGGGAGACAAGTGTTCTTCGCGGGTCAGGAGATGCGCTGGCGAGAACTGGCCCCCGGGTGACTGGTTCGCCGTCTTGCGCTTCTCCGGAAGTGCGGCGGTCCGGTCGTCATGGCCGAGGAGCGGGGGTGGCCTGGACAGCGGGCGGGCCGCATTGCAAGCTGCTCGGCATGAAATACAGCAACCACGAACGGGTGTCGGCCGACGCCCGCGCGGCCGGCTTACCGACCGGGGCCGCGTACCCCCGACGACCGGACAGCGGGGCGGGAATCCACACCCCGCCGGCCGGTCCGGCAACCACCGCCCCCCTGCCCGGCACAGCCGTGAGCGCGTTCGCGGGGAGTGCCGCATGACCGGTACGGGGGCGATACCGCGGGGCCGTCCCGGCCTGGCCCTCGCGGTGCTGGCCGGGGCGCTCGCCCTGGACGTGAGCGGTCTCGGAGTACTCAACGCCGCTTTGCCGTCCGTCGGAGACCGGTTCGGTCTGGCGGACAGCACGCTCCAGTGGGTCATGATCGCCTACGCGGTGACGTTCGCCGGGTTCCTGCTGGTGGGCGGCCGGCTGGCCGATGTGCTGGGCCGGCGGCGGGTGTTCGAGTGCGGGATCGCCCTGTTCACGGTGGCGGCGCTGGTGGGCGCCGTGGCGCCGAGCACGGGCGTGCTGCTCGGGGCGCGGGCGGCCCAGGGCATCGGCGCGGCCCTGTCGGGTCCGGCGGCGCTGGCCCTGCTGACCGAGGTGTTCCCGGCCGGTCCGGCGCGCAACCGGGCCTTCAGCGTGTACGCCGCGGTCGGCGCGGCGAGCTTCAGCGGCGGGGTGCTGCTGGGCGGGGTGCTGACCCAGTTCTTCGGCTGGCGTTCGGTGCTGTGGTTCTCGGTCGTGCTGGGGCTGGGCGTGCTGGCGGTGACGCGGGCCGGTCTGCCCGGCGGTGCCGGGCGCGGTGGCCGGCTGGATCTGCCCGGGGCGGTATCGGGCACGCTGGGGCTGACCCTGCTGGTGGTCGGCGCGAGCAGTGACGGCGCACTGGCGTGGAGCGCGCTCTGTGCCGCGGTGGCCTTCCTGGCGCTCTTCGTGGTGCGCGAACACCGCACCGCCGACCCGTTGCTCCCGCTCGGACTCTTCCGGGTCTCCTCGGTACGGGCCGCGAGCCTGGCGGCGTTCCTCCAGTACATGGGCTCGGTCGGGATGCTGTTCTTCGCGCCGCTGTATCTGCAGGGGATGCTGGACTACTCGCCGCTGGAGTCCGGCCTCGCGCTCGTCCCGATGTCGCTCGCCGTGTTCCTCACCGCGAACTACGCCACCGGCCGCCTGCTGGCCAGGCACACCCCGCGCACGCTGATGGCCGTCGGGCTCGTCCTGATCGGCGGGGGAACAGCGCTGTGGATGACCACACCGCACCACGGCGGCTATGCGCTGCACGTGCTGCCCGGCCTCGTCATCAGCGGGATCGGCCAGGGGCTGAACTTCCCCTCGATGACGTCCGCCGGGCTCACCGGTGTCGCGCCGGAACGGCACGCGGTCGCCGGTGCGGTGAATGTCGTGGCGCAGCAGATCGGCGCCAGTGTCGGCGTGGCGGTCATGGTCCTGGTCGCAGCGACCAGCGACGACCGGCTCACCGGCTACCACCTCGCCTACCTCGTGGCGGGCATCGCCTGTGCGCTGGGTGCGGTGTCCATCGCCGTGGTGCGGCGGGCACCGGACGCGAAGCGGACACCGTCGTCCGGTACACCGACATCCGGTACACCGACATCCGGAACACCGACATCTGAGACGCAGACATCTGAGACGCAGACCGTCATGACGGCGCGGCCCGAGGACTGAGGGCCGGTCACGCGGCACGGGGCTTCCCGGACGCGGCGCTCGGCCCCGCCGGGCCGTCCGCGTCCGGGGCACGCGAGTCGTACGGGACTCAGGACACGACCTATCGGACGGGACTCAGGACACGACCTATCGGACGGGACTCAGGACACGACCTGATAGATGCCGGTACTGCCGTCGATGCTCTCCCGGATGATGTCGGCGTGTCCGGCGTGCCGGGCGGTCTCCTCGATCATGTGGAGCAGGACCCACCGCAGGTTCCGGTCCATGAGGTCGGCCCGGCCGCACGGGGCGTCCAGCTCCAGGCCCGCGGTGATCTCGCGCGAGGTGGCCGCCTGCTCCTCGAAGTAGGCCGTCCAGTGCTGCACGGTGTCCTGCTCGCCGACACGGAAGTCCTCGGCGTCCCAGTCGCGGTCCTCCGGCTCGGGCCACTCGCCGGGGAGCACCCGCCCCGCCACGATGACCTGGAACCAGCGGCGTTCCCAGAGGGCGGAGTGCTTGAGCAGGCCCAGCAGGGAGAGCGAACTCGCCGTCGGTGTCCTGCGGGCATCCACGTCCGAGACGCCCCTGATCTTCCGCAGCAGATCGGCGCGCTGCTTGTCGAGGAACCCGCAGAGGGCTTCCCGCTCGGTGGATATCGAGAACTGATCGGCGGTCATGGCGCGGACGCTACCGGACCACCGATCCGGCCCGGCCCCGCACCGTCAACGGCACCACGCCCCTCCCTCCAGCGGCCGTTCGGGCCGCTCGGACCTGTCGCGGAACCCCTTCGAATGTCGCCGGCCCCCTGCAGATTTGTCCGCGATCGGTAACCGAGGGATCTTGTGAGGGTGTTCGTGTGTCTTGATGGGTGCACGGCATCGGCGGAGACGACAAAGGGGCGGGCGGACATGGCGAAGCACAAGGGAAGGGGATGGCACAGCCGGCTTCTGGCGGCGGCACTCGGAGTGACGGCGCTGGCCGCCGCGACCTCGGTGTGGACCGCACAGGCCGAGACCGCCGGAGGGCGTCAGCCGCAGGCGCACGCCTCCTCGCCGGACGGCCGGGCCCAGGGCGGGAAGGCGGCCAAGGTGGCTGAGGACATCGCGCACGCCTCGGACCGCGGCGCCAAGGGCGTCAACATCACCATCGACGACGGACCCGACCCGACCTGGACGCCGCAGGTGCTGCGACTGCTCAAGGACAGCGGTGTGAAGGCCACGTTCTGCATGGTGGGCACGCAGGCCCAGGCGCACCCCGACCTGGTCAAGGCGGTCGTGGCGGGCGGCCACCGGCTGTGCAACCACACGGTCTCGCACGACACCGCCATGGACACCAAGTCCGAGGCCTACCAGTCCCAGGAGATCCTGGACGCCGAACGCATGATCACCAAGGCGTCCGGTGGCGTCCGGCCGCAGTACTACCGGGCCCCGGGCGGCGCCTTCACCCCGTACAGCCGGCATCTCGCCGCGTCCCGGGGGATGCGGCCGCTGGGCTGGAACATCGACACCAAGGACTTCGAGCATCCCGGGGTGGACACCATGGTCGCCACCGTGAAGAGCGAGATCTCCAACGGGCCGACCGTCCTCTTCCACGACGCGGGCGGTGACCGCTCCCAGACCCTGGCCGCTCTGCGCCAGGTGCTGCCCTGGCTGCGGGAGCAGGGGTACTCCTTCGGCTTCCCCGTGCGGTGAGTGCGGCTCTCCGCCCGCACGGACGCCAAGTCCCGCCCGGTCAGCCGCGGTCCGGGCCCCGGACCCGTGGGGCGTCGCGGGGACCCCGTAACGCCTCACGTGGTGAACGCCGTTGGCACCCGGCACGGATCCCGTCCGCCCCGCCGCGAAGACACTCGTCAGCAGCCTGCGCCACCACAGCCTCGTCAACGGTCCCGTGAACCAGCGCTCCTACCCCGCCGCTGCCGCCGCCGACGCCTCGGCCAGGCGCTCGAACGTCTGGTTGAGTACCGCCCTGCGTTCGTCCTTGTACGCGGGCTTCGGTTCCAGGCCGTCGATCGTCCGCTCCCACACCGCCAGGAACGTCTTCTGCCAGGTCCGGATCACCTCGGGCGACGGGAGGGTCGGGCCCACCCATCCCTGCCGGTCCAGGAGGAGGAGCAACTCCAGGTTGCAGGGGACGGTCACACCCCAGTACTCGTCCGGTTCCAGCTCCACCGGATCGCCGGCCATCGCCTCCGTCACCTCGGTCACCAGCCGGCCGGCCAGCTCCGCGAGATGATCGGCCGCCGTGTCGCTGTCGAAGTTGCCCGCGCCCCACGTGCCCACTGTTCCGCCTCCGCGTCGTGCGTCGTCGTTTCCGTCCTTCATCACAGCAGACGCCACTGACAGCCGGGGCCGGCCGCGGGAAGCCCGATGTACGTGCGCAAGTCCGCTTGCGTGGCCGGAAGTCCGTGAGCGGCGAGGCTCTCGCCGAGGTCTCCCTCCGTGTTCCACCAGCCTTCGGGCAGGTCGCCAAGGGCGTACAGAAGCTGTTGCTGGGGGCGGGGGAGCCGCGCGTACGGGGGGCGGGGGGCAGCCAGGGGGCCGGGGAACAGGTCCGGCAGCACCGCCTTCGCCATGGACGCCCGTTGTGTCGCGCTGACGGACGGCAGGCAGGCGGCGACCGCGGCGCGTGCGGTGGGGGAGGGCGGGAGGGCGAGCAGAACGTCGGCGGTGTGGCCGTGGAAGTCGCCCCGGCCGAAGTCGGTCGCGGGTACGGGCGCGGGGGCCGTGGCTGCGGCAGCGAGTACGGCGACGGCCCGGTCGAGGAGCCGGCCGTCGAGTGCGGCGCTGCGGGCGGTCTGCGCGAGGGCGGCGGCGGCGGCCCAGCGTACGAGGCCGTCCTCGGCGTCCAGACCTGCGGTGAGGGGGTCCGGGAGCGTCTTCGGGCCGAGGATGCCGACGGCTACGAGCAAGGTGGCCCTCGCGACGGCGTCGTCCTCGCGCGAAGCGAGGCCGAGCAGGAGAGGCAGAGAGGCGCCCGCCAGTTCGGGGAACCAGGCCAGCAGGTAGGCGGTCCTGGTGCGCACCCGGGGGTTCTCATCGTCCAGGAGGCGGCACAGGGACGGGAGTTCGGCGCGTACGGCGTCGTACGAACGCATCGAGGAGTCGCGGGGATCGACCGGGTTGCCGGCCGCCAGCCAGTCCCGGGTGTCCCGCAGATCGCGGTGCCGCTGCTCGTCCTGCTCGGCCGCCAACTCCGCGTCGTACAGGGGGAGAAGCTTCTCGGAGGAGTTCTCTGCGGCCTCCGCGCGCCACGCGGCGATGTCGGCCCCGTCGATGATCTCGCACTCCTCGTCCCGGTCGACCGCGAGTCCGGTCAGCAGCCTCAACGCGTCTTCCCGGGCCGGGTCCGGGCCGGTGAGCGCGATCCGGGCAAGGAACGGCACGGCGTACGGTGACGCCTGGCAGCGGACGCCCTGGTGCGCGAGATGGTTGAACAGGTCGCTGAGGGCCTGCTGCCGTGCCTGGTCGTCATCCCCGCACAGGGCGCGCAGTTGGCCGGGGACGTCGGTTGCTGTCCCGTAGGCGTGGTTCAGGTGCGCCCAGTCCACTTCGTCGAGGCCGGTCAGCAGGTCGTCGTCCGCGGAGATCACGGCCGCATGATGTCAGACCACTCGGACACCGGTACCCGGCCTCGACGGGCGGGCCTTTCCGCCGGTGGCGGAGGGGATGCCTCCGGTGGTGACGCCTCCGGTGGCGCGGCCGGGGCGCAACCGGCTGCGTCACAAACCACTCTGTTCCCGGGAGTCACAGTTGTAGAGTCTGTGAACATCCCGGGAACTCTTCACCACGCATGACGTGCATGTCAGGCGTCCGTGAACGCGTTCTCCCGGTTCCACCACGTACCCCTGGGGGGGCTTTGTCTTCTGTGGAACCCGGCCGTGCCGTTTCCGCGCGCTCCAAGCGCGCGCGGCGGATCGCGGCCTGCACCGCACTCGTTCTCTCCGCCGGCATGCTGCTGGCGGCTCCGGCCTCGGCCGACGACGCGGCGCCCGCACCGCGTGACACCGCACCGCGTCTCACCCCTGACCAGGGTGCGCAGCCGACCCTCGTCCTGCCGAAGCGGACCGCGAAGAAGCCCGAGGCGGCCGCTGCCTCCGGCGCCGAGGCTGCGGCCTTCCCCGCGAAGCCGCGCTTCGATGTCGACGGCGACGGGCACAACGACATCATGTACCGCAGCGCGGACGGCGAAATGCACGTCATCCGGGACTACTGGAACGGCGCCTTCCAGTACACGATCCACCGCGACGACTACGACGAGCTGGCGAAGGACATCATCACGCCGGGCGACCTCGACGGCAACGGCAAGCCCGAAGTCCTCACCCTGTCCGCGGTCGGCAAGCTGTCGCTGTACCGGAGCCTGGACGCATACGACACCAGCAAATCCACCTGGTCAGGCGGCGGGTGGCAGAAGTACAACAAGGTCGTGGCTACCGGTGACCTGAGCGGTGACGGCCGCGGCGACCTGTTGGCGCGTACGCCCTCGGGCGACATCTACGCGTACCGGTCCACCGGAGAAGTCGACAGCGCGCCCTTCAAGGCCGGCGTCAAGGTGGGCTACGGCTGGGACGCCTACGACCAGATCGTGGCTGTCAACGATTCGAACAGCGACGGCATCGGTGACGTCTTCGCCCGGACTCCGTCCGGTGACCTGTACTTCTACGCCGGTACGGGCGACATCACGAAGCCGTTCAAGGCCCGCTGGAAGACCGGTTACCGCTTCGACGCCTTCAACCAGCTCGTCGGTGTCGACGATGTCGACGGCGACGGGCTCGGCGACGTCATCGCCCGCAGGCAGAACGGCGACATCTCCATCTACCGGTCCACCGGGTACGGCAGTCTCACGACGCCCGTCTCCGCCGGCACCGGATGGAGCAAGGCGTCGCTGCTCGTCGGCGCGGGCGGCAACCCGGACTACGGCAAGCACGAGATCGAGGCCCGGACCCACGAAGGCGAACTCTGGGGCTACGAGTCCAGGAACAACGGACAGTTCTTCCCCCGAGCCACCGGCAACGAGAGCGGCGAGCCCAGCGGCGGCGGGAACACGGGGTCGCGGGGGCTCGCCTCGTCGCTCGACAACGACGGCCTCCCCGATCACACCTTGCTGTACCAGGGCCAGCTGTTCACCGGGCCCCACTTCATCGGCCTCGGCTGGGACGTCTACGACAGCCTCACCGGTCCCGGCGACCTGAGCGGTGACGGCAAGGGCGACCTGCTGGCGCGCGACCGCAAGGGCGACGTGTACCTGTACCAGGGCAACGGTCTCGGCTCCAAGTTCGCGACCAAGCTCAAGGTCGGCTACGGCTGGGACACGTACAACCTGATCGTCGGCGCCGGTGACCTCAGTGGCGACGGGCTCTCCGACGTGGTGGCCCGCGACCGCAAGGGCGACCTGTACCTCTACCGGGGCACGGGCAAGGCGTCCGCGCCCTTCAAGGCACGCGTGAAGATCGGTACCGGGTACAACATCTACAAGTTGTTCGCCGCGCCGGGTGACTTCAACGGTGACGGCAAGGCCGATCTGGTCGGCGTCGACGGCAAGGGCGACGTGTACCGCTACACGTCCACCGGCACCGGGAAGGTCGACAAGCGCGTCAAGATCGGCTACGGCTGGGACATCTACAACGGCATCTTCTGATCCCTGCGCTCCGCCCGAAGCGCCCTCTCTCCCAAGGTCCGCGGCGGAGAGGGCGCTTCCGCGTGGGTCCGCGGCCGGCGTCCCGAAACGCGGTAGTGACCTCCGGGCCGGAGAACGGCACCCCGCCCGTCCTGCGTCCTTGCCAGGGACGCAGGACGGATCCGGAACGTACAGAAGGCTCGCCCCATGACGCACACCACGCAGCACGACCGCACGTTGCCGCCGACGAGCGGCAGCCCGCAACGCGGCGTCACCGCAACGACGTTCGCCGTCCTGCGGCGGCATCGAGGCACGCTGGGCGGTGCGACGGTCCGGGTCGTCGGCCTGTCCGGACTGGCCGCGCTCCTGATGACGACCGCGATATTCGCGCTCGCCTGGCCCGTCTTCACGCGTATGCGGAACCAACGCATCTGGTACCACTACCTTGAGGACCCCTACCTGCACGACCTCACCGACCTGGTACGGGTCGCCCTCTGGACGCTCCCGCTCTACCTGCTCCTCCTCGGCACCGGCAGCGCCGCCCTGCAGACCGTGTGCTCCCGGGCGGTCGCGGCAGGGCCCGGAGAACCGCTGGAAGGGGACCCGGCACGTGCCGCGGTCTCCGCGCGGCTGCGACCGCTGCTCGCCGTGTACGCGTTGCGCGGCCTGATCGTATGGTCCCTGCCGTTGCTCGCCGGAGTCGTGGCGCACCGGCTCACCGGCTACCAGCTCGACACCCCGTTGCCCCTGGAACGCGGCTCGGCGGCCTACACACTCGTCAAGGCCTCACCCGTGGCCGCCGGGTTCGCCGCTGTGCTGCTGCGCCTGGCGCTCACCCTCGCCCCGGCCGCCGCGGCGGACGGCCTCGGCGCCCGCGCGGCGCTGCGCCGATCCTGGTCGCTGACGTGGACGCGTGCCGGAGCGGCCCGCGTCCTCGCCCTCGCACTGCCGCTGACCGCGCTCACCGCGGGGATGCTCCGGCTGGTGGTGCAACTCGCCCTGCCGCTGCGCCCCTTCGTACGCGATCTCCTCGAACAGGCCACGGGCAACTTCTTCGCCGCGTATTACGCCGGCATCCTCACCCCCGTGCTCATCGGCGTCCTGGTCACCGCGGCGGTGCTCGGCCCCCTCAGCTGCACGGCCTTCGCGGTCCTCCACGACCGGCTACGGCCGACCGGCGCCTCTTCCTAGGGAGGGCCGTTGACCAGGTCGGGGTGTTCGAGCTGCGGTACGTGGCCCGTCGCCGCGACGATCTCGGCGCGGGCGCGGGGGAGGACACGGGGGACGCGCTCCAGCTGCCGCTTCGGGTGCACCAGCAGGCTGCGCTTGCCCATGACGAGGTAGAACGGCGTCCGGATCGACCCCAGCTCCTCGTCCGACAGCGGCAGCGGGGCGGGGCGGCGTATCCGGAAGGCACGGACGCTCGCCCGGACCAGCGCCCGCAGTTCGGGAACGACGCGACCAGATCGCAGAGGCGCTCATCCGCGTGGCCGGACGGCGAGGACTGCACGCCGTCGGGATGCGGGACGTGGCCGCCGAGGCCGGTGTGTCACTCCGGCTCGTGCAGTACTACTTCGAGACCAAGGAGAAGCTGCTCTTCTACGGGCTCCAGCACCTGACCGACCGCTTCACCGCACGGGTGGCCGCCCGTCTCCGCGCCGCCGGTACGGACCCGGGCCCGCGCGCGACGACCGAGGCGCTGCTGCTGGCCTCCCTTCCGACCGACGAGGAGGGCCGCACCTTCCACCTCCTCTACACCTCCTACTCGATCCTGTCCGTGACCGACGAGACGCTGGCCGCCCAGCCCTTCATCGACAAGCCCGACGCGGCGGAGAACGCCCTGACGGGGCTGCTCGAACAGGCCCAGGCGTCGGGCCTGGCCGATCCCGGTATCGCCGCCCGCATGGAGGCGATCAGCCTGCTCGCCATGACGGCGACCATGGGCACCAGCATCCTGGTGGGCCAGCGTGGTCCGGAGTCGGCCCTCGCGGTACTCCATCACCATCTGGACCGGATCTTTCTGACCGCAGAGGCGTCGGTGCGCTCGGCTGACGTCGGCTGATGGCTCGTCAAGAGGCGTCTGGGGCATGGAAAGAGGCCCAGGTCACCGACCTGGGCCTCTCTTCATGAGCCGGCGACGAGAACCGAACCCGTTCTCCGGGCTGGGGAACACTCGCCGCCCGGGCGGCCGGCACGCCACTGAACTGCGGTGATGCCCTCGACGGCAGGGTCTGGCCGCTACGTCACACCCGGGCGTGGGTGTGACGCCTCATATCATGATGCATTCGTACTGCTGGGCTGCCTTCGGGGATGCCGCCGCGACGGCTGTCGCCGTTCCTGTCACCAAGACGGTCAAGCAAACGAGGGTGGTGACCGCCAGGATTGTGCGCACGTACCATGTTCCTTCCGTGGTGATCTTGAGGCGGAAGGATAGCAAGATATCGAGAGGCAGTTCTATTCGCTGCGCGTCATGGAACTGGCATCCGAACCGTTGTCACGTATGTGTTCGATTTCATTCAGGCGGCGACCGATTCTGCGCGCATCAACAGTGTTTCGATGTTGAACCAATTCAAATGCGTGACGCAATGTCATGCGCGCTTCATTGACGTCTCCCGCCGCGAGTCGCACCTCCGCCAGCAGTATCCGTGCGGCGGTCTCCTCGTCGACGTCATGCGTGCGGGTGGCGACAGCCACGGCCGCTCGAAGCCGGTCGGTCGCGACGGTCAGGCGGCCGTCGGCCAAGTCCGCGCGCCCGAGGCGGCGCAGGGCTTCGGCCTCGTGGTGAGCTGTTCCTATCTCCTGTGCGATCTTCAGTGCTTCGAGGAAGTGCCGGCCGGACTCCTCAGTGCTCCCCAGTCGCCAGTACGCCTCGCCTATCCCGACCAGGGCTCCGGCCTGGCCCTTGCGGGCGCCGAGGGACCGGAACTCCGACAGAGTTTCACTGAACATGACAAGCGCTGTGGCGGACTCACCCGATTCCGTGAGGGCTTCGGCCAGATTCCTGCGTACGGTCGCACGGTCGTACCGGCTTCCGTCGGCTTCCAGGAAAGACAGAGATTCCTCGAACGAACTACGGGCCGAAGAGAACTCGCCCGCCTGCATCTGTAATTCGCCCATATTGTTGAGCGTCTGGGCGGTCGCGACTTTGTCGCCGGCTCGTCGAAAATCTGCGAGCGCTCCCTGGAAATGCAAAAGCGCCCGATCCCGTTCCCCGAGAAACAGCATGGTCACCGCTATGTTGTTTCTGCTGCGCGCTTTGTCCCAGAGGTCGCCCGAGAGCGACTTGATGGCAAGGGATTTCTGCAACAGGACGAGGGCCTTGCGATTCTCGCCGAGATGCCAGTTCAGCGTGCCGAGGACACGTAACGCCTCGGCCTCGGCAGGTCCGTCACCCAAGGACCGCGCGAGCTCCAGCGCCCGCTCTCCCGCCTCCCCGGCCTCCGCGTAGTCCCCGAGGCTCGCGTCCGCCGCGCAGAGGTCGATGAGGGCGCGGCAGAGCGCCGGCCCGTTGTCGTCCGTCCGGTCCCAGTGGGCGACGGCGTGCCGCAGGAGCTTCTTGGCGTCCTGCCAGTAGCACTCCGCCTGGAGGAACCCGGCCAGTGTGCACGCGAGTCGGGCGGCCGTCCCGGGGTCGCCGTTGCGCCGGACGTGGTCCTCGACGGCGAGGAGGTTGGCGCGTTCCGCGGCCAGCCAGGACCGTGCGGCCGTGGCATCCGGCAGGGGCGGCCGAGGCGTCGGCGGGAGCGGTGCCGGTGCGGCCGGCCGTATGCGCCGG
This sequence comes from Streptomyces sp. NPDC091387, assembly GCF_044756945.1. NCBI lineage: Bacteria > Bacillati > Actinomycetota > Actinomycetes > Kitasatosporales > Streptomycetaceae > Streptomyces > Streptomyces sp. NPDC091387. Next base: position 100,497 of record NZ_JBIVTZ010000014.1, on the reverse strand, counting down.
GGATATGCCATGCGATCCGCGAGGTCGGCCGTCGTGACGTAGAAATCCGTCAGGCGGGCGACGGCCTGTCGGCGCTCCCGCTCACTGTCCTCCGCATCGGATAGGCCATGGGCATATTCATGCAGCAGATCGTGGTAGCGATAGCGGTCCGGTACGGGCTCTCTGAGTAGATGACACGCGAGTAGGCCCTCGAGTAATCGCTCCGTCGTGTCCTGAGGCAGACCCAGTAGGGCGGCCGCCGCGTCAGCGGTGAAATCCGGTCCGGGATACAGCCCGAGACAGCGGAACGCGGTCCGTTGCTGCGCGGTGAGCGTCCGGTAGGAGAGCGCGAACGCCCGCGTCATCTCCTGTTCCTGATCCGCGGTGCGAATTTCCGCCAGCCGTCCGGGACTTCGGGCGAGGCGCTCGGCGAGGACGGCCAGCGTCCAGGACGTACGGGCCCGGAACCGGTGCGCCACCAGTTCGATCGCGAGGGGGAGGTACCCGCACAGGCCCACGATCCGCGCGGTCTCCGCGATGTCGCGGGTGCGTGCCTCTCCCGCGAAGCCGCGGAAGAGCGTGATGGCGTCCTCCTTCGACAGGACGTCGAGCGGGACCGACAGCGCCTGGGGGATGCCGGTGAGGTGCCGGCGGCTTGCGATGATCGTCAGGGACGGCGAACCGCTCGGCAGCAGCGGGCCGACCTGTTCGGGGCCGGTCGCGTCGTCCAGGATGATGACCACGCGCCGCTCGGCCAGCATGGTCCGCCACAGGGCCGTACGCCCCTCCAGCTCCGCCGGAATGGAGAAGGCCGGCGCACCGAGCAGCCTCAGCAGGGTCGCCAGCGCCGCCCTCGCGGTCAGCGGTTCCTGGGCGGGGGAATGCCCGCGCAGATCGATGTACAGCTGACCGTCCGGGTACCTCTCGGCGAGCAGGAGGGCCGCAGTCACCGCAACCGCGGTCTTCCCCACCCCCGCCATGCCGGTGACCGCTTCCACCGCGACGACCGATCCGCCCTGCGCGCCCTTGTCGACGATCATCGAGGTCAGGGCCCGTAACTCCGACCGGCGCCCCACGAGCAACGGTTGCTGGGGCAGATTCCGGCGCGGCGGCACCTCGGGCGGAAGCGCAGCGGATACGGGCGCCTCAGGCACAGGCGTCTCGGGCGCGGGCACCGGAGGCGCACCGGCAGCGGCCGTGAGCGGAACGGCCGTGCGCTCCGTACCACTGCCCCCGTGTGCCAGCTCACGTGCCGGTACCCGGGCCAGCACGCCCTGGTGGATCAGGTCCAACTCGACGCCGGGCAGCGCCCCGTACTCCGTCATCAGTGACTTCCGGGCCCGCTGGTGGACCCGGAGCGCGTCCGCGTACCGTCCGCTGCCGTAGTACGCGATCATCAGCTGTCCGAGCAGCGTCTCGTCCCCGGGATACCGCTCGACGAGCGCGGACAGCTCCCCGACCTGCTCGGCGAAGCGCCCCAGCCTCAGGCCGGCCGCGATGCGTGACGTGCCGGCGCTGAGCCGGGTCTCCGCGAGCGTCTGCCGTACGGTCGCCGCCCAGAACCCCGGCAGTCCCGCCAGCGCCTCGCCCTGCCACAACTCCTCCGCGCGGGACAGCAGTTCCACCGCCCGCGCGTCGTCGTCACTGGTGAACGCCGCGTCGACGAAGTGCTGGAAGCGCTGCCGGTCCACGGAGTCACGCGGGGTCCGCAGGGTGTAGGTGTGGGCCTTGCCGACGATGGTCGGTGCGCCCGGCCCCGTACCGGCCGCCCGCAGCCGCCGGCGGATACGCGAGACATAGGTGTGCGCGTTCTCGCGTGCGCGTGCGGGCGGGTCACCGTCCCAGAGCCGTTCCATCAGCTGGCTGATCGCGACAGGACGGCCCGCATCAAGAGCGAGCGCGGCCAGTAACACCCGTTCTTTGTCCGATCCGAGCGTCAGCCAGTGCCCGTTCAGCCGCAGCCCCACCGGTCCGAGAATCTGGAATTCCACCAGCGCCCCCGCTGGTCCGTCGGATGGCCCACGAGCATGTCATTTCGCGGCCAATATCGCCATACACCGTTGCCATAGTTGGCGCGATCCGTTCTTATTCCTGATGGTCATTCCAAGGCGTGCCGGGGTAGGACTCGAAAGGGTTCGCGTCATGGGCAATCGATCTGCGGGGGGCGGATAGATGAGTGATTCAAGTGCGGTCCCACAAGGGCCACATGGAAATGAGATCGGTGGCGAGGCCAGACTGTACGGTCCCACCGTCCAGGCCCGTGAAGTGCACGGCGGCATTCATGTCCACTCCGCGCCGGCGGCGCCCACACGGCCCCCGCCGCCGCGCCAACTGCTGCCCGTTCCGGCTCACTTCACCGACCGGGAGCGGGATCTCGCGTCGCTGGACGGCCTCCGCGGCACGGGGTCGCCGCTGATCGTCGTCAGCGGTCCGGCGGGGATCGGCAAGACGACCCTGGTGTCCAAATGGCTCCGTTCGCTGAGCACCGAGTTCCCCGACGGGCAGCTGTACGCGGACCTGCGCGGGCACTCGGCGGGCGGGCCGGTGGGGCCCGCGGAGATCCTCGCCCAGTTCCTCCGGGCGCTGGGCTCCGGTGCGCCGTCCACGGACGCGGTCGAACTGGCCTCCATGTGGCGGTCCCTCACCGCCGACCGGCGGATAGCGATCATGCTGGACAACTCGTTCACGGCCGCCCAGATCAGGCCGTTGCTGCTCGGCGGGCCGGGCGGACTCGTGGTCGTCACCAGCCGCCGCAGGCTGACCGGCCTGCGGATGCAGGGAGCGGGCTTCCATCAGCTCGACGCGCTCGGTCCGGCCGCCGGTGTCGAACTGCTCACCCGCGGCATCGGCGCGGACCGCGTCGCGGGCGAACTCTCGTCGGTCCACCGCCTGGTGGCCCTCTGCGCGGGCCTTCCGCTCGCGGTATGCCTGGCGTCGGCCCGGCTCGCGACCAGGCCGAGACAGTCGGTCGGGGCGCTTGCCGACGCCCTGGCCCGGAACGCGGGCGGTGGCCGGCTGGCCGCGCTCGAAGTGGAAGGGGAGACCTCGGTGCGCAAGGCCCTGGACGCGTCGTACGCGGTGCTGAGCAGCGGGACCGCACGCCTGTACCGGACGCTCGGTCTGCTCCCGGTACGCACCTTCGACGCGACGATCGCCGCCGCGTCCTGCGGTGAGTCGCAGGAATGGGCGGAACGGCTGGACGAGCTGGTCGAGGCGAATCTCGTGGAGGACGTCGGCCCGGAGAGCTGCCGCTTCCATGACCTCTTACGGATCCACGCGCACGACCGCGCCCAGGAGGACGACACGGGCGCCGCCCGCGAGGAGGCGCTGCGGCGCTTCTGCGACTGGAGCCTGTACACGGCGACGGCGGCACAGGAGCGCCTGACCCCGGTGCAGTTCACCCTTCCCAGGACGTACGCCCACCGGCCGGATCTCCTGCTGCCGTTCGACGACGACATCGCCGCGCTCGGCTGGCTCGACGCCCATCGGACGCACCTGATGGGTGCCGTCCGGCTCGCGGCGGACAGCGGCTGGTACGACACGAGCTGGATGCTCGTGGACGCCCTGTGGCCGCTCTTCCTGCGCCTGCGCCACTACGCCGACTGGATCGAGGCCCACGAGATCGGCCTGAAGGCTGCCCGGCAGGCCGGGAACAGGGAGGCCGAGCGCCAGATGCTCAACTCCGGGGCCATCGGCCTGGGCGCCGCCGGCCGCACCGAGGACGCCACCGCCTGGTACCGGGACTCCCTGCGGGCCGCGCGCGAGGCCGGTGACGTACGGGACGAGGGCCAGGCGCTGCTGGGCCTCGGCGCATGCCATCGCGAGGCCGGGCGGCCCGCCGACGCCGTGACCCACCTGAACCGGGCGATCTCCGTCTGGGAGGGCTGCGGATACCCGCGGGGCGCGGCTCTCGCCCGGACCACGCTCGGCGAGATCGCCCTCGCGACGGGCGCCCCGGACGAGGCGGTCGACTGCTTCACCCGCGCCCATGACGCGATGGTGGCGGTGAACGACCCGCACGACGCCGCGCGGGCCCTCGCACTCCTGGGGCGCGCTGTTGTCCGGACGGGCGCGTACGCGGACGGGGTGGCGAGGATGAACGAGGCCCTGTCCGTCTTCACCGGGTCGGGAGCGGCCTTCTGGCAGGCGCGCACCCTGGAGATGCTGGGGGTGAGCGCCGCGGAGCACGGTGACGCGACGGCCGCGGAGGTGTTCCTCGCGCGGGCCCTCGCCCTGTTCGAGACCACGAGCCCCGCCGACGCGCTTCGGCTCGGCGGGGGCGGGTGATCCGGTCAGGGGAGCCGGGCCGTGGTCGACGGCCCGGCCCCGGTGGGTGGGGGGAACGTGTGCCGGTCAGCTGTCCGGTGCGTCGTGGGCGTACGGCCACTCCCGCAGCGAGCGCCCCGCCACCAGCCAGGCGTGCAGGCACGACGGCAGCAACGACTGCTCCGCGGAGACCTGATACGGCTGGTCGGGGCCGTACGGTACGAGGACCACGGACCGGTCGGAGCCGCCGGCCAGGGCCCAGCCGCCCGCGTCTCCGGTGCCGGAGGCGGTCAGGGGCACCGCGGCGATGCCGCGGGCCGGGTGGGCCGAGCTGAGCTCCGCCAGCCGCCGCAGAGCGTCGGCGACCGGGTGCGCCCGGCTTCCCTGGAGCACGTCCGCGCAGTCCAGCAGGGAGCCGTCCCGGCAGGCGTCCACGTCCACGACGAGGTGCTCGTCGATGACCGACGCGCCGTGGACGCGGTCCGCGGGGCTCAGCCGCACGCTGAACGACGCGCCGGCGCAACGGGCGTGCAGCACATCCGGGAAAGGGCTCGCCTCCACCACGACGAAGCGCTTCACGCCGACACCTCCCCGCGTCCCGGCGCCCACGCGGCGGGCGGCAGCGGCTCCGGCTCCGGCAGGGGGACGGTCACCGGCTCGTGCGCGGGCTGGCCCATCCCCAGGATCCCGTACATCAGCCTGCGCATGTTCCGGTTGAACCGGCCGGGCTCCGACGTGATGCGCGACCTGATCGCGGCATAGTCCTCGGGCCGGTACTCCCGTGCCGCGTAGTCGAGTTGGTCCACCAGGGGATGGGTGGGGGACATCGTCGGTGTGCGGGCGGCGAGGGTCGCCGCGGGCGAGGAGGGATTGATCTCCCCCTCCGGCGAGGTGGCCAGCAGCATCGGCGCCCCTGTGAGCGTCCCGTAGAGCGTGACCGAACCGTGATCACCGATGATCCAGTCCGCCGCGATCAGGACGCTGCGCCAGTCCGCCTCGGGCGGCACGACCGCGATCCCCAGCTGACCGCACCGCGCCAGCCACGACCTGACCTGGTAAGCCCCGTGCCCGGCCCACACATTGGGGTGCACGAGCAGGGCCGTACGGTAGCGCGGAGCCGGCAGCTCCCCGATCAGCCGCGGCAGCAGCGCGTCGAACCGGCCGAAGGACGACTGCGCTCCCCAGGTCGAGACCGCGACGACGAGTTTCTGTCCCTCGGCGAGCCCGAGCGCGCGGCGGTACGCGGCGCGCAGCGGCAGGCTGGCGGTGATCCGGTCGTGCACGGGATCACCGATCACGTGCGCCAGCGGGAGCGCCTCCGGGCAGTCGCGCGCCAGCTCGCTCAGCTCGGCGTGGTGCGGGACGACCACGGCGGCCGGCAGCCGCCCGCCGGGCAGGAGGTCCTGCCTGCGCAGCCCCGCCACGCCCGCGTTCGCTCCGCCGATCACCCGCTTCAGGTAGTTCGCCCCGTGCGGCAGCGTGATCAGCGGCGCGTCGATGTACTGCACGCCGCGCGGCCCTGCGGCGAGGGCGAGGTCGAAGGTCATGCGGGTCGCCTGGTCCCACGGCAGCACCACACTTCCCAGCCTCGCGAGGAAGGCCGGCACGTCGCCGCCGAAGGCGTGCGGCGGTGCCGTGAAGACGACCTGGAGCCGGAAGTCGGCCTCCAGCAGGGAAAGGATGTCGAGCAGCCGTTTCCCGTACGTCACGGTGTGGATCACCGCGAGTACCTTCTTGCGCCCCACCAGCGTGAGCCACTGCCGCGGCTCGGCCACGTTCGCCCCGACGGCGCCCGTTTCGAACCTGCTCGCCTCGGGCGTACTGGGCCCGTCCGTACCCGCTCCGTTCGTACTCGCTCCGGTCGTGCCCGATTCCGCCGTACTCAACGCCCTCATGGCGTCCCCCTGTTGGCTTCTCTTCGAGTGCCACGAACTGCTTCTGCCGACGGGATGCCCGGCATGGGGGACGGAAGGCTCGACGGACCCTTGCGAGAACCTTGCAGCGCTCTGCCGCAGCGGCAGTGGGCAGCGGGCTGCGCCGTGGGCGCGACTCGATGGCGCCGGTCCCGCGCAGGAGAAGTGCCTGGCAGTGCCGCTGCTACCGGTCCTGCGCACCCACCGCAGGGGCGCTGTCTCCCAGCATCTCCATCACGGCCCCGGCCGCGCCGCGCAGGCGGCGTCTGCGGAGGTCCAGGACGGGATCCGGGTTCGAAAGGCCCCGGGACGCCAGCAGGTTCATCAGGGCCCAGACCACCTCGGGGCGGCCCGCGAGGGGGAGTTCCCGGCCGTCCGGGGTGATGACCGCGGCCGCGGCGGTGCCGGCGAGGAGGCCGGTGCGGGGCCAGTCGACGACGAACGAGCGGCCGTCCGGAGCGGCGTACAGGACGACCTCCCGGGTGCGGTGCAGGACGGCGAGGTAGCCCATCGGCACCGTCATGCGCCGGGCGGCGTCGAACGCGGGGGTGCCGTCGGCTGGGTGGATGCGCAGCACCGTGTCGAGGACCGGTCCGTGGTGCTGGAAGGTGTGTGTGGCGGTCATCTGCAGGAAGCGGGCCCGCACCAGCACACCACCGCGGCGCGACCACCGGCGGCCGACGGAACCGAACCCGGCCGCCTCACCCGGAAGGCTGTCCACGAGCCACCGGTACTCCTCGCCCGGCTCGGTCACCGGCGCCCTGTCCTCGGGGGCGGCACGTTCCTGTTCGGCCACGGCGGTGTAGCGCGCCGCGACGGCGGGGTCCAGGCGCCGCAGATCGATGGTGTCGCCGTCCATCTCGATGCCCCCGGCCTCCAGGGAGATCCGCATCTGGCGCAACTGGCGCTCGGGGTGCCGGGTCACGTCGGTCAGCCGGCCGTCCAGACCGATGACCCGGCAGGTTCTCGTGCCCGCCAGCAGGGCGCTGCGCGGCCAGAGAGGGGTGACCCGTCCGGGGACCAGCGGATCGGCCGGGTCGGCGGGACGGCCCGGATCGATCAGCACGGCCAGCCGGCCCGCGGTGACCGCCGACAGGCACAAGGACGGCACCCGGCACCGGACCGTGACGTCGAACGGGGCGCCGCCCCCGGTCTCTTCGCCGTCGCGCACGTGCAGCCGCATCCTGATCACCGGGGTGAACTCGTCGGGGGCGAAGTCGCCGCCGTAGGTGGTGAAGGTCCCACCGCCCTCGGGTTCGTAGTGCCCGAGCGAAGCCTCCAGGACGTCCGCCCGCACCAGCCGCGCCTGTGCCGGGGCCTGTTCCGACCGGGGAGCCCACAGCACGAAGGTGTCGTCCCCGTACGAGACGCTCCGGTCCTTCAGCCCGTCCCCGCGCGTGATCCGGGGGAATGCGTCGCGCGTGAACCGGAGGGTCATCAGAGGGATCGCGGCCGACCCGGCCCCTCCGACGGCGAGCGCGATCCAGGCCCAGTCCTCGCCCGCGCGCCAGGCCTGGTACCCGATGAGGAGAGCGAGCGGAACCGGGAAGCAGAGGATCACGGCGCAGCCGAGGTTGCCGATCACCACACTGCCGTAGCTGCGCATGGCCCCCCTCAAGTCCGTCCCCGCGCCTCGCGGAACGAAGCATGGCCGGGGATCGCCGCCGCCCCATCGTCCCGCACCCTCAACCGCTACCGCAGACTCACCAGAAGATCTCTCGTAGGCCCGACGCCACCCAGCCCATCCCGACGAGGACAGCGAACACGCCACCCGCTCTGAAGGTGTTCACGGTGGCCGGTCCGGGGTCCACGAAATCGGAGACGCGTTCAAAGAGTCCCCCCGCAAGGTTCCAGAAGTTCCCGAGAAGCGAGACCCCGAAGAACAGGATTGAGGCGCCGACCAGAGTTGACAGCATCTGCGTTTGTCCCCCAGCGTGATCTGAAGCTGCGCCGGCAGAGCGACGAGACCGGGTCACGTGACTTCGCGGTACAGCAGAGCATCCGACGTCAGGGGCACCCTAGCCACTCGGCCCGGAACTGATGACCTCTTGGCTGCCCGGTCGAACCTGTCCACCGCCGGGTGCGGAAGGCCGGGAGACGCGTGGACAACGGCAGACCCTGACGGATCACGGGCCTGCGTACACAGGACGGGCCTGCGCACACAGGGCAGACGCTGGTCCCGGGGAAGCAGGGCGTGCCCGACGCTTCGGTACTCGTGGCGGGGGCGAGGAGGCTAATGACGTGCCCCCGCGGGGTGGCCTGTCAATGCGCTGCGCGCTCGGCTCCACGGGCGTAAGTCCTGCACAACAGGGACCAGTTGGCCACGGTGGAGCGTATACGCAGCGCCTCGCGTACTCGCTCCTCCGCCGTGTCGTCGTCGGGGTGCGCCGTGCCGGGCGGGAGATCGGCGGGCATGTGTCCGTCCCACAGCGTGGCCGCGTCGAGCAGGCACAGCAGGTGCCCCCGCGCGTCACCGGCGTCCCAGCCCTCCAACGCCGCCCTGCTGAAGTCACTTTGTGCTTCGCTCCATACAAGGTCCGAGCCGTCGATCGAGGCCCGGACCAGTTCCGCCCAGTAGGCCTCGTCGTGCGCGCCCGTACGCTGGCGCATGTGCCGTGCGGCGAACAACGCCATGGCTCCCGCGTCGTCGATCAGCGGGGAGAGCATCTGGTTGGACGAGAAGCCGAAGAAGAGGCGGCGGCCGTCGAGGACCAGCGATTCGATGCAGCCGATCGCACCGGTGTGGCCGGGCAGCCCGGTGGCCGGATCCACGGTGTCGTTCGCCGGTGGTGTACCCGCCGATGTTCCGTCGACTGCCATGGCCGCCTTCTCAGGTTCGTACTGCCGGACTCTCAGTGGAGTGTCCATCGCATCCCACTGACACTCGTCTCAGGTACCGCCACGGGTTCGGTGGGTCACTGGGCAGGGGGCGCAGCTCTTCCCCACCAAGGAATCGAGCGGCGTGCCTATTGCATCGCGTCGCAACTCTCGCAGCGGCTCACAGCCGCCCGCTCGACGTTGCCCTGGGTGGCGCGGAGTGGGCTGGAGGGCGCGAGACGACGCCATGCCCCGGGTGAGGGGGTGAGCACCCAGCCGTAGACGGGTGGCCGGATGTCGGCCGGGACGATGTGCCCGCAGCCGGGAAGGTGGGCCTTGCCACTGGCGTGGACGATGATTGCAGCCACTGGCCAGTCGCTCCATTCGCTGGTGGACGCGCGGCCGCGGGGTGGGCGCGGAGCGCAGTCTGCGCAGTTGTTCATCTCATGGCGTTCGCAGTACTGCATGGTCCTCACCCTGTCAGGCTTCGAGCCGTTGCTCCGTGCGCTTGAGTCAACTGAGGAGGCCAGGCGGGCTGATCGTGCCGTACCGAGGACGGGGATGCGCGACATGGCCCGGTCGAGACAGCAGCGAGCCACCCGGCCCCTGACCCGGGCCCTTGTTCCGGCGATACCTTCGAGGGACGGGACCGAGCCGTGCTTGGTCACATGGCCGCGAAGGCCTCCTGAATGGCCTTCCACGTGTCGGATCACCCCGGATCACTCGGCTGTTGCCCCACGGTTGTCGCTGTGTCCGGCTATCTGTCCCTGGTTGCCGTGAGGCATACCTATGGCATGACTAATGGCCAGAAAGCGGCTTCGGTGTTCCGACGCGCAGTGATCGATCCCGGGTCGGGGGATTCCCGCCCGGCCGCCGAGCGCGTCCGGCTTGAGCCGCACGGCCGGGCCGTGCGCCCGGACCGCGTGGCCACCGGGCAGGGTCGGAACGCAGGCACCGCCCACGTCGAGAACGTCCGTGCGTAAACGGCGGTGCACATCGGTGAGGTTCACGCCGCGCCGCTTCAGGGCGCGCAGCACCCGACCGGAGAGGGGCCGCCGCGGTTCGCTCGGTCGGGTCGGGGCAAGCTGGCCCGGGGTGGTGGGATCACGAGGGCAGCGTGATTCCGGGCGCCGGGGCACCTCTTGCCTGTTTTTTCCATTCTGCCAAGTTTGCTCGCATTCTATTTTGTGGCCGACTTGATTGTCGGAAACACCGCTGAAGAGAGTGGGTGGACTGGTGAATCGCGTATCGCCTACGCGCGCCTGCCGCGATTTATCTGCGACGCGGTGAGGCTCTTCTGCCGTTGTCTCAGGGGGAATTGAGTGCGATCTGAGTGATCGTTTTCGTGATAGAGTTTCAATGAATTTACAGGGCGCCACGAAAAAAGGGGAACGGCGTGAATACCGAGAAGGTCACGGCTCGACGGCTTACGGCCGAAGAGGTTTCGGAGTTGGGTCTCCAGGACGGAATCTTCGTCTCGGCAGCGATGGATGGACTCCCTCTCGACTGTTATGCTCCGGCTTTCCTTACGGAGCCGGGTAAGAATTTCGAGGGCGGGTCCTTTGCCGCGAGGACAATCTTCGGTGAGGAGGTCCACGTTCTTCCGGGCAACGCCGAAGAGAGCGGGGTCTGGGTTGCCGACAAGGCAGGAGAAGAGATCGAGGTCCTTCAGGGTGCCGGCGTCCTCCTGAATCTCGCCCTCTTCGTGCCCGGCGGGAATCAGGAAGCTCTGGAGTCGCTCTACACCGCCGCCCGGGAGGCTTTCGGCGCGGGGATCGTTCAGCGCTGGAGCGAGGAAGTCGCCGTGGTGCCGGATGTCAAGGTCGACCTCTTCGAGGAGCCGGCCAAGGCGCGGAAGAACACGAGCAGCCAGCTCCGTGACCGTCGTGCCTTGGACATCTACCCGACCCGAGTGCGGTTCCTGAAGCCCAGCGAGGGCTGGAAGTTCATTGTCGAACCGCACAAAGAGGTCGTCGATGACACACCGACGATCTGATCGGATGGCACATTAGCCCCGATCTTTCGTGGTAGCCCGTCAGCTTGCTGGCGGGCTCCTCTTCGTTTTCCGGAACGCATGCCGAAGGCCGGAGTGCGGCCGGGCGCCTTGATGAGTCAGAGGAACCTTTAGCGGTCCGCCTCGGATCAAAAGCTACTGATCACCTTGGGGCGTCGTTGAGGGGAAACCGCGCTGCGGCCCGAGTCTGATCTCACGTGGACGGCTTGGCGGTGGTTCGGGGTGCCGCATACGAACAAGAGCGACGCCGAGGAGCACCGAGATGACCAGGCGCAGACCGAGGAGAGGGAGCGGCCCGCCACCGGGGTCACCGCGGTGGTCTCGGCCGGGCGGAGGAGCCGCGCCGGGGCGCAGGAACCGTCGCTCACGCGGTCGCCGGACGAAGGTGCTGGCGGCCGCTGTGGGCGTTGTGGCGGTGGCCCTGATCACCCTGCCGTTCCTGAGCCACGGCAAGGGCCGACGGACGGCCCAGAGCACTGGCGCGGCCACCGGCTGCACTGCTGCCGGCCGAGCGACATCGGATGTGCTCCCTCACACCCCCGAAGTGTGGGGAGCGCGGTTCCTAGTTGCGGAGCTGGTTGTAGGCGCCGTAGGCCATCGCGTACTGGCCCCACCTGTTCGGGTGCGCCGGTGCGAGCTTCGTTTCGAGGGGCTCGATCCACCGGTCGGCTTCGCTCTGGCACATGTCATGGCCGACGGTCATCGTGTACGTGTCGGCGTACTCCGCGCCGGCGCTCTTGGCCCGGTCGGCGAGGGCCTGGTTGAGCTTTTTGTTCACATCGCGGAGGTAGGGCACGTCGCCGTCCGCGAACGGCACGCCGGGACGGCAGGCTTTCCCGGTTTCCGGGACGAGAGACGGATAACCGACCACCAGGACGCGGGCCTTGGGCGCAAGGGCACGTATGTAATCAAGCGTGACCGTGAGCTTTGACGCCGCGGAGTTGATGCGAGTGGCGATGGCATCGCTGCCGGACGCGTTGTAATGCGTCTTGCAGGGGCTGCCCGTCGGATCGCTGAAGCTGCCGACGACACAGGTGGTGATGATCTCGGTGAACCCGATGTCGTTGCCCCCGATGGTCAGTGTGACCAGATCGGTGTCGGCCGACAGGGCGCTGAGCTGGGCCGGGTTGGTGCCCTGGGCCTTGGCCATCTCCGCGGTGGTGGCACCACTGCAGGTGACGTTCTTGAAGGACTTCGCCTTCACCGCCCCGGCGATCACCGCGGGGTAACTCTCTCTGGTGCGGTCGCAGTCGGCGTCATCCACCAGGCTGAGACCGGCACCGGAGGCGTACGAGTCGCCGAGCGCCACGTAGTTGTCGTAGGTCGGGTGGGCCGACCCGGCAGCAGATGCAGCCGGAGTCATGAAGCCACCGAGGAGCCCGGCAGTGGTGCCGAGCGCTGCTGCGGCCAGTGACGCGGTGCGGACAGTACTGCGGAGAGTGCGTGCGAGTTGAGTCATTGCGCCTTCAGATAAGGGAAGTTGCCGGTATGCGGCACCGACTATGAAGAGATTCGGATGTCCCGGGTTCCCTGTCGCGGACACCAATTCCGCTCAGCCGGAATTCGTCTCGGCCAACCGCTTGACAGCGGATGCTGCGCGACCACGGTCACCGGGAGGCTCCGATCGCCCGGACAGGCACAGCGCGGTTCCGGACCGGTACCCGAGTGAGCGCGGTCTGCCCGCGAGTCCGGACGACGATGTGATTGCCGTCGCCACAAGCCGACGCGTAGTCCCAGTCCAGCTCCGGTGGATCGGCGGATCCGATGAGGAGCACCGGAAGATCGGGGTGGAAGTCCACAGCCCCAACCAGCACGACGCCCCTCCTGATCTGCCGAGATGCGCAGAGGCCATCGCCGCGCGAGGCGGCGGCCGCTGAGTCTCGACGACTCAGGCCAGGCCTGCCCCGAGGGCGCGGCGCACGGCGTCGGCGCGGTCCTTGATGTCCGCCTTGGCGAAGAGGTTGTTGATGTGCGTCTTCACCGTGGCCTCGCTGATGAAGAGCTTCTCGGCGATGGCACGGTTCGGCAGGCCCTGGCCGATCAGGGTGAGGACCTCGCGCTCGCGCGGGGTGATGTCGCCGGGCAGTGGCTGTCCGGGGGCCGGGGGCTTGGTGCGGACCGTCTGCAGGAGGCGGTTCTGGACTTCGCGGTCGAGGACGGACTGCCCGGCGGCGGCGGCGCGGATGGCGCGGGTGATGTCCTGGCGTCCCGCGTTCTTGGTGAGGTAGCCGATGGCGCCGGCGCTCAGCGCGGCCAGGATGGAGTCGTCGTCGGCGAACGTGGTCAGGATGACCACGGCGACCTCGGGGTGCTCCTCGGTGAGCCGCCGGGTCGCCTCGGTGCCGTCCATCACCGGCATCCGCAGGTCCATCAGGACCACGTCGACCGGGCCCGCCGCGACTGCGGCGAGTACTTCGGTGCCGTCGGCGGCCGAGGCGACGACGTCGATGTCCTCGGCCATCCCGAGGACCGCGGCCAGCGGCTCCCGTACGGCAGCCTGGTCGTCGGCCACGATCACGCGCAGCCGCTGAGGATTCCGCGTCGGTTCACTCATCCCGGTATCACTGCCTCCACTTGCCAGCCCCCTGCGTCCGGTCCTTCGGTGACCGGGCCCGCAGTGATCGTGCCACCCAGCAGGGCGACCCGTTCCCGCATGCCGATCAGCCCCATCCCGCTGCCGACGCCCGCGCGCACCGCCCGGGTCGCCGCGCTGTTACGGATCCTCAGTGTCGTCGATGCGGCATCGAACGTCAGCTCCACGTGTACTTCGCCGCCGGGCGCGTGCCGGGCGGCGTTGGTCAGCGACTCCTGCGCGATCCGCAGCAGGTTCTGCGCGACCTGGGACGGCACGTCGCGCGCGGTGCCGGTGAGGGTGAGGGCGTCGCGGTGGCCGGACGAGTCGAGCATCGCGGTCAGGCTGCCCACCAGCGGCAGCGAGTCCTCACGGAGCGCGTGCACGGTCCACTGGGCCTGCTTCAGGCTCTCCTTGACCATGCTGTGCGCCTTCTCGTTCGCCTCGCGGACCTTCTCCAGGTCACCCGTTTCGATCAGGGCGTCCGCCAGTTCCAGCTGCATGTTGATGCCCGCGAGGGAGTGGGCCAGGACGTCGTGCACGTCGCGGGCGATCCGTCCCCGCTCGGTGAGGACGGCGGCCTGGGCCTCGGCGCGGGCCGCCCGCTCGGCGGACTCCGCGGCCTCGATCACCGCCTGGACGGCGCGCCGGCGGCTGCGGTTGATGATGCCGAGGACGACCGGGGTGCCGGTGGCCAGACCGACCGCCCAGGGCAGCAGGTGGTGGCCGGGGCCGATGCGCAAGTACAGGACTCCGCCGCACAGCAGGCCGCAGAACGCCGCGAGGGCCAGGGCCGGCTTGGGCTGCAGCCGGTATCCGACGTGGCCGACGATGAAGAACGCGAAGAGGTAGCTCGATCCGCTGCGGCTGACGGCGATCAGGGCGGCCGCGGCGACGATGCCGAGGGTCAGCCAGACCAGGGCGACGCGGGGCGGGACCCTGTGCTCGGGCAGGTGCCGGGCGAGGAGGGCGAGGGAGCTGACGACGATGAGCGCGGCGACCACGAGGCCCCGGCCGCTGAGACCGATCGGCCGCACCGTGATGAACGCGGAGCCGATGACGCAGACGGTCAGGACCCAGCCCACGCGAGGATCGTGACCCGTGAAGGTCAGGGCGCCGGACGCCCGGTACGGGGCCGAGCCCGTACCGGGCACGCTCTGCTCCGCTGGGGCGCTCTGCTCTTCGGGGACGCTCTGTGCTTCGGGCACGGCGTGACCATAGTCCACGGTCAGGCCGCGCGGTCGAGAGAGGGCGCCGAGTGCGTCGATGCGGTCGTCTGCGTCTGCCTGCCGTTCACCATCCGGCTCCGGATGAAGATCGTCGCGAGCCGCGTGACGACCTCGGTGAGTGCCATCAGCACGAAGGCCGCGACCCAGGCCTGGTCGGAGGTGATGTGGTGGGCGATGCTGAACCGCGCGACGTTGTCGGCGCCGCCGTGCGAGACCCAGAACTGGAAGCCCATCCGGGCGCCCATGCCGAGCACCCAGAGGATCGCGGAGACCGCGCCGGCCTTGATCAGCAGGTGCTCGCCCGCCACCCGGATACGGGTGTAGACGCCGCCCGCGACGCCGAGCGCCGCGCCGACGGCCATGAGCGCGCCGATCAGCACCAGGTCGTTGCCCGCGGTGGGCACGCTGTCGAGGTACGTGTGGGCCACGAAGGCCACGATCCCCAGCGGGATCAGGAAGGTCTTGAGGTCGAGACGGCCTTCCCGCAGCTGCCGGAAGACGATCAGGACGAGGGCGATGTCGGTGATCCACTCGGTCGTTGTCATGCCCTCAAGACTGCTGGCGCAGGGCCTCGCGCACCTGGACCCATGGGTGGAACGACGGGTGGAGATCGTCGCCCCCCACTCCTCCACCCCACCAGCCCGCGCCGCTGCGCCGTACCGCTCGGCGAGCTCAGGGGCGAGCTCGGAGAGGCGGGTCCACCGATGCATCACGGCGGCCGCGCGCTCGGGGTCGTCAGGGGTGACATGGGCCGGCATGACATGCGCCCTGAGACGGGGCCGTGGCAGAAGCGGCCACGGAGCCGCGACGAGCGCCGCCGGATCATGCGCGGCATCACACAGGCGTGTTCCGGACAGGTCCGGCGGCGGTGCGCACAGGGACAGGTGAGGTGGGAGGGGCGGGGAGACAGAGGAGTTGGCGGGGCAGCGGCCGCAACTGCTGGTCCGCGCTGTGCCTCGAGCGAACGGAGTGAGACTCCGTGCCCCAGCGGCAGGTGAGGCGAGTACTGAAACGGCTGACCGAGAGCGTTGTGCCGGGACGTACTTCTGGGACAGTGAGACACCGGATTCCGAACCCACGGCACGTCGGCGGGGCGCAAGCCCTGCCGTCGTGAAAAGCCGCAGGAGGGCTGGTCCCAGGCCCCGCAGCACGTGTCGGGCCATCGCACTCAAGCACCGGATCGCGCAGGCAGTACCGCCCTCATCAACAGGAGGCACGCCCATGCACGTCCGCACCTCACCTCTGTCGAGCAGACCCGTCCGGGCCGTGATGCTCGTCCTGGGCATGGTGGCCGCTCTTCTGGCCGCAGCTCTTCCCGTCGCCGGCCCGGCACACGCCGCCGTACCCGACCGCTGGGGCTTCGCGTACCTGGACAACGCGACTCCCCCTCCCGGCTACGCGCCCGACCCCTCACGGCAGTGGGGCAGTTGGGCCTCACCGTCCGCCAATCCCGTCAAGGTCGACCAGATCGGCCTCGGTTCGTACGTGGTGCACTTCCCGCTGATCGGCGGACCGGGCGGCATCGCCCACGCCACCGCGGTGAACAGCGTTGCCCACTGGTGTCAGATCGCCGACTGGAAGACCGCGGGGTCCGGTCAGGACGTGTACGTGAACTGCTACCTCCCCAGCGGCGCACCGGACAACTCCACCTTCACGGTCCTCTACACGAGCAGCAGCGGCCTGCCCGCCACGCCCTCCGGTTCGTACGGCTACCTGAACTCGGACAGCAGCGGCACCGTACTCACCCAGTACAACTCCGCGGGCCCGGCCAATGCGGTGAGCAAGGGTGCGACCGGCATCTGGAAGGCGTGGCTTCCCTCTCTCGGGCTGTCCAGCTACGCGGGTGATCTCCAGGTCACCGCGGTCGACCCGAGGCAGGGAGCGCGGTGCAAGGTGTCCGACTGGACACCGGGGACGTCAGGCCAGACCGTGATCGTGGCCTGCTACGACGCGTCCAGCAAGCCGTACGACACCGAGTGGACTCTGAGTTACTCCTATCTGCGAGCGGTACACGGGCCGGCCTTTCCGCCGAAGTCCTTCGGATATCTCTGGTTCAACGGATCGCTGCCCGCCCTGACCAACTACAACTCCAGCGGAGCCACCAACACCCTCGGCGGCTCGGGAGCGCCCTTCACGGTCACCATGCCGTCGGTGGCCGTCCCGTCGGACACCGCCCACGCCACCGCCTACGGACCGAGCGCCGACTACTGCGGCCTGTACAAGCCCTGGGGCAGGACCAGCGGTTCTGTCGGGCTCTACGTAGCGTGCTTCGATCCCGGCGGAGCGCCGGTGAAGACGCCCTTCTTCGCCGCCTACACCTCGGCGTTCTGACCCGAGGCACAGGTATCACCGGGGAACGTCCCGGGAAAGGCGCGCTGCGGGGCGTTGCGGAGGCGCCGAGTGAGTGGCACCCGGCGGGGGCCGGCGCCGATGTGCCGGAGGCCCCGGCCCCGGCGGCCGGCCCGACCGGGTCGCGGCTCGGCGGCCACCGACTCGGGGAGCGTCTCGCCGACGTGATCCCGACGGCGCGAGGGCCCAGGTCGCCGGCGGTTTCCAGGGGCCGTCACACCACGTGGTCGGCTTGATCAGGCTGCGAGGAGTTCGTGCGGGCGCTCGGCCGGGATGCCCGGCCGAGCGTTCTGCGTGGGCGTCCATTGAGCTCGGCGGCGACGGCGCTGAGGTCCTCGGGGCTGTGGCCGGGCAGGTCGGTGCCCTTCGGGGAGTAGTGCCGCTGCCGACACGTTGTGGCACGGCCTCGGGGGAGACGTTGCGTAGCCACCCCGGATCCGGGCGACGCCGCGCGCCGGACGCGCCGGCCGAGTTCCTCTGAGCGTGGAAAACCTCTGCACGGGCCGATCTTGGCTGATATACGCTGCGCCAGACTTGTTCGAACAGTATGGCGAATCCGTGTCACCGGATACGCCACGCCCGGGGGGGCTTTCCCATGACTTCGCAGTCCCGCGCGGTGCTCGGCATCGTACTCACTCCCGTCCTCGCCCTGGCAGCCGCGGCCCCGGCCGCCGCCCACAACACCGCCACGGCCGCCGCCCACACGACCGCCAGGGCCGTGAGCGCGGCCACCGGCACCGCCGCCACGGCCACCACCCCGGCCGCCGTCGAGACGCGTGCGCCGGGTCCGTGGGGCACCCGCACCCTGCACGCCCCGAGCCCCGACCCCGCCTCCGCCTCGGGCGGGCTGAACGCCCTGGAGACGGCCGGGAACGGCGCCCTCGTCTCCCTCACCGGTGACGGGCTCTCCCGTTCCACCCGGATCCGGGCCGCCGGCAGCACCCGTTGGCTCGCTCCGCAGACCTGGCCGGACGCCGGCGGGTACAACACCGAGCTGGTCTCGCTCGGCGACGGTTCGGTGCGTCTGGTCTGGCGGGCCCAGCGCGCCGACGACCACAACAACTACTGGCTGATAGTGGCCACCCTCAAGCCCGGCGCGACGGCCTTCTCCGAGCCCGAGTACGTCGCCGCGGTCCCCCAGAAGGGCTACCACCACCTGGCGGCGGCCCCCGACGGCCGACTGGTCGCCGTGTGGTCGGTCTCCGGCGTCGTGAAGGCCGCCGAGAAGAACGGCCCGAAGGCCGCGTGGACCGCTCCGGCCGACCTGAACGAGCAGCCGCCGTCCGGCAGCCGGGACATTTCCAGCATGGACCTGGCGGTCGCCAAGGACGGCACCACCCTGCTGGTGTGGCAGTGGCAGGGGAGCAAGGCCGTCGTCGCCCTGGAGAAGGCCCCCGGCGCGTCCGCCTGGACCGCGGTCCAGCGCTTCCCGGTCCCGGGCGTGGACCTGGCGCGCCCGAAGGTCTTCGCCGGTCCGCAGGGCGGCTTCGACGTGTTCTACGACGATCTCGCGCACCTCATGCACACGCGCCGGTCCGCCGGCGCCACGCAGTGGAGCACCCCGCGGTCCGCCGCCGGCCACGGCAGCACGTACGGGATGACGGCACCCGTCTACCTGCCCAACGGCGACCTCTTCGCCGCCGGCGGGCCGGGCTACTCGACCGGCCCCTGGTACGCGGTGCGCTCGGCGGCCACCGGCGCCTGGCAGCCGTACGCGCAGCCCTTCTCCACGCACAAGAAGGTGCGTGCGGTCGGCGCGGCCGCCACCTCGGGCGGCACGGTCACGGTGACGTGGCGGGAGGGCTACTCGGGCGAGGAGTACACGATGGCCGCCGTCTTCAAGGGCGGCACCTGGTCCGTCCCGCGGCGGCTGAGCGCGACGAGTGCCCAGTTCGCCGGGGCGCCCCAGGTGGCCGCCGACGCGCTCGGCCGGCCCGTCGTGCTGTGGGACGAGTACAAGCTCACCGGGACGAACGGCTTCGCCCTGGACGGCGTCCACCAGGCCACCACCACCGCCCGCGCGCTGCCCAAGTGGCGTGACTACTCGGACGACGGCAAGGCCGACCTGTTCGGCCGCAACGGCACCGCGCTGAAGGTGTACGCGGGCGACTCGGCGAAGCTGTCCGCGGGGCAGCGCGCGAGCAGCTGGCCGACGGGCACGCTCGTGCTGCCGTTCGGCGACCTCGACGGCGACCGCTGCGACGACGTGTTCGTCCGCTACCCGAAGGGCGAGGCCCGCGTCTACCCGACGATCTGCGGCGGGCTGCCCGACCAGCAGTCTTTCCACGTCAAGGTGTCCTCGGACTGGAGCGGGTACGACGCGGTCGTCTCGCCCGGCGACGTGACGGGCGACGGCCGGGCCGACCTGCTGGCCCGGTCCGCGTCGACCGGGAAGCTGTACGTGTACGCGAACAACGGCGCGGGCGGCTTCAAGGCCCGCTCGCTCACCGGGTCCGGCTTCGGCGGCTACAAGAGGCTGATCGCCGCCGGCGACCTCGACGGCGACGGCAAGAACGACCTGCTGGCCCTCGACGCGTCGAACGAGCTGTGGTGGTTCAGGGGAACCGGCGCCGGCACGTTCAGGCCCCGCTCGCTGGTCTTCAAGGACTGGGGCACCTCCTACAAGGACGTGGTCGGCGGGCTCGACCTGTCCGGGGACGGCCGGGCCGATCTCATCTCGCTCGACAAGAACGGCCGCGCCTGGCTGAACCGGGGCAACGGCAACAGCGGTTTCGGCAACCGCTCGCAGGTGGGCAAGGCCATGAACTGGGCTCCTGTCCGCATCTCCTGACGGTGCGGGATCCGACGGCCACTCGGGACCACGGGGTCCCGAGCGGCCGCGAGGGCAGGGCTGCCGGCAGCGCGGTCACCGCGCCGGTGAGCTGTACGTCGGCCGCGATCGGGCCGTCGGCCTTCTCGACCGCGAGAGGGAGACGCATGCTGTCGTGTCCGGTGGAGGAACCCGCGGAGTGCCGGGCTGGGCGGGATCTCGACGACGCCAGGCCGGCCAGGGAGAGCCGAATACGAGCGAGCGTATCCAGCCAAGCACCAGCGGGGCGGTCACCGACTCTTCGCCTTCGCCCTCGCCCTCGCCCTCGCCCTCGCCCGACAACGGGACTTCACGGGAGCCGAGTTCGCGCGGCGCCACCGCGCCGGCCGTTCCGGTCACGGTCCGGATCGCATCCCGCGCCGACAGCACACCGCGCAGGAAGGTCCCCCGGGCAAGGGCACCACAGTGTCTGACGAGAAACGCCGGCTGCTCCATCCGCGGCGAGCACCCCTCGCGAAGCGGCTGCGAACGGGTCGATCGAGCCTTCTGCCCGGACGCGTTGGCCTCGCTCACCGAGGCCGAGTCACGCGCCTCCTACGAAAGCCAACGAGGAATCACCCGGCGTCAGTGTCCCTCGCTCTCGCCAACTGACGCGCAAGACGGCACAGAACGTCATCATGCAGGACACGGTTTCAGTAGATGTGGCGGCATTCATCATACTGGCCGTGGTATTTGTCGAGGCAGGGAGTTCTTCCCCATGTACAACGAGGAATCGGCTCCGCCGGACGCCGGTGACAAGCGTTCGGTCGCCGGGCGTTACCGACTGCTGTCAGTACTCGGCGAAGGCGGCATGGGCACCGTGTGGCGTGCCTACGACGAAGTGCTGCACCGCGAGGTGGCGGTCAAGGAGGTACGCACCCCCATCGAGCTGCCGGCAGACCACCGAGCGCGTCTGTACACCCGGCTGGAGCGGGAGGCGTGGGCGGCGGCACGGGTCGACAGCGCTGAGGTTGTGACCGTCTATGACGTGGTCACCTTCGACGGCCGGCCGTGGATCGTCATGGAACTCGTCCGCGGCCGGTCGCTGGCCGACCTCATCACCGCCACGGGCGCACTGCCACCCAAGGAAGCCGCGCGCATCGGCGCCAAGGTGCTGGCCGCACTTCGTGCCGCGCACGCGGCAGGAGTGCTGCACCGCGACGTGAAGCCCGCCAACGTCCTGCTCGCCGAGGACGGCCGGGTGGTACTGACCGACTTCGGAATCGCCACCGTGGAAGGAGACACGGCGCTGACGATGACCGGCGAGGTCGTCGGCTCCCCTGAGTATCTGGCTCCGGAGCGAGCATTGGGGCGGACGCCGGACGCCACGTCCGACCTGTGGTCGCTGGGCGCGCTTCTCTACACGGCCGTCCAGGGCCGTTCGCCGTTCCGGCAATCGACGGCGCTGGCGACACTGCGCGCCGTCGTGGACGAGGAATTGCCGTCGCCGCACAGGGCGGGCGCGCTCACGTCGGTCATCGAGGGACTGATGCGCAAAGACCCGCAGGATCGGATGTCCGCTGAGCAGGCTGCCCAGAAACTACGCCTGATCGAACGGGACATGGCAGAACCGCCGCAGACCGAGGAGCGGGCGGACGAGCGGGAGCGACCCGCCACCGGGGCCGCTGCGGTGGCCTCGGCCGGGCAGGACGGCGCCGGGTCGCAGGAACCGTCGGACGACCGTCGCTCACGCGGTCGCCGGACGAAGGTGCTGTCGGCCGTTGGGGGCGTTGTGGGCGTTGTGGCGGTGGTCCTGATCACCCTGCCGTTCCTGAGTCACGGCAAGGGAGCGACGGACGACGAGAGCAAGCTCGCCGCCGCCGGATCGACCACGTCGCCGGAGGCGAGGAACAGCACGGCCGGCGTGCCAGGAGGGCCGGAATCCGCGTCGGCGAAGCCCAAGAAGCCCGCCGACAAGGCCAACGGCCTCGTGCCCTCCGGGGCCCTCCCGAGCGCGGGGACCCCTTTCCCCAGCACAGGGACGACGGCGCACACCTCACCGACGGGGCGGGCGACCACTCAGGCCGATACCCCGGAACACGCCGCGAGTGATGCCGCGACGGCCCCGGCGCCGCTCGTCATCAAGCCGGTCGCGAAGCTGCACGCCGCCACGTCCTGGAAGACCGGCCGGCTACAGCTGGGCATGCAGGCCGATGGCAACCTCGTGCTCTACGACCGGCAGGAGAAGCGGGTGATGTGGGCGGCCGGCACCTCCGGCAAGGACAACATGGCGGCGTTCCAGGATGACGGCAATCTCGTCGTCTACACCGCAGCCGGCCGAGCGATATGGGCCTCGGACCCCGTCGGCTTCACGAACGCCACCCTGGTCATCCAGCCCGGCGGCAACGTCGTCATCATGGCCGGTGGAAAGCAGGTGTGGGCGACGAACACGCACATCTGACCCCGACAGCAGACACGTCCCGGGTGCTACGCCCTTGAGGGCGCGGCACCACTTCACGGGCGTCACCTTCATGGGCACCACGTTGACGGGCTTCGCCCAACTACCGTACGTGGCACGCTAATCACCGAACCAGCCAGAGAGCGGCACGCTGGCCGGCAACTCGAACATGCTCGCTCCTGTCCGGCAGGTGAACAGGACACCGACGAGACCGCCTGGAACTACTCCCTCGACCTGAACCTCACCGCTCACCACCGCACCTGCCACGTGCTCACCCCCGGCATGATCGAACGACGCTGGGGCCGGAACGTGAACATCGGCAGTGTCAACGCCCGCGCCGGCCGGACGAACCTCGTTGCGTACAGCACCGCGAAGACAGGGCTGCTGGGACTGACCCGCTCCCTCGCCCGTGAACTGGGCCCGTACGGGATCTGCGTCAACACCGTCATGCCCGGGGCCATCCAGGTCGAGGCCGAGAGCACCCTCCCCGCCCAGCACCGCGCGCGGCCGGAGGACCAGATCAAGCGCCAAGTGTGTCCGCGCCGTGGCCGGCCCGAGGATGTCGCGGCCCTGGTGGCGTTTCTCGTGGGCCCCTCCGCCTCGTTCATCACGGGGCAGTCCGTCCACGTCGACGGCGGCTGGCTGCTGCCGCACTGAGACCCATCAACAAGCGAGGAGACCAACCGAAATGATGGAACGAGTCCGCGCCGTCCTCGTCACCGCGGACGACACGATGCTGGTCATCCGCCGTACCCGGCCCGGCATCCCCGACTACTGGGTCCTGCCCGGCGGCGGCGTCGAAGCCGGCGACGCGTCCCGGGAGGCGGCTCTCCACCGGGAGATCCACGAGGAGATCGCGGGGAAGGCCGACATCATCCGCCTGCTCCACACGATGGAGTCCGACGACGAGCGTCAGCTCTTCTACCTCGCCCGCATCGCGACCTGGTCCTTCGACGACCGTACTGGTCCCGAGTTCAGCGCCGAAGGCCGCGGTGAATACGCGCTGGAGGAGATTCCGTTGACCATGGAGGGGCTCGATGGCATCGAGCTCAAGCCCGAGGAGATCGCCCACGTCCTACGGGGAGCCATCAGTGCCGGAAGCCTCGGAGTCGAGGCATCGCTCTGAGCCTTGAGCCTTCGAGTACGTCAGCACGCCATCAGGACCGACTCTGAGATGACCTGGCCCTGATGTTCCGCGGTGAAGCCCGGCTGGCCGTCGAGAGCGCGTAGACGCTGAACGTCCGGCCGGCAGTCGCGTCGGAGATCAGCCCCAGCTCGCGGCATCGGTAGACGAGCGAGTGGAGGGAGACTCCCCGGACTCGCCGGAGCTCGGCACGCGAATGGCACGGGCTCTGAAAATGGTCTAGACAACAAACAGTCCCCGGTCGCTGACCAGGGCCTTCATTATGGAGCGGGTAGAGGGCTGGCAGTGCAACGCACCTCGCAAGGGTGCGTGCTCCGGTTGGGCCGGCGGGTCAGAGGGGGATGATGCGGACCCGGTTGCCGCAGAGCTTGGTCATGTCGTCGCTGTCGGAGGTCAGCAGGGCGACTGGCTTCGGCTGGCGCAGTGCGACCTCGGCGACCGTGGCGTCGATGGCGTACTTGTGCCCGTGCAGTCCGGCGTCTTTGAGGAGCTCCGCTGCCGTTTTGGCCGCTTGTTCGGTGACCGGCTCCACCTTGACCCGGGATAGGGCCCAGTTCAGGCGAGGCTTGTTGATGCGGGAATGGCTGACTTCGACGATGGTGTTCGCCCCGATCACCAGGTCGGCTCCCACGTCGTGGAAGACCTGCAGCATTGCGAGGAGCTTGCGGTCCTGCGCGATCCAGGCAGAGAGCCCCTCCGAGTCGAGGACGACGGTCTCGATGCGCTCGCTCACGCGGCTTCCGCACCCTTGGCGGGGCCGGCGGAACCGAAGATCTTCGCGTGGGCCTCGGCGAGCTCCTCGTCGCTGAAGTGTCCGTGTTCTTCCTCGTGGCGGCGAAGGTCTTCGCCTAGCAACTGGTGCCGGATCTGGCGGGCTACGGCTTCCGCCACATAGCCGGAGACGTTGTCCGTGAGCTTGCGAAGCTCCGCCACCTGGTCGCTGGGGAGCGTGACGGTGATGCGCGTCGTTGAGGACATGCGGCAAGCATACTGAAGTATGCGCAGAACGGGCTGCTTATGCGCCTGACCTCGACAGCCGAGGTTGTATGACCCGGTGGGGCTTGTGGCGCTCCGGATAGCGGCAGCGGGGTGAGAACCCGCAGCAGTGTCTCTGATGGGCAAGCGAAAGGCCTGCCCTCGGCTGTGAGCTTCGCCGGCAGCCGCGGTACCCCGTGAGTCCCCGACCGATCTCGCGCGGTGGTGGCTCGGGGAACGTGTGATCCGGGGCCGCATTACTCATGCAGAGGTGAGTACGTGAACTCTGGTCGGTTCCGGGGTGAGCCGGAACTCTTGAGCCATGCCGCAACGACCCCTGAAACTCGTTCCCCAGCTGATGGCGATCCTCGCGCTGGCTGTGATGACGCTGGCGGTGTGGGCTGCCTGGCTGGGCTGGGACCAGCACCGTGACGTGCACCCTGATGGCTCGGAGACCGGCCCGTACGAGGCGTGGCAGGTGATCGGGCTGGTGCTGACTTTGCTGGCGCCGGTGTACTGGGCGGCATCTCGGCGCTACATCGCAGGCGCCGTGCTCGGCGTCACAGGCGGCTTGACCGCTGCCGCCTACTACGACTGGTCGGACGACTCCAGCGGCCTGTTCATGGTCGGCGTGGGGATGGGCATGGTGGGGAGCCTCGTCGTGACCGGCGTGGTTTCTGCCGTGATCGCCTCCGTGAAGACAAGCGCCGACTCAACTCGACAGTGATCTTGAAAACTGCCGTCGCAGCGATGTCGCTGTGGGTTCAACCCCACACCCGACCACAGGTGAGCGGCCCCTGACCAGGTGACCATCGCCCTGCACCGCCTCGAAGGTGCCTGCCGGGCCGGCCACGGATTCCGTGCCATGGCCGGTCTGTTCGCCGGGAACGGGCTGACCGCCGACACCTCGGCCCGGGACGTCTGCATGGCCGAGTCCGTCCTGTGGCACCTGGAGCGCACCGAGCCGGGAGCCCGCGTCGTGCTGGCGGCCCACAACGCCGATATCCAGAAAACGCCGATCTCCTTCGGCGGCCACCTCACCGGGTTCCCGATGGGCCAGCACCTGAGCAACGCTCTCGGCGACGACTACTTCGCCCTCGGCCTCACCAGCTGCGGCGGACACACTGCGGAGATGGTCCGCGACGAGCGGGCGCGCTTCGGTTTCACCATCGAGCACACCGCACTACAGCCACCCGAACCGGGCATTGTCGAAGCCGCCTTCGCCGCGGCCGGCCTCGGGCTCAGTGTCACCGGTCTCCACCAGGCGCGCACGGGGACCGCAGCACCCGCCTCCGCCCCCGATCGCGTCCGGCTGCAGAGCACCTTCTTGCACACCCCCGTCCTGGACGCGTTCGACGGCATCCTGCACACCCCGGCTTCGACCGTGACTGAGACCATGTACGGAACAGCCCTGAGGAGGGACATGACAAGTAGGTTCACAGAGTTGGCCGTCGACTGCCACGACCCGGAGAGGCTCGCGGCCTTCTGGTGTGAGGTCCTGGACTTCAAGGTGATCGAGCGGGCGGAGGGCAAGGTCGAGATCGGCTCCTGGGTGCCGACCGTCGAGGAGGTCAGGGCCCGCCAGATGCCGCCCACTCTGGTGTTCATCCAAGTGCCCGAGGGCAAGACCGTGAAGAACCGGCTTCACCTCGATGTCAGCCCGCTCGACGGCAGCACCGACAGCGAGGTGACCAGACTGCTCGGCCTCGGTGCCGTCAAGGTGGACGTGGGGCAGGGTTCCGGCAGGAGCTGGGTGGTCATGGCCGATCCCGAGGGCAACGAGTTCGACGTCCTGCGCACGCTCGCACCATCCGAGCCCTGAGAGGTCTGGACGACAACGAAGGCCCCGGTCGCTGACCAGGGCCTTCGTCATGGAGCGGGTGACGAGAATCGAACTCGCGCTCTGAGCTTGGGAATCAACGGTTCTTGGACGGCCAAAGTGGATCTGACCTGCATTTCCCGTCAGGCGGGGTGTATGGCTACGGTCTCTGGGAACCGCACCTGACCGCTGTTGTCCGCTCCGCTGGGCACGGATGGGGCACGGGAGTCGCTACGGATACCGTGCCCCAGCGTCTGAGCTGCTACGGCTGAGGCTCGTACAACCAACCGGCCCTCTTGCTTGTCTTGTTCGGCGACGTCTGACCGACATCGGCCGCCGAACAGGACTGAAGGACTTGATGAACCCAGCCAGACGCACGACCGCCACCGCCTTGGTTCTGGCCGCGGCAGGCGGAGTGCTCTACGCCACCGCCGTACCTGCTTCCGCGGCGGTGAACTGCACTTCCCCCGTCTTCAAGCGGCAGTTCTTCGCGAACACGACGTTCTCGGGCACGCCGAAGAAGACAGACTGCGATTCCGCGATCGACCAGAACTGGGGCAAGGGAGCACCCGTCTCCGGCGTGCCGTCCAACAACTTCGGCGTGCGCTGGTCGGTGACGCGCGACTTCGGCTCCGGTGGTCCCTTCGCGTTCACGGCCTCCGCCCAGGACGGAATGCGCGTCTACCTCGATGGCGTCCGGAAGATCAACGTGTGGAAAAACGTCTCCGCCACCGTCAAGAAGACGGTCAACGTGACGATCCCCGCGGGCAAGCACACGATCCGCTTCGACTTCGTCAACTGGACGGGTTCCGCGAACGTCAGGTTCGCCTATGCGCCGCGCACCTCCGCCGCCTACGACAAGGTCAAGCCCCTCACCCCGACGGGCGCGGCCGTCTCGTACAACGCCGCCACCGGCGCGGCCAAGCTCACCTGGACCAGGAGCAAGGAAATGGACCTGGCGAATTACCGGGTCTACCGGCGGCTGAAGGGCGCGCCGTACGGCAAGCAGCTCGCGACGACCACCGCCACGTCGTACACCGACAGCGCGCTGCCCAAGACCGGCGCGGCCTACTACTACGAGGTGCGGGCCGTCGACAAGGCGGGCAATGTCTCCGGCGGCAGCTCCGACAAGCTCGTCACCACCGTCGACAGGACGCCGCCCGCCGCGCCCTTCGTCGAATGGGACGCCTGCCCGGCCGACCAGCCCTACGCGGCACCGGAGCTGGTCACCACCGCGAAGAACGCCGCCGACATCGCCCGGTACGAGATGCAGCGGCTCGACGCGACCACGAAGCGCTGGAGCACCGTCTACTCCGGCACCAAGGGTGCGATCTGCGACACCGGCTACCGGGCCGACGGCAGCAAGGTCACCTACCGGGGGCGGGCCAGGGACGCCGCCGGGAACTGGTCGGCGTACTCGGCCGCCACGACGTTCACCACCCCCGACCTGACCCCGCCCGCCGCCGTCACGGGGCTCCGCGCCGAGTACCGGTCGGGCGTTCCGCATCTGGTGTGGTCGCCCGTCACCGGGGCCGCCTCGTACCAGGTCCTCCAGTACGACCCGGCGACCGGCGGCTACACCGACGCTCTTCCCGAGGGGAGCCCCAGCACCCGGACCGACGTGGTGCCGCGCCAGTCGGCCGCCGTCGCCGACAGCTACCGGTACGCGGTGCGCTCACTGGACGCCAAGGGCAACCCTGCCGCGCCGGTGGAGATCACTCTGGAGTTGGCCGACCGTCCGGAGGCCATCCCCGCGTTCAAGACCACTGCCCACGCGTTTGGCGAGGGTGTGGTGGTCGCGTGGAGCAGCGTCGACCCGTGGACCGTCGACGAGCGACCGCTTCCCACGTACAAGATCATCCGGACCGACACCGCGACCGGCGAGACCGACATCGTGGACCAGTGCAAGCCGAACAGCTCAGTGGACCTGCCGCTGGATGACCCGTACACGTACTGGACCTGGGCGGACGACGATGCTCCTCTGTCCGCCCGCACACAGGTCAACGGCCGCTGCCGGGACGTCCAGGGCAAGTCGGAGACGACGTACGAGTACCGAGTCGTGACGACCGACCGGTACGGACACGTGTCGCAGGCCGGCCCGCCCGCCACGGAGACCACCCCGGACACCCAGCGCCCCGCCGCGGTCCAGGACCTGACCGCGGAACGAGTCCCGCTCGGCGTCCGGCTGACCTGGACGCCGCCCGCCGACACCGATGTCTCGGGCTACCGCGCGTGGCAGGGCATCACCGACCCGGACAGCGGTGAGACGGTCTGGAAGAACAACTGCTGGACCGGCAGCTCCCTGACCAGGACCGAAATCCTCTGCCCGACCGTGCCGGACGGCGCCACCCACGTCTACAAGGTGGCCGCGATCGACGATCACCGCGACGATCCACTCGACGTCCTCCACCCCGCCGAGGTCTCGGTCACCCTGCCCGACACCCGGCCGCCGGGCTGGACGGAGACCGGGGTCCGTGAGGGCCAGTACCCGGATCTGTACGTCGGCTGCTCCGAAAGCTCCGGACTCGGGGACTGTTCCCGCTTCGCGAGCTACCGCGTGGAGCGCTGGGACCCCGTCACTGCCGCCTACGTCGCCCTGGCGGAGGGCGCGATGGGTGACGCCGCGTTCTACATGGACACCACGGTGCACGAGGACCGGCTCGGCCTGTACTACTACCGCGTCGTACGGCTCGACGCCTCGGGCGTCGAGGCCGTGAGCCGATCGACGGCGTACGGCATCTGGGACTCCTGGCTCTGACCGGACATGGGAGGGGACCGAAGGGTTCTTCGGTCCCCTTCCCATGCTGGGCGACGAGCGGTTCGACCGGCCGCAGGACTTCGACCTGGGCGTGTACTGGGTCTCCTGCCTCGATGACTTCCAGGCCCGCTGCTACATCGGCACAGCCACCGTCCGCCTTTCTCCCCGGGAATGCCGGCGCTTGCCCGGCAACGTTGCCCTTGCGGTGGTGAGGGCCTTCGGCTCCACCGCGACCGCCGGCGGTGAGGGCGGATGGGGCGAGGCGGTCATCCCAGTCGAGGGCACCGAGCACGCCTGCTGCGAGTTGCCGAGGCTCGGTGGGATGTCGAGATCGTTGCACGGGCCGAACTCCGCCAGGCCGTGGCCGCCACCGCAGCGACATTCGCCCGAGCCTACGAGAACAAGGGGCCAGGTGGTGCGCAGGTGGCGCGCAGGTGGTGCGCGACGCCGGGGGAAGCCTGGGCAACGACGAACCCCCAGGTCCATGACCTCGGGGTTCGTGAAAGAGCGGGTGACGAGAATCGAACTCGCGCTCTGAGCTTGGGAATCAACGGCTCTTGAACGGCTGTAGTGGCTCTGACCTGCATGTTTGGCTGGATCGGTCGAGGCTGGTGTGGTCTCTGGCCACCGCACTTGACCGCTGCTATCCGCTCCGAAGGGCACGGATGGGGCACGAGGGTGATCGATGCCGCCGTGCCGTGAGTGGGGAAGCGTCACCGTGCTGGATCAGGCGCTTGCCGTCGTGCGATTTCATCCCTGGCGATACAGGCGGTCGGCGGACCGCGTCTCAGCGTGGTCACCATCGAGGTGCAACGTGAGGTACTAAGGTACCGTGGATGTGGAGGTGGGATTCATGACCACGGCTTCGAAGCCGCCCCGGCAGTCGCCGCTCAAGGTGGACCCGGCGACGGACAAGTTGATCAGCCAGGGCGCGCATTTCCTGGGCCTGACGAAGAAGGACCTGGTCGCGGAGGCGGTACGGGTCTACCTGGACCAGAGGCGTGAGGATTTGCGTGAGGGCATGGTGGAGGCGCTCAGCGTCCTGGACGGCTCCCTGAAGTCGGACGTCATGCTCCTGACCGGGCTGACATCGGAGGAGATCGACGCGGTCGGCGGGATCGACGAATGAACCGGTCCCGCTGCGATGCGTCCCGCCAGGCCCACCCTGCGATGCCTATGCGATGACCTCGGACTCACCCTGCCGGCGGTGACCGACCCCCTGGACGAGATCGAGCACCCGATCCTGGCGAAGACCGCCGAGCAGTTCGCGGCGGACGATGCCAAGCATGAGCGCATCCGTGCTGTCGATGACCAGGTGTTGTTCAAGGTGAAGGTCCAGCGCTGGCGCGGGGCGGTCTGGGTGGACGCCGATCTTCCGTGGCTGGTGGCGGCCGGCCGCCGCGAGGACGGCTCCACCGACGACTTCTACGCCGCTCTCGAAGCCGACGGCAAGACCGCCCGCACCCGCTACAACGCCGGCAACACCGACGCGCTCAAGTCCGCCACGTACACCGCCCACTTACTCCCCGCTCGCGAGGACCACGTCCGCTATCGCGCCGAAGCGGGAGTCCGTTTCGTCCGGCGACTCCGGACTACGGTTCTGACCCTGAGTCGTGCGTCCCTCCGGGACGGCCAGGAACACGCGGTGGATTTCGACACCTTCACCGTCGGCCTTCAGGTCCGCGCCGACGACGGCCACGAAACCTACCTCGCGGTGCGGATCACGGGTTCGGTCCCGCCGAACCTCACCACTTTGATCCTGCGCAACGTCCCCGGCTGTGAGGCCGATGGCTGGTACCCCGAATACGCCCTGCCGGAGCGGGACCTGCTCCCCGCCGAACAAGCCTGGTCCAACCTGATGGACCCTCGTGAAGCCGCCCGAGTCCTCGACGCGGAGCCGTAGCAGCCGGAACAGAAACAAGGCCCAGGTCACTGACCTGGGCCTTCATTAAAGAGCGGGTGACGAGAATCGAACTCGCGCTCTGAGCTTGGGAATCAGCGGTTCTTGAGCGGTCGTTCCTGCTTTGACCTGCACGGTTGGCCGAGACGCACAGGGTCGGGGCGGCCTCGATGCACCGTACCTGACCGCTGGTGCCCGTTCTGCTGGGCACGGACGGGGCACGAGCGGAGGCGGCGGCCAAGGGCTTCAACGGCCGAGTTGGGCAGTCCTCCAGCGAGACCTCCGCGACGGCCGCGTCCGTGACAGTCTCCAGACGGGATGGAGATGTAGGGGTGGACGTCGTGAAGAGGGTTCTCGGGAGCAGATCGCGGAGCGCCGCCACGACGAATGCGTATTCGATGTCGAGTCCTGAACCAGAGACTCGGGCAACGGGGGCGAAGATCGACCGTACAGCGGATACTGGCCCTGAACGCGCCTCCGAACTCGCCACCACCCGCCCAACCCGATGACCGGCGGAACCGGCGCCGGGCCGACCCGCCGGTCTGCACGCGGCGCTGGACGGGGAGACCGTGCCTGGCGGTCTCGGGGGTTACATCGGAGGCCGCACCCACGAAGCGAAGCTCTGACCGGGGGCCGCATTGTCCCGCCAGTACCTGAGCACGGTCTCGCGCACGACCTCGAACCGCCCTGCGGTGGCAAGGCGGGCGATGGGCTGCCAACCGCCCGCGTCCGTTTCGAACGCGACGAGAAGCGGCGGTCCGGGCGCCGCAGCGGCCGCTCAGAGGTGACCGTCCAGGAACTTCCGTACCTCGTCGATGGTCATAGGCCCCGTGCCGTGCGCCACCGCCGCTCCCTCCTTCAGCAGGAGGCAGGACGGGGCTCCGGTGATCCCGTATCGCTCGGTTGCCGCCGGGCAACGCGTGATGTCGGTGCGGACGACCGTCAGGCGGCCCGTGTAGGCGGCGGCGATGTCGCCCACGACGAAATCCATCACCCGACAGGGCTCGATTGCCTTGGGCCATGCCCCGGTGAAGTATGCGAGGACCGGAACCTTGCTTCTTCCGAGGACGAAATCGAACTCCGCGTCCTCACGAGGTCGGTGAACCAGCTTTGTCATGGGAGCTCCTGACCTCACGTTTCGTACTCCATCCCATCATCCCTCGCGCGGTGTGCCAGGCCGCCCCCGGCCGGTCGTCCGGCCGGCTGCCGGGAGGGAGATACGGGCCGCCGCAGGACGGCGGTGGTCCCTGGGACGAGCGGCCCGGCCCCTTGTCGCGACGACCGGAAAGCCGTTTTCCAGGGTCATAGCGGCTTGGCACCGGGAACGAGCACGATTTCTGGACGCTCGAGGACGCGGCGGTGGACGGGTGACGCGTCAGCGGACCCGGAGACCGACCGCCAGCGTCAGTTCGAGGATGCGGTGTGCGAGATCAGGAAACAGCTCCCGCAGTTGCGACATCCGGTATCGAACCGTCTGGGGATGGACGAACAATGCCGCCGCGACCTCGTCCCGCCTGCCCTGGTGCAGCAGCCACGCTCGCAACGTCTCCTCCAGCCGTCGTGCGGTTGCGGCAGGCAAGGTCTGCAACGGTGCGAGGGCTCGGGCGCGCAGGTCCGCGAACGCGTCCTCGTCGGCGCTGAGCACCAGGTCGGGCAGGTGGTCCTCGGTGTCGCGAATGTCAGAGGAAAGGGAGCGTGCGCGTAGGGCTCGTGCGTACGAGGCGGACGCGTGGGTCCATGGCCGGGCCGGGCCGACCACGGCGGCGCGGTCGGTCAGCTGCCGTAGGAGACGTGATCGGTCGGCATCGGGGACGAGGAGCACACCGGTGGCATCCGGCAAATCGTCGAGGACGAGGGTGCTCGGGTCGAGTGTCCGGTAGGCGGGCCGGGCCTGGGCGGCGGGCAGCAGGACGGCGGTCAGCGAAACCGGGGTCTGCCACCTGGCCCGTTGGCCGGAGGCCAGCAGCACGTCCGGGCTCGCGCCGGCGAGGAGGTCGCGGGCCAGGTGTTCCAGGTGGCGCTCGTGGGCTCTGCCCCGGGCGGCCAGTTCGTCGGCGTGGCCCGCGGCGCTCGCGGCGGAGAGCTCGTCGATGTAGGCGAAGGTCAGCTCGGCGAACTTCGCGACCTCGGCGGCGGGCAGACCTGCGGGTACGGCACCCGCTGCCAGACATCGCCAGGCGACCCGGGCGCCGACGCGGTAGGCGCCGAGCAGGGCGTCCATCGAACGGCCGTCGCGCACCTCGCCGCGGCCCAGCTCGTAGGCGGCGTCCCCGGCGTCGCCGCCTGTGGCGTTCCCGCTCGCAAGGTCCAGGTAGTGCGCCAAGGCGGTGCGGACGGCTCTGCGGATGGTGGCGCCCATGCGGCCCGACAAGGCATGGGCGTAGGGAGGAACCTCGTCGATGATCGCCTGGACGACTTCGTCGGCGGTGGTCTTCAGTGCGGCCCGAAGGGCGGTGACCGTCGTCTCATCCAGGCTCAGTTCGCTGGCCCTCCGGATTGCATAGCTCATTTTTGTTCCCTGCGAACAATTCAGTCGACCAGATTTACGTCCTGTGGTCAGGACTTTACGCCTGGAGGCGCAGCAAGCTGGAGTCATGACGAGTGGAGCCCTCCGCAGTAGGGCGTGGAAACTGCTGGAGATGGTCACGACGCCGCTGCTGCCGTCGGACTACCTCGACCTGGTCAGCCCGCTCCGTGCGGGCGCTGACCTGTGTGGGCGCATCGAGGCCGTGCACTCCGAGACCGATAACGCCGCGACTGTCGTGATCAGGCCGGGGCGGGGCTGGCGCGGCCACACAGCCGGCCAGTACGTGAGGATCGGGGTCGACGTCGACGGAGTGCGCCTGTGGCGTGCCTACTCCCTCACCTCGCCGACAAACCGCCGGGACGGCCGTGTAACGATCACCGTGAAGGCGATCCCGGACGGAAAGGTCAGCAACCACCTGGTCCGCAGGGCGAAACCGGGCACGCTGATCCAGCTCGACCAGCCGACCGGTGACTTCGTCCTGCCGCAGGCCAAGCCCGCCAAGGTGCTCTACCTGACGGCCGGCAGCGGCATCACGCCCGTGATGGGCATGCTGCGCGACATCGAACTCGACGACGTCGTCATGGTCCACTGCGCGCCGCAGCCTCAGGACGTGATCTTCCGCAAGGAACTGCACAGTCTGGTCGCGGACAAGAAGCTTCGGCTCACCGAGGTGCACACCGACACGGACGGCAAGCTCGACATCGCCCGTCTCCAAGAACTCGTGCCCGACTGGGCCCAGCGCGAGACCTGGGCCTGCGGGCCCGCGGGTCTGCTCGACGCCGCCGAAGAGCACTGGACCGAAGAGGGCGTCCAAGAACGCCTGCACACCGAACGGTTCCGCCCCGGCACCGTCGTCGCCGGCGACGGCGGCGAGGTCACGTTCAGCGCCACCGGCAAGACCATCGACGCGGACGGCGCCACGCCGTTGCTCGACATCGGCGAGGAGGCCGGCGTGCTCATGCCCTCCGGGTGCCGTATGGGCATCTGCTTCGGCTGCGTCACGCCGCTCAAGGCCGGCGCTGTCCGCGACCTGCGCACCGGCGAGATCACCGAGGCCGAGCCGGGCGTCCTCATCCAGACCTGCGTGTCCGCCGCGGCGGGCCCCTGCGACATCGAACGGTAGGAACACCTTGACCGCCATCGACCCCACCGCCCACCTGACCGCAGAGCAGATCGAGGAGCTGGGCCGCGAGCTGGACGCGATCCGCGACGAGGTGATCGCCGGCCGCGGTGAGAAGGACGCCGCCTACATCCGTAAGGTCATCTCGGTACAGCGCAAGCTCGAACTGGCCAGCAGGGGTGTGCTGCTGTTCTCGATCTTCCCGCCCGCGTGGGTGCTCGGCACCGCCGGGCTGTCCGTGGCGAAGATCATGGACAACATGGAGATCGGCCACAACGTCCTGCACGGCCAGTGGGACTGGATGCGAGACCCGAAGATCCACTCCACCACCTGGGAGTGGGATCACGTCTCGCCGTCCGATCAGTGGAAGCACTCGCACAACGAGCTGCACCACACGTACACCAACGTGATCGGCAAGGACAACGACCTCGGCTACGGCATCATGCGCGTCGACGAGGACCAGAAGTGGCACCCCTTCCACCTCGGCCAGCCGCTGTGGAACTTCCTCAACGCCTGTTTCTTCGAGTACGGCATCGCAGCGTACGACCTGGAGCTCGGCAAGAACCTCACCAAGCGCCGCCGCAAGAACCCGGAGTTCCGCGCGCGGGCCAAGGCCGTGGGCCGTAAGATCCGCAAGCAGGTGCTCAAGGACTACGTGATCCACCCGTTGCTGTCGGGCCCCTCATTCCTCACCACACTCGGCGCCACGTTCACCGCGAACCTGGTCCGCAACATCTGGACCCACTCAGTGATCATGTGCGGGCACTTCCCCGAGGGCGTACAGGTCTTCGAACGCCAGTCGATCACGGGCGAGACACGCGGCCAGTGGTACCTGCGCCAGATGATGGGCTCGGCGAACATCAGCGGCAGCAAGGCCATGCACTTCATGACCGGCAACCTGTCGCACCAGATCGAGCACCACCTGTTCCCGGACCTGCCGAGCAACCGGTACGCGGAGGTCGCGGTGAAGGTGCGCGCGCTGTTCGAGAAGTACGAGCTGGAGTACATCACCGGCCCGCTGCCCAAGCAGGTGTTCTCCGCGTGGCACAAGGTCTTCCGGCTCGCGCTGCCGAACAAGCAGCCCAAGGTCGGAACGCCGGACCGTGAGCAGGACCTCATCGCCGCCTGACTCCCCGGCCGCACCTCAAGCCCTTGATGACGTCACCGCTGCGACACGACGGCCTACTCGGCCAGTGGAGTTTCCCCGCTGCCCGGGTCCTACAGCTTGGTGAGCGCACGCCGGACAGCAACTGAGTGGGAGCTTCTCTCCGGCTTCCACGACAAGCCACGCCAGATGAGAAGGGCGACGAGGTGGACTATGACTTCAGGAAGACCGGGTGGAGCAGCACTCTGTACGGCTGCACCGCCGGGTCGCTCCTCGATTGCTCCGCAAACGGCACGGAGAAGTGAAGCACCGCGGTGAACGCTCTGATGACACAGGGCGAGGGGACACCGCTGGTGCTGCCGGCGGGCCAGGCGAACAACCACCATTGACGGAACGGGGTACGCGACGACTTCCACGCGGCCCGTGGCCCGCAGCACCCTCACCCTCGATCTCCGCGACACGGGGAGATCGAGAAGCCCCACAAGCCCTACGGCACCGAGCTCTTCGCCCTGGACGTGGTCGCGGTGCTTGACTACCTCGGTATCGACGGGGCCGACGTCTACGGCACGTCCATGGGCGGACGCCTGGCCCAGCAACTCGCAGCCCGCCAGCCGCACCGGGTGCGCGCCTAGCCTCAGGTTAGCGGGGGCCTCTGGCGGGGCTCCAGCATCCGGTGCGGGGCACTTGTGGTCGGGAGGGTTGCTGTACTTCGTTGCTGTACCGCACTCAGGCAGCGTGGACCACAAGCCACAGACAGAGCCCACCACGATGGCGGGTGTGCCGAACATCCAGACGCGCGTGTGGCTCGCCGCACCGGCCCGCCGCCTGTACCACGCCGCAGATACCGACCGATGATAATCAATTGCGCGGTGCTTTAAAGCAGTTCTCCGAAACTGCAGAACGCGTAGCCGCTTTGGACGCTGAGGTGCGCTTACGGCAATCCACTATCACGCAGGTAATAAACTCCAAATCAGGGTCAGCGTCGTTAATGCCTGTGAGATATTGTCGTACGTCTTCTGGATCTCGCGAATGGCACATTACTACATAGAATCCGTAAGTGGCTCCAGCGGATCGCATATAGATCGGAAGCTGAACGGAGATACCATGTCGCAATTCCGTAATCTTGTCATCTTTCTTGAACTCTACGATCGCTGACGCGCTCTTCAGTCGCACGGTGAAATCCGTGGGTCCGCTACCATGGTCTGTATTGGGTTCAAGTTGAACCCCTAGGGACCCAAAAACGAGTCGCGAGAAGATGCGGAACATTCCCTGGTGCTGGCGCTCGTGCATTGCCTTGCCAGTGTCATCATGGAGCAGCTTCCAGCCTCCCTGATCCTCAATGGAAGACTGAAAGCGCGATAGAGTATCCAATACGGAATTGGCGAGCATATATTCATCGGAGGCTCCTCGAATCTCTAATTCGAGGAGCTTGGAAGACCATGCATCCCCCTGAGAAATGGATTCAAGGTCGGTGGTAATGGTCCGGTCCAGGGGCCCCCAGTGGCGCCCCTTAAGCCTTATGGTGCTGGAAGCGGGTTCTCGGTATCCGGCGACGACCAAGTCAAACTTCTCGGGCGAAATTAGGCGCCCAAGAACCAAAGAAATATCGTCCTGCCCAGACATATTGACGTCTGCCGTGCTAGTTAGACAGCAGTCGGACCGTACGACGGCTTTGATTACCCCTGAGGAGAGAGCGATCTCGGCTTCCTTCATGCCTGGCCCGACGGTTCGATAGGTAGTTGTTCCTGAGTGCAAGAACCAATCCCCTATGCCAGGTTGGCGATCTGTAGCTTCGGTCAGACCGAGGGCCTGGATGAGATCCCCAATCATGAGGCCGACGAGTGCCGATTTCTTCATGCTTTCCAAGGTGGATTTTTCGGCGGACTCCCAAATTTTATCGAATATGAGTTTACTTGTTTTGCCCAGCAGTCCATACAGAATGTTCGTCCGGGCGTAATAGGCTTGAACTAATAGGTTCTCGTCTTCCCTTGCCGGAATCTCATTCCAGGCCATACGTACCTTCCCTCCATGTTCCGGACGTCCATAGCTTATCGGCTTCTTTTGCGTGTCGGGCCCCGACAGCCAAAATGGGTGCTCCGTACTGCGTGAAGGTTGGTGGAGCGGGTTTGGGCTGGAGCCACTTTGGCGTGAGAGGTCGGGGCCCCTTCCGCTCGCCAGCGGATTGGGCACAGGGAGCATGTACCGGGTGGCGCGAAGCCCGAGAAAGGAAAGCGGTTCCTCGTCCTCCAGGCCTTCACGAAGAAGGACCCTGAGCGGCACCTCGCCTGGTTCGCGTCGAAGCAGTCGGCCGGGCTGCTCTTCATCGGGGAACACGGCACCGTTCCGGGCGCTCGACCTTCGGCCGGAAATGGTGCAAGGTGCGGAACGCAGCTGTGCTGCCGGACAGCTTCCGGTTCTACGATCTTCGCCACACCTGGCACACGGTTCCGCCCCGTTCCGGGGCGACGCTTAAGGACACCATGGTCCGCGCCGGACAGTCCTCGGAGCGGGCGGCGCTGGTCTATCAGCACTCTGACTACGACCGTCAACGAGAGGTCGCGGCCGGCCTGGATGAGCTGGTGTGAGCCGAGCGGAAGAAGGGCGCCGCGAAGGGGGATGCCGATCCTTCTGGTGCGGACCTGATGCAAGGCGCTAACAGCGGCTGGGCAGCACGAGGGCCCAAGCTGGGGATTGTCTCCCTGACCTGGGCCTTCATCATGGAACGGGTGACGAGAATCGAACTCGCGCTCTGAGCTTGGGAATCACCCTGGACTTCGACCCCCAAATGGCCTCTGACCTGGGGTGATGATTGGATGGGGTGCGCGCGTGTACAGCTTCGGTGAGCCCTCTGATTACCGCTGTTTACCGCCTCTACCGGCACGTTGTGGCACGGGCCTCTGAGTGGAGGGCCAGGAGACAACGGGCAACGGACGCGCAACTTTTCTTCTGCCTGCCTCGGTGACTTCGAGCCTGAGCCGCACGGGGTGACCGTTCCTCGCCCTAGACGCAGCTGGTGAAGCGATGTCGTCCTCCACGACGCCGCGTTCACCGACCGTTATGCCGACGCAGGGCGAGCTGCCGGCCGCCCCCGTATGCCCGATACGTGGCCTCGCCGTCACGATTCTCTTCGCGGTCGTCCTCTTCTTGGAGCGGGAGGCCTCCAGCCGGTGATCTCTTGCTGCGAGGTTCCGAGGCGTACCACGTGGCGACGGAAGGCTTCTTCGTACTTCTGGTAGGAGCCTGATGGCTCGGTGGGCCCGAGGTCTGGTTCGGGCCGCTGTACTCGGCGCAAGACGTCTCGCAGAGCTGCGAGAAGCGGAAACATCGATTCGAGTCCACCGGGGTCGGCATGTGCGCCGGATTCGACCAGATCGAGAAGCACTTGAGCGGTCTCATGGGCGTCCCACCCCGCCCACCCCATGACTGTGGCCGAGGACAGAGGGGAGAAGGGCGGTAGGTAGGACGTGAAACGTTCATTGGGGACGTCGTACTTGCCGCGTCGTTGCCAGTAGGAGGTTTTGACGAAGTCCGCAGACGTGTAGCGAGGCGGTACGACGAGGGTGTCGTCGAGCTGTTCCTGCCGGTCGGCTGTCCCGGCTCCTCCCTGTCCCGACGTCCATTGGCGCTCCCACGCGGCTTCCCAGCCGCTCCGCTTCACCAGGCCGGACTCCTTGTACCGCAGAGGAGGCGCCGCAGGCACGTGTGTGTCACTGAGTAGGCTCTGCACTACGTCCAAGACCTGCGTACCGGGCGAGTAGTGTGCTGCGAGCATGGCGAACTCCGCATCGTTCGCCAGCAACTTGGCCAACCGATCCACGGTGCGAGCGACTGGGCGGCGCACTCCGTCCGTCGTCTCGAACCACAGGTCT
The DNA here is from genome assembly GCF_044756945.1 of Streptomyces sp. NPDC091387. Classification (NCBI taxonomy): domain Bacteria; kingdom Bacillati; phylum Actinomycetota; class Actinomycetes; order Kitasatosporales; family Streptomycetaceae; genus Streptomyces; species Streptomyces sp. NPDC091387. The sequence continues at coordinate 60,934 of NZ_JBIVTZ010000014.1, read as the reverse complement.
GGTCCCTCGCACCGATCGAGCATCCGCTCCCGCAGTCCGGCTTGAAGGAGTTGGTCCCAACCGGGCGTCGACCAACGGCGTTTGTTCTCCGGTCGCTCCAGCAGCCTCAGGTGGGCGTGCTGTTCGATGGCTTCGATGCGGGCTTGTACGAGGTCCCGATACGCGGCCGGCCAGTGTTGGGGGACTTCGGTGATAGGAATCGCTCCGTGACGGTCGAACCACGTCGTGGACACCAGGCCCTCTTGGGCCTTACGGGCCAGAACGATCTCGAACGCTCGCTCGCCCACCATGAGCGGCGGTGACCCGTCCAGCGGAGAGGCCAATTCGCAGTCATCGGGGAGCAATCCGTACGCCTTGTACACCTGCCAGTCGAGCTCTTCCTGTACGGCCACCATCCGAGAACGGGTCGAGGCCCAGCGGTATTCGGCGGAGTCGAGGAATTCTTGGTTGAGAGGTATGCGCGTATCGGCGATCGATGATGACAGCTCTGTGAGGCTGGTCGCCATCGCGTCGAGCGACGCGGCTCGTTCGAGGGGGAGGTGAGCGGGCAGAGGCAGGTCGCGCAGACGCGTCGAGGTGAACTCAAAGATCCTTTCCCACGCCTCGCCGCCCCGGAGCTGGCCGATTCTCGACTCGCCCTTGCTTTGGCTCATTTGCTTGAGCCAAAAGCAAGCGGCCGAGCTGTTGAGCACACCGAGCAATCGGAGATGGTCGACTTCCGAAGCTGCGGGCGAAAGCTTCAGTACGGGCGCCGAGTTCAGCGGGACCAGAGGCTCTCTGAGCAGACTGAAATGAGGGTGGGTCGCTACCCAGGGGAAGGCGATCGACCAAGAATGTACGTTTCGGTTCGAGGCGACCTGGTGCCAGTCGTACCAGGGCGCGGTGGAGTCCTTGATGCCGGGGCGCTCGACCAGCACCGACCAATAGGGTCGCAGACGTCGGTGGTGACCGGGGAAGTGCGACAGATCAACGGTCTTGGGCCGGTCGGAGTTCTCATCCCACGTGCGGGGGAAGAACGCCGCGGATTCGCTGTGTACGGACCAGTCGCGAACGCCGGACCCGGTCAGGACCTGCACACAGGCTCCCTGTTCGGCCCGGGATCGTCGGAACGACTGGCGCGGAGCGCAGAAGATGTCATCGGAGCCCGTAGCGGCTTGATAGCCGATCCGGGCAACGCGTTCACCGAGCCGCTCCCCCTGCTCCATTCGACGTAGCAAATCTCCACTGGTCGGGTCTGTAAGGCTCCAGGGAAAATGGGTCAGCTCGCTTCGTTGCTGGAAGAAGGACCGGGCCCAGCGATCTTCGGCGGCAACGGTCCTGTCTGACATGGCGCGCAGAGATTGCCATACGAGGCCGTCGCTCGCCGCCGCCGGAACCGCAGGCTCACCCTCTTTGCCGACCACCAAGTACACAGGCTGCTGCGGGTCCGGTTCGTGATTGCGCCCGGTGAGAACGACGGTCGGTGTGCCGTGCCCGGGGATATAGGCGCCAGAGGTGTCGATGATCCGGGAGACTTCGACTCTCGACAGCACCTGCTCGACGAGGGGGCGGCCAAACTCTCTTTTCATGAAGGAGTTGGCCGTCAGCAGACCCACGTATCCGCTGTTCCTGCCTTCCGCCGCGAGTCCGAAGGCCCGCTCGATGAAGGGCGCGGTGAGCGCGTACTTGCCTCTGCAACTCACGTAGGCATCGTGGTACACGGTGGAGAGCGACTTGTCCTTGACCGTGAGGTACGAGGGATTCGACACCACAGCGTGATAGGAAGCGCGGCCGAGCAGGTCGTGCCGGCGAGAGTAGTCGGAGAACTCCCCCCTCGGGGGCATCGCGGAGGGTTCCTCCAGGGCGAGTTCCCCCACCTGCGGAGCCCCCCGACCACGGAGCAGGGAGTCCCCCACCGCGACGACCACGGGTACGTCGGGGACCGCGCTCAGACGTCGTTCACCGGTGGCGTTCATGGCCGCTACCAGCAGGCGAAAGCGCGCGATGCTCACCGCACACGGGTTGATGTCCACGCCGTGGACGGACCGCAGTGCTCGGGCAGCCCGCTGCCAGGCGCCCATGCCGGGCTCGGCGTCGGTCCACAGTCGGAAGAGACGGCTGAAGAGGCCCAGCAGGAAGGTGCCTGATCCGCAGGCGGGGTCGACGGCCCGGAACCCAGGCAGACCGGACTCCGCGGCCGCCGGTTCGACTGTGAGATCAAGGATCATGTCGGCCACGAAGTCCGGCGTCACGACCAGCCCGTACGACTTCGTTGCCTGCTCGTCGAGGGCCGAGTAAAGGTCCTGTAGGAATCGTGTGTCGCGCGCCGCATCCGTGAAGTCGTGCTCAAGGAAGCCTGCAGGAGACCTGCGGAGCCAGAACGTCCGGAGAGTTCGAAGAGCCTTACTGCTGGGCGTGATCTTCCACATGGGGTTGCTGTACGGGCTGAGCACCTGCCCCATGACGGGCAGAGAGCGAACCCGGGCGAGCACGTCGAACACAACCTCTCGGGCACGCTCATCCGAGAGAGGCGAACCGTCCTGCGGTTCCTTAACGGCCAGAAGACCGGAAGCGTCGAGCATTCCGTTGTCCTCGCAGAACCTGATCATCGTCAGAGCCAGGAGCCAGGAGGCAGATGCTTGGCCGATCCGCTCGTCCCTCCATGAGCCCCAGGTCGCGGACGTCGTCCCTTCTTTCCTGGCACGTGCGTAGTCGCTCTCAAGGACAGCGGCGGCGGCGCTCTCCTGCGCGCGTTCCCGCAGATCACTCTTCAGGCCCACCATCAGCCCTCGAAGGTCTCGGCAGAGGAGCTCGCTGGAGATCACTGTCAGCTTCCCGTTCAGTCGGCCTATGGCCGCTCCCCCTGGGGGCCGACCCGTTGCGGCGAGATTACCAGCGAGAGATCACCGTAAATACTTGAGAGTGTTAGGCGAACATTCTAGGGTCATGGTGCGGTGGTCGACCGGTTGCCGCGCTGGACTGAGTGATGCGTAGCGAGCGGGCGGGTGTGCCCGGGGCGGGCGGTGCGCCGACGGGTGCACCGCTTCCTCCTCCTGCCGGGTCAACTTTGAGGGAGAGGTACTTCCATGAGTGGTGAGGGTTCAAGTATGAGGCGGCATTGGCTTGCGTTAGTCGGCCTGTGGGCCGCCCTCGGTGCCGTCGTCGCGTTCGCGGTCTTCCGGGAACTGAAGGTGGGGGCGGCGGATTCACTGGCGGCCGGGGGCGGGACCTTCGTAGGGGTCGGGACTCTGGGCTTGACGGTGTGTATGTACCTCTCCATGCGAGAGGATAGAACTTAGGAGTACAGTCCATAGGAGTTCATTCCTAAGGAGTGCCTTCGTGTCCAGTCCCGCGCGCTTGCCCAAGCCGACCCATCTCTTCGACCGGAGCGTCGAGTGGGACGCTCTCGCGGCATTCGTGAGCAGACCCCTGCCGCACGCCATGCTCGGGATCGTCAGCGGCAGGCGGCGGATGGGCAAGACCTACTTGCTGCGCGCCCTGGTGGAGCAACAGGGGGGCTTCTATTTCGGAGCCACGGCGGCGACGGAGACGGAATCACTGCGCCAGTTCGCCGCGGCGCTCGCCGATCACGTGGGATCGCCGGTCCCCTTTGCCTTCGCCACCTGGGACGACGCGATCTCCTACCTGTTCGGGCTGGCCTCGCCGCGAAGTTCTCAGGCGCCACTGCTTGTGGTCATCGATGAATTTCCGTACTTGGCGAAGACCGCTCCGGAGCTTCCGTCGATAATCCAGCGGGAGGTCGACCGGTTCCAGGTTGAGCAGAGCCGTATGCGGCTTCTTCTGTGCGGGTCGGCGATGTCCGTCATGGGCGGACTGCTGGCGAGTACTGCACCCTTGCGAGGGCGGGCTCAACTGGAACTTGTCGTAAGGCCCTTCGGGTACCGGGCGGCGGCTGAATTCTGGGGGGTTGCTGACGACCCCGCGCTCGCGGCCCGTCTCCATGCCGTGCTCGGCGGCACGCCCGCGTACCGCCGGCAGTTCCTCGCGGACGACGTTCCCACCAGGCTGGAGGAGTTCGACGACTGGATCAGCCGTACGGTCCTCTCGCCCTTCAGTCCTCTCTTCCGCGAAGCCCGGTACCTGCTTGCCGAGGAAGCGGACATCCGGGACACGGCCTTGTACCACTCGGTCCTTGCCGCGGTGGCCCAGGGGAATTCCACCCGGGGAGGAATCGCGGGGTACATCGGCCGTAAGTCGGTGGACATCTCACACCCTCTTCACGTCTTGGAGGACAGTCACCTCCTGGCACGGGAAGCGGACATCTTTCGCGCCGGGAAGTCCCAGTACAGAATCACCGAGCCGCTGATCAATTTCTACGAGGCGGTCATGCGGCCCGCCTGGGCACGGCTGGAAAGCGGACAGGCACGAGAGGTATGGGCACAGTCCGCGGAACGCTTCGCGGCACAGGTGGCCGGCCCGCACTTCGAAACGGTGTGCCGTGAGTACATCCTCGGGCCGGGCCGGGCCCTGCTCCGCTCCTCCCTGGGGGAGGTGGGCGGCGGAGTGGTGACGGACCCCGTGGCACGGCGGCAGACGCAGATCGACGTAGCCGTGGTGGAACCCGGGTCCGGGGGCAGCAAACAAGCGGTCCACCTGTTGGGGGAGGCGAAATGGGGCACCGTCATGGGGCTGAGCCACCTGGAGAGGCTTGCTAGCGCACGAGAAGTCCTCACCGCGCGGGGCATGGACACCAGCCACTGCCAGCTGGCCTGCTTCAGTGCGGCAGGCTTCAGCGACTCGTTGCGACGTGAAGTGTCACGTGGAGCACAAGGCGAGGACGGCGTACTGCTCATCGGCCTCGACGAGCTCTACGGCGGGGCGTTCCGGGCACCGCTCCATTGACTGCGCGCCGGACACGGAACGGGCGCACGGTGCCTGATGCGGTCCAGACAACAAAGAACCCCCGGGCCTCTGGCCTGGGGGTTTGCGTTGGAGCGGGTGACGAGAATCGAACTCGCGCTCTGAGCTTGGGAATCAGCGGTTCTTGGGTTGGTAGAGGTGCTCTGAACTGGTGTTTCGCAGAAGACAAGTGGATGGCCTCCGGTCTCTGAGAGCCGTATCCGACCGCTGTTATCCGCTCCGAAGGGCACGGATGGGGCACGGCAGCCGGGAGGGGTGGCCCGCGATGCATGTTCAACGTATGCCGGTGATGTGTGACCTGCTACCCCCTATTACCGACGGTATGACGGGCGTAGGCCGTCGACCCGGACCGTGCCCGCTGCGTAGGCGGGCGGAGCAGATTCTGACAGCCGAAGATGCCGATCAGAGGCGAAGTTAAAGGAGTCAAAAAGCGGCGCTTTTTGCGCAGCAGCGCAGCAGCTAGCGCAAATACAGGTCTAAATTTATCATTTCGATGCAAGTGTGTAAAATGGCGCCTTTGGTCTGGGATCATGCTGTTGTCATACCTATATCGAGAGGTGTAAGCGAAGCATGATTGATCTCCCGGCTCTACCGACCGGACCCAAATACATGACGATTAGTCCAAATATGGCTGAGCTGTGGTTGACCCACTGCAATCCTGCGCATAATCGAGTTCTCTCCGATACCGTCTATGAGCGGTATGCCAAGGCGATGGCGAACGGGGCCTGGAGGACAACGCACCAGGGCATCGCTTTCGATAAAAACGGAATGCTGCTTGATGGGCAACATAGGTTGATGGGTGTCAAGCACTCAGGCGTGTCAGTCGAGATGCTTGTTATTCCCAACTGTGAGGCGGAGACATTCGACGTACTCGACTCAGGGCATCGTCGGCAAGCAGCTCAGCTACTCAAGATCCCCCACCGAGTTATCGTTGCTGCAGCAGCGCGAATCATCGGGCAAATGTATAAAATGTGGGACCCTGTTACCCTCTTTGACGGTTTCTACGACACGAAAGCGCCCACCTCGGATATCTTGAGAGCTGTTGCAGCATGGCCAGAGCTCACGACCATGGCGCCTATTGCTGCGGCATCATATCGAGCCTCCGGGATTAATCAGCCAACTCACTTGGTGGTTCTCGCCCAAGCAGCACGGACCGAGCACGCAGAAAAGATCGAAGATTGGGCTAACGGTCTTATTTCTGGTGCCAATATGGATGCAAAAGATCCTCGCCTCGTGCTTAGGAACCGATTTTTCCGGGATCGCGTTATTCTTGGGACAAGTGGGGGGCGTCGAGCCTCTTATAATTTGATCGCAAAATCTTGGAACAATTGGGCGCAGGGAAAGCTTCTGGGAACTCTTAAGACTCTTGATGGCGAGGGTATTATTCCTGTGGTCGGGACTGAAAAATTCAGACCGTGAATCAAGCTGGCGGGTAATTGGAGTTAACCGCCCCAGCCGCCCGAGGTGTCTCTCTCCCGCTTCATGCCTGCAGAGGCGGGGCGGCCGCAGTGGGTCAGAAGGCATCCCGCGTCGCAAAGAGTTAAGGAATGTCGCCTCTCGCAGACCACGGAGGAGCTGTACCGGCGACTCCTGCGGCTGCACATCCTGCCGGCCTTCGAGGACCTGGACCTCGACCAGATCACGGCACCCCGCGTGCGGTCCTGGCGCTCGGAACGGCTCGACGCCACCGGGGCCGAGACCACCGTCGCCAAGAGCTGTCGGCTCCTCAAGGCCATCCTCGAGACTGCCGTCGAAGACGAGCTGATCCGGCGCAACCCCTGCCGCATCAGGGGCGCCGGAAAGGAGACGGCGGTTGAACGTTCCGCTGCCACCGTCGACCAGGTCGACGCGCTCGCCGATGCCCTCGGCCCCCGCTGGCGGCTGATGGTCTAGCTTGGCGCGTGCAGGCCTCTGCGTCCCGAGGAACAGGCCGAGCTGCGCCGAAAGGACATCGACCTGGACAACCTCACTGTCCGCGTCAGGCAGGCTGCCCCCGGAGCTGACCACGGGCAGGCGGGCGGAAGGGCCTACCAAGTCTGAGGCGGGCAAGCGGCTCGTCGTTCTGCCGGCCTTTCTGCGGACTGTCCTTCTCGGCACCTCGACTGGTACGCCGAGAAGGGCACGGACGGACTGCTGTTCGTGGGGGAGAAGGGAAAGCCGTTCCGCCGGTCCACCTTCGGGCGGAAGTGGCGCGCGGCTCGCTCGAAGGTGGGTCTTCCCGATGGCTTCCGCTTCTACGATCTTCGTCACACCGGGCACACCCTGACGACACGGTCCGGGGCCACGCTGAAGGACACGATGATGCGCGCGGGGCAGTCGACCGAGCGGGCCGCGCTGATCTATCAGCACTCGGACCTTGAGCTGCAGCGTGAGGTGGCGGTCGGCCTCGACCAGCTCGTGCCGGCCCGGCGTGAAGCGGCGGATGACCAGGCACCTGGCACGGATGTGGCACGAGATACCTGAGGTCCAGACAACAAAGAAGCCCCCGGCCGCTGGCCAGGGCCTTCATCATGGAGCGGGTGACGAGAATCGAACTCGCGCTCTGAGCTTGGGAATCAGCGGTTCTTGGGCCTTTGTAGGGGCTCTGAACTGCACTTTCGTGCTGGACGAGGTGTATGGCCACAGTCTCGGGGAGCCGTACCTGACCGCTGTTGTCCGCTCTGCTGGGCACGGATGGGGCACGTCGACGGCGGGTCTTCAGTCTGAGGTTCTGTGCTGGAGCGGGTCACCGAAAACGGAACGGAAGCCATCTGCGCTGCAGACGTTCCGGTGGCGCAGACGTCGGGCCCAGAAGGCTTCGGTGACGACGATCTGCGGGTCGGCGTGACGCCGAATGAAGGTGTAGATGAGCCAGCCGCGTCCGCCGGCCAGGTCCACGATGTGGGGGCCGCCGGGGCTTGTAGAGGCCAGAGGTCGGACGGTCATCCAGTGCGGGAGCGAGGCATCGGCGTCGATTCCCCGGAAGTACGGGTCTTCGGCTGTGATCAGTTCCGTACGGGCACTCATGACCAGGTCACTGCCTTCGGCGGGCATGTTCTGGAAGTCGTGCTGTGCCTGCTTCGTCCAGTCCATTTGTCAAGGCGGCCGGAGTGGTTCGTCGATCACTCTCCGGGCTTCCTCTCAGCGGCTTCGTGCCGGAGGCGGCTGTACTCCTCCAGAAGCCGGATGGACTCCTCGGGGTCCTCGGACTTGGCGGCGCGGGCTTCGAGGTCGCGAAGGTGCGAGTCGAGGACGGGATTCCGGGCGATGGCGTACTGCGTCCACCACAGGCGCATGAAGGCGGGCACGGGGGTGATGTTGAAGGCGTCGCCGATGACGCGCTTCCAGTGCGCCTCAAAGTCCGGGAGGAGGTGTGGAGTGTGTTCCTGAATCGCCAACCGAAGTGCTTGAGGTGTGTGTTCGGGCATGGGCGGCAACCGCAGGGGTTCCCCCTCGTACCCATCGAAGTGGAGTGCGTGGGCGGGCATGGTTCGTGCTCCTTGGTGTGGAGGGTGGGTCAGGCCGCCTCGCGTCGGTCCTCGGGCGACTGGTGCCCGCGGGCCATCTGCTCGAACCACTCGGCCGGCACCAGGTAGGCGACCGTCTTGCCCTTGCGGGTGATGGCGGCGGCCTCGCCGGCGATCCGGGTCCGGTCCAGGATCTCGCCCATCCCCTTGCGAAGGTCGATGGTTGTGTACGTCTTCGTCTCCATATGCTGAAGCATATAGCAACTATCATAGTTGACATACATGCCCGCGGGGTGCCGGCGGCCGGAAGAGCAGACGGCACGTCGGGTGCAGAGCGGGCGCGGGGTGCCTGATCGGGCTTGTGGTAACAAAAAAGCCCGGCCGTCGGCCTGGGGCTTCATGTGGAGCGGGTGACGAGAATCGAACTCGCGCTCTGAGCTTGGGAATCAATGACGGTTACGGGTGCCTCAGTGCTCTGATCAGGTGTTTTGTTGCCTACGGTGGTTATGGAGGCATCTGGATTTGGCCGCTTCTGACCCTGGCGTACCGAGGTGAAGGGCTGGGCCGGGGCTGGTCTGCGACTGAGCGGATATGAACGCGGGGTGGAGTAGGGCCGAGACCCCGAGAGGCACCGCGCGCAACGGGAACGGAGCGGTGTACTCCCGCGAAGGAGCCGGATGCTTTTGCGTAGATCTGCATCCGCTCAGCGTGGTGGGTTGGGCTGGACGAGGCCGCTCCGGTAGGCGATGACGACGAGTTGGGCGCGGTCACGGGCGTGGAGTTTGGTCATGGCGCGGTGGATGTGGGTGCGGACGGTCAGAGGGCTGAGGTGGAGCTGTGCGGCGATCTCGGTGTTGGTGTGGCCTTCGGCGGCCAGCGCCATGACTTCGCGTTCGCGGGCGGTGAGGTGGGCGAGGCTCTCCTCGGCTGCCGGGTAGGTGCTCGACCGGGGAGTGGCGAGGAAACGGGAGATGAGGTTGCGGGTCGCCTGGGGCGAGAGGAGTGCTTCGCCGGCGACGATGGTGCGGATGCCGTGGAGGAGCCCTTCGGCACCGACGTCCTTGCCCAGGAACCCGCTTGCTCCGGCGTAAAGAGCTTGGGCGACGTGCTCTTCGGTATCGAACGTGGTGAGGATGAGGATGCGTGTGGCAGAGAGGTCGGGGTCGGCGCAGATGGTGGCGGTGGCGGTGAGCCCGTCGGTCCCGGGCATGCGGATGTCCATGACGACGATGTCGGGGTGATGGGTGCGGGTGAGCTGGACGGCTTCGTCGCCGTCTGCGGCTTCGCCGACGACTTCCATGTCGGGTCGGGAGTCGATGAGGATCCGGAAGGTTTCGCGCAGGAGGGCCTGGTCGTCGGCGAGTAGAACGCGAATGGTCACGGGGTGTCCTCGGCAGGGGGATGGGAGTACAGGGGCAGTTCGACGGTGACTTCGAAACCGCCGGCAGGCCGACGGCCGGCGTGCAGCTGTCCGCCGACGGACAGTGCGCGTTCCCGTATTCCGATGAGACCGTACCCGGCGCCAGGGGTGCTGTCGGGGCCCGTCCCGTGGTCGGTGACGCTGATCGTGAGCCGGTCGTGGGCGTAGGTGAGAGTGACTTCCGCGGTACTGGTGCGGGCGTGCTTGGCGACGTTGGTGAGGGCTTCCTGCACGATGCGGTACGCGGTGAGCTCCACCCCGGGAGCGAGTGGCCTGGGCTCTCCGTAGGTGGTGAGGGTGACGGTGAGCCCGCCGGCGGAGTGCGCGTCGAGGAGGGCAGGGAGTTGGGCGAGATCCGGGGCCGGCTGGAGGGGCGTGTCAGGTGTGTCGCTTTGGCGCAGGAGTCCGACGGTGGCTTTCATCTCGCGCAGGGCCGCGGTGGTGGTCTCGCCGAGGGCGGTGACCATCTTCTCGGCCTGCTCGGGGTGGCTGCGGATAAGGAGCGCTGCGGTGGTTGCCTGGGCGTTGGCGAGGGCGAGGTGGTGGGCGGAGACGTCGTGGAGTTCGCGGGCGATACGCATGCGTTCCTCGGCGACTCGGTGCCGGGCCTCCTCCTCGCGGTTCCGTTCGGCGTATTCGGCGCGGGCGCGTACCGATTCCAGGTAGGCGGTGCGGAAGCGGGCGTTGGCCCCAAGGGCGGCCGGCAGGAGCAGATACGCGGCGGGCCCGATCACCTTGAGCGCCAGGGATTCGCCGGTGGGCCCACCGATCATGGAGGCGCCGACGACGAGGGCGACAGCTGCGAGGGTGAGGTTTCTGGTTGTTGCGCGGTCGGTGCGTTCGGCCAGTGAGTGGAGCGCAGCCATCAGCGGGGCGAGCAACAGGACAGTCATCACATAGCCGGCCAGGGCCGTACCGGTCGCGCAGAGGATGGCGATGCCGGTGACGAGTGCCGGTCGGGTGCGGTGCCAGAGCAGTGCGGCACAGGAAATGCCGGCCAGGAGGACGCCGATCCACCGGTGCGGTGGTGCCGCGAGGTGGTCGACACCGGCGTAGCTCCCGGGAAAAGCCACGACGAACAGCACCAGGGCCACCGTCGTGTCGACCCCACGAGGGTGACGGCGCAGGTAGCGCTGCCAGGTCGTCATCATCGCGCCTTCTGCCATGTAAGGGGTAGTACGGACACCGGGCCGGTGAAGGAGGGGTGGGGGGGCCCCGCCCGGGGGGGGGGCCCCCCCCCCCCCCCCCCCCCCCGCGGGGGGGCCCCCCCCCCCCCCCCCCCCCCCGGGCCCCCCCCCCCCCCCCCCTCGTGCGGGGGGGGGTGGGGGGGGGGCCCGCGGGGGGGGGGGGGGGGGGGGGCGCCCCGGGGGGGGGGGCCCCCCCCACCCCTCCAGGCTGCCACTAGTGGACGGGGAGACTCGGCCGCTCCGCTTCGCCGGGCGTTGCGGCCGCAGGGCTCGTGTCCCGGGTCAGGGCCTGGCCTTCGACGTCGACGCGGGGCACGATGCGCTCCAGCCAGCGGGGCATCGTCCAGGCACGCTCGCCCAGCAGCGCGAGGACGGCGGGCACGATCGTCATCCGGACGACGAGTGCGTCGAACAGGACGGCGGTGGCGAGGCCGAATCCGATCATCTTGATCATGGGTTCGCTGACGCCGATGAATCCGGAGAACACCGAGATCATGATGACGGCCGCGGCTGCGACCACCCGGGCGCTGTGGTTGAAGCCTGAGACGATCGCCTGACCGGGGCGTTCACCCTTGAGGTGGGCTTCCCGGATGCGGGTGACGAGGAAGACCTGGTAGTCCATGGCGAGGCCGAAGACGATGCCGACCATGACGATCGGCATGGTGTTCATGATCGGGCCGGTCTGATGTACGCCCAGCAGGCCGGCGAGCCATCCCCACTGGAAGACGGCGACGACCGCGCCGAGGGCGGCGAGGACCGACAGCAGGAACCCGAGGGCCGCCTTGAGCGGCACGAGCACGGAGCGGAACACGATCAGGAGCAGGAGGAAGGCCAGGCCCACCACGAGCCCGAGGTAGGGGATGAGGGCGCCTTGGACCTTCTGGTCGCTGTCGATGTTGCCCGCCGTGCTGCCGCTGACCATGAACGTGGCGCCGGTGGTCTTCTCGATAGTGGGGCGGCCGTCGCGCAGGGTGTGGATCAGTTCGCTGGTCCGCTCGTCCTGGGGGTCGGTGGCCGGGGTGACGGAGAAGATCGCGGTGTCACCCGCAGTGTTGAAGCGGGCGTCCGAGATGGATACGACACCGTCGACGGCGCTGATCTCCCGGGCGCTCGCTGCGACCGCACTCTTGGGGTCCTGTGCCGACTTGGCGTCTACGACGATGGTCAGCGGTCCGTTGAATCCCGGGCCGAAGCCGTCGGCCAAGGCGTCGTAGGCGCGGCGTTCGGTGGTCGAGGTCGGCTTGGAGCCGTCACCCGCCGTGCCCAGGTGCAGCTGTGCGGCGGGTAGGGCGATGACGCCCAGGGTCGCCACCCCGGCCAGCAGTACCAGCAGCGGGCGACGGACCACCAGTCGGGCCCACCGGCTGCCCAGGTTCGCCTTCCCTTCCACGGCCCCGGACCGGTCACCACGGCGGGCGGGACGGCGCTGCGAACGCGCCAGAGAGGCGCGGGGGAAGATCCCGAGCAGGGCCGGGACCAGCGTCACCGCGACCAGTACGGACAGCGCGACGGTTCCGGCCGCGGCCAGGCCCATCTGGGTCAGCGTCGGGATGCCGACCACCGACAGCCCCGCCAGGCCGATCACGACGGTCAGACCTGCGAACACCACCGACGAACCGGCTGTGCCCACGGCGACCCCGGCCGCGTCCTGAGGCGCGAGGCCCCGAGCGCGTTCCTCTCGGTAGCGGGAGACGATGAACATCGCGTAGTCGATGCCGACCGCGAGGCCCAGCATCATCGCCAACGTGCTGGTCGCGCTGGACAGGCCCAGTGCGCTGCTGAGGGCCATGATGGTCGCGGCGCCGATCCCGACACCGATCAGCGCGGTCAGCAGCGGCAGGCCGGCGGCGGCCAGCGAGCTGAACGTGATCAGCAGGACCACGGCCGCCACCACGACGCCGACCAGTTCGGTCGCGCCCCCGGAGGGCTGGGTGGCCAGGACCGAACCGCCGACCTCGACCGTCAGTCCCGCATCTCGTCCCTCATCGACGGCCTGCTCCAGGTCCTGCTTCACCGCGTCGTCGACGTCCTTCGCCTTCACCTCGAAGGTCACCGACGCATACGCCGCGGAGCCGCCCTTGCTCACTGTGTCCGTCCCGTATGGATCAGCCGCCCGGATCACTTGGTCGAGCCCACCGACCTTGCCCACAACCTCGGTGACGGCCGCCCGGTTCGCCTGGTCGGTGACCTTCTGACCCTCCGGCGCGACGAACACGAGCTTCGCGCTCGCCCCCTCCGAGGCGGCACTCCCTGTGCTGCCCGCGGGGAAGCGCTCTTCGATGAGGTCGAACGCCCGCTGCGACTCCGTCCCCGGCATCGAGTAGGAAGCATCAGGCGCGGCAGGGGCCAGCGCTGACGCCATCCCCGCCGCGACGAGCGCCACCACCCACACCGCCAGGACATGCCAGCGCCGGCGGAAGGCCAACCGGCCCAAACGATCAAGAAAAGCAGCCACAGGAGGATCTCCACATCCGAACTCGGGGAACCTTTTCACCCTGTCCGACCTGGTATTCCCCGTCGTCGTACAGCTGCCGACAGTTCTCTACTACGTACGCAGTAGGGGCTGCCCCGATGGCGGCCGCTGCTTTAGCAACAGACGGGTGGGTGGACGGTCACCACGTGCTTCAGGCCGCTACCGGTGGCGTCCGGACTCTTGGACCGGTCTTGTGCAGTGCGGCAGACGGCATCGGGCGACGCGGAGCCGAAGCGGCGCGTACGGGCTGGGTGCTACGGAGAACCCTTCCCCGGGTGGCTCGTCAATGCGGGTTCAGCGCGCGTCTGGCCGAGTTGATGATGTTGGGGGCGTCAGCCCCGTACACCGCCGATTCGCGGAGCGTCTTCCAGACCTTCGCGTACAGGGTGACGTTGTCGGCGTCGTCCAGCCACATCTCGGCGTGCCAGTCCTCGGCGACGACGAGGCGGTCGTCGAGGAGCCAGAAGCCGTTGGCCGGCACGATCTTCACGGACGCGGTGAACGGGATGATGCCCAGCTCGACCGTATCCATCCCGATCATGCCCGTGAGGCGGTCGAGCTGCGCGGCCAGGACGGCGGGAGGGCAGATCAGTGAGCGCAGCGCCGCTTCCCACATCAGCACGTGCAGCTTGTGGCCGGGCCGGTACAGCCACTGCTGCCGTCGTACCCGGGAGCGCACCGCATCCTCGATGTCGCCGGGTCCGCCCAGCAGCTCCGCGTAGCGCTGGATGACGTGGCGGGCGTACTCGGGGGTCTGCAGCAGTCCGGCGATCACCGACTCTTTCCCAGACCCATATCTCCGTGGTGCGCTCGATCTCCGCGCTCAGCCCCTCGTGCAGGGGCTTGAAGCCGTTGGCCAGTGCTCTGCGCCAGGATCTGATGTGGGACTCGAACCCGGCGAGCCGGGCGGTGAGCTCGGCGTATACACCTGGCTGCTCGGTGGCGTCGGCTTACGCCCGAAGGTCCTCGGGAGTGGCCGTCTGCCTGCCGTTCTCCAGCTTGCTGACCTTGGATCCTTGCCAGCCCAGCCGCTGGGCGAGCTGCTGACCGGTGAGCCGGCCTCCGGGGCACGAGAAGCGGAGTTCGCGCAGTCGCGCCCCCAGCGCCGCCCGTGCCTGCTGGTCGATGGCGCTGTCCCCGCACCACCTATGTGGTGCGGGGACAGCGCCATGCACAGGGCGTATATGGGAGTTTGGGCATACGGAGGGCACGGCGGCCCCTAGAGGTCTAGACAACGACGAACCCCCAGGTCGATGACCTGGGGGTTCGTGGAAGAGCGGGTGACGAGAATTGAACTCGCGCTCTGAGCTTGGGAATCACCCGGTACTTGGTCCCGTGTATAGCGTCTGACCTGTGGGAACGCGCACCGGTGACGTCGTCCAGGCTGCTCCGTCGGCACCCTTGGTGACCGCTGTTTGCCGCCGCTTCTGGCACGCTGTGGCACGGCCTCCCGTACGTGCGACCGCTCGGACGACGCTGCCCGGTCCGGGCTGCGTGGCCGATGATGATTGCCGACTGAGCACCATCAGAATGCGGCTGTTCGGACGCAGCAGGCCAGCTCTCGGGGCGCCCTGGTGCGGTGTGTCCAGTCGTTACCACGTGGTCAGGTCGACTACGTGGACACAGTGGGGGTCGGATGCGTCTGTCACCCAGCGTTCCTCTTCGCCGATGAGCGAGGGCAGGGCGGCCAGCAGGGCGGTCAACGCGCCGGTGAGCTGTACGTCGGCCGCGATCAGGCCGTCGGCCCTCTCGACTGCGAGGTAGAGGCGCATGGTGTCCTGGCCGGTGAAGAGGAACCCGCAGAGTGCTGGGCTGGGCGGGGTCTCGACGAACGGCCAGGCCAGCGTGCGCAGCACGCGCAGCGCTTGATCCGTGCTGGTCGCGTCGGCGGGTTCGAGGACGGTGGTATCCACCGGGACCAGGGGCATGCCCATCACGGTCGCGTCCGTGTGGGGGAGAGGGCCGGATGTGAGCGTGCGTGTCCAGCCAAGTACCAGTGGGGCGGTTACCGGCTCCTCGTCCTCGTCCGACAACGGGACTTCATAGGCGACCAGTTCGTGTGGCGCCACTGTGTCGGCGGCTCCGGTTACGACCCGAACCGCATCCCGCGCCGGCAGCACACCGCGCAGGAAGGTCCCCCCGGCAAGGGGCATCGCTGTGTAGTCGAGGAGGAAGCGCGTGATGTATGCCTGCTGCTCGATCGTCTCCCCGGCGGGGTTGTTCACTCGTTGATCCAGTCCGGGCACCTGTTCATGCCCTTGCAGTAGGCCGTGATGACACCGATCTTCTTGCCCCTGCCCGCGTCGTACTCACCATCGGACGTGCGGCGGGCGTACTGCACGATGACCACGATCGTGACCAGCTTGGTCTGGTTGCGGGCGACCCCGTAGTACTCGAGTCTGCCTCCGTTCTTCTTGTCGACCCTCCCGGCCAGAGCTGCGTCGACCACCCGGCACCTCTTGATGTTGTGTTTGCCGGAGAAGTGGTTCCAGCCGAGATCGGCGTTGCCGTAACGCGTAGGGATCACCCGTCCCTCGGGGTCGGTCTCCTCACACTTCACGCTCTTGTTCCAGTGCTGCGCCGCTGACGCCTCGCCCACGGGGGCGCCTGCGAGGCAGGCGCTCGCGACAACTGCGGTGAGAATCTTGATCATCTTTATGACCGGACCGTGCCACCCCACCGCACGGCATAGTCCTTCCCCATGGTCAGAATCGTTTCTCTTCCCCTGGACGGATGAGGTCTGATGGACAGCCGAGTGAACATGTCCGAGTCCGTCTCAGTGTCATCAGCTGCCTGGCGATGCTGACGGACAGGTCATCAGGGGCGACAGTGGTTGGTACTTCCTTGACACCGAGACCCGGACGCGGGATCACGCCAGAAGTGTCCCGACTGTCGGGTTCCGGCACGGCACGGCGCGGCATAGCGAGGAGAGCGACGTGCGTGAGAGGCGTCTGTCCGTCCCGGAAGTGGCTGAGCTCCTGGGTATGGCCGAGCGCTTCCCTCGGCGGCTTGTGGGGGTCTCTGAGTCGCCGAAAGAGGGGCAAGGTGGTGCGTAGGTGGTGCGCGATGCTTGGACCGGTCCAGGCAGCAAAGAAGCCCCGGGCCGTCGGCCTGGGGCTTTCTCATGGAGCGGGTGACGAGAATCGAACTCGCGCTCTGAGCTTGGGAATCACCCAGCACTCGAGCCAGAAAACTGCTGTGACCTGCGGTGATGGGCCTATCGTGGGGTGCTGCCGGAGGCTGCGGAAGGTCGCTGTTGACCGCTGTTTACCCCTACGACTGGCACGTAGTGGCACGGCATCGTCGAGGGACCGCCGGAGGAGCTCTCATCAGAGGCAGACCGGACGCCCGGTGGGAGGACCGTGGTCGCCCCGCCTCGCTCAATATCCGAGTCAGGCCGGCGGGCATACCTGCGAGTGGGTGGTGGCGGTGCCCGTGCTTGTGGGCTACAAGCCGCCTCTGAACGCTTCTTTCGGTGTCAGGCGCTGATGTCAGAAGCGGGATTAAGTGGGTTCGCGGGAACCAACCAGCGGGGGCCAGTACGCTTCGCGTACTGGCCCCCGCTGGACGAGGAATGTCACTTACGGACTGCCCACTTGCTATGCGTTCGTCAGCACGTCAACCCGTCGAGAGCGGTACTCTTCGCTCCGCTGACGAGTGGGACGGGCTTCGGCGGGGTCACAGGGGATACGAGGCTGTGAAGGCCAATCCGGTGTGCCGTCACCCGCGGAGTGGATTGCAGTGCGAATGGCAGTCTGCGCATGCTTCAAGACGTCTGGCTCAGAACCGCCAGTGACCACAAGATCAATCTCTACGGTCATCTTGTCGGCATCCATCGCTACGCCTGAATCACTAAGGCGCGGATCGCACTCCTCCAACGAGAGCAGTGCCTCCATGACCCTGCTAGCGCTGAATGCCAGCGTCTCCGCATCTTCAGGACCCTTCACGTGGAAGGTCCACCGCACACATGCTCGGAGATTCTCGTTCACGGGATCCCCTTCCAACACGGCTGGCGTTTCCCCCAGCTCACCACGTTCTTTGCGTAGCTTGCCCCACTTGGGGTCAAGTGATACCACCGCATGTGGGCGCCACACGGGCACTTCAGTGTGTAGTACGTCGGAGGGTCACCGATAGACCACCCGTTACGGTGAAAAAGATCGAGAACAGGCTCGTGATCTTTCGTGTGCTTCTTCCAGTAACCCACTCGACTCCCCGACGTAGCGTGGCGGGCTGGCCAAGCGTACGCGGGAGCGGCGATCACCTCTAGAACTTTGCCAGATTTTCCGACACACGGCTCGGTGAAATGATCGATCATTTTTAGTATAGCGCCGAGTGTCAAGAGCGACCGGTAGATCAACACCTCCCAGCCCACCGCTCACCTCAGCTCCCATCCCATCCGCCGGCACTCGCGAACTGCGCCCCTCCCACCCCGGAGTCTGAGTGCCCCCGCCGGAGGCACGTCTTGAAGCCGTGGGCTTGGTTCTCGTCTCATGCCCTACCCGGCCTATCCGCTGCGGGCGCGCGTCGGCGGCGGCCGCGCCGAGCGGGCCGGAGGCAGGAGCGCGGGTGTAGCCGGGGGTCTTGATGAAGTAGGGAAAGTTCTACCGCGCTGGAATCAGGTGCCTGCTGTGGTGCACCGAGCATGGTCGTCGGCCGTACTGGTGGGCACGGCTGACGACCATGCTCGGAGGTTCTCAGGCCGCAGCAGCGGCCTCACGTCCCCTGCGGGTGCGGTGGTGGAAGGAGATGTCCACGTCGGAAGCCGATTTGATGGGTTCGGCGTCCTGGACGGAGCCGTCGGGGGCGACGGTGGCGCCGCGCCAGCGTATGGGGGTGGCAATGGCGAGGGCGGGGGATTGCGGACGTCGTCGGTCCAGCCTTGAAGGAGATGCCCAGGCGGCGATGCGTAGGCCGTCGACCGCACGGCCGAGGGTCTGCTCGATGAGGTCCAGGGCAGCTGCGGGGGTGGGATTCATTGACCTGCCCGGCGGCCCGTAGGAGGGGCGCGGCTTCGAGGGTGCTGGCTGAAGGGCAGAGCGCGGATGCCCCTCGGACTGCCCAGGGAATCGTGAAACCCCGGCGTTCGCCGTAGCGACACAAAGCGACCTCAACCGGCACCATCGGAACAAACTGGGGTGAGTCGTTCACCTCGTCCAGCTGAAATTACTGCTGAACAATCGAGACTGGCGGTTGGCTGGGTTACAGCCAACTTTCGCGAAATGCGGCTTGTTTACGTCGCTACTTGCCAGTCCTTGTTGATGACACCGCTTCTCTCCCGCATCCTGGAAGGCTTTACATCGAACCACGACCTGGGGAACAGATGTCTCTTCACGCCGCTTTTCATGCAGACAATCCAGAGGCGGTCCACCGTGCACGCCAGCTTATCGAATACATGCGCGAAATTGTTCGTGGGTCGTACAAGCCGGTGCGGGATTGTCAGAAGTATCCGGAGGTTCTCTGGCTCTCCGGCCTGCCGGACGACAGGCTGAGGCGGCACCCGGACGGCGACCGGCTGCTGCTGAAGGTGTCGCACCGGCCGCCGAGGCCGGCCCCTGTCCTACCCGAGGTACTGGCGGGGTGGGTGGATCAGGAGGTCGCTGCCAGCGCGACGTCCGAGGCGCCACCGCTGGCCGAGTCGGGTCCGGGGCAGGGGTGGCAGGAGGACGAGAACGGTGATCTATTCGAGGTCTCCGAGATCGGCCGGGAAGAAGCACACGACGTGCTACGCGCCTACTCGCAATGGCTCGACACATGGCGCAAGTGGTCGGAAAAGGAACGCATCGACCGGCCGTACCGGGAACTCCATCAACAGCTGTACCGAATGGTGACCAGGATCCAGCAGGATGGTGAGGAGTACGAGGCTGTACTGGGCGCCGGATTCCTGAACGTCGGAGCCATGCGTCCGTCGGCACGTATAGCCCGGCACATTTTGACGGCGCCGCTGGTACTCACCATGAACCCCACCGATATGACCATCACGGTCGCTCTCTCGCCCGGCGACCCTGCGCGGCTGGAGGACAGCGAGTTCCTCGGCGAGGATGAGGGATACAGCACCCGGCTGCTGAGCCCGCTGCGAGAGCGTGTCGACGCGGACGGATTCCATCCGCTGTCCGGTGACTCCCAGGACGTGCTTGGTGACTGGTCGGAGAGGGCGTTCGGTACCGATCGCGCGGTGGCATTCCACCGTGGCTGGGGTCGCCCGCCCGCCGACCCGGCGCTGCCGGTGCCCACGCTCGGGTTCGCACCGGCGATCATTCTTCGTCAGCGGGGCCAGGGCGCCCTCGTGAACTTCTACGACGGCATTGCGAACCGGCTTGCCCAGCCTGGTGCCATGGCTCCCCTGGGGCTGGCTCAGTTGTTGTACCAGCTGGAAGCGGAGGACCGCAGGTTGTGGGGTACGGCGGGTGGCCGCGATGTGCCCCCGGCCCTTGGCCCCGACCCGCTGTTCCCGCTGCTATCGAACGAAGCTCAGCGGGAGGTGCTGAGGCGTCTTCAGACTGATACCGGCGTCGTCGTTCAGGGGCCGCCCGGCACGGGAAAGACGCACACCATCGCCAATCTCGTGTGCGCCTTGCTAGCGGACGGCAAGCGGGTGCTCGTGACGAGCGAGAAGAGCCAGGCGCTGAAGGTCCTGCGGCAGCAACTGCCCGCCGAACTGCGCAGCCTATGCGTCCTTCAGGGCGGTCGGCGCGAGGATGGCAGCGGCGATCTAGAACAGTCCGTGCGCGCACTCTCCCAGCTCAGTGCCACCCAGTCGACGGAGCGTCTCGACGTAAAGATCAAGGGCCACGAGGCGTTGCGGTCGAAGCTGTCGGACACCCGCGCGCGACTCCGTGACGAGCTCCGCACCCTTCGTGAGGGGGAGTGGTACGAACACCTCGATGTGGCATCCGGTTATGGGGGGCGGCTCGCAGAGATCGTGGAGACCGTCACTGCCGGGGCGTCGAAGTACGACTGGATGCCTGTCCTGCCCGCGTCATCACCGAGAGAACCTTCGCTGAGCGAGGATGAGGCCCAGCGCTTGCTGGGTCTGGTGTCCCGGCATGGGGCCGGTGTGCTGGAAGAGCATGCCGCCCGCTGCCCGGACCCCGCAGACTTCGTCGCACCCGTGTTGTTCGAGGAAGCGGTCAATGCCCTGGATGCTGCGGTGCGCTCTTGCGCCGAAGCGTCCTCCGATCCGCTTTCCCTCGAACTCGCGAATCAAGGCCGCGATCTGATCGCGACGTTGGTAGAACTTCTGGATGCGGCGGAACACGCACTTCAGAGCGAGGGGCTGCCAGGGGAGCCGGCCGCATGGTTGCCGGACGAATGGACTACTCGTGCGCTGCGGGATGGAATGGCCGGCCAGCGACAGCAGCTGTGGGACGGAGTGCGCCGGTCGGCCGCCCGCGCCGAGGAAGTGCAGAGCGTGCTTCAGCACATCCCCTTTGCAGCGCTTGACGTGCCTGACGTAGCACTTGCCGAGGAATCGCGTCTTATCGCCGCGGGGAGGGACCTCGAACAGTTCCTGCGAGGTGGGGGCAAGCTGCGCAAGCTGGTTCCGACGGCGGTACAGAAGGAAGCCCAAGCCCTTCTTCAGGGGTGCCGAGTGGACGGGCGACTGCCCAGGACGCCGGACGAGGTTTCCGCGCTGGTGGCTCACCTGGCAGCACGCCAGTGTGTCCGACAGCTGAACGAGCGCTGGCAGAGTGTCGGCGTGTCTGCAGCCGAGGGCCACACGGAGGTTGCTCTGTCGGAGTTGTTGGACCGGGTACCGACGCTCCGCGCGGTGGACGGGTTCACTCAGTCTGTGCGCATGCTGCACGACGTTCTGCTCAAGGCCCGGATCAAGGCCACGGTGCGGACGGCACAGCAGTGGGACGACGTCCGTACGTCGGCGAACGGTGCGGGACGGCTGCTTTGTGCCCGCGAGGCGGAGGAGAGGCTCCGGTACATCGCCGAGCAGCTGCCGCGGCCTGACGCCCACGGTGTGGTTGAACTGGCGGAGGTCCACAGAGCCGTCAGTGCTCGCGATCCGCAGGCATACATGTCCGCGATCGAGTCACTAACCGAGGCGTTCCACCGTGAGGCCGATCGCCGAGAAGCCCGGAGACTTCTGAGTCGACTGTCCGAGGATCACCCCGAACTGGCCCGGCGTTTTGCCGAGTCCTCGACCGAGACGGCTTGGGAGAGCCGCCTTGCGAACTTGGAGGGTGCCTGGGCTTGGCGGCGTGCGCGTACCTTCCAGGAGGCGATGCTGACACCTGGCAGAGAAGCCAGGCTGGAAGGGGAACTGGAAGCCGTCGAGTCACAGTTGAAGAGAACGGTTACCCAACTGGCGGCTGACAGGGCTCTGTACCACTGCCTGGACAGGATGACGGCTGGCCAGAAACAGGCACTGAGCGCCTACGCCTCGGCCACGTCGAACGCCGGCAGGGGAATGACGGCTCTCGGCAAGCGGCACCTTAAGGCCGCCCGTTCCGCGATGCGTGACGCGCGTGACGCTGTCCCGGCTTGGGTGATGCCGATAAAGCAAGTGGCCGAAATGATTGATCCCGAGCCGGATGCCTTCGATGTCGTCATCGTGGACGAGGCCAGCCAGGTCGGCTTGGACGGCCTGATGCTGCTATGGCTTGCTCCGAGGATCATCGTCGTGGGTGACGACAAGCAGTGTGTTCCGTTCTACACGGGCGGCAAGCACGAGCGGTTCAACGAACTCCTCGACTCACTCCTGCCCCATCTCACCGACTGGCAGCGGGACGGGCTCAGCCCCAAGTCCAACCTCTACGACCTGCTGTCCGCGCGCTTCAGCGAGACGATCCGGCTTACCGAGCATTTCCGGTGCATGCCAGAAATCATCAAGTGGTCTTCCGCTCAGTTCTATCCCGACAACGAACTCGTGCCCCTGCGGCAGTACGGAGCGGACCGGCTGCGGCCCCTCGAAGTCGTCCATGTCCATGAAGGCCACTGCGAAGGACGGCGAGAGACGCTGGTCAACAGGCCGGAGGCTGAACGCATCGTCGCCAAGTTGCAGGAACTTGCAGAGGACGAGGCGTACGCGGAACGGAGTTTCGGAGTCATCGTGCTCCGTTCCGGACATCAGACGAGGCTGTTGGAGAATCTAATCGACTCCCGGATCGACTCCGCGATCCAGGAGCGGCACAACATGCGTGTGGGCACGGCCGAGCAGTTCCAGGGAGACGAACGGGACGTCATCCTGCTCTCACTGGTTGTCGACGCCGACAACACCCGAGCCCTGACCGGCCAGGGCGACGGAAGGCGGTTCAACGTGGCTGCCAGCCGGGC
Organism: Streptomyces sp. NPDC091387; assembly: GCF_044756945.1. Taxonomy (NCBI): domain Bacteria; kingdom Bacillati; phylum Actinomycetota; class Actinomycetes; order Kitasatosporales; family Streptomycetaceae; genus Streptomyces; species Streptomyces sp. NPDC091387. Next base: position 38,263 of record NZ_JBIVTZ010000014.1, on the reverse strand, counting down.
CCGCGACCAGATGTGGCTGTTTACTTCCGTCACGCCGGACCAGCTGCGCAGTAAGGACCTGCGTCACTCCCTGCTCACCTACATGCAGGCGCCGCCGGAACTCCAAGGCACCTCTCCCGGCCTCTCCACCGTTTCAGCAGACGACCAATGCGAGCCGTTCGAATCCCTGTTCGAGCAGCGAGTCTTTCGAAGGATCAAGGAACGCGGCTACCACGTCGTTCCCCAGTGGAAGGCCAGCGGCAAACGCATCGACCTCGTCGTCGTCGGAGAGACAGGTCGGCTCGCCGTGGAGTGCGACGGCAGCCCGTATCACTCCAACCCTGACCAGATTCGTGACGACTACGAGCGAGAGCGTGAACTGCGACGGGCGGGCTGGCAGTTCTGGCGCATACGGAGTAGCGAGTTCGCCCTGTCTCCGGAGGATTCGCTAGCGCCGCTGTGGAAGCGCCTCGACGCTCTGGGCATCCGGCCCGGAGTTACCGAGCAGGACCAGGGCGATTCGGCGAGCACGTGGGCCCCGGTCGAGATCGACGATGCCGACCTCACCACCGATGAACTCGACGCCATGCTCGATGAGGATGCGTCCGTCTCTCTCGAAGGAGTTTGATGTGAACGAGATTTTCGACGACAGCACGCTGACGGAGATCGCCCACCTGATCTGCGGGGACGAGACGTCGTTGCTCTATAGGAAGGGATACGAGATTGCTGCGTTCTTCCATCGGGCGGGCTGGGACGACGTTCCGGATTACGACGGCACGCCGAGGCACAAGTGGGCCCTGGAACTCCTCAAGGAGAGGCAGGCGGACGGCACGGACGACGCTGAGCGCGCAATCCTGCGCCTGGCGAACCGTCTTGAGTACTACAACCAACAGCGTGAGTACCACGCCATGCTGAAGCGGCTCAACGAGGTACTTGTGCTCGATGGACGCCGGATTGGCGAGGACGGAGGCCAGTCGGCCCTCGTCCGCTGCGAAGCCGGTTTCGATGACCAAGTACGGCAGTTGCCGCGGGTCGAGCTGAAGGTATCCGTGACGGATGTGGTGAGCGACCCGGATCTTGCTACAGCCGTGCAACTTCGGCTGGACGAGGCACGCACGTGCTACGAGCATGGCGCCTATACGTCGGCGATCATCATGCTGGGCAGCCTTTTAGAGGGGGTACTCGCGCATGCGGCACAGGCCCGTGCCACAGAGGTACCCATGCCGAAGTCGTTGCGGAACATGGGGCTGAATGACTTCGTGGACTTCGCATTCAAGAACAAATGGATCGAGCACGATGCCAAGCTGGCCTCTGAGCTTGTCCGGCACTATAGGAATCTCGTCCATCCCCTGGCGGAGAAACGGACCGGACACAGCCCGAACCAAGACACGCTCGATATGTGCTGGCCGGTGGTGAACGCCACGCTGAACGATCTTGCGGCGACGGCGCCCCCCGTCCCTGTTCCTGTGCCTGCGCCCGCAGGTCCAGGCCGTGGCTACAACCCCAACGTTGCCACACAACGCCCAACGCCAGCCTCTGTGGCTCGTCGTCGTCCGGGCGGCGGAACATCGGCGGGCACATGAGTCGAGGGCGCAACTAATCCAGCGCAGAAGGGGTGCTGCGTGTTTTGCCAATCAGCGGCCGGTACGGGACCACCACCGTGAGGGCTGGCGAGTCCGGGGGCGAGCGCTGACGCGGTGGTCGCAGTTGCTTAGAGGAGCCCAGACAGGTGGGAGGGCCGCGGGCGGCCCGCTGCGCGACCTTCCTCCCTTGGGCAAACCCCACGCGCTGCCCTCGCCCTGGAAGGAGACCGGTCGTGACTGACCCCCTGCTCACCGTCGACCAAGCCGCCGAACGCCTCGGCACCACCGCACGCTTCCCGCGCCGCCTCATCGCCGAACGCCGGATCGCCTTCGTCAAGGTCGGCAGCCCCGTGCGCATCAAGGCGAGCGTCCTGGAGGCGTACATCGAGGGGAAAACCGTCCAGCCGATTCGCCGTCGCCGCTCTCGCTACGGAAGGGCCGCCTGATGGGGAACGCGAAGGGAAGCCGCCGGCGCTTCGGTGCCGTGCGTCAGTACAGGTCCGGCCGCTGGACCGCGAGCTACCTGGGTCCGGACGGACAGGACTTCCGAGCACCCGACACCTTCGACACCAAGAAGGACGCCGAGGTCTGGCTCTCCCAGGTCGAAGCAGACCTCACGCGCGGCAACTGGCAGGACCCGGACGCCGGGGCGGTGAACTTCAAGGAGTACGCCCTCCAGTGGGTGGATGAGCGCGGTCTCTCCGCGACCACCGATGAGCTGTACCGGCGTCTCCTGCGGCGTCACCTCCTGCCCACCTTCGAGGGCCTGGACCTGGACGAGATCACCGCATCCCGTGTCCGCACCTGGCGAACCGAGCGGCTGGCGTGCACCGGAGCAGCCACGACTGTGGCCAAGGCCTACCGGCTACTCAAGGCCATCATGGAAACCGCGGTCGATGACGAGCTGATCCGCCGCAACCCCTGCCGCATCCGGGGCGCTGGGAAGGAGTCGTCCGCCGAACGCCAGATCGCCACCGTCGCCCAGGTGGACGCGCTCGCGGATGCTCTCGGGCCCCGCTGGCGGCTGATGGTCTACCTCGGCGCTTACGGTCCGATGCGCCCGGAGGAACAGGCCGAGCTTCGTCGTAAGGACGTCGACCTGGACGAGATGACCATCCGGGTCCGCATGGCGGCTCCCGAGTTGACCACCGGTCGCCGCGCTCCTGGCGACACCAAGTCGGATGCGGGCAAGTGGGTCGTGGTCCTGCCGGCCTTTCTGCGGACCGACCTTCCGCGACACCTCGACTGGTACGCCGAGAAGGGCCCGGACGGACTGCTGTTCGTGGGGGAGAAGGGCGAGCCCTTCCGGCGTTCCACATTCGGGCAGAAATGGCGCAGGGCTCGCGCGCTCGTCGGGATGCCGGAGGGCTTTCGCTTCTACGACCTTCGTCACACGGGGCACACCCTGGCCACCCGGTCCGGAGCCACGCTCAAGGACACGATGGTCCGCGCCGGCCAGTCGTCGGAGAAGGCCGCGCTGATCTACCAGCACTCGGATCTTGAGCGACAGCAGGAAGTCGCGAGCGGGCTGGACGACCTCGTGCGGTCCGCCCGCAAGAAGGCTGACCAGGGGCCTTCTGGTGCGGATCTGGTGCGAGACCCCTGAACTGGTCCAGACAACAAAGAAGCCCCCGGCCGCTGGCCTGGGGCTTTTTCATGGAGCGGGTGACGAGAATCGAACTCGCGCTCTGAGCTTGGGAATCACCCGGTACTTGGTCCCGTGTATAGCGACTGACCTGTGGGAACGCGAACCGGTGACATCGTCCAGGCTGGTCCGTCGGCACCCTTGGTGACCGCTGTTTACCGCCGCTTCTGGCACGCTGTGGCACGGCCTCCCGTACGTGCGACCGCTCGGACGACGCTGCCCGGTCCGGGCTGCGTGGCCGATGATGATTGCCGAATGAGCACCATCAGAATGCGGCTGTTCGGACGCAGCAGGCCAGGTCTCGGGGCGCCCTGGCCTGCTGCGTCCAGTCGTTACCACGTGGTCAGGTCGACTACGTGGACACAGTGGGGGTCGGATGCGCCTGTCACCCAGCGTTCCTCTTCGCCGATGAGCGAGGGCAGGGCGGCCAGCAGGGCGGTCAACGCGCCGGTGAGCTGTACGTCGGCCGCGATCAGGCCGTCGGCCCTCTCGACTGCGAGGTAGAGGCGCATGGTGTCCTGGCCGGTGAAGAGGAACAGCACGTGAAGCTCCTGGCGGACTGGTGATCTTGGTCGTGAACCCGTCTACCAGGAGCTTTCTTCATGCCCATCGCCGGAGCTGCCGGTCCAACCACCCGTCAGGTTGGAAACGGCTCAGTGTGGTGAGCGGTCGTCCGACGGTGAGGGTGGTCAATTCCGGCGTCGGCGAGACACTGCAGGATCGTGTGGGCGGCAGGGGTGTTCGCCCGGTCGGGCCGAAGAGTGACGAAGCCTTGACGGGGGACGCCTCAAGGACCTTGCTGATGTTGCTGTCACCGAGTGAGTGAAAAATGAGCCTGCTGGCCGTAGCGCCCTCTGACTGTGGGGACGATACCCGCACCCTGCTTGGCAATCTGCTCGAAACAACCCGCGGCGACACCATTTGAGTGCAAGATGATGATCCGCGCGACTCACGCAGCGCAAAGCTGAGGGCAGCAGAGATGCCTTCTGTGCGCGCCGTTTCTACGACCTAGGGGTAGCCGTGGTCCGACGTAAGCGCAGGGATAAGCGACAAAGTCCCGCCGTCACAACTCCCCCGCCGAAGGACCAGAGCGAGCAGCTCACTCCGGCCGACCTCTCTTCACTTAGCCTCAGTCAGCCTGAGATGAAGATCCCTAAGGGATCCATCAATCGGATCAAGATCGGCCAGTCTTTTGCTGAATACGATGCCGCCCTGGAAGACCCAAAAATTTATGTTCACACGCCGGCGCTAGCTTCTGCGCAGGATACAGAAAGCGGAAAGGTATTCTTCGTAGGGAGAAGAGGTACAGGAAAGACTGCAATCAGAAAATACTGCAGCCTCAACAGCGACCGCACCCGAGTAATCGTCCCGGAGATCTTCAGTCCATCTTCAACACTGCAAGAAATTGACCTTTTGGCAAACACTAAGCAGCGCCCGTTTCGATCACTCGTCTCAGCCTTCAGGCGGGCACTTCAAATTGAAATACTATCGATGTGGAAGGACGGCCATCCAGGCTTCCACGAGGTTCCTAAAGTAATTGCAGAGGAAATCGAATCCTATGCTGAAATGGATTTCGATCTTAGGTGCCTACATTTCATCTCTCGCATCAGTGGAGCGCTGGCTGAAGGTAACGATGAGCAGTGGCTCCGAGAAAATAAGGCGGCCAAGTCGGTCGCAGATGGCATGAAGCTTCTTGCCTCCGGAGGTCTGCCCACTCACACACTTCTCATCGATAGCATCGACGACTACTGGGAGGGCAGTGACGAGGGGCTTATCTATTTGACTGCTTTCATGCATGCCTGCCTGGAAACAACCACTCAAATCCCCTGGGCCCGCACCATCTTGTTTCTCCGAGAGAACATCTTTGAACGCGTGCGGGCGCGCGACATGGAGTCTTCCAGGCTGGAGACCGCAGTCGTTGGGATGGAGTGGAACGAGCGTCAGCTTCTGGAAGTTGTCGAGCGACGGCTAAACCGTGGATTGACTGCTAAATTCCAGTTGGGTGGGGCAACCTGGAATGCATTCTTTGAAAATCCAGAAGAATCATGGAAGGATGTTCTAGATTACTGCCAAAAAAGACCCCGGGATATTCTGATCTATACCAGCAATGCTGTAGAGGCCGCACAGAATGGAGGTCATGAAAAGATTCTGATTGAAGATATTCAACAGGCCCGACGTCGGTTCTCTGACAACAGATTCCGTGACCTGGGTGACGAGTATGCGGAAAACTATCCGAAGATCTCTGTGGTGCTATCCCGCTTCTATGGCCTGGGTAACGCCTTCACCTTTGGGGGTGTGGAAGCCTTCATCAGGAAACTCCACAATGATGCGGAAGTGATCAGGCTCTGCGGCTCATGGCTTTATGAAAATTCCGCACCGGAGAAATTCATTCGCTTGCTCTATGACGTCGGTTTTATTGGCATCAGGGCGCCTGGGCGGAGCCCTAAGTTTCGCGCTCTGGGGCCGCAGGACACAAGCCCTCCTCCCGTGTCGGAAACCACGGACATTGTTATTCATCGATGCTACTGGGATGCACTCGACCTTCAAGACATGTTGGTGCGAACTCTTCCCGAAGACAAGGAATTCGGCCGCATTGGAATTATTGAGGACCTGCCTGATGGTCTTGACGAGTCCGAATACGCGGATACGATCGAGCTAGTCACGTCCTCGCTCAAGGAGTTGCCAACGGGCCCTGCTGGAGCCGTGGACTTCGAGGAAATCGTAGGCGAGGTGATTAAGCTTTGTTTTTTCCGTGTGCTAGGTAACGTGGAAGAGAAAAGTCGAAGCTTTGACGGTAAAGTAATTCGTGATTGGGTCGCCGCAAACCGGGCAAGTTCGGGCTTCTGGGAATCCGTGCGGGTTCGGTACAATGCCGTACAGATCATTTGGGAATGTAAAAATTATGGCGATCTATCCGCAGACGACTTTCATCAGCTCAGCTACTATATGAACGATGTCGGCGGACGGTTCGTAGTTCTAGTTTTTCGTGGCGAGATCAAAAATTCCTACTATGCACACCTTCAGAGGATCGTGACTCACAGCAAGGGTTTTGTCCTTCCTCTCAATGAGAAGGATCTGTTTATTTTCCTTCGTCAGGCAAAGAATGGGAAGATCAAGGAGGATCACATCCAAGATCGCTATGACAGTGTGGTGAGGCGCCTCTCTTAAGGTTTCGTCAAGGCAAGCCTACGGGCGTCCCTTAACTTCGAAGTTTCAACGGTCCACCGACGGAGCCGGTGGACCGTCACGAAACTTCGAGGTTAGACGTAGCTAGGGATGTCCTCGTAGTAGCGGTAGTGATCCGCGTCGTAGGCATCGTGACCTCGGTCGACCTTCCTGAAGGTGATCTCGAAGTCGTCGAACTGGCCGTCGTCGTAGGTCACGGTCCCGCTGCCAAGCCGCCTCAGTAGCCGGTCGGTGTACGTCGGCGATTCGATCTCCTCGGACTGCCAACCTTGAGCGCCGTACAGGTAGTCGAGGTACCAGACGAATCCGCCGTGCTTATCGTCGTAGAAGACACCGCGGGGTCGGATTTCGTGCCCGATAGGCAACTCGATCGAGGCGATCCGGTCCAATCGTTCGTCGATCCAATTGAGCGGGAACCCGACTGCGCTCCCGTGCCGGTTGGAGACACGGAGATAGAAGCCGCGGGTGATTCCGATGAACCGGTTCGGCTCGCTGGTGGCGAAGACTCTCCAACCGCTGGCTTCGGCGCTGGTCGGGAAAAACCGCTGGGCTACGGCCCAACCCCGGGGAGTGGTGAGCATGCGCTCGAGTTCCACTCCATCCCACACATGTGTGGGTACCCCCTTGGTTCGCTCGATTGACTCCAGTCGAGAGACCAGGGCGCTTGAGGGCTGGGTGGAGCAGACGAGGAGGAAAGCGTCGGCGTCGTGCTGAGCAACGGCGTCCACGATGCCGCCGATGCTTCCAACGTCTTCACCGCTGACGGAGCGCCCAGCGCCGTCCTTGGCATGAGCCATGTGCTTGCACGAGACCACCCAATTGCGCGTCTTTGCCCCTAGCGCTGCATCGCCCGGCTCCTCAAGAAGGAGGTCACGTCCGCCATCTGCTCCGCGGCCCGACCACTTGGCTCGATAGCCGAGGGCAAGGGCCAGTTCGCGGACAAGCTGTTCCAGATCCTCGCCGTCCGGTTCCAACTCGCGAAAGTCGAGCATCGTGCTCCCTGTCAGTGACGTGCTGTGGTCATCAACGTGATCTAGGTGCCCTTGCGTACCTGGTCGGCTGTCCGTCCGGTGAGCGTCGGGAGATCGCTGAATAGCAGGATTACCATCCAGCGCTGACAACGCGGTCGGAAGAGTCAGTCTGTGATGCGGGATGCCTGCTCGCGAAGCTCCTGGGCCTCGGGAACTCCGCCGTACCGGTGCAGGCGGACCCGCATGTCCTGGAGTGCGGCCTGGACCTTCACCGAGCGGATGCCGTCCGCGCTGTCGAGGAAGTCACGCCAGGTGGCCATGGCGCCGTCGACGTCGCCTTGACGGAGCCGTACGCCGCCGAGGTCGGCGAGGACGATGGCGCGGGTGCGGCGGCGGTCGAGGCCGTGGATGTCGAGGGCGAGGTGGAGGTGTTCCTCGGCGGCGTCGAGGTCGCCGAGGCGGGAGAGGATCATGCCGGATTCGTGGGCCCAGCGGCCCGGGGAGTAGTGGGCGGCCCAGGAGTCGCCGGCTGCGGCGGTCGGCTTGCCGATGGCGGTCTCGGACAGGGCGAGGTGCTTCGTGGCCATGCGACGGTCGTCGTCTTGGGCGGCGGCGTTGGCGAGGGTGGCCTCGTAATAGGCGACGGCTCGCGGGTTGTCGAGCTGGTGACCGTACTCCACGCAGGCTTCGCCGAGCTGGACGGCTTCGGCTCGGTAGCCGAGGTCGACGCACTGGACGGCGAGACCTCGGAGAGCCGTTGCCGACAGTTCCGGATCGCCGGCCTCGGCGGCCAGGCGGAAGGAGTGGGCGTAGTAGCGCTGGGCGAGTCCGCGCAGTTCGGGGGTGTCGCCTTCGTCCTGAGCCATCCAGCCGGCGAGGTGGACGAGCTGGGAGGTCGCGGCGAAAAGGTCGCGTCCGGTGGCTTCGGTGAAGTGGCCTTCCAGCCAAGGGGCGACGTCTTGGGTGAGGTAGCGGACGGCCAGGTGGCGGGCGTGCCCGCCGCCGAGTTCGGAGGCGGAGTCGCCGAGGGCCTTGACCATGTGGCGTACGGCGGCCACCTCGCCCTGGCCGACGCGGACGGCTCCGGGAAGGGCGGTCTGGGTTCGGCGGGTGATGCTGTCCATGTCGGGCAGGCCGAGTGCGGACAGCGCGTATCCGCTGGAGGCGAGGATGAACTCCCGGCGTTCCACGTCGCTCCTTCCCGGGTGCAGGACTGATGCAACGGTATCTGTGTGGGGTGCCACAGGCGTGGGCTCCGAAAGGTTGATCGCCTCGGGATCCAGTGCCAGCACCTGGGCGATGTAGGGCCACCAGTGGCCGGGGGTTCGTTCGCCTTCTATCCACCGCCGGGCGTGCTGACGCTGCAGGCGGCGCGGGTCACCGCATTCGGCGAGGCCGAGAGCACGCGCCAACTCCGAGGGTCCCCAGCTGCGTTCATGGCAAGCCCGCTTGATCAGTTCCGCGACGGCCGGGTTCTTCGGCACCCCGTCACCCCTCCCCACCTGGATTACGCGGGATTACGCAGGACTACATCCTGGGCCCTGTCCCGGGAGTGCGGCCCGTCGTTCACTGAACATCACCCCGCAGATCTCCGAATGGCTCGAATAGGCCCTGTTCAGGGCCTATTGGTGTCTGCCCGGACACGTTGAGAGGAACCGACGGTGGCGATGCGCAGTGACAACGCACGGACCCGCACGATCCCGCTCTCGCGCCACCCCAGCGCGGCACTCCGCGGTCCGAGAGGCGGTCCGATGAGCCGTTCCTACGTACCCGATCCGCTGGAGACCGCCCTGAGCTGGGTGTGGGCCCTCGGCACAGCTGCCGGGCTCGCGATGGTCGCACTTCTGGCCCACACCGAGCACTCCTCCGCTCAGGTGCCGTTGGCGCAGCTGACGCTCAGCTCCGAGGACGTTCCGTTGTCCGACGGCCCCGTATAGACACCCTGGCCCGTCCTTGCCTCTCGCCTCGGTTCGAGGCTCGGGGCCCCATCGAGTCCTTGCCGCAGGGCGCTCACGGCGCCCTCGCAGGCGTACCCGCTCCGCATCATCAGTGAAGGGAAGCCGATGTCCGGTCCGTACAACAGCGACACGTATCCCCTCCCCGTGTCGGTCGCGTTCAGCGGCCCCGACAACACCGGGAAGACCAAGCAGATCGGAATCCTCGCCCGGCGCATGGGCCCGGCCGCGACCTCAGCAGGCCCGCTCGACCACTACGACCCCCGCTGGACCGCCATCAAGGCCGACGGCATGGCCCGCTGGTGGTTCGAGACCGGCCCGGTCGAGGAGGTCGCCGATGTCCTGGCCACCTCCTACCTGGAACGCTCCCGGCACCCCTTCTCCGCGCCGGTGCGCCTGCTGGACCGGGGCATCCCGATGCTTGAGGCGTCCGTCGCAGCGACGGTCGCTGTACGAGACGACCTGGACGCCGCGCAGGCCGCAGACCGAGCCCGACTCATGCTTGCGCCGTACGAGACCGACCTGCGAGCCGCCGAGGAGAGCGAGTACGCCCTCGTCCTCCTGCACTGCGACGACCCGGAGGAAGGTACCTGCCGGAGCCTGGCTCACGAGGTGGCCGTCACCGACATCTACGCGGCGTACCAACGTCACCTCCATGAGCAGATCAACCGACTCGTCGGCGAGGGACGCTTCCCGATGGCGATCCGCATCAGCAATCGGCCGACCGTTGCCGTCCAGGACGAGGTGCGTCGGTTCCTGGCGCCCCTGCACCCGGACGTGCCCGGCAGGGCTCTGCCAGGAGTGCACGTCACCGCGCTGGGCGGCATGTCGGAGAGCGGTAAGAGCACGGCCGGCGAGTACCTGCGCACACAGCACGGCCACGCCCGCCTCAAGATCGGCTACCTCATCGAGGACGCGGCCGACCGGGCGGGGATCCGTGACCCCTATCGGCTGGGGTCAGTGGTGCAGGCTGAGTTGATCGTGGACTCGCTGGACCGCTTCTGCCAGGCCCACCACTTCCTCGACTCCGTCAGCATTGAGTCGCTGCACGACTTCGACTCGACTGCTGAACTCGCCCGGATGCTCGGTCCTCAGCTCACCATCGCCTACCTGGACGCCTGCGAGGGGACGCGCACCCGGCGGGGTACCGCCGGGGCCCAGGACGTCGTGGACCGTGACCTCATCAAAAGCGCACGAGGCGCGGACAAGATCGTCTCCATCGCGCACGAGGTCATCGGCAACGACGGGCCACGCCTGGAGCTGGAGCGGCGGCTGGACCGCATCGCGCTCAACCGCCGCTGGCCGGAGCACCAGCCCTCCACCATGCCGGTCAACGCACTCGGACTCCCCGTGCACCTGGAGTCCTACCTGGCGGAATTCCTTGACCGGACCACCGGCCTGCGCCCGTTGATCGATCTGCTGGCCGTCACCGGAAGCGGCGCCCGGGGCAAGTACCAGCACGGCTGGAGCGACCTCGACGTCCTTGTCGTGGCCGACACCTCCTCCCTCGACGAGATGCGTCAGATCCTCGCGGATCTGGAGACCGAACTCGGCGGGGTCAAACTGGGCATGACCGTACTGACCCGTGCCGAGTGCCGAGCCGGCGCCATCACCTCTCGACTCCTTCACGTCCTCGCTCTCATCGGCAGCGGGTCGCTGGTCCCCTTGTGGTCCACCCCCGGCCTGGCTCTGCCCGCTCCGGACGCGGCCACCGACGTCGCTGTAAGCCTGCGCGACGGCATCCAGGCCGCCATCGAGATCCGCCGACAGTTCCTCAAGGGCAGCCCTGACCTCCGCGCCCTCTACAAGGTCACCGCGCTGCTCGCGAAGATTCAGCTCCGCTTCAGTGGGATCGAGTGCCCTTCAGACAGCGACGCCCTCACCGTCCTCCTCGACGCCACACGGCAGGACACGAGCCTGGTCACCACCGCCCGCACCGAGCCGCTCGCCGCCGAAGCGCTCGCACTCCTCGTTCTCCAGGCTTGGCTGGACACCCTCCCTGGGGAGATGCGGTGAGCGCGAACGTCCGACGGCCCATGGCGGCAACGCGCGTCTTTCATAAGCCAGTGGCGACCCGGGAGCGGGCCGAAGTCGAGGCGAAGGGATGGGCACAGCTCCCCTCCCGCATCGCGGTTCCGGCCCTTCACGGGCAGATCGCGCTACCGGACAGACAACTACTCGCCTACGAGGACGTTTTCGCCAACGGCCGGTGCGAGCTGTTGATGGGCGATGTGATCGCCCTCGCCGACCGCGATCCGGCCGTCCAGCCCCGTCTGGCCCGCCTCGTGGACGGGGTCTGTGCCGACCTGCGAGCAGCGGCTGAGGAAACCGGGAGGAGCGTGCCGCTGGCCGAGTGCGTCCCGGACCTCTACCTCGAACGCATTCGCCCCGGTAGCCGACTGGACCGCTGGTATCTGCGCCGCGACCTGTCACTTGCCCTGCCCCACACCGATACGACCCTCAGCCTCCGGGAACTGGCTGGCTTCACCCTCACTGCCAACGGCAGACCGCTGACGTTGAACGTCGCCGACACCATCGACAACGTCCGCCTTGCCCTGGCTCCCGATCGCCGCAGGCTCGCCGTTCTCACGCAGGGTGATCCCACGGAGCCCAACATCGCTGACCCGCTGTGCTGGCTCGACTTCGAGTTCGCCGGGCGCAACACCGTCGCGGGCGAGGCCGCCAACCTGCTCTGGTACCTGATGGCCCTGGGCGGCTGGCTCGTTCCCCGCTACCAGCCCGATGTGTACGCCCGCACGCTCCGCCTCGCCCTGCCGCCCCTGGCCCGCCCGCGCATCGAGCACCTGGAACTGCACCGGCCCAGTCGGCACATCGATGTCCGATACACCTGGAACACCAGCCCCGGCCGCGCTGCGGCCGTCACCCGTGCACTGGACGGCCTTCGCAGGGAGAACGGCAGCGGCCTGGAGGAGATCCGTGCCTTTCTTGCCCTGCGCGTCCTCGGCGTCATCCCGCCCTCCCGGCTCACCGGACACGACCTCCTGCTCGTCCTGATCAAACTCGCCGAGAGCCAGGACCCGCACACGACGCCCGACACCTTCTTCACCACCACACCGGCCCCTCACCCCCACCCCGGCGAACGGAGCAGCAATGTCCCTGCCCCTGCTTGAGACTCCACTCCAGACCCGGCCGCTCCAAGGCCGTACCGCCCTCGTCACCGGCGGGGCCACCGGCATCGGCGCCGAGATCGGACGGGCGCTCGCCACCGCCGGAGCAACCGTCGCGGTCAACCACCTCGGCCAGGACCCCGACGCCCACGCCCTCCTCGCCGACTTCGAGCGCGCGGGCAGCCCCGGGATCGCGGTGAACGCCGACCTGACCGATCCAGGCGGCGTCCGGACCATGGCCGACCTCGTCCGCGCCGAGATCGGACCCGTCGACATCCTGGTGAACAACGCCGGCTCCTACCCCCGCGTTGCCTGGCAGGACACCGACGAGACCGCCTGGAACTACTCCCTCGACCTGAACCTCACCGCTCACTACCGCACCTGCCACGTGCTCACCCCTGGCATGATCGAACGCCGCTGGGGCCGGATCGTGAATATCGGCAGTGTCAACGCCCGCGTCGGCCGGACGAACCTCGTCGCGTACAGCACCGCGAAGGCAGGTCTGCTGGGACTGACCCGCTCCCTCGCCCGCGAACTGGGCCCGTACGGGATCTGCGTCAACACCGTCATGCCCGGTGCCATTCAGGTCGAGGCTGAGAACGCCCTCCCCGCCCAGCACCGTGCGCGGCCGGAGGACCAGATCAAGCGCCAGTGTGTCCCGCGCCGTGGTCGGCCCGAGGATGTCGCGGCCCTGGTGGCGTTTCTCGTGGGCCCCTCCGCCTCGTTCATCACGGGGCAGTCCGTCCACGTCGACGGCGGCTGGCTGCTGCACTGAGACGACCAACAAGCAAGGAGACAAACCGAAATGATGGAACGAGTCCGCGCCGTCCTCGTCACCGCAGACGACACGATGCTGGTCATCCGCCGTACCCGGCCCGGCATCCCCGAATACTGGGTTCTGCCCGGCGGCGGCGTCGAACCCAGCGACGAGTCCCGGGAGGCGGCCCTCCACCGGGAGATCCACGAGGAGATCGCGGGAAAGGCCGACATCATCCGCCTCCTCCACACGATGGAGTCCGACGACGAGCGTCAGCTCTTCTACCTCGCCCGCATCGCAACCTGGTCCTTCGACGACCGCACCGGTCCCGAGTTCAGCGCCGAAGGCCGCGGTGAATACGCGCTGGAGGAGATTCCGCTGACCATGGAGGGGCTCGACGGCATCGACCTCAAGCCCGAGGAGATCGCCCACGTCCTACGGGGAGCCATCAGGGCCGGAAGCCTCGGAGTCGAGGCATCGCTCTGAGCCTTCGAGTGCGTCAACACGCCATCAGGGCCGACTCCGAGTTGAGTCGGCCCTGATGGCGTCCGTACGCGCTGCTGGCTTGACGTCGGCTCGATGCCGCAAGCACCGGGCGTAGCAACGGGAGAGAGCCGCGCCCGCGTCTCCTCGGGGCGAGCGGAACTGCTACTGGACCAGCCGGAGCACCGGCTTCTGTTCCTGAACGTCCAGCAGGTTCTGCACCCTCTCGCTTGTCCACGCCAGCTCATGAGCCAGTCGGGAGATCGATAGGTCAGCTTCGCTGGCAGCCAGCTCGAAGGCCCGGCCAAGCAGCGAAGGCCGTTCACCAGGGAAGTTCGAGACGGATTCGGCGGTGAAGCCCGGCTGGCCGTCGAGAGCGCGTAGACGCTGGTACGTCCGGCTGGCAGTCGCGTCGGAGATCAGCCCCAGCTCGCGGCATCGGTAGACGAGCGAATGGAGGGAGACTCCCCAGACCCCCCTGAGCTCGGCCAGGCGTGCAAGATCCATTCGCCGCGGCAGGAACGGCAGGATGCTGTCCTGGGGGGTCAGGAACTCGGCGGCGAAGGCATCAGCCTGCTTCTCCTGACGGCTGTCACCGGTGGCATCGGCGTGAAGCACGAGGTGGCCGAGCTCATGGGCAGCTGTGAACCGGTGCCGATAGATGTCGTCGGCCCGGGCGGCGGTCAGAACGACGAGTGGCCGTGCTGCGCGGGTGGAGAAGGCGTCCACACTCGCGGCAGAGGGATCGCTGGCAGGCGGCATAACCACCACGATCCCGTGGGACTCCATCCGCCTCACCAGATGCGTGACAGGGCCGTCGCCGAGGCCCCAGCGCCTGCGGAGCTCACGGGCAGCGGAAGCGGGGTCGGTGGACAGCTCTTCGCCGGGATGGACCTCCCCACCGGCGAAGCCGGGCAGATCGACGAGAGGCAACTGAACGCGCTGTTCCAGCGCGTACGTGAGCTCCCAGACCTGCTCGGCGAACGCGAGCGCACGTTCCCGCTGGGACTTCGGTGTGCTGCGCAGGCTTCGGAAATGCGCCATGGAAGCGTCAAGCCGATTAGCCGGCCTCCCCAGCAGGAAGAACGTCACGGGAACCCCGAGGACCTCTGCGAGCCGGGGGATCAAGTCAGGTCGTGGCTTCGACACCCCTGTCTCGTACTGCCCCACGGCTGCAGGCGTCACCCCGAGCCCGGCCGCCACGTCCTTCTTCGTCATCTCCGCCAGACGGCGAGCTTGCGTCACCCGGGTGGGATCGAAGAGGTCGTAGACGGCGCGGGGCGTGACGCCTCGTTCTTCCGTACCGGGAATGAGGTCTTGCTTAGTGGGTCGCATCGTCTTCGCTGCTCTGGTCCTCAATGAGTTCTGCCTCAGTCTGCACGGGTACGTGCAGGGCCTGGTCAGAGGCGGTACGAGAGGACAGCGTAAGGGTGGGTTCGAGTCCTTCGGCGAAGCCGGTGTGTGCCGTGACCTGGCCCGGAATGCTGATCGGGCGCGGCGTGTACGAGGTGACCTCCTGAGGCAGGTGGAGCGGCTCCGGATCGGTTGCCCACTCCAGCTGCCGGTTCATCCCGAGCGCCGCGATGCCCCAGTACGCCTCAAGGAGCTCGGAGGCGTTGCAGGCGAAGGGAACCAGAACCAGCTGGGTGCCCTCCGGGACTGTCGCCAGAGCGCCGCGCGGCTCGGCGATCGGGACGGTCGGCCCGAAGTCGAGGTCGAACGGAACCTGAGTGTGCTTCGGCGCCGGTGCGAACGTGAAGAGTTCCCGCACCAGCCGGGACTGGCTGGGGATGCGTGCGCTACGTACGTCCGACTTGGTGTTGGAGTACCGGAACGGGTAGATCAGCCCCTTGCCGATGAGCATCAGCTCGTACGAGAAGCCAAATGGCTTGACCGCGCGGGCGCCAGGAACCTGCTTCAGTTCGTCCTGAAGCCGCTCGTACTGGTTCTCGTACCGGCTGGTGCCGTAGACGCGGGTGGTGCGGGAGGCGGCTTGTTCTTGCGCGGCCTGTGCGTTGGCCTGCATGTTGCGAAGGCCCTGCCCGACGCGGCAGCGTGTATCTGCTGCTTGCTCGCCGAACACGTCGGTCGTCCACAGTGACGAAGGCATACTCATGCGGACGACTCCTCGGGTCGGACTACGCATCGAAGCATTCCAGTGCGGCTTTGACTTTAGTTGATGTCGGAGATTTTGCATAACTGCTTTGGTGTTCGGCGTTTCTGTTGCCCAATCGCCACTGGCGTGGCCCCGAGGAGGTCGTGGCGCGTGGAGGAGATGCTGGGCCATTGAGCATGCTGGAAGCTGTGCTCCCTGCCCGGGAGCTGCCTGTTCCCTAAAGGAACAAGGCAGGCGTTCCCTGAGTGAACGCCTGCGCCGTTCCCTCAGGGAACGGCGCAGGCGTGGCGGAACTTGCCTCTGCCGGCTGATGGCTGCGTTCCTCGGGCCCAGACCTCTCACAGGCGGCGAGCCAGAGTGGGCTCCTCGGGGTGAGGGTCAGCGCGTGCGGCGCTGCTGGCGGGTATTGGTCTGGCGGTAGGTGGCCGACGGAGATGCCGGGGCGCTGCTCGTGGTGTCGGCGGCCAGGTCGGCGCGGCGGTGGAGGCGCCAGGTGAGGACTTCGCTGAGGCTGGTGGCGGTGTCGGTTTGCCGTCGGGCAGTGGCTTCGGTGAGGAGAGCGGTGGGCTTGTGGCCGACGGCTTCAGCCCGCGCGAGGGTGGCGGCGAGAGACGGCCAGCCGGGCTCCGCGAGAATCTGTTCGGCCAGCTCGGGAAGGGCCCGGCGCAGTGTGTTTTCCTGACGGCGACGCAGAGTCTCAGTCAGTCGTTCCCCGCGCTGCCGAAGCGTGGTCAGGGGCTCGGTGGCGGTGGCCCGGTAGGCGGTGCGGAGGTGCGTGACGGTCTGGCGGGCGGCTTCAGCCTGCTGGTGGTGTTGCCGGGTGCGATGCCAGTGCTGGGCGGCGATGACCGCGAGCAGGAGGGCGTCGAGGACGATCGTGAGGAGGGCCCCGTCTTGCGGGGCGGGCTCGCGCAGGACCGCCTTCACCGCGCAGCGGGTGGCCTGGGCCTGCTGGTGCTGGGCGGGGATTCGAGATCGGGCGGCGCGCTCGAAGACGGTGGCGGCTTGGACGAGCTGTGGGCGGAGGCCGACAGGGGCTACCAGAGGGAGTGCGTCGAGGGCCTCGGCGAGGGCGGTGATGTGGGCCTGTCCTGCCTCGTCCTCGTCGTGGGCGAGGTGGTCAGGCGTCTGGTCGACGGCGACGGCGAACCGCCGCCAGGCTGTGGTGCCAGTCTGCTCCGTCAGTTTTGTCGCGGTGGCTGTCAGGCGTTCGGCGATCTTGGGATAGGAGAGGTCGGGGGCGAGGGTGGAGCCGGAGAACCACACCGGCTCGCCCTGGGAGTTGGTGTCATCGCTGAGGGCGACCTTGTAGCCGCGGACGTCGCCGGACGGGAAGTACTGAACGTCGACGAGGGCACCGGTCCCCTCAATGATCTGGAAGAGCTCCGCTGCGGTCGTGGCCGCCGAGACTGCTGTGCGGACGGTGGTGCGCAGGTGCTCGCGGGTGGTGCGGGCATTGCCCGTGCGGCGGGCCTTCTCCTGCTCAGCGCGGGTGGGGCGTTTGGCGGCGGTGCGGTCTCCGCGCGGAACCTGGCGGAGCCCGTATTCCTTCTCGACGGCGACGAGTTCCTTGTCGGCGCGCAGGAAGTCGTTCCAGTTTCGTGCTGGGCGGAGGTCGCCTCGGACCTTGGTGGCGACGATGTGGATGTGGTCTTCGGCGTGGCGTACGGCGACCCACCGGCAGGCGTCGGCGTCGCCGTCCGGAGCGATGCCGGCGGCGTTGAGCACGCGGCGGGCGACGGTGGCCCACTCCTCGTCCGACAGGGCCCGGTCCTCGGGTGCGGCCCGGACCGAGCAGTGCCACACATGTTCCTTCGGCGCCTTGTCACCGGCCTGCTTCACGCGAAGGTCGAGGGCTGTGGTGAGTTGGGAGAGGGTGGCCTCCGAGTCACGGCCGGGGTCGGGGGCGAAGCCGTCCCACGAGGCGATGAGGTGAGGATCGGTGTGCTCGTTGGCACGGCCGGGTCCGTAGAGGTAGTTCAGGACGCCGCGGGTCTTGTGGCCGGGCTTGACGATGTTCGCGATCAATCAGATGGCCCGGTGCTGTGTGGCGGCCACATCGGCGGCGATGTCGATCGTTGTGGCTGCCTGGCGGGCCAGGAGCAGAACCCGCGCGGCCTCTGTCAGTACTGTCTTGTCCCCAGGGTGTGGATCGCCGCCCGCGTTGAGGCGGTGGGCGATCTGGTTGACGTTCGTACCGATCCGAGCGACCTGCGTACGCAGCGCGGCCAGCTCGTCGATCAAGTCGTCTGTCGCAGTGCGCCGGTCGGGCAACGCGCAGTCGCCGTGGAGGTGGGTCATGACCAGGGCCCCGACGAAGTGAGCGCCGGCCAGCCCGAGCCGATGTGCCTCGGCCTTGATCTCGCTCTTCTCCTCCGCGCTGTAGCGGACATCGACCCGCTCGGTGCGCTGGACGTCCTGGCGCGCACGACGGCTGGCGACCCGGTGGAGCGCAGCTTCTTCAGCGGCCCGCACCACACCGCCGTTCGTCCTGGGAGCGCCCTCGCTCCCAGGTGTCCCCGTCACCCCTGGGGCGGGCACTGCGTTGGACCGGCCCTTGGACGGTCCAACGCCATACCTTGCTCCGCCTGGTGCCTGGGGGCGTGTTATCTGCCGTCGCGGTCTGCTGGGGGGTTCGTGTTGCGCGTCGTGCATGGGTCTCTTTCCGAAGTGGGAGTTGGGCGTCGTACGTTGACCGGTCTTCGGCCTTGGACGGTTGCGCTGGCCGGGACTCGGTGAGGGCCTTCGTGGGTGAGGGGCGACCGGGGCGGATTGCTGCATGGACGACGTCATTGCTCTCGATTTGGCCGCTGCCGAGTTCACCGCGCGTCTCGGACGCCATCGGCATAAAGAGCGATGCCGGTACGAGGGACCTGGGCCACGGTCGTTGCACACGCGGCGGGGACCGGCTGAGTCGGCTGCCGGTCCCCGCTGGCTGGTCCCGCAGCTCGGAGCTCTGAAGCGTGAGCTCGGGGGGCCGACCGTACGGCGTAGACGGGTCGCACTGACCTGCAGTTTCCCTGCCTCTTCGGGGACCGGTCCCCGAAGAGGCAGGGGACAAGAAGGAGCTTGGTGGGGACCGGTCCCCACCTGAGTCGGGGACCGGTCCCCGACTGCCCGTCAGGGGGACTGTCCCCAGCAGACCGAGCTGTGCGGGGACCGGTCCCCGTTGTCCCCGCACTTCGCGGACCGGCCGAACAGGCGAGGGCGCTACACCGTCGGGACCGGTTCATCGAGGGCTGCCAGCAGAGCTGCCAGGTGCGCCTCCGGCCGGGTCATCTTGGCGCTCGCTGGCCCGCCACTGGGGCTGGCGGCTGAGTGGCGCGCTACTGGGGCGGGGCTCCGCTCGCGAGTGATCCATGCTCGCCAGTCGGCACCCCACGCGGCACCCGAGCGCGGAGACCCGCCGGCCCGGAAGGCCCGCCACTTGTCATCCGCCACTCGTACGCCCTCCTCGCCGAGGCGGGCGAGGTGCCCCTCGCTCCGCAGCCAAGATTCGCTGCCTGCGTCGATCTGCCATTGAGAGGCGGGGATGGGTGCACTGCTGCTGTACCTACTGGTTCCTATTGGTTCATTTCTGTTCTGGGGGTCGGATTCCGTTCCCCCGAGGTACCGGAATCCGGCACCCCCCGGGGTTGGATTCCGTACCCCGGGGTCGGATTCCGGCCCGTCCGCATTGCTGCTGGAGGTATCGGATTCCGGTACCTCGAGGGTTGGAATCTGGCCCTCCTGATGGGTCGGATCTCGAACGTCCTCGGTCATGAAACGGGCGGCTTCGGGGAGACGGTAATAAGTTTCCCCGCGAGGCCCTTTGCGTCCGTCGAGGCGGACTATCTCGCCGCTGGCGACCAGTTTGTCCAGCGCGTCCCGAACGGCGCTGCGCGACGCGTTCGCGCGGCGCATCAGGGTTGGGACGGAGGCGTAGGCCGTGCAGGTGTGGTCGATGCAGCGATCGGCGATCAAGGTCAGGACCATGCGGGCAGTGCCTTTGCTGAGGCTGTGGTCCCATACCCAGACGCGGGCATCGTGGCTCATGGTTCGGCGGCTCCTCGAAGCAGGGGGTGGTGGCGGTGGCTGCGAATCGCGCGACGGCGGTGCTGCCGTCGGACGGAGCTGGCGCACCGAGGACCGATCCGGGCGGCCTTCATTTCAGCGACTGGACCAAGAAGGAAGCCACATCGCCTCGCGCAAGTCCAGGGTTACTTCGCACAAAGCGAGCAGCCGACGGCGAACGCCGGTGGAACGCGGTCCAAAAACGATAGACCCGAATCGGCCGTTCACCAAGAAGTTCGTGCCGATGGTGCCCGTGACCGATCCGCCTTTGGCTTCAGGTCAGCAAAATGTGGGCCGGATCCCCAACTCCGGTACTCCCGAAATCTGCTGGGAGTCGAGGCAACATAGACGCACATCGCCGGTTAACCAAACCGGCGATGCAGAGGTATCACTACGGGACGCCGAAATAGTCCCAGCGGGGGCAGCGCGATAGCTCGACGCGGTCGCGATGCCCGTACGTCTGCCTCCGTGGGCGTGCCCCCGCTTGGGCGCATCGGTTTTTGACCCGCCGCCTCGTAGAAGGAACACCCTTGCCCCGACCCGCAGTGATCACCACCCCATGGCCCGTCGACACCTGGGAGGAGGCGGTCTCGAATGGCTGATCGCCTCCTCGGCGTGGCCGAGGCAGCCGAACGCCTCGGTGTCGGTGAGCGATTCATCCGCCGCCTCGTTTCTGAGCGCCGTATCCGATACGTCAAGGTCGGCAAGCACGTCCGCATCTCCGACACCGCGCTGG
Source organism: Streptomyces sp. NPDC091387 (assembly GCF_044756945.1). NCBI lineage: Bacteria > Bacillati > Actinomycetota > Actinomycetes > Kitasatosporales > Streptomycetaceae > Streptomyces > Streptomyces sp. NPDC091387. Next base: position 17,671 of record NZ_JBIVTZ010000014.1, on the reverse strand, counting down.
ACGATTACATCGAGGCGCGGACGGTCGAGCCGGTCCGTACTCGCCGCTCCGGATTCGGGGTTGCGGCCTGATGGCCCGTCCGCGCCAGAAGGCTCCGCGCCGCACGTTCGGCGCTATACGACAACTGCCCTCGGGGCGCTATCAGGCCCGCTACCCCAGCACGGCCGATGACACCCTGCGGCCCGCGCCGGAAACCTTCGAGACCAGGCGCGATGCAGAGGCGTTCCTCGTCCAGGTCCAAGCGGACCAGATGCGGGGCGACTGGCTCGACCCGACCGCCGGTGAGGTCTTGTTCGCCGACTACACCACGCGCTGGATCGCTGAACGCGGCCTCGCCCCAACCACTGCTGAGTTGTACCGCCGGCTGTTCCGGCTCCACCTGGAGCCGACGTTCGGCGAGATGAACGTCAACATGATCAGCCCCGCTCGGGTCAGAGCCTGGCGGGCGGAGCGGTTGTCGGCCACCGGTGCCACCACGGTGGCCAAGTCGTACCGGCTCCTCAAGGCCGTGATGGAGACCGCAGTCGAGGACGACATGCTGCGCAAGAACCCCTGCCGTATCAGTGGGGCAGGTCGCGAGGACGCCGACGAGCGGCCGGTGGCGACGGTCGAGCAGGTCTTCGCCGCGGCGGAGGTGATCGGCCTGCGCTGGCGCCTCATGGTTCTGCTCGGTGCCTTCGCCTCGATGCGGCCCGAGGAACTCGCCGAGCTACGTCGCCGGGACGTGGACCTTGACGTCGGCACGCTCTGGGTTCGCCGTGCTGCACCGGAGCTCAGCACAGGTCACCGCGTGGTCGGCGCTCCCAAGTCCCGGGCGGGCCGGCGGGAGATCGTGCTGCCGTCTTTCCTCCACGAGGATGTCCGTCGACACCTGGAGTGGTTCGCCCAGCCGGGTCCGGACGGGCTCGTCTTCGTCGGCGAGAGGGGAGCGGCGCTGCGCGGTACCACGTTCGGCCGCAAGTGGCGCAGGGCTCGGGACACGGTGGGGCTGCCCGAAGGCTTCCGCTTCTACGACCTACGGCATACGGGCAACACGCTCGCGGCCGACACCGGTGCCAAGCTCAAGGACCTCATGGTCCGAGCCGGCCAGTCATCCGAGCGCGCGCAACTGATCTATCAGCACTCCACCAAGGAGCATCAGCGCAGGCTCGCCGCCAACATCGATCTCGACGTGCGCCGCCAACAGTCGGCTGCAGCCTCGGGGCGTGGTGGGGCGACTGTTCACCCGCTGGTGCCACGTCCGCCCGGACCATCCGCCCCACGGGCTGCGCGGCGTTGATCGCGCAAGAACAGCAGTCCGCACCGTGGGTGTGACGCAGGGCACTTGGAAGGGATCTCGCGACGCGGGACCCGGTAGTGGAGCGCTCGCCCTGAGGGGTGACAGATCCACTATTGATGCAGATGGGAAGGGGCGTTATGGCACGCGAATGGCACGAGCCCTAAAAATGGTCTAGACAACAAACAAGGCCCTGGTCTCCGACCAGGGCCTTCATCATGGAGCGGGTGACGAGAATCGAACTCGCGCTCTGAGCTTGGGAATCAGCGGTTCTTGGGCCGCCGAAGCGAGCCTGACCTGCGCTTTCATGTGGCGAGGCTTCCGTGGCCATGGTCCGTGGGAACCGCATCTGACCGCTGTTGTCCGCTCTGCTGGGCACGGATGGGGCATGGGTGCGGCTTCGCCTCATGGAGCTGGTCGAGACGGTCCCAGAAGTCACCACCCAGTCGTCATAGCGCGCGCACTGGAGTAATTCATCCCATTTGAACACATTGGAAGCCAATTTGGAAGTCGCTGCGGGTGAACGGCGGGCAGGAACCCCTCTTCCAGGTACGCGCCATCCGGCAGCCTTGCCCCGTCAATGACGACAGCCAATACGGCGAACCCTGCGGCTATCCAGGCGGTTCGGTGGCATGATCGCTGCATGTTGGCCCGGGTTCAGGCTCTTCGCGCACGTCGGCGCAGACGAGCCGCTGGTGACGAAATCTCCCAGCTGACCGAAAGTATCGAACGCCTCTGTCCAGGATACCCAATTCCGCTAAGAGTGCGATTGGCGCTTCGCGTAAACGATCGGACAGCACGTAGAGCGGGCGCTATAAGTCAGCTGTGTGGTTTTGTCATGGGAGTTTGGTGGCTGGCACCATTTGTTTTTATTCTGGATGATCAAAAAGGCTCGTTAAGGCAGACTTCCGAGGTTCTTTTCGGTGCGGCAGCTTCGGTGGCTGAGCACTCCGAAAATTCAGGGGATTTGATCACGCAACTACTTCGACTCTCCCTTAGTTTCGTGCTATTGGTAACCTACTACACATTGGTTGCATTCGGCCCCACGGTTGTTGCGTTCAGGGTGGCCTTTGGTTATCCCGGAATCAAGTTCCCCGGTCGTAGGGTCATTGTTCTGAACCGAAATGCATCTGTTGTTCGCGTGTGTTCTCTGGCAATTATTGCGATTTCTGCACCGATCGGGAAAACAGGAGAGCGACGTGTCACTAAACTGCATGAAGCGGTGGAAGCGATAGTCGCTCTCCGCCGTTCTTTGCGCTCCTTGGCCCGCCTGGAAGCTGGGCCTAAGGGGGGTCGGCGTGGCAGGAAACGTGTTGTGCGTCGGCATGTGCAGAGAGTCTCGCTCTTCCTGAAAGAAGCTGAAGAGCGTCTGGGGGAGGCGCCTGATCAGGACATTAGGGTTCTTGGTTTAACGCTGGTGGAAATGTCAACGCGGCTGGCAGACCGTCGGTACAGGACGCTTCTGGATGAAGAACTAATACAGCAAATCAATGTTTCTGAGAGGGAAACAACTCGTCTTGCCCTTGGGGCAGTGCTGGTTCTCGTGCTGTCCGGGACATCAATGTTCTTCCTCAGTCTGTTGGGATTGGCTGAAAGCCTGCAGCCGGTGGCAATTGGAGCGTCAATTGTCGTGTCGGCCGTAATCGTCTTCCGCGGTAAGGCGATGGAAAAACTGGAAACCCTGGGAATTTTCGGAAGCAATTCCGGACCACCGCAACAGTGAAGGTATTCGGCTGCCCCGAAAGGGCGCGCTAACGCTAACGAGCGAATGTGGGCCGCCAGTAGGTTGTTTGGCGGCCCACATTGAGGCATTCCCCAGCAATCTATTGATCATCTGCATCGATTGCACGACGAATGCGGAGCGGCATGTCCATCGGAACCGCGTCAGGGGAGTTGAAAGGCTCCAAGTCACCCTCATTAGTCTCCCGGTAAGTCTGTTGGAAGAGATATTCAGTCACAGTCCGCCCGCCATTGCGGGTGAGGCGGCGGCGCTCTTCGACCATCAAGTGCACCTCGTCGCCCAAGCTCCATGGGACTTCAGTGATCTGGCCAGGCTCAAACTTCACCGACACAGCTGGACTGGCGGGTGGTTTGATAACGGCCACGCCCGCAAGTTTAAGTTCAGTTACGCGCCCTGAAATAGTGCGCTGTACACGGGTGAATGCCTCTGCGTGAGTCTTTCGCAGTTCGCGAACGTATTGTTTTCCGGATTCGGAAAGATTCGAACTGTGAACAGAACCATCGCCTGAAAACCACCGAAGTTGTACTGACAGGTCGAACCTATCGAGCGCGCTCACCAGCTTAGAGAGACTCGATAGCATGGGAGTCCACTCGGAAACGTCCTCTCTGGCTTCGACCGTCTTAACCGCATCGAATAGTACGCCGATGGCTTGTTCTGTCACTTCGGTGACATTCTCACCTAGCGGCTCTCCGTCACCTGACAGATCTTCTTCGATATGCGTTTTGCGCATCGTTGGGCGCACGTGAAGGACGGTACTGCCGGACGAGATACCTACTAGCTCCAGCTCGACGTCCTCGTCTGTGGATGCTGTAACGCCGTCCTGGAGAGGCTTAAGGAGGGCGTTACCGACGGAGAACCTCAGACCGCCCTTGCCCGCCTCATCACCGGTTAGTCGGATAGTCAGCTCGTCGCGAAGGCGTGCCGTCGGATCCCACTCGCGCACAGAGGACAGCCACTCGGCCCTACGCTCCGAATCGACCGTATCCTCGTCCCGTTCGCTGGGGTCCTCATGCTCCAGCCACTCGTCCAGGTCGGCGCGATGACTGTTCAGCATGCGTTGCCGCCAACTCGCAGTCATAGAGTCACCTCCAAGTAGCCCCGCTTAGGAACGGCACTGTCCAGAGTAGGTGCATCCTTCTGGCCGGCAGGCCTGCAGCGCTGCCACCAGTCATCCCAAGCGCCGCGCTGGAGCAGATACTCGAGTTGCTGGTGCTCAAGTACATCGAGGTCAAAGACTGAGCGGATAGGGTGATAGCGCACCTCGAGAGCAGAGAGCAGGTACTCCCTTTCAGTGTGTACCCGCGTGAACGCCTTGGACATCCAGCCCGACCGAGGTTTCCCCTTAATCGCTTGGGCAGCAGTGTCGTTGATGAAAACCGTTAGGTCGGCGTTTCGAGGGTTGATTCGCGAGCTAACGAAGCTGCCGCCAAGCCACACACAGTGCACAAGCGATTCGCCCTTCAGCGTCTCACTAAAGTGCTCGTCCAGACGGAAGAAACGGGCCATGTACAGCTCGAATCCGCTCCAGATCTGTTGGCGAGTCGTCGAGGCCTCAAAGCGCTCGCTGTCGACGAGCAGGGCCCTCGTCTCGTCCGCGTCCAACTGGTACCTGCCAGGCGCGAGAAAATGATCTTGCCCGTTTGTGTGATCTATAAAGTCGATCACCGGCTCCCCCCATCTTCGACCGGTTCCCGGACGCTACACGACGGCACAGACATCGGATAGATCCCGATCTCCATGAAGGCAGGGCGCGTGCCCGTTGCAGAGAAAAGCTGATCGCAGTGCCGTACATCTGCAGAGCTCATTTGCGCTACAGGCCACTGGAGGACAACGACCTCCTGCCACTTCAATGGGGTCCTCGCGACGCTCGCCTCGCTCCGGCCGGCACGCGCGGACGGTGCCCCGTCCGTTCCGGAGTCTGAGGGTCCCCGCCGAGGCGTCGTTGTGAAGCCGCGGGCTTAGTTCTCGTCTCATGCCCTCCGGGCCTATCCGCTGTGGGCTCGCGTCGGCGACGGCAGGGCCGAGCCGGCCGGAGGCAGGAGGGAGCGCAGCCGGGTGCATTGATGAAGCCGCAGAGCTCTTTTGGTGCTGGAGCCAGGTGCTTGGCGTGGTTCGTGCTCGCACACAGCTGTCGGACGCACCTGGTGAGTGCGGCCGACAGCGGATTCGGAGATTGTCAGGCAGATGTGGCGGCCTCGCGGCCCCTCCGTGTCCGGTGGTGGAGAACTTCGTCGAAGGTGGCGCGGGCGCTGATGGGGTCGATGTAATGCATGGCCAAGAGGGCGGCGATGACGGCGCCGACCAGGTCGTTCTGGACCTCGGACCAGACGTGGTCGTCGCCGCAGGTGGTGAGGCCCTTCAGACCGTGGAGGGCGTGCATGGCCTCGCCGGCTTCTTCGGCGACCTTGCCGACCTGGAGGCTTTTGAGCTCCTCGTCGGGCAGATGGGCGCCAGCCGCTCGGCAGACGACGGAGAGCTTCTCGATGTTGTCCCACAGGGTGTCCATGGCGGACCTCCGGGTCGATGGGTTCGGTTATTCCTGTGCGGGTCGTCCGAGCTGGCGTACGGTCCATCCGGCCATGCGCCAGGCGTCGGCGTCGATGAGGTTGCGGAGGTCGACGAGGACCGGGACCGCGACCAATGGGGCGAGGGCCTTGGGGTCGGCCTCTCGGAAGTGGGGCCACTCGGTGGCCAGGACGATCAGTTGGGCGCCCTGGACGGAGTCGTCGAGGGCTTCGGCGTAGTCAAGCTCCGGGTGCCGACGCAGTGCCGTGGGCACGGCGTGCGGGTCGTGGACGGTGACGGTCGCTCCGCGCTGGTGCATGAGGGCGGCGATCGCCAGGGCTGGAGATTCGCGGACGTCGTCGGTGCCGGCCTTGAAGGAAGCTCCCCAGACGGTGATGCGTACGCCGTCGACGGGTCGGCCGAGGGTCTGCTCGATGAGCTTCAGTGCGGCGGTGGGGCGCGATTCGTTGACCTCCTCGGCGGCTCGTAGAAGGGTTGCTGCTTCGGTGGCGCCCAGGGTGCGGGCGGAGGCGGTGAAGGCTCGGACGTCCTTCGGGAGGCAGCCGCCGCCGTAGCCGGGGCCGGCGTTCAGGCCGCCGCGGCCGATACGCGGGTCCAGGCCGATGGCCTCGGTGAGCTGCTGGACGTCGGCTCCGGCAGCGGTGCACATGTCGGCGACGCCGTTGATGAAGGAGATCTTCATGCCGAGGTAGGCGTTGGCGGCGCCCTTGATGAGTTCGGCGGTGGCGGGGTCGGTGACGAACAGCGGGATCCCGTTCGCCAGGAGAGGCGCGTAGACCTGGCGCACAGCGTCCTCCGCGCGGACCGAGGGGACGCCGACGACGATCCGGTCCGGTCGCAGGGTGTCGTCGATGGCGTGGCCCTCGCGGAGGAACTCCGGGTTCCAGACGACCTCCACGTCCTCACCGGCCGGGGAGAGACGCGCGAGGAGTGCGCCGAGGTCGCGGGAGGTGCCGACGGTGACCGTGGACTTCCCGACGATCACGGTCGGGCGGGACAGGTGCGGGGCGAGGGCGCGGGCGGCGCCGAAGACCTGGCCGGTGTCGTAGCTCCGTCCGTCCGCGTCGATGGGCGTGCCCACGGCGAGGAAGTGGACGTCGGCGAACTCGGCGGCTTCGGCGAGGCTGGTGGTGAACCGCAGTCGCCCGGATGCGGTGTGGGTGCCGAGGAGTTCCGGGAGGCCCTCCTCGTAGATGGGGCACTCGCCGGCGTTGAGACGGTCGATCTTCGCCTGGTCCAGGTCCACGCCGACGACCTCGTGGCCGATCTCGGCCATGGCAGCGGCGTGGGGGATACCCAGGTGACCGCAACCGATGACGGATACGCGCATGGGGTCGACGCTCCTTTCCTTGCCTCTCGCCCGCCCGGGGAGTCCGGGCCGGCCGGGTGCGTCACGCTAGCGTCACCACCCGGCGCGGCCCTCTTCGTGCAGGTGAATCAACCAGCGTGCTGCTTCAGGAGATTGACGAGTGCGGGCAACGCCTCAGCGGCGGTTGCCCGGCACGCCAGGTCACCGTCCTGGGGTCCCTCCAGCGGGTACGGCATGAACTGGCCGTCGTGCCAGAAGCCCTCCGGGTCCAGGTAGACGATCTGCATGCCGCGTGCGCGGGCGCGAGCCTGGACCTTGCGTCGGTCGGCGTGCAGGCCGACAACGAGGAGTGCCTTGGCACCGTCGACCCACTCGACGTCGGGTACGGCCTGGTCGTAGCGGCGCATGAAGCACTCGTCGAGCCCGGCGCGCGCGGCGAGCACGTCGAAGTTGTTGGTGATGACCGGACCGACGAGGTGCCCGGCGTCCTTCAGTTCCTTCAGCGCCCGCATGGCCGGGGTCGGCTCGGCCAGGAAGCAGGCACGGAACATCTCCACGAATTCCGCAGTCTTCTCCTCCGGCTCCGTCAGCACCTCGTGGAGGAGTGTGTCCGCTGTCGGGGAGAGGGTGAAGCGGTGCTCCCGCGGCTCGTGGCCCTGGCGGTCGGTGACCCGGTAGATCTCGTGGAGCCGGTGCAGGGGCGGGATTCCCGCTTCGACCGACGTACCGCATCCGATCTCCACCTGGAACGGTCGCAGGTTCGCGAGGACGGACAGGTCCGGCACGCGGGTCGGCGTGCCGGGGCGGTCTTTGAACCGGATTCCAGTGGAGAGCACGTTCCACGGCAGTTGCCGGACAGCGGGCGGCGGCGCGTAGGACACAGAGGCGATCTGCACGTCCAGGCTCCGGTAGCCGGCTGGGAGGGCGCGGCCCGCAGCGGCGTCCTGGGGGTGGACGTTGTGCTCGGTGATCCGGCACTTCAGATCCCGCCGTGTCCATAGGAATCCACCGGGAGCCTCCTTCCAGCCACCGGTGGCGAGCGAATCCCACAGGGCATCGTGGTGTGCGTCGATCTCGTCGGCCGGGGCGGATGCGGAGTGATAGAGGTACAGGTCGGTCAAGCCGATGGCCGGCGCAGCCGTCGTGGGCACCAAGCCGTACCGGTAGCGGTAGTGGATGATCCGTCGCCGGGCATCGTCGGAGGCCGCCCAGCCGGACTGGCCGGCGGTGGCCTTCTCCTGGGTGCGGCGCCAGATACCTTCCTCGATGTACCGGGGGCGATCGGCGTTGCCGAAGTACGTGTTCCAGAGCTGCTGTTGGTCGGGGACGAGCTGGTCGATGACGACGTACGGGATGTCCATGATCCCTCCCTGGAGAATCACGCGTGGATGTTCCAGATGGCTGACGGGGTGCAGGCAGTCCCGCTCCGGGCGGCCGAAGCCGCGCTGAGAGCGACGGTTCTTCAGCGCCGCTCGACGAGAGAGCAGCGTGGGAGGCTCCGGCGGCCGAGCACGGGCAGGCGGTCCGGACGCCGGGAACGGCCTCAGCGGTCGGAGAGCAGGCTCGCGTCCGGTGCGACGGCGGAGGGCCGGTGGCCACGGCTTCCGAGGAGCGGGCCGGCGTGCTCACGCAGTGCCCAGGCCGGGCCGACCAGGCCGGCTACGGCCAGGAACGTGAGCGCGATTCGGCCTCCTTGGCCGGACCGTGCGGTTCTGGACGCGGCGTTTCGAGCATGGCGGCGCCGAGCCACGGTCACGAGGTGCCGCCGAGGGTGCGTTCGTGGGCGTCGAGGAGGCGGCTGGTCTGCGCGTACAACCGCTCCAGCTCGGCAGAGGTGAGGATGAGCGCGCCGTCGAGGGTCGAGCCGTCATCGAAGTGGAACTCGACGGGAACCGACCCTTGCCGGGCCCTCGGGTCGTAGACCGCGTCCCGGCCGGCCAGCAGCGTGGCGTGGGTGGCCTCCACCGGCACGGGCCTGAGCGTCGTCCCGTCGGCGGGCGCGGACCACTGGGTCCCGCCCCCGGGCGGGCGCAGGTGGTAGGTCGTGGTGGCGCCCTCACCAGGGAGGGCGACCACGACCCCCACACGGCCCTCGCGGGCGCTGTCGGTGGCGAGGTCGCCAAGCCGGGGAACGAAGGGAGCTGCGGTACCTAACCCGGCTCCCTGGGATGGGAGGTGGGGAGAACGTCGTGGCGTCATGCCCTGAAGTTAGGGACAGGACAACCCTTGAATATGAGCCGGAGGAATACGACCCCTATCCGTCGAGGTGGAAGCGGTCGGACATGCGCCGCAGCTTCTCCCGCGTGACTGCTCGTTCCGCGTAGACGATGCTGCGAAGCATCGAGCGGGCGATGGGGTGGTTCCGTACGAGCTGGGGCGCGATCCGCTCAGCCGTCTCCAACTCGGCCAGGGCCTTTCCCCGGTTCCCGTCCCACAGCCAGGCGCGCGCGACATCCATGTGGTGGTGCCCCTGGCGGGAGTTGGGCAGCGAGCCCACCAGTTCCGGGCTGGTACGGCGGTCTATCTCCAGCGCCTTGCCCTGCTTGCCCATTTCCAGGGCCACGCTGATCGCGTGGATCTGCACGTTCCCGGCGGAGAACGTCAGCGAATGCCGGTCGTACACCGGTGCCCCGACGTACGCGTCCATGCGATCGGCAGCAGCCTTCGCGTGGCCGATCCGGTCCTCGGCCTCCGAGGCGCGGCCGGCTCGGGCGGCGGAGACCGCAGCCCGCAGCTGCAGCGTTCCCCAGGCCCGCACGGCCAGCGGCTCGCCACGGTCGTACTCCTGCTCCACCGAGGTGATCGCCTTGTCCGAGAGCGTCAGCGCGTCGGCCCAGTCAGCCGTCGCCCACATGTCCCAGACCCTCATCCAGTCGGCGACGGCAGGCAGCACCGGATCTCCCGACAACCTGGCTGACCACGCGGCCCGTTCGCACGCCATGGCGACCAGTTCGGGGTGCCCGAGGGAGTGGGCGGCGGTGTGCGCGAACTTGCAGCACACGGCGTAGATGGCGTACGCCTCCTCCCGCTCGTGCCCCTCCGACTCCTCCGCCAGGGCGCGCGCCTCGCGGAACAGGTCCGGGAGGACCCGGAGAATCGCCACGTTGGAAGCGGTGTCCCGCAGGCGGTGAAGCCGGGTCATCTCACTCCACAGCTGTGATGCGGGCCGCGGGGCCCCGTCGAAGACGGGGACGAGGTCGTAGCGGCGCAGCTCGCGCAGGATCGACGAGGCGGCGACCTGCCACTGGTTGTCGTCCGGGGAGCTGCTGTACGGGCGCCCGATCAGGTCGTTCGGATGGACGTGCAGCTCTGCGGCCACCTGGTTGAGCAGCCCGACCCGGTCCAGCTCGATCAGGCCACGTTCCATTTTCGACACCCAGCCCTGCGACTTCCCCAGGGCCGTCGCCAGGTCGGCCTGCGGCATACCCAACCGCAGCCTCGCCCTGCGGACGCGCTTGCCGATCTCCTCGGCTTCCTCCAGCATCAGGACACCTCCCGGCCGCCGGACGATCCGGCGCGATCGCCGGTCTGTCCGTACAGAGTTCGTCTCCAGCACGGTACCCATGACGCGGCTTGCGCGTGAGACGAGCTGCCGGGACAGGGGTGCCACAGGCGTGTTCCCTGTTTCGCCATGAAGGGCCAACACGAGGCAGGGGGAACTTCGCCTTATCGGCGACCTGCTCGTCCGAGCCAGGTGCTGAGCCCTCCGCCGTTGCTGCTCTACGGCAGCGGATCATGTTGATGAGGAACACACCACGTCGCATTTCGCCGGAGGCAGCCAGTGACCGTCGTGACCGTCTTGCACCCGGGATCCATGGGCGCGGCGGTCACCGCCGAGCTTGTCGCCGGCGGCCATGAGGTGCTGTGGGTGCCCAAGGAACGCAGTGAGAACACGTGGCGCCGAGCCAGCGACGCCGCCGCCACGGCCTGTGACTCGCTCGCGGAAGCGCTGTCCCGAAGCGCGGTCGTTCTCTCGGTCTGCCCACCGCAGGCGGCGGAGGACGTGGCAGCGGCCGTGGCTGCGCACGCCTTCGCTGGGGCGTACGTCGATGTCAATGCCATCAGTCCCCAGCGCGTACAGCGCATCGCGGAGGAGATCCGCCCCGGCTCCGAGGTCGTCGACGGCGCCGTCTTCGGTCCGCCGCCAGGTGAAGGGCGTACGGCACGGCTCTATCTCGCAGGGGCCGGCTCCGCCGTCGACCTGGTGGAGCCGCTGTTCACGGACTCCTCGCTGGATGTGTGCCGGGCAGGCGAGGCCATCGGTTCCGCTTCCGCCCTGAAGATGGCCTTCGCCAGTTACCAGAAGGCCGCTCGTACTCTCGCAGGGGTCTCCCACGCGCTCGCACACGCCCATGGAGTCGGCGACCACCTCACAGCTGAAGCCGAGATCATGGTCTCTGCGATCCTCTCCGATCCGGGATATCTGCCGAGCGTGGCTGCCCGGGCCTGGCGCTGGGCGCCCGAGATGGAAGAGGTCGCCGATACTCTCCGGGCGGCCGACCTGCCTACGGATATGGCCGAGGCCACGGCTCGGGTCCTCTCGTTCTGGGAGCAGAGCAAGGACCGGTACGACTTGCCGGTGGCACAGGCCCTCTCTCAGCTCCGGTCGGGAAGAACCACTTGACTCCCTCCCGCTGAGAGCGTCTGCCCACGGGTGATCACCTCCGCCGAGGACGAGAGGTAGCGGTGGGTGTGGCCGGTGCCGCAGACTGCGGGAGAGTCACGGGGCGTAGGACGGTGCTGCGTGCCTGTGCCGCCAGAGCTTGCCGGCTTGGAGCGGGCCTCTGCGAGAGCCGTTGTACGCGCCAGGCCAGGGTGCGTGCTGGGGAGCGGGCGTCGTTGAGGGCACGTTCGTCTGCTGCTTGTTGCAACAGGCGTCCGGGATCGTGTCCTGCGGTTTCCGCGGCGGCCATTGCGGTGGTGAGTGCGTCGGTGGCGGGGTCGGTGAGGATCTGGTCGGCGTGCGTGGGGGCGGCCTGGCGGATGAGCTGGGCGTACCGGACTGCGACCTTCTGAGGCGGTCGATGCTGGCCGGCGGCAAGCAGGTGCCCGGATGAGGTTCGCTCGTAGGCGGCCTGGAGATGGAGCAGAGTCTGCTGGGTGGCTGCGGCCTGCTGGTTGTGCTGTTGTTGGTCGTGCCAGCGGGCGGCGGCGATGACGGCCAGGAGCGCGGCATCGAGGAACATCGCCAGGAGAGCTCCGTCCTTGGGTGATGGCTCGCGGAGCATAGATTTCACTGCCCCGCGCAGGGCACGGGCGTGGTGGTGTTCGGCGTGGATACGCGAACGGGTTGCCCGTTCGAAGGCAGAGGCCGCTGCCCGGAGTTCGGTACGGATATCTGGCGGTGCGGTGAGGGCCACGGCGTCGAATGCTTCGCCGAGGGCGGCCAGGTGGGCCTGGGCGGCTTCGGCGTCCGGCCGGCCGAGGTGGTGGGGGATGCGCTCCGTGGCTGCGGTGGCTTGGTGCCACGGGTGCGGCCGTAGACGCCCGTTGGGGTTGCCGACCGGGATGTCTGCTGCGGCGAGACGGCTCTGGATCTTGGGGAGGGAGAGGTCCGGCGACAGTGTGGAGCCGGAGAACCACACCGGTTCTCCTTCGGCGTTCGTGTCGTCTTCCAGGGCGACTTTGTAGCCGCGTGGGTCTCCGGAGGGAAAGTGCAGGACCTCGACGAGGACGCCGCTGGTGCGGGTGAGTAGAGCGAGAAACTCCTCGGTGGTCGTGGCAGCAGCCGCTGCTGTGCGGACGAGGGTGCGCAGGCGTACGCGGACGGGCTTGTCGTGGCCGGCCCGGTGGGCCTTCTCCTGCTCGGCGCGGGTGGGCCGTTTCGCGGCGGTGAGGTCTCCGCGTACGACTTGGAAGAGGCCGTATTCCTTCTCGAAGGCTGCGAGTTCGCGGTCGGCGGTGAGGTAGTCGTTCCAGTGGCGTGCGGTGCGCAGGTCGCCTCGGATCTTGGTGGCGGCGATGTGGATGTGGTCGTCGGCATGCCGGACGGCGACCCAACGGCAGCCGTCCGGATCGTCTGTCGGTGCGATGCCGGTTGCTGTGACGACACGGCGGGCGATCTCCGCCCATTCGGCGTCGTCGAGGATGCGGTCGCCGGGTGCTGCTCGGACGGAACAGTGCCACACGTGCTGCTTCGGGGCCCGGCCGAGTCGCCTGGCCTGCTGCGTGCGTAGGTCGAGGTCGGCCACGAGGAGCTTCTTCGTGGCGGCGGTGTCGTCGGTGCGGCCGGGGTCGGGTGCGAAGCCGTCCCAGGAGGCGACGAGGTGCGGGTCGGTGTGTTCGTTGGCCCGGCCGGGGCCGTAGAGGTAGCGGATGAGGCCGGCTGTGCTCTTGCCGCTGCTGATCTTTGCAATCACCGCGGCCCCTTTGTGGCGGCGGCCTGAGTGGCGGCTGCGGCGATGTGGCGGATGGTGATGCCGACCGTGCCGAGGGCGCGTTCCGCATGGTCGAGGAGTGCGGTGTCCCCAGGGTGTGGGCGGTCGCCGGAGTTGAGCTTCTTGGCGATCTGGTTGACGTTGTGGCCGATCTTGGCGACTTCACCTCGGAGGGCTGTGAGTTCGTCGATGTAGTCGTCGAGCTGAGTGCGCTGACCAGGCAGCGTGAGGTCTCCCTGGACGTGGGCCATGACGACGGCGCCGACGTAGTGGGCGGCGGCGACGTTCAGCGAGCGGGCCACGGTGAGGATCGCTGCTTTCTCGTCGGTGCTGTAGCGGACGTCCACGCGTTCCTTGCGCTGGGTCTCTTTGCGCTGACGGCGGCGGGCGACTCGGTGCAGTGCGGCGGCTTCGGCGGCACGCTGCGGTAGCACGGTGCGGGTGGTGGTGTCGACGGGCTTGTTCCGGTCGGGCGCCCCCTGGCGCCCGAGCTCCTCCGCCACCCCCGGGGCGGAGGCATCTGCGTTGGACCGGCCCGTGGACGGTCCAACGCCATACCTTGCTCCGCCTGATGCCGGGGTGGCGGTCATCTGTTGCTGCGCTGATGAGGGTTCGGGGTCGAGGCCGTGCATGGGGGCTCCTGCAAGCGGTGGTGGAGGGAGAGGGCCCGTTCCTCCCGTGCTGATTCATGGGAGGAACGGGCTGGGGAGACGTGCGGTGCGAGGTTCAGTCGGTGCTTGTGGTGACGGCGTCGAGTTCGGCCTGTAGCAGGTCCTTGACCTTGTCCAAGCGGGCGCGTGACATGCCGAATCCGTTGTCCCGGATCGCCTTCTCGACGTTGCGGCGGGAAACGCTGTCGCCTCGTCCGAGGGGAGCCGTGCGGCCGATGGCCACGGCCTGCTCCAGGGAAACGCTCGACTGCTTGCCTCCCGGCTTACCGGGCTGCTGCGGCACATCGGTATCCGTGTCCGTGGCGTGTGGTGGCGCGAGCTTACCGATGGTGTGTTCCGCGCGGGGTTCGTGGCGGTCGCCGCTGTTGTGGCGGTCGGTGGCTGTGGGGCGTCGGGCGACGAGGAGGTAGAAGTGGACGGCTCCGGCCAGGGCGAGCGGGGCGATGGCGGAGATGACTCCGACGGTGATGTCGTCGAGGGCGAGGTTGGTGTGGCGGGTCTGCTGGTTGAGGCGGACGGCGTGCAGGACGTTGGCCCAGATGCTTGTGGCGGTGGCGACGCCGACCAGGGCGGAGACGTAGAGGCGGGCGGACAGGGGTGCGGTCCGCAGGATGAGCAGGGCGCCGATCCCGATGGCGATGAACCCGTCAATGACGAGCGGGAAGGCATAGGTGAGCGCCCGGTGGATGTGGCTGGCGGCGGCCATCTGACGCAGCGCGTCGTAGGACAGTGCGAAGGCGGCCACGGCCAGCAGCGACACGCCCGTGCGGATCGCGGTGGCCAGTGGCAGTGGGGCAGACGGTGCCGCGGTGATGGCGGGGGAGGACAAGGGGAAATGCTCCAGAGTGCGGGGTGCGGCTGAGGTGGCTCTGAGGGCGGGGGACCCGTCACGACTCGTCGCGTGCCTGGTCAGGGCAGGTACGAGTGCGGCGGTAGCGACGAGTCGACTCGTCACCGGATCGCGACTCGTCACCGCCCTGACCTGCGCGGAGACGGGTCGTGACGGGTCGTGCCGGGTCAGGCCCCGGTCGCCGTTTCGGGGGTGGGCTCGGGGCAGTAGCGGGCCCAGGAATCGGCGAACTGCACGCGGGTGAAGCCCTTGGCCTGGACGTTGCCGTGGAAGCGGCGGGTGGCCGAGCTGATGCCGTACTCCCTCAGCAGGAGTTGCAGGCCCCGAGGGGTCAGGCCGTTGGCGGTGTACTCCGCCCAGGGCGTCTCGTCGTCCTGGTTGAGGATGTCGAGGAGTCGGCTGGTGCGGAGCGCCGGCGGGTTGCCTTCAGTGGTGAAGGCGCGGCGGATGTCGGCCAGCAGGCGAATGCCCAGGCTGCTGCGGTCCTGGTCGTGCTCGGCTTCGTGCTTGGCCATGATCTGGCAGGCGGTGCGGGCGAGGCCCGGCCATGCTCCGCCGGCGAGGTCGGCAACGCTCACCAGCGGCTGCCATGTGTCGGCCGCCCGGTCTTCGACCGGCATGGCCGGTGTCAGCTCCATCGCCTCGGCGTGCAGGGGAGTCAGCCAGGCGACGAGCCGGTCACGCAGCGCGTGGAGGGGCGGGGTGTCACGGAAAGTACGGAACTCCGCCACCTTCTCGCCCGGCCTGCGGCGCCGCATCCGGATCACGATCGACCGGTCCATGATCGTGTCCGGCAGGTCGCCAATGCCGGCGAGGGCCGCCATGGCGAACGTGGGGAACTTCGAGACCTCGTGGTTGGGTCCGGAAACCCGCAGGGTGGGGCGGTTGCGCTGGTGCCCCGCGTTGAGCAGGCCGCGCATCTCCTCGTTCTTCTCCGCGACCTTCGCGGAGCCGAAGAGAGTGTCGGCCTCGTCGACCAGCAGGGTGGGCGGTGTGGCGGTGATCGACCGGAACACCGCGGCGGCCGACGCGTTGACCGTGATCAACGGATCGTGAACGCTCTCGGTGATCACGTCCAGCAGCCGCGACTTGCCGCACCGCTTCGCCGGCCCCACGACGGCCAGTCGAGGAGCGTGCTGCCACGCCGTCTGCAAGTGCGTAGCCGCAACCCACAGGGTCACGGCTGTGAACGCCTCCCCGCTCGGCAGTACGACGTAGCGGCGAATCTGCTCCCGCAGCTCCGCGAGCACCGCCTCGCCCTCGGACGGCGGAGCAGGTTCGGGCTCCTCTGTCGGCGGCGGTACGGGCTCGGCGGGGCGGCCGGGTATGGCCACCGGCGGCCATAGGGCGGCGGTGTTCGGAAGGGATGGCGTGCTCTGGGCGGGATCGTCCATACTGGACATGTAGCTCCTCCGCTTGCGGGCCAATGGGACGGCAATCCCGGCCTCGCAGGTCAGTCGTTCAGGGATGGGCGGCATGAGGTTTGCGCTCTGAGCCCCTCGGTGTTGGGTCACCGGGGGGCTTTTTGTATGTCGGGGGCTGGCTGAAGGCATGCCTCGGCGGATCGGTGCGGTCTGCTGGGGTGCTTTACAGTACCACGGACTATGCGGATCGCATAGCGCTATGCGATCCGCAGAACGGATGCTAATCTTGTTCTATGCCGCACAACCGGCGGTACACGCAGCGAACGGGAGGAGGGGGCGATGCCGGATGACGAGGGAAACCCTGAGGGCGTGCTCCTCAGCGGCGAGGAGAACGCCGCTGTGCGGGTCAAACTGGAGCGCGAGAAACGCGGCTGGAGCACCACCACGCTGTCCGACCGCATGAACGACGTCGGCTTCGACATGAACCCGTCTGCGGTCTGGCGCATCGAGAACCGCAAGCGCCGGATCAACCTCGATGAGGCCATCGGCTTCGCCGAGATCTTCGGCGTCCCGCTCAGCAACTTCGTCGGGCCGCCCAGCCTGGCGACCATGGGCCGGGCCATGGAGCTGATCGACAACGTTGTTGCCGCCTACAGAGCCTCCAACCGTGCCAACCACGAGGCGCGGAAGGCTCGTGACCAGCTCGACGCCTATCTTGCCGAACACCCGGACATCCGTAAGGAGGCTGACGTGATGGTCTCCAACGCCATCGCCACCGAGCTGATGAAGAGCAACGAAGAGTACGGGCCTGCCTCCGACGCATAGCGGCCCACTCCACCTGGCGCAGCGGGAACGCAAACCCTCGCTGTGGCCGTCCTGCCCATCCCATCCCTGAACGACACGAGGCCAGGCGCGGGGTTGCCGCCCCATCCGCCGGCCGGAACCGGAGCACTCACTTGCGCCCTTCGGCGATACCGCACGCCCCCGTTCAGCCCCCGCGACCGCAGGGGGAGGTGATCACTACCGACACCCTCCTCACCGTGGAGCAGGCAGCCGAGCGCCTGGGCACCGGCGTGCGCTTCATCCGGCGACTCATCCAGGAGCGCCGCATCCGCTACGTCAAGCTCGGCAAGCCCGTACGGATCCCTGAGAGCGCCATCGCCGCCTACGTCGAAGAGCGCACCGTTCCGACTCTCGGCGACGCGCGTTCCCGCTTCGGGAAGGCAGCCTGATGGCTGTCCGTAAGCCGCAGCGGCGGCGCGAGTTCGGCACCGTTCGCCAGCTCCCGTCGGGGCGGTGGCAGACGCGCTACTGGGCACCGGACGGCAGCCGTCGCACCGCCCCGGAGACCTTCGATACGCGTACCGAGGCCCAGACCTGGCTCACGCTCACCCAGGCTGACATCGAGCGCAAGCACTGGGTTGATCCCGACGCCGGCTCGATCAACTTCGAGACGTACGCCCAATGCCGTTGCTTGAGGGGTGCAAGTAGTTCCTCTCCCGGGCACGGTGACTGCCGGGGTGCTGGTTCGTTGACCGGGCATGCATCCGTGGATCG
>NZ_JBIVTZ010000013.1:253569-275942 GCF_044756945.1 Streptomyces sp. NPDC091387 | reverse complement strand
AAGAAAGACCAGGCCAGGCGAGGCACGCGACGGGTTCCCGAGAAGATCATCACCCTTGCGCCCGCGATACTTCAGTAGCTCAAGCAACGGCATTGGACGTACGCCATGAAGTGGGTCGAGGAACGCGGGCTCTCCGCCACCACGGAGGAGCTGTACCGAAGGCTCCTGCGTCTGCACCTGCTGCCCGCATTCGCCTCGGTGAACCTGGATGACATCACGCCGCCGGGCGTGCGCACCTGGCGGGTCGAGCGGCTGGGGGCTACCGGTGCGACGACTGTCGCCAAGTCCTACCGCCTTCTCAAGGCCATCATGGAGACGGCGGCCGACGACGAGCTGATCCGCCGCAACCCCTGCCGGATCAGGGGCGCCGGCAGCGAGAACGCCAAGGAACGCCCGACGGCCACTGTCGAACAGGTCGACGCGCTCGCTGACGCCGTGGGACCGAGGTGGCGGCTGATGGTCTACTTCGGCGCCTACGGGCCCATGCGCCCGGAAGAACAGGCCGCCCTCCGGCGCCCCGACGTCACTCTCGAACCTCTCGCGGTCAAGGTCCGTGACGCCGCGCCCGAGCTGACCAGCGGCCGTCGCGTCGAGGGCGACACCAAGTCGGCCGCCGGAAGGCGAACCGTCTTCCTCCCGGCCTTCCTGCACATCGAGGTGAAGCGTCACCTCGACTGGTACGCCGAGAAGGAACCCGACGGGCTCCTGTTCGTCGGGGAGAGGGGCGCCCCCTTCCGCCGGTCCACCTTCGGCCGCAAGTGGCGCAGGGCCCGCGCCCAGGTCGGCCCGCCGGAGGGCTTCCGCTTCTACGACCTCCGGCACACCGGCCACACCTTGTCCACCCAGTCGGGCGCCACGCTCAAGGACACGATGGTCCGCGCCGGCCAGTCCTCGGAGAAGGCGGCGCTGATCTACCAACACTCCGACGCCGCGCGGCAACGGGAGGTAGCTTCGGGGCTGGATGAGCGGGTGCGCGCTCAGCGCCTGCAAGCCGCTGAGCGCAAGGAATGACGAGCGATAGAGCATCGCGACGGACTCAGTTGCCTGCGGTACGGCGGTCGACTGACTGCACCTGCCATGATTTTGCGTCGTACCAGGCGTAGATGGTGCGGGCCACTGCGGTGGCCCGCACCATTTCAGTTCGGCTGCTTGGTGGTGCGCGTCCTATTGGGAGAACAGTGAGAACACTCCGAGGGCCAGGGTCATCGTCGCGACGAAGGCACCGCCTCCAGCGGTCAACGCGACTAGGAAGCTTTCCTTGGTGGCGTAGAAGACAAACGCTGTCGCAAGGGCGATCACGAGGGACAACAGCACGGCGATGATGACCAGCATCAGACGGGTCCTGAAGCTCGGCGGCATGCGGGTCTACCAATCCAGCTCGCGGTGGTCGATTCCGGGGCAGGCCAGCCTCAGCTCGACCACCTGGTAACAGTGGTCACTAGCTGAGGACCTGCCGACGTTTCAGATCCGCGCGGAGCCGACCCGCAACTGCCGACTGCCTCCAAGGTGTTGTGAGTGGATCTCTGCGGTGAGGGCTTCGAGTGTTTCCGTTCTTCTGGCACGTCGACCCAGGAGAGCGAAGATCTTTGACAGGGATTCCCGCCCCTGCGGCCGACCTTGTGCTCGTCTTGCTTGAGCCCACCCATCGTGGCACGCCGGAAGCGGCCCGTGCGGTCTATCTGGCGAGATCGCGGTGGGCCAAGGTCTGGTGGTGAACTCGATCCGAACCTTCAGGACACAGTACCGATCTTGTTCTGCCAGGCGGTGCTCAATATTGTTCAATCGCGGAACCGCGGTGCTGCTGTCCTGCCATTCTTGGATACGTGACTTACGTCGTGACTGTGGATACCCGGATCCCCGAGGGCGCTCCGGAAATGGACCCTCTGCAACGTGCGGGTGCAGTTTCCCTGCTTGAGCAGGGCTTTGCGTCGGTCGATGCCATCGAAGGACCGGACGGCCTGGAAGTCGATCTTCTCGACTCGATCGTGGCGGTCTACCCCGGCGGGGCCCTGTTGAAGGTCTTCGTTGATGCTCCATCCCTGGAGCTTGCCGAGGAGGCTGTCGGCTCCGTTGTGGGCGAGCTCCTTGATCGTTCGGAGCTGTTGTCGGAGTGGACCGTCGACCGGTGCGAGGTTGAATTGCACCCCGAATCGGTGAAGGAGAGCCTCGACGCGGCGGGCGGTCCCAATGTGCCACCTGACGACCCGGCCACCCGTAGAGATCGTCATGCTCAGCCAGCGCAAGGCCCGGGTTCCGAGCCTCGGACCGAGACGGATCATGCTGCCGAAAGTGAGGCCATGCGCGTCACGCTTAGTTCCATGGCCGGCGAACTGAGAGCCTTCGGCTCCGACATGTTCGGGGTCATCGGCGACGAAGACGGAGGGAACGACGGGGAGGATGACTTTGCCTTCGGCGTTTCTGCGGAGGACGCCGGGCTCGCAGCCGGAGCGCTGGTATACGGCACTCATTTGCTCGTGGACGAACTCTTCCAGGACCTGCAGACCCTTACTCAGCATCGGACAACCGTTGCCGAGAGCGAGCGACCGTTCTGGCTCCTCGAAGGGCTTCCGGGCCGCTACGCGCTGCAGTACAGCGCCTCCTTCGCGCGCCGATTCCTTGTCACAGCGATCACGCTGACCACCCGCCTCACTCATGGCTCTTTCCAGCAGCTCAGCTGTGTCGCGGAAGAACTGGTACTGAGACTGCTGCTGGAACAGGCGAAGAGCACCCTGGATCTGTACGGGCTGCTGGACTCGGGCACTTCGTCAGCGCTCGACTCATTTGCTGACCAGGTCTACGAGGACATGGACCATGAGTGGCTGTACGACGATGCGGCGGATGGGCTTGATGAGGAACCGGCGCTTGCATCCCTAGGGATCGCGCCGATGGGCATCAAGAGTTGGTTCGCCCCCTTCAACGAAGGCAGGTACGTCCACCCCTACGCGTTCGATGCCCAAGAGGGCGCCGGAAAAGAGGATGAGGCAGGAAAGTAGGAGCCTGTCGGTGCTGTCACTTCGCGCGCAAGTGGCGCCCACCAATATGCATCAGTGTGATGCGCGCCACGGTGGGTGCCAGGGAGGCGCCCCCGGCTTTTGGCTGCTGGATGAGGGCTGCCTCGTGCCCTCTGGGTGCGGGTTCCTGCGACTTGGGGCACGTGGAGGGCACGCCGCCCTTGAACTGGTCTAGACAACAAGAAAGGCCCCGGTCATTGACCTGGGCCTTAGTCGTGGAGCGGGTGACGAGAATCGAACTCGCGCTCTGAGCTTGGGAAGCTCATGTTCTACCATTAAACTACACCCGCGTGACGCACTGGCTGACCAGCGACGCATCGTCCCACACTGTACCCCATCGCGGGCTCCCCGATGTGTGAGCCCAGGCGTGGGGCGGGGTGGGGGTGTGTCGTGTGGAGGGGTGGATGCGGTTGGGTGGGGCGGGAGTTGGGGGCGTAGCGTGGGTTCGCGGAGTGCCGCGTGGAGTGGCGTCCCGTTCATCCCCTAATGTGGCTTTCTCGTCCACGGCTTGATGGGGAAGGGACTTGATGGACTCCTTGGAGCGCACCGTCGTCCGCTGTGCCGAAGGGCACGTTTTCGCTACCGCCTCGTTCCCGATGCAGCAGCTCGGGTCCGGGCGGATCGGTCCCGGGCGGCTTATCCGCTGTCCTCGTTGCGCTCGGTTGCGGCATGCCGTGCCCGTGGTGTTCGAGGAGCGGTAGAGCTTCCGGGAAGGTGGCGACAGGCGCGCGGGGCGGCCCGATGTGGGTGGGTCCGCGCGTTCTGCGTATCCTCGGTGGGTGCTTCTCTCAGACAAGGACATCCGGGCCGAGATCGACGCCGGACGCGTACGTATTGATCCTTTCGATACGTCGATGGTGCAGCCGTCGAGCATCGATGTGCGGCTCGACCGCTACTTCCGGGTGTTCGAGAACCACCGCTATCCGCATATCGATCCCGCCGTGGAGCAGGTCGATCTGACCCGCACCGTCGAGCCGGAGGGGGACGAGGCGTTCATCCTCCACCCCGGTGAGTTCGTGCTCGCGTCGACGTACGAGGTCATCTCGCTGCCGGACGATCTCGCGTCGCGGCTGGAGGGCAAGAGTTCGCTCGGCCGGCTCGGGCTGGTGACGCATTCGACGGCCGGGTTCATCGATCCGGGGTTCTCCGGGCACGTGACCCTGGAGCTGTCGAATCTGGCAACGCTGCCGATAAAGCTCTGGCCTGGGATGAAGATCGGCCAGCTGTGCCTGTTCCGGCTGACGTCTCCGTCGGAGTTCCCGTACGGCTCCGAGCGGTACGGGTCGCGATATCAGGGGCAGCGCGGTCCGACCGCGTCGCGTTCGTACATGAACTTCCACCGGACCCAGGTGTGATGTCCGATGGGCGATGACGTGCGGGAGAACCTGACGTACGACGGCTTCGGGCATGCCGTGCGGGAGCTGGCGCAGGCCGTGGCCGATGACGGGTACGAGCCGGATGTGGTGCTGAGCATCGCGCGTGGCGGGGTCTTCGTCGCGGGCGGGCTGGCGTACGCGCTGGACTGCAAGAACATCCACCTGGTGAATGTGGAGTTCTACACCGGCGTGGGCACCACGTTGGAGATGCCCGTCATGCTGGCGCCCGTGCCCAACGCGATCGACTTCTCGGCCAAGAAGGTCCTGATCGCCGACGACGTCGCCGATACCGGCAAGACGCTGAAGCTGGTGCGCGATTTCTGCATTGATCACGTCGCCGAGGTGCGGTCCGCCGTCATCTACGAGAAGTCGCATTCACTCGTGAAGTGCGAGTACGTGTGGAAGAAGACCGATCGCTGGATCAACTTCCCCTGGAGCGTGGAGAAGCCCGTCGTGCGGCGCAGCGGGCAGGTGCTGGACGCCTGAGCCGTTCGTCCGGTGCGGGTGCGGACGCGGTGGTGGTTGTGGATGTGAAAGACCCCCGGGGCCTCATGGCTCCGGGGGTCTTTTCGGGTCGGGTCAGATCGTGCCCAGTTTGAGGATCGATACGAGCGCGATCAGCTGGATCGCACTCGCGCCCAGCGCCTTCGGCCACGGCAGGTCGTGGGACTTGCTCACCATGGAGGTGAGCAGGGCCGCCGCCGCCAGCCAGGTCACCCAGCCGAGGATCTGGACCAGGGAGTTCTCGCCGCCCAGGAACAGCGCGAAGATCAGGCGGGGGGCGTCCGTGATCGACGTGATCAGCATGGAGAGGCCCACCGTCGGCTGCCAGGCGCCCTCGCCGCCCAGCTGGCGGGCGAGTGTGTGGGTGACCGCGCCGAGCACCAGGCCGCCGATCACGAAGCCGATGCCCGTGATGATGACGTAGGGGATGGCGTCGCCGACCGGGGCGTGGATCGCGTCGTCGCGGGCCTGGTCGAAGCCGAAGAGCGCCAGCAGGCCGTAGAGGAACGTGACGATGAGCGCCGGGCCCCAGACGGGGTAGTCGCGCATCTGCCAGAACGTCGGGGCGGGGCGCATCACGATGCCGCTCAGTAGCTGCTTCCAGTGCAGGCGCGGGCCCGCGGGCGGGACGGGGGCCTGGCCGGCGCGGTAGGTGTTCCCGTCGCCGTAGGGGTCCTCGTCGATGCTGAAGGCCTGCGTGTGGCCCGGGTTGTTGGCGTACGGGTCGCCCTGGTGCGAGTGCTGCGGTTGGTGGGGCTGGGGGTACGGGTCGGCGAAGTACTCCGGCTCGTCTGCTCCGCCGCCCTGGTAACCGCCGCCCGGGTGGTAGCCGCCGTTGTTGTTCTGGCCGCCGCCACCGTTGTGCGGGCCGCCGCCGTTGTAGCCGCCGCTGTTGTGCGGGGCGCCGTTTCCTCCTGTCGGCGGCCATTGCTGCTGTCCGTACGGCGGTGGTGCCTGATTGCCGTACGGCTGCTGCCGCGGTTGCTGCTGCGCTTGCTGCGGGGTGCGGTTGTCCCGGCCGCGTCCGATCCTGAATCCAGCCACGTAATCGAACGTACCTGGTCCGTCCGGGGTGGGTGTGAGGGGCGGGGGAACTGGCCCGCCTTTGCGGCCTAGCTGTGACATCCCCTAAGGGAACCCTGGGGGGTTGTCCGCGGGCGGGCGGGCAGGGTCAGCGCGCGTTGAACAGGGCGCTGGTGAACGTGATCAGCGGGCGGTCCGGGGTGGCCGCCGGGTACAGCGCGATCAGGTCCGCGGTCTCGCCGCGGTGGGTGCGTACCACCGTGTCCGGCTTCTTGTCGCCGTCGAAGTCCGCGTAGCGGACGAGGAGGCTCGTTTCTGCGGAGGCCGCGGGGGGCGTCTTCCGGCGCAGCGGTGCCGCCGGGAGGTCGCCGGCCGGGGCCTTGAAGCGGTACGTGCCGCCCGGCCGGCCCGGTCCGTCGGGGCTGCCCAGCAGCAGCGTGCCCTTGGCGGCCGTGCCGGGCTCGTGCGGGCGGGCGGCGTACACCAGGTCGTCGTAGCCGTCGCCGTTCGTGTCCGCCCGGGGCTCGGGGGCCGACAGGGCCGGGCCGGCGCCCGGGATGGTGCCGCCGGCGGCGTGCGGGCGGCCGTCGCGGGTGAAGGGGCCGCGCAGGAAGCTGATCCTGCCCGCGCTCGCCGTCACGGCCAGATCGGGCTTCCCGTCGCCGTCGAAGTCGCCGCAGACGGGGTGGTCGGGCCACTCGTTGCCGAAGCGGGCCCGGTCCGGGATGCGGAGCGCGACCGCCTTGCCGGTGAGGCCCGCGGGGGAGCCGAACAGGATCTGGAGCGGTACGGGCGGGCGGCCGATGCCGTTGTACGGGGGGTCGGTGGCCACGATCAGATCGGTGAAGCCGTCCTGGTCCAGATCGCACGAGGCCTCGGCGTCGAACGCGGAGGGGAGGGTGTCGCCGGTCTTGGCGGCGTTCGCGTGCGCGCTCAGCAACTGGCGTACGGACGGGTCGAGGCCCCGGGAGGCGGAGCCGTACACGATGCCGATGCCCGCGTCGTCGCCGTGCCTCTCGGCCGCGGGCTTCACCAGGTTGTTGAGGACGAGGTCGCGGTGGCCGTCGCCGTTGAAGTCGTCGGGGGTGTGGCTGCCGCCGCCGCGCGGTACGGGGTGGCGCTCGGCGCCCGCGAGGCCGGACAGGGCGGTGGGCAGGGCGTCGCCGTTCTTGCCCGGTCCGGAGGCCGGGGAGCCCGTGCACGCCGTCAGCAGGAGGGCGCAGGCGCAGCCGGCCGCGACGGTGGCCGTCGCCCTTGCGCTACGTATCCGCACTGGAGCACCTCGTCCGTTTCGTGTGCCTCGGGTGTCTCGCCTGCCTGCCTCGTACGTCTCGTACGCCCCGGTGGCCGTCCCACATGATGCGTCACCGGGGCGGGAAAGCAGAAGCGGCCGGTCCTGCCCCCGAGGCAGGTCCGGCCGCTCGTGCACCGCGGTGGCGCGGTACCGGTTACTTCACCGGTTCCGGCTCCGGCGCGTCCGCCGTTTCCGGCTCGCCCGCCGGATCGGCCGGGGTCCTCACGGAGTCGAGCAGCAGCTGCGAGACGTCGACCACCTGGATCGACTCCTTCGCCTTGCCGTCGTTCTTCTTGCCGTTGACCGAGTCGGTCAGCATGACGAGGCAGAACGGGCAGGCCGTGGAGACGATGTCGGGGTTGAGGGAGAGGGCCTCGTCGACGCGCTCGTTGTTGATGCGCTTGCCGATCCGCTCCTCCATCCACATCCGGGCGCCGCCGGCGCCGCAGCAGAAGCCGCGCTCCTTGTGGCGGTGCATCTCCTCGTTCCGCAGACCCGGGACCTTCGCGATGATCTCGCGCGGGGGCGTGTAGATCTTGTTGTGACGGCCCAGGTAGCAGGGGTCGTGGTACGTGATCAGGCCCTCGACCGGCGTCACCGGGACCAGGCGGCCCTCGTCGATGAGGTGCTGGAGCAGCTGCGTGTGGTGGATGACCTCGTACTCGCCGCCGAGCTGCGGGTACTCGTTCGCGATGGTGTTGAAGCAGTGCGGGCAGGTCGCGACGATCTTCTTGGCCGCCTTGGCCTTCTTCGTCGAGTCGTCGTCATCCTCGCCGAACGCCATGTTCAGCATCGCGACGTTCTCCTGGCCGAGCTGCTGGAACAGCGGCTCGTTGCCCAGGCGGCGGGCCGAGTCGCCGGTGCACTTCTCGTCGCCGCCCATGATCGCGAACTTGACGCCCGCGATGTGGAGCAGTTCCGCGAAGGCCTTCGTGGTCTTCTTGGCGCGGTCCTCCAGGGCGCCGGCGCAGCCGACCCAGTACAGGTAGTCGATCTCGGAGAGGTCCTCGACGTCCTTGCCGACGATCGGGACCTCGAAGTCGACCTCCTTGGTCCACTCGACGCGCTGCTTCTTGGCGAGCCCCCAGGGGTTGCCCTTCTTCTCCAGGTTCTTGAGCATCGTGCCCGCCTCCGACGGGAACGCGGACTCGATCATCACCTGGTAGCGGCGCATGTCGACGATGTGGTCGATGTGCTCGATGTCGACCGGGCACTGCTCCACGCACGCACCGCAGGTGGTGCAGGACCAGAGCACGTCCGGGTCGATGACGCCGTTCTCCTCTGCGGTCCCGATGAGGGGGCGCTCGGCCTCCGCGAGGGCGGCCGCGGGGACGTCCTTGAGCTGCTCCGCCGTCGCCTTCTCGTTGCCCTCCATGTCCTTGCCGCCGCCGGCCAGCAGGTACGGGGCCTTGGCGTGCGCGTGGTCGCGCAGCGACATGATCAGGAGCTTCGGGGAGAGCGGCTTGCCGGTGTTCCAGGCGGGGCACTGCGACTGGCAGCGGCCGCACTCGGTGCACGTGGAGAAGTCGAGGATGCCCTTCCAGGAGAACTGCTCGACCTGGGAGACACCGAAGGTGTCGTCCTCGCCCGGGTCCTCCCAGTCGATCTCCTTGCCGCCCGAGGTCATCGGCTGCAGCGCGCCGAGCGCGACCTCGCCGTCGGCGTTCCGCTTGAACCAGATGTTCGGGAAGGCGAGGAAGCGGTGCCAGGCGACACCCATGTTGGTGTTGAGCGCGACCGTGATCATCCAGATCAGCGAGACGCCGATCTTGATCATCGCGGTGAGGTAGATGAGGTTCTGCAGCGTGCCGAGCGCGAGTCCCTTGAACGCGAGGACCAGGGGGTACGAGACGAAGTACGCGGCCTCGTAGCCGCCGACGTGGTGGATCGCGCCCTCGAGGCCGCGCAGGGTCAGGATCGCCAGGCCGATGACGAGGATGACGTACTCGACGAAGTACGCCTGCCAGGCCTTCGAGCCCGCGAACCGCGACTTGCGGCCGGCCCGGGAGGGCAGGTTCAGCAGCCGGATGGCGATCAGCACGAGAATGCCGACCGTCGTCATCAGGCCGATGAACTCGATGTACAGCTCGAACGGCAGCCACTCACCGATGATCGGGAGGACCCAGTCGGCCTTGAAGAGCTGTCCGTACGCCTGGAGCAGCGTCGGAGGCAGCGTCAGGAAGCCGATGGCGACGAACCAGTGTGCGAAGCCGACGATCCCCCACCGGTTCATCCGGGTGTGGCCGAGGAACTCCTTGACCAGGGTGATCGTGCGCTGTTTCGGGTTGTCGGTGCGACTGCCGGCCGGGACCGGCTGTCCGAGTGTGACGGACCGGTAGATCTGCGCGACGGCTCGGGCGATGAGCGCAACGCCGACCACGGTCAGCACCAGCGACACGATGATCGCGGCGAGTTGCATTTGGGGGCTCCTCGGGCCTGCGAGGGTGGGTTCCAGCACCTACTGGCACGTACTGGTGATTACTAAGCAGTAACTTAATCAGTCTGTGCTGACACTATCCACTTATTCCGCCGCGCTGTAGTTGGGCAGGCGGTGATCTGTGTCGCTCAGGCATGCCTGGCCGCGCCGGGTGAGGCCGCGGACCGCCCCGCGCAGCGGTGCGTGCACCGCCTCGGCCAGGATCGCCAGGTCCAGCGCGAGCCCGTGGTGCTCGGCGTAGTGCTGGTCGAGGAGGTCCGCCTCGTCCCACGGCATCGTGGAGCGGCCGCGCACCTGGGCCAGGCCGGTCAGTCCGGGCTTCAGCTCCCGCCGCCAGTCCCGCGCACCGGCCGCCGCGCCTCGTTCGTCGCCCGGTGCGAGCGGTTCGGGGCCGACCAGGGAGAGCTCGCCCCGTACGACGTGGGGCAGCCGGGAGAGCACGTCCAGCCGCAGCCGCCGGGTGCGCAGGGACCGCAGCACGAAGGGCCTGCCCGCCAGTCCGGTGCGGGGGGAGCGCGTCAGTACGCCGCCGGGGCGCCGCCGCACGGCGAGGACGAGGGCGGCCGCCGCGAGGGCGGGGGTGGCCAGGAGGAGGAGCGCGGAGCCGAGGAGCAGGTCCAGGGTGCGCTTGGCGGAGGGGCGCGGCGGGGCTGCCGGGGCCAGCGCCCGCAGGGCCGCGAGGGCGCTCGCCGTGCGGGACGGCCGCGGCGGCTGCCAGGGATGCCGTGCCGTCTGCCACGGATGCCGCACCGGGCTGCGCCTCGGCGCCTGCCTCTGTCTCGGCCTCGGCCTCTGGGTCTGCATCGTTCGCACCTGCCTGGGATCGGCCGCGGCGGTTGGCTGCCGGGGGCGGCCGCCCGGGGGTGATGCCTGGCGGGCCGACTGCCGGGCGGGTTGATCGCCTGCCACCGGTTGGCTGTCTGTTTTGTGCGGCTCACGCCATTTTGTGACAGAACGATCCCATGGCGCGATGATGGTGAGGGGTGTGTGGCCCACCGGGCGGGCAGGTGTCGTCCGCGGTCGGCTCGAATCCGTCCCCGCGTGAGTCATATGTGAGATGTGTCCGTCGTCACAAAGGTGAACAATTCACTGGTGGCGCGGAGTGTGTGCACGATAGTTGAGTCGCCTCGACTCAGGTCTGTTGACTCCGGGAGCGATGTCATGCATCCTTGAGCCAGATCCACTCAAGTAGTCAGTTGGAGGAATTGAAATGGCACGTGCGGTCGGCATCGACCTGGGCACGACTAACTCCGTCGTCAGCGTTCTCGAAGGCGGCGAGCCCACCGTCATCACCAACGCCGAAGGCGCCAGGACCACGCCGTCCGTCGTCGCCTTCGCGAAGAACGGCGAGGTTCTGGTCGGCGAGGTCGCCAAGCGCCAGGCAGTGACGAACGTCGACAGGACCATCCGCTCCGTCAAGCGCCACATGGGCACTGACTGGAAGATCGACCTGGACGGCAAGAGCTTCAACCCGCAGCAGATGAGCGCCTTCATCCTGCAGAAGCTGAAGCGTGACGCCGAGTCGTACCTGGGCGAGAAGGTCGCCGACGCGGTGATCACCGTCCCGGCGTACTTCAACGACTCCGAGCGTCAGGCGACGAAGGAGGCCGGCGAGATCGCGGGCCTGAACGTCCTGCGCATCGTCAACGAGCCGACGGCCGCCGCGCTGGCGTACGGGCTCGACAAGGACGACCAGACGATCCTCGTCTTCGACCTCGGTGGCGGCACGTTCGACGTGTCCCTCCTGGAGATCGGTGACGGCGTCGTCGAGGTGAAGGCCACCAACGGTGACAACAACCTCGGTGGTGACGACTGGGACCAGCGCGTCGTCGACTACCTGGTGAAGCAGTTCGCCAACGGGCACGGCGTGGACCTGTCCAAGGACAAGATGGCTCTCCAGCGTCTCCGCGAGGCCGCGGAGAAGGCGAAGATCGAGCTGTCGTCCTCGACGGAGACCACGATCAACCTGCCGTACATCACGGCGTCGGCCGAGGGCCCGCTGCACCTGGACGAGAAGCTCACGCGCTCGCAGTTCCAGCAGCTCACCGCGGACCTCCTGGACCGCTGCAAGAACCCGTTCCACAACGTCATCAAGGACGCGGGCATCCAGCTCTCCGAGATCGACCACGTCGTTCTCGTCGGTGGCTCGACCCGTATGCCGGCCGTCGCCGAGCTCGTCAAGGAGCTCACGGGCGGCCAGGACGCCAACAAGGGTGTGAACCCGGACGAGGTCGTCGCCATCGGCGCCTCGCTCCAGGCCGGTGTCCTCAAGGGCGAGGTCAAGGACGTCCTGCTCCTCGACGTGACCCCGCTGTCCCTCGGTATCGAGACCAAGGGAGGGATCATGACGAAGCTCATCGAGCGCAACACCACGATCCCGACCAAGCGCTCCGAGATCTTCACGACGGCCGAGGACAACCAGCCGTCCGTGCAGATCCAGGTCTACCAGGGCGAGCGCGAGATCGCGGCGTACAACAAGAAGCTCGGAATGTTCGAGCTGACCGGCCTGCCGCCGGCCCCGCGTGGCGTCCCGCAGATCGAGGTGGCGTTCGACATCGACGCCAACGGCATCATGCACGTCGCTGCCAAGGACCTCGGCACCGGCAAGGAGCAGAAGATGACCGTCACCGGTGGCTCCTCGCTGCCGAAGGACGAGGTCAACCGGATGCGCGAAGAGGCCGAGCAGTACGCGGACGAGGACCACCGCCGCCGCGAGGCCGCCGAGTCGCGCAACCAGGGCGAGCAGCTCGTCTACCAGACGGAGAAGTTCCTCAAGGACAACGAGGACAAGGTCCCCGGCGACGTGAAGACGGAGGTGGAGGCCGCGCTCACCGAGCTGAAGGAGAAGCTCAAGGGCGAGGACACCGCCGAGATCCGTACCGCCACCGAGAAGGTCGCGGCCGTCTCCCAGAAGCTGGGCCAGGCGATGTACGCCAACGCCCAGGCCGAGGGCGGCCCGCAGGACGCGCAGCCGGGTGCCGGGCAGGCCCAGGGCGACGGTCAGGACGATGTCGTCGACGCCGAGATCGTCGACGACGAGAAGGACACCAAGGGCGGTGCGGCGTGACCGAGGAGACTCCGGGCTTCGAGGAGAAGCCCGACGTCCCCTCCGGCGCCACCTCTGACGACGCCGGGACGGAGGCCGCCACCCCCTCTTCCGAGGAGGCGGCGGCCCCCGCCGGGGACGCGAACCAGACAGCCGGTCTGACGGCACAGCTGGACCAGGTCCGCACCGCGCTCTCCGAGCGCACGGCAGACCTCCAGCGGCTCCAGGCCGAGTACCAGAACTACCGCCGCCGTGTGGAGCGGGACCGGGTCACGGTCAAGGAGATCGCGGTCGCGGGTCTCCTGTCCGAGCTCCTGCCCGTGCTCGACGACGTCGGCCGGGCCCGCGAGCACGGCGAGCTCCTGGGCGGGTTCAAGTCGGTGGCCGAATCGCTGGAGACGGTCGTCGCCAAGCTCGGCCTGCAGCAGTTCGGCAAGGAGGGCGAGCCCTTCGACCCGACGATCCACGAGGCCCTGATGCACTCGTACGCGCCGGACGTCACCGAGACGACCTGCGTGGCGATCCTGCAGCCCGGGTACCGGATCGGCGAGCGCACCATCCGTCCCGCACGGGTGGCGGTGGCCGAACCCCAGCCCGGGGCGACGCCCGCGGCCGCGAAGGACGCGAAAGAAGAGCAGGCAGCCGACGAGGAGAGCGGTGGCGGCGAGGAGGTCTGACATTCCGTCCGACCACTTGGCGGCACACCGCCCGGCCCGCAGGGCCTTCGGCCGGGATCAGGCGGGGCTCCACGAGCCCGGCAGGATCCCGGCGGAAGGCCCTGGGCCGGTCGTCCGGAAGGAGGGACGTCGATGAGTACGAAGGACTTCGTCGAGAAGGACTACTACAAGGTTCTCGGCGTCCCGAAGGACGCCACGGACGCCGAGATCAAGAAGGCGTACCGGAAGCTCGCCCGCGAGTTCCACCCGGACGCCAACAAGGGTGACAACAAGGCGGAGGAGCGCTTCAAGGAGATCTCCGAGGCCAACGACATCCTCGGTGACACCAAGAAGCGCAAGGAGTACGACGAGGCCCGCGCCCTCTTCGGCAACGGCGGCTTCCGCCCCGGACCCGGCAGTGGTGGCGGCAACTTCAACTTCGACCTGGGGGACCTCTTCGGAGGCGCCCCGGGCGGTGGCCAGGGCGGCGGAGCCGGCGGCTTCGGCGGCGGTGGCGGCGGCCTGGGCGATGTCTTCGGCGGCCTCTTCAACCGGGGCGGCGGAGCCGGCACCCGGGTGCAGCCGCGCCGCGGCCAGGACATCGAGTCCGAGGTGACGCTCAGCTTCACCGAGGCGGTCGACGGGGCCACGGTCCCGCTGCGGATGTCCAGCCAGGCGCCCTGCAAGGCGTGCTCCGGCACCGGCGACAAGAACGGCACCCCCAGGGTCTGCCCGACCTGCGTCGGCACCGGCCAGGTCTCGCGCGGCACCGGCGGCGGGTTCTCGCTCACCGACCCCTGCGTGGACTGCAAGGGCCGTGGGCTCATCGCCCAGGACCCCTGCGACGTCTGCAAGGGCAGCGGCCGGGCGAAGTCGTCCCGCACCATGCAGGTCAGGATTCCGGCGGGCGTCTCCGACGGCCAGCGGATCCGGCTGCGCGGCAAGGGCAGCCCCGGCGAGCGCGGCGGACCGGCCGGCGACCTCTACGTCGTCGTCCACGTCGACACCCACCCGGTCTTCGGCCGCAAGGGCGACAACCTCACGGTCACCGTGCCCGTCACCTTCACGGAGGCGGCGCTCGGCGGCGAGGTGAGGGTGCCCACGCTCGGCGGACCGCCGGTCACCCTGAAGCTTCCGGCCGGCACGCCCAACGGGCGCACCATGCGCGCCCGCGGCAAGGGCGCGGTCCGCAAGGACGGCAGCCGCGGCGACCTGCTGGTCACCGTGGAGGTGGTCGTTCCCCAGGACCTGGGCACGGACGCCCGGGACGCCCTGGAGGCCTATCGCAAGGCGACCGCGGACCAGGACCCGCGGGCGGAGCTGTTCCAGGCAGCGAAGGGAGCTTGAGATGGACGGCCGCCGGCGTAATCCGTACGAACTGACCGAAGAGTCCCCGGTGTACGTGATCTCGATCGCGGCCCAGCTCTCGGGCCTGCATCCCCAGACGCTGCGCCAGTACGACCGCCTCGGCCTGGTCTCTCCCGACCGCACGGCCGGGCGCGGCAGGCGCTACTCGGCCCGCGACATCGAGCTGCTGCGCACCGTGCAGCAGCTGTCGCAGGACGAGGGCATCAACCTCGCCGGCATCAAGCGCATCATCGAGCTGGAGAACCAGGTCGCGGCCCTCCAGCAGCGTGTCGCCGAGCTCTCGGCGGCCGTGGACGGAGCGGCGGTGACGCTGCAGCAGCGCGAGGCGCAGGTGCACGCGTCGTACCGGCGCGATCTGGTGCCGTACCAGGACGTGCAGCACACCAGCGCCCTGGTGGTCTGGCGGCCCAAGCGGCCCAAGGAGTAGGGCCTCTCGTTTGGATCATGCTGGGCTCGTGGGGTCTGGCGCCGCACCTCGCGGCGTTGTCGTCAATCACCAACGCTCCGCGTTGCCTCAATCCTCCGCCTTGCGATGCACGACGCCAGACCCCACTCCCTGATCCAGCCCGATCCAAACGAAAGGCCCTAGTACCTCAGCACTTCCCGAGGCCCGTCGTCCCGCTCGCGCGGGGCGGCGGGCCTTCGTGTTGTCCCGGCCGGGGCCCGGCGATCCCGGAGCCGACGAGCAGGGCGCCGAGCTGGGTGCGGCTGGTGGCGTTGAGCGTGTGCATGAGCCTGGAGACGTGGGCGCGGCAGGTGCGGACGCTGATGCCGAGCTTCCCGGCCACGACCTGGTCCGTGTGGCCCTCGACCAGGAGGCGGGCGACGCTGAGCTGGACGGCGGTGACCGAGGTGCTGGCCGGGGCGGCCGGCACCGGATCGGTGAGCGGGGTGGCCTGCGCCCAGAGGACTTCGTACATCTGGATCAGATAGCGGACCAGCGCGGGGTGGCGGATCTCCAGCGCGACGTCGCGCGCCGCGTTGGCGGGGATGAAGGCCACGGTCCGGTCGAAGACGAGCAGCCGCTCGACCGTCTGCTCCAGCGTGCGGATCTGGATGAGGCCCGGCGGTATCTGGTTCAGATAGGCCTTGAAGGTCTGGTTGTAGCGGATGGGGTGCTGGTAGATGTGCCGGAGCGGGGTGCCCCGCTCCAGGGTGAGCCGGGCCCGCGACAGCGCCCTCTGGAGGTGGTCGGGCGGCCGCGTGCTGCCCGGCTGCAGCGTCCGGATCTCCTCCGTGGCGCTCTCCGTCGCGTTCTGGATGGTGGCGTCGATCAGGGGGATGCCCTCGAGGACGGTGATGGCGAGGTTGGGGTCCGTACTGGCCACGCCGGCCAGCGGTGCCAGCGAGTCGACCAGCGCGGCCGAGAGGCTGACGCGTTCGTGGATCTCCCGGACGACGGGCTGCAGCAGGTGGGCCAGGGCGGCGGACGGCGGCACGGGACGCACCCAGGCGTCGTCCTGCGGGTCGGGGTGGACCAGCGCCAACTCGGTGAGGCAGGGGGCCGGCTGGATGGCGGCCCGGGGTATCCGTCCCGCGCTCAGCGCCTCGGTGTAGATCCTGACCGCGGTGTCGCACAGCGAACGGCCCTCGTGGGCGTGCGCCGTTGTGTCCTCATCCCTGCCCATTCGTGACCCCCCACTTTTGGCAGTGCAGCAAGATGACGGTGGTGGCAGCGTAGTTCGCGGGCCACTGTGGATGTTGTCGGGGGAGCCGGGAACTCTCCCGGCCGATCGGGGCCTTGGCCACGTCCCTCCGAGGCACGTGGCCATGTCTCCGGCCCGGGGTGGGGGCCTCTGGAGTGTCGGCCGGTCAGGAATCCTGATCGAGGATTCCTGACTGGGCTATCAGGTAGCCGAGCTGGGCGCGGCTCGTGCTTCCCAGCACGGCGGACAGCTTGGCGACATGGGCGCGGCAGGTGCGGACGTTCATGCCGAGCCGGCGGGCGATGGCCTCGTCGACGTGCCCCTCGATCAGCAGCGTGGCGATGGCGCGCTGGACGCCGGTGATGCCGTCCCGGGCCGGGTCGTACGGGGCTGCCTCGTCCAACGGGACGGCGCGGCGCCAGAGTTGTTCGAAGACCTTCGTCAGATAGGCGACCAGTGCGGGGTGCCGTAGCTCCAGGGCGACGGGCAGGTCGTCCTGGACCGGGATGAAGGCTACGGTGTCGTCGCAGATGATGAGGCGCTCGATGAGCTCCTCGAGCGTGCGGATCTCCATCCGGGCGCCCGCCATGAGGTCGACGTAGGCGAACGTGCGCTGGCTGTGCCGGACCGTGTGCTGGTAGAGGGTGCGGACGCTGATGCCGGAATCTATGAGAGGTTTGCTGCGGGTCAGGGCCTCGCCGAGGACCTCCTCGCTGCGTTTGCCTCCGGGCTGGACGGTCAGCACTTCCGTCCGGCTCTCCGCGATGGCCAGGTCGAGCGCTCCGTTGATCCGGTCCATGCCTTCCAGCACCGTGATCGCGTGTGTGGGCGCGGGGCTCTGGGCGCTGATGGCCAGGAACGGTTCGAAGGCTTCGGCCAGCTCGACGGACGTCCGCCTGCGATCCAGGATCTCGCGTTCCAGCGGGTAGAGGCGCTGAGCCAGTGCGGCCGTCGGTGGAACCGGGCGAAGCCACGAGGCGTCGTCCGGATCGGGCAGCAGCAGGCCGAATTTGACGAGGCAGGGTGCGGACCTGACCTCGGCGCGGGCGAGGCGGCCCACGCTCAGCGCGGCCGCATACAGCCTGGCACCCTCGGTGCACAGATTCGTGACCGCATGAGTATGTGTCGGTTTCGTGTCCATTATAGGCAAAACTCCACCCCCCAGGGTCCTGAACATTCAGGAACATGATGCATCGCTCCTGTGGCATTGACGCGTCCGAATGAGCCATCGTCTCTTGGAGAGCGGGGGAGAGGATCCATCAAGTGAGGACGAAGCCGACTATGTACAAGAGAATGCTTCGGTCAGTGCTTGGCACTGCGTTCGCGGCTGCTGCACTGCTGCTCGTGACGCATGGCTCTACTCCGGACGTTGGATGGGGCAATGCGCAGGCAAGCGCTGCCGTCGACCATTACCAGGGCGATGTCGGCTGGGGCAACGTACAGCCCGCGGCCACCGGTGACCTTCACCAGTCCGACGTCGGCTGGGGGAACTCCGTGGAGAACAGGGCAGACTTGTGACCACTCCACCGGACGACCGGACCTTCCGGCGTGAGATGGCAACCGCCTACCGCTCAGGGTGGCATTTCATCGACCTCGTCACGGCACTCCCCCACCGTGGTGATTCGTTGATGGTCACTCTGTTCGGCGACCCGGTCGTCGTCGCCCGTGAGGACGACGGCGAGGTCCGCGCCTACCGGTGCCTCCGCAAGCCGCGCGGAGCGCCGCAGCCCGTGCGCTGCGCCATTCGGTACGACATGATCTTTGTGAACCTCGCACAGCGTGACCACCAGCTGTTCGAACCTGAAGCCATCTCCGCCACCCCCCGCAGTGCCTGAGCGATCCCCCGTCGTTCCACGTCGCTCAGACACTCCCCCACACAACGGCGTCACCGTGACCTGAACACGGTGGCGCCGTTGTGCTGTGCGCTTCCGGTCAGCCGCGGCTTCCGGTCAGCCGCGGCCCAGGGCCCGGTCCAGGGTGATCTCGATGGCGACGCGGTCCGGGTTGGGCTTCGGCGCGCGCCCGTAGCGGGCCGTCTTGCGGCGTACCGCGTCGTCGACCCTGTCCTGCTCCGTGCGCACCCTGGCGACGCCCTCCAGGGTCGCCCAGCGGCGTCCTTCGGCCTGGCAGACCGCGACCCGTGCGCCGTCCGGGCCCGCGGCCAGGATGTTGGCGACCTTGCGGCTGTTCCTGCCGGTGATGATGCGGGCGAGGCCGGCCTCCGGGTCGTACGTCACGCACACCGGGACCACGTGCGGGGTGCCGTCGGGGCGCAGTGTCGTGAGGGTGCATACATGGGGCTCGCGCCAGAAGGCCAGGTACTCGGGGCCGGGATCGCGTACGTCGACTGCCATGGGCCCAGGGTAGGCAGCCCCGCTCCGGCCTGCGGTGGCGGGCGGGCCGGGCGGCCGGTTCACTCGGACATGAGGTGCGCGGCAGCGCGCAACGGTGCGGAGCGATGCGGGAGTGGACCGTTTTCTGCGTTGAGTGGAATAGACTCAACTTTGTGCACGTTCAGCGTGTCAGAAGTGAGTACGGGCCAGTCGTCGCAAGGAGGAGAGAGCGCACGTGGACGCCGAGCTGACCAACAGGAGCCGGGACGCCATCAACGCGGCCACCAGCAGGGCCGTGAAGGACGGGCACCCCGATCTGACCCCGGGACATCTGCTGCTTGCGCTGCTCGCGGGCGAGGACAACGAGAACATCGTCGATCTGCTCGCCGCCGTCGAGGCGGACCAGGTCGCCGTCCGCACCGGGACCGAGCGGCTGCTGGCCGCCCAGCCCAGCGTGACCGGATCGACCGTCGCACCGCCGCAGCCCAACCGCGAGCTGCTCGCCGTGATCTCCGACGCGGCGCAGCGGGCCAAGGAACTCGGCGACGACTACATCTCCACCGAGCATCTGCTGATCGGGGTCGCGGCCAAGGGCGGCCGCGCCGGTGAGATCCTCGACGGCCAGGGGGCCAGTGCGAAGAAGCTGCTGGCCGCGTTCGAGAAGAGCAGGGGAGGGCGCCGGGTGACCACACCCGACCCGGAGGGCCAGTACAAGGCCCTGGAGAAATTCGGTACGGACTTCACCGCGGCCGCACGCGAGGGAAAGCTCGACCCGGTCATCGGCCGTGACCAGGAGATCCGCCGCGTCGTCCAGGTGCTCTCGCGCCGCACCAAGAACAACCCCGTGCTCATCGGGGAGCCCGGCGTCGGCAAGACGGCCGTCGTCGAGGGGCTCGCCCAGCGCATCGTCAAGGGGGACGTCCCCGAGTCCCTCAAGAACAAGCGGCTCGTCTCGCTGGACCTCGGCGCGATGGTCGCGGGCGCGAAGTACCGCGGCGAGTTCGAGGAGCGGCTGAAGACCGTCCTCTCCGAGATCAAGGAGAGCGGCGGCCAGATCATCACGTTCATCGACGAGCTCCACACCGTCGTCGGCGCCGGCGCGGGCGGCGACTCCGCCATGGACGCGGGCAACATGCTCAAGCCCATGCTGGCCCGCGGCGAGCTGCGGATGGTCGGTGCCACCACGCTCGACGAGTACCGCGAGCGGATCGAGAAGGACCCCGCCCTGGAACGCCGCTTCCAGCAGGTGCTGGTGGCGGAGCCGTCCGTCGAGGACACCATCGCGATCCTGCGCGGGCTCAAGGGCCGCTACGAGGCCCACCACAAGGTGCAGATCGCGGACTCCTCGCTGGTCGCCGCCGCGACCCTCTCCGACCGCTACATCACCTCCCGCTTCCTTCCCGACAAGGCCATCGACCTCGTCGACGAGGCGGCCTCCAGGCTCCGCATGGAGATCGACTCCTCGCCCGTCGAGATCGACGAACTCCAGCGCGCCGTCGACCGGTTGCACATGGAGGAGCTGGCCCTCAAGAACGAGTCCGACGCCGCCTCCAAGCAGCGGCTGGAGAAGCTCCGCCGCGACCTCGCCGACAAGGAGGAGGAGCTGCGCGGGCTCAACGCCCGCTGGGAGAAGGAGAAGCAGGGCCTCAACCGGGTCGGTGAGCTGAAGGAGCGCCTCGACGATCTGCGCGGACAGGCCGAACGGGCCCAGCGCGACGGCGACTTCGACAGCGCCTCCAAGCTGCTCTACGGCGAGATCCCAGGCCTTGAACGGGAACTGGCCGAGGCCGCCGAGGCCGAGCAGGAGGCCGCGAAGGAGCCCAAGGAGACGCTGGTCAAGGAGGAGGTCGGCCCGGACGACATCGCCGATGTCGTCGGCGCCTGGACCGGCATCCCGGCCGGCCGGCTGCTGGAGGGCGAGACCCAGAAGCTGCTGCGCATGGAGGAGGAGCTGGGCAGGCGCCTCATCGGGCAGACCCAGGCCGTGCAGGCCGTCTCGGACGCGGTACGCCGCACCCGGGCCGGAATCGCCGACCCCGACCGGCCCACCGGCTCTTTCCTCTTCCTGGGCCCCACCGGCGTCGGCAAGACCGAACTGGCCAAGGCCCTCGCGGACTTCCTCTTCGACGACGAGCGGGCCATGGTCCGCATCGACATGAGCGAGTACAGCGAGAAGCACAGCGTGGCCCGACTGGTCGGCGCCCCGCCCGGCTACGTCGGCTACGAGGAGGGCGGCCAGCTCACCGAGGCGGTCCGCCGCCGCCCGTACAGCGTCGTCCTGCTGGACGAGGTCGAGAAGGCCCACCCCGAGGTCTTCGACATCCTGCTCCAGGTCCTCGACGACGGGCGGCTCACCGACGGACAGGGCCGGACGGTGGACTTCCGCAACACCATCCTGATCCTGACCTCCAACCTCGGCAGCCAGTACCTGGTCGACCCGCTGACCAAGCCCGAGGAGAAGAAGAAGCAGGTCATGGACGTGGTGCGGGCCTCGTTCAAGCCGGAGTTCCTCAACCGGCTGGACGACCTGGTGGTCTTCTCCGCGCTGTCCGGCGACGAGCTCGCCCATATCGCGGGCCTCCAGATCGACCGCCTCGCCAAGCGGCTGGCCGACCGCCGCCTCACCCTCGACGTCACCCCGGCCGCCCTGGCCTGGCTGGCGGAGGAGGGCAACGACCCGGCGTACGGCGCCCGGCCGCTGCGCCGGCTCATCCAGACGGCGATCGGCGACCGGCTCGCGAAGGAGATCCTCTCGGGCGAGATCACGGACGGCGACACGGTCCGGGTGGACCGGGAAGGCGACGGTCTGACCGTCGGCGCGGCGTCGTAACAGCGGCGCGCACCCGTAACCGGAACGTGTGGCGGCCCCGGTCCCCGCTGGCTGGATATCAGCTTGTGGCGGATCGGGGCCGTTCCCGCTTGCCATGCCCCGCCCGGCATGGGGGAGGATGGCAGCCAACCGCACGAAGGGAAATTACGGTGAGCATCGATCCGTCCTCGATTCCTAACTTCGGGGGCCAGCCCGAACCGCAGGCGGCAGGACCGGAGGGCCCCGTCGTCCCTGACCAGGACCTCGTCAAGCAGCTCCTGGAGCAGATGGAGCTGAAGTACGTCGTCGACGACGAGGGCGACCTCGCGGCGCCGTGGGAAGACTTCCGCACGTACTTCATGTTCCGTGGCGAGGGCGAGCAGCAGGTCTTCTCGGTCCGCACGTTCTACGACCGCCCGCACGACACGGACCAGCGCCCGGTCCTGCTCGACGCGATCGACGACTGGAACCGCCGCACCCTGTGGCCCAAGGTCTACACGCACACGCACGAGCCCGAGGAGGGCTCCGAGGACACCGGCACCTCGGTCCGGCTGATCGGTGAGGCGCAGATGCTCATCGGCACCGGCGTCGCCCTGGAGCACTTCGTCTCCTCGACGGTCAGCTGGGTGCGCGCCTCGATCGAGTTCGACAAGTGGCTGCTGGAGCGCCTCGGCCTGGCCCCGGCCGAGGACAAGGCGGAAGGCGCGGAGCAGGACGCTCCGGAGGCCTGAGCCACCGCGCGCAGTGACAGCCCGGCGCGGGGGGGGGGGGGGGGGGGCGGCGCGCGGGGGGGCCCCCCCCCGCCCCGCCCCCGCCCGCCCCGCGCCCCCCCCCCCCCCCCCCCCCCCCCCCCCCCCACCGCGCAAACGC
>NZ_JBIVTZ010000013.1:0-253559 GCF_044756945.1 Streptomyces sp. NPDC091387 | reverse complement strand
GTGGCGCGCGCGCGGGGCCGGCCCCCGGGCCCTTCAGCCGGCGCCGGGGGGGGGGGGGGGCCCGCGGGGGCCCCCCCCCCCCGCCCCCCCCCCCCCCCGGGGGGGGGGGGGGGCCGGCGCGCCCCCCCCCCCGCGCCGGGCTTTCTCACCGGCTCTTCAGCCGGGTCACCGCCTCCGCCAGCACCTCCGTGCGCTTGCAGAACGCGAAGCGGACGAAGGGGGCGCCCTGTTCCCGGTGGTCGTAGAAGACCGCGTTCGGCACGGCCACCACCCCGCACCGCTCCGGCAGCGCGCGGCAGAAGGCGAAGCCGTCCGTCTCGCCGAGGGCGCGGATGTCGGTGGTGACGAAGTACGTGCCGGCCGGGCGGTAGACCGTGAAACCGGCCTCGGCGAGTCCGCCGCTCAGCAGGTCCCGCTTGGCCCGCAGGTCCGCGCGCAGTGTGTCGAAGTAGCTGTCGGGCAGTTGCAGCGCCTCGGCGACCGCGTACTGGAACGGCCCGGCGGAGACGTACGTCAGGAACTGCTTCGCGGAGCGGACCGCCGTCACCAGTTCGGGGCTCGCGGTGATCCAGCCGACCTTCCAGCCGGTGAAGGAGAACGTCTTTCCGGCCGAGCTGATGGTGACCGTCCGCTCGCGCATACCGGGGAACGAGGCGAGCGGCAGGTGCTCGCCCTCGAACACGAGGTGCTCGTAGACCTCGTCGGTGACGACGAGGAGGTCGCGCTCGCAGGCCAGTTCGGCGATCGCGGCGAGTTCCTCGCGGGTCAGGACGGTGCCGGTGGGGTTGTGCGGGGTGTTGAGCAGCAGCAGCCGGGTGCGGGGGGTGACGGCGGCGCGCAGCTCGTCGAGGTCCAGCCGGTAGGTGCCCGTCGAGGGCTCGGGGTGCAGGGTGACGGGGACGCGGGAGGCGCCCGCCATGGCGATGCAGGCGGCGTACGAGTCGTAGTACGGCTCCAGCGCGATGACCTCGTCGCCGGGCTCCAGGAGGGCCAGCATCGAGGCCGCGATGGCCTCGGTGGCGCCCGCGGTGACGAGGACCTCGGTGTCGGGGTCGTACGTCAGGGCGTAGCGCCGCTGCTGGTGGGCGGCGATGGCGGTGCGCAGCTCGGGGACCCCGGGGCCCGGCGGGTACTGGTTGCCGTGCCCGGCGCGCAGGGCACGGACGGCGGCTTCGCGGACCTCCTCCGGGCCGTCGGTGTCCGGGAACCCCTGGCCGAGGTTGATGGCGCCGGTGCGGACGGCCAGCGCGGACATCTCCGCGAAGATCGTCGTGCCGAACTCGGCGAGGCGGCGGTTGAGCAGCGGTCGTCCCTGTGTCATGACCGCCATCCTGTGCGGAAGCTCTGGAGTTGCTCAAGTCTGCTTTGGCCGAACGGGGGCGGGGGCATCCCCCTCCTGCACGCAGGGATCCGGTGAGAAGCGGGGGACTCGCTTCGGGGGACGGAAGGACGTGAGGTCCGTGAAGGTGGTACTCATCGCGGTGCTCGTGATCGTGGCGGTGGCGGTGCTCGTCTCGTCGATGGCGAGCGCGGGAAGCCGCGGCAAGCCGCTGGCCCGGGGCAAGGGCCGGAGCAAGGGCCGGCGCGGTGCGGCCGGTGGCGGTGCGGCCGCCGCCGGCGGCAGCTGGTGGGCGGGCGGCGGCGGGGGCGGCTCGTCGTGCGGCAGCGGCGGCGGCAGCAGCCACTCGGGAGGCCACTCGGGCGGTCACTCCGGTGGTCACTCCTGCGGTGGTGGTCATTCGTGCGGCGGGGGTTCGTCGTGCGGTGGCGGGGGCGGATGCGGCGGAGGCAGCTGACACGGGGCAGCTGGTCCGCGACCGGGCGGGATGCACGACGGCCCGGTGGCGCAAGAGGTGTCCGGCGGGAGTCGGGGCGGGGCTTCGGAGCCGCCTTGAGTCCCGCCGGACACCTTTTTGTTGGGCCCTGGGGCGAGTCGCCGGTGAACAGGTGAACCGGAAGGCCCCCGAGGGGATGGAAAGCACGTCAAGTTGGGTAAAAACACTGCGAGTGCGGCTTAGTTCGTGATTCCCTCGGTGGAGAGAACATTCAGCCCTCGGACCCCAGTTGGACCTGATCGGGCGCTTC
The DNA here is from genome assembly GCF_044756945.1 of Streptomyces sp. NPDC091387. Lineage (NCBI taxonomy): Bacteria > Bacillati > Actinomycetota > Actinomycetes > Kitasatosporales > Streptomycetaceae > Streptomyces > Streptomyces sp. NPDC091387. The sequence goes on along the minus strand of NZ_JBIVTZ010000013.1, from coordinate 251,474 downwards.
CCACCTCCCACGTGCATCACGCTCGGGGGCGTCCCCCTGTCCATGTGTCCATGTGTGTTTTGCGGAGCCGACCCATGCTCACGACCCTCCATACGGCCTATTCCGACACCCGTGCCGCCGATCTGGCCTGGGCGCTGGGGCGTGAACCGCTCCCGGCGCTCGCCGTGCTCGATCTCCATCTCGCCGGTGCCCAACTCCAGTTGCGCCTGCTCGGCGCCTCCCACCAGGTCCTCCTGGAGGAGGACCGCGGCAGCTGCTCCGAAACCGTCGCCTGCATGCCGGGCTCCAGCACCCCACTTCCTCTCGGAGTCTCCAAGCGGCTCGGGGACTGGGAGTACGAGTTCGCGGCCCGCGTCGAGACGCTCGGTGCGGGCTCGTTCGCGGGGCGTGCGCAGGAGCTCCTGGCGCTCGTCGCCGACCATCCCCACGGCCTGGCCGGGACGTTCCCGGGCAGTCCGCACGCCTTTACCGCCATGCTCGCCCAGCGGACCGAGGGGCAGGTGCGGTGGCGTACCTGGCACGCGTACCCGCAGGAGGGTCAACTGGTGGTGACGCGCACCCGCGTGGGCGTGCGGATGCCGGCGGCCGTGCTGTGACAGGGGTCAACTCTGTTGCGGTTGAATCACTTACACCCTTGTGGGTGACAAGCGGCGACGTTCCAGTGACGTAGCGTTCGCGGCATGATCGACCAGCAGGTGTCGCTGCGAGGGGGCGCGGCGCGGCTTCCCGTACGGCCCAGGACCGGCCGGTTCCTCGTGCTCGCCGCGGTCTTCGTCTGCGCCGCGTGCGGTCTGGTGTACGAGCTCGAACTGGTCGCGCTCGCCTCCTATCTGATCGGTGACTCCGTCACCCAGGCGTCCGTCGTGCTCTCCGTGATGGTATTCGCCATGGGGATCGGCTCGTTGCTCGCGAAACGTTTATGCAGCCGGGCCGCGGTCGGCTTCGGACTGATCGAGGCCTTGCTCGCCCTGGTCGGCGGCTCCTCCGCGCTGGTGCTCTACGCGACGTTCGCCTGGATCGGCGAGTCGCGGTACGCCCTGGTCGGCTTCTCGCTGGCGATCGGCGTCCTGATCGGCGCGGAGATCCCGCTGCTGATGACACTGATCCAGCGCGTCGACCGGCAGGACGCGGGCGGGGCCGTCGCCGATCTGTTCGCCGCGGACTACGTGGGGGCGCTGGTCGGCGGGCTGGCGTTCCCGTTCCTGCTGCTGCCGCTGCTCGGACAGCTCACCGGGGCGCTGTTCACCGGTGCGGTCAACGCGGCGGCGGGCGGGGCGCTGGTGATGTGGGTGTTCCGGCGGGATCTCACCGGCCGGTCCCGGTGGCTGCTCATCGCCGTCAACGTGGCGGTGATCGCCCTGCTCGCCACGGCCGCGGTGCTGGCCGACGACTTCGAGCGGGCGGCGAGGCGCGCGGTGTACGGGGACCGGGTGCGGGTCGCGATGCAGACCGACGTCCAGGAGGTGGTGCTGACCGGGGCGGGCCGCAGCTCCCTGGACCTCTATCTGGACGGGCGGCTGCGGGTCAGCTCGCGCGACGAGTACCAGTACCACGAGGCACTCGTGCACCCCGTGATGAACGGGCCGCACGCGCGGGTGCTGATCCTGGGCGGGGGCGACGGCCTGGCGGCCCGCGAGGTGCTGCGCTACCCCGGCGTGCGGAGCGTCACGCTGGTGGAGCTGGACCCGGCCGTCACCCGGTTGGCCCGTACCGACCACGCGCTCTCCGCGCTGAACGCGCACGCGTTCCGGGACCCGCGGCTGACCGCCGTCACCGGGGACGCGTTCACCTGGCTGCGGGCGGCGCACGGCCGCTACGACGCGGTGATCTCGGACCTGCCGGACCCGGGGATCTCGGCCAGTACGAAGCTCTACTCGGCGGAGTTCTACGGTCTGGTCGCCGAGGCCCTCGCGCCGGGCGGCCGGCTGGTGGTGCACGGGGGGCCGCCGGCCGGCCGGCCGCACACGTACTGGACGGTCGAGGCGTCGATGCGGGCGGCGGGACTGCGCACCCGCCCCTACTGGGTCGGCGACCGGTACGCCGGTGTCGCGGCGGGCCCGGACCGTGCGTCGGGCGGGGCCGCGCAGCTGCACGGCTGGGGGTTCGTGCTGGCCGGACTCGGCCGGACGCCGGCCCTCGCTCTGGACCCGGAGGCGCCGGAGCTGAAGGACCTGACGGAACCCGTGCTCCGGGAGGCGGGGCGGCGGGCGGAGGCCGGCCGGCTGCCGGGGCTGGCGCCCTCGACGCTGGTGCACCCGAGGTACTGGGACGAGTCGTGAGCCCGCGCCGCCGGTGGGGCGTGAGGGGGCGGGGCGGCGGCGGTGGCTCCGGAGGGGCGGTGGTTCCGGAGGGGCGGAAGCGCTGACGTGATGGCCGGGGCTGAGTAGGCTCGGTTTCCATGGAGCATGAGGTGTACGTTCCGGTTCCGGTCCCCGTCCTTCGGCGCACGCTGAGCGATCCTGCCCGGGTCGCACGCTGTGTGCCCGGCCTTCAGCGGGACGCCGACGCGGCCGCGGGCCCGCTGGCCGGCCGGCTCAAGGTGCGGGTCGGCGGCCACACCATCACCTACCGGGGCGCGCTGCGGCTCACCGCGCCGGCGGACGGCCCGGCGGGGGAGACCGCGTGGGGCGTCTCCGTGGCGGGCGAGGGGGTGGAGGCGCGCGGCACCGGCTCGGCGAAGCTGGCCCTGACCGTCCGCCTGACGGAACGGGACGGCGGCACCGCGATCGTGTTCGACGGCACGGTCGGCGGCGACGGCCGCCTGGTGGAGCTGGACCCGGCGACAGCGCTCGCGGCGGCCCACCGCCTGCTGGACCGCTTCGCACAGCAACTGGTGACGGAGGCGCTGGCCGCGCACGAGGAATCAGGTGAGGGAACGGGCGCCGGGGCGGCCGACGAGCCGGCCGGCTCCGGGGCCGGTTCCGAGGAGCGGTCCGTCGGGGACGCGGTGGAGCAGGCCATCGAGGAGGCCGCGGAGGAGGCGGACGAGGCCCCGACCACGCATGACGCCGCCGCCGACGAGGCCCCGGCCGGGGAGCAGTCGCCGGACAGGCCCTCGGTCTTCGACACCCCGGTGCCGCCGTCCTCGATGGACGCGGTGGCCGGGATCGAGTTCACCGTCCCGGACGGGCCGCCGGCCGAGGCCGCACATGCCCGGCGCACCATGATCGGGCGCAGCGCCGAAGAGGTCGACCACGCCCCGCCGCGCGGCCGGTACGCCCCCGTGCCGTCGCCCGACTCGACCGGGGCGGGCGCCACACTCCGCTGGGTGGCCCCGGCGGCCGCCCTCGCCATCGCCTCCGCCGTGGTGGTGGGCCGGGCGCTGCGGCGCCGGAGGTAGCCGCGGCCAGTAGGGTCGGTCGGGTGAGCAGCAGCGAGAAGGACGTCCGGCTGTCCGTCGGCGACGCAGAGTTGACCGTGAACCCCGCCAACGGCTGCCGTATCAGCAGCCTGCGGATCGGTGGTACCGAACTGTTGCGGCAGGGGGAGCGGTACGGCTGCTTCCCGATGGTGCCGTGGTGCGGGCGCATGGAGAACGGGCAGTTCCGCAACGGCGGCGTCCTGCACCGGATGCCGCTGACCGCCCCGCCGCACGCCATCCACGGCACGGGCCGTGACACGGCCTGGCGGACCGCCCGGGACACCGGGACGGAGGCCTCGTTCTACTACGACCTGGCCGAGCCCTGGCCGTACCCGGGCCGGGTGACGCAGACCTTCGAACTGGCCGAGGACTCCCTCACGCTGGCGTTCGGCATCGAGACGTACGGGGACTCCTTCCCGGCGCAGGCCGGCTGGCACCCCTGGTTCCGGCGCAACCTCGGCGGCGAGGACGTCCGGATCGACTTCGACGCCGCCTGGCAGGAGGAGCGCGGCGAGGACCACCTGCCGACCGGCCGCCGGATCCCGCCCCTGGACGGACCGTGGGACGACGCCTTCGGGATGCCCGACGGCGTCGAGGTGACCCTCACCTGGCCAGAGCAGCTGGAGCTGACGGTGAAGAGCCGGACCGAGTGGGTCGTGGTCTACGACGAGCAGGCCGAGGCGGTCTGCGTGGAGCCGCAGTCGGGCCCGCCGAACGGGCTGAACACCGAGCCCCGCTACGTCACCCCGATCGAGCCCCTGGAGATCGCGACGACCTGGAGCTGGCGCACGCTCTGAGGGGGCCGGTGCGAGCGGTGCGTACGGGCCGCTGCCGCGCGAACGGGGCGCCGCCGGGCGCCTTATCCTCGTAGCCATGACAGACGTACGCGCTGACCTGCTGCAGCAGATCAAGGACAAGGCCGTTGTACACGGCAAGGTGACGCTCTCCTCCGGCCTGGAGGCCGACTGGTACATCGACCTGCGTCGCATCACGCTGGACGGCAAGGCTGCTCCGATGGTCGGTCAGGTCATGCTCGACGCGACCGCCGAGCTGGACTACGACTGCGTGGGCGGGCTGACGCTGGGGGCCGACCCGGTCGCCACCTCGATGCTGCACGCCTCCGCCGCTCGCGGTCAGGAGCTGGACGCGTTCGTCGTCCGCAAGGCGCAGAAGGCCCACGGGATGCAGCGCCGGATCGAGGGCACCGAGGTCAAGGGCCGCCGCTGCCTGGTCGTCGAGGACACCTCGACGACGGGCGGCTCGCCGCTGACGGCCGTCCAGGCGGTGCGTGAGGCGGGTGGCGAGGTCGTCGCCGTCGCCGTGATCGTGGAGCGGGGTGCGGCTCCGGCCATCGCCGAGGCGGGTCTCCCGTATGTCCACGTGTACTCGGTCGCTGACCTCGGCCTGTCCTGACCTGCGATTTTCTTCAAGGGCGGCCGGTTTCACGTGAAACCGGCCGCCCTTGTCGTGAGTCCGCGGCCGGTGACCCCGAACGCTGGGGGGTGCGCCGGGTGGAGCCGAAGCCAGAGTCTGGGAAGATGGGGGCGACGATGACGTCGCCCCCAGGTCAGGGAACCAGCAACGCACACCCGCACATCCCAAGGAGCGGACAGATGCCCATCGCAACCCCCGAGGTCTACGCCGAGATGCTCGACCGGGCGAAGGCAGGCAAGTTCGCCTACCCGGCCATCAACGTGACCTCGACCCAGACCCTGCACGCTGCGCTGCGCGGTTTCGCGGAGGCCGAGAGCGACGGCATCATCCAGATGTCCACCGGTGGGGCGGAGTTCCTGGGCGGCCAGTACAACAAGGACATGGTCACGGGCGCCGTCGCCCTGGCCGAGTTCGCGCACATCGTCGCCGCCAAGTACGACATCACGGTCGCGCTGCACACCGACCACTGCCCCAAGGACAAGCTGGACACGTACGTCCGTCCGCTGCTCGACATCTCCGCGGAGCGCGTTGCCAAGGGTCTGAACCCGCTGTTCCAGTCCCACATGTGGGACGGTTCGGCCGAGACGCTGGCCGACAACCTCGCCATCGGCCAGGAGCTGCTGGCCAAGGCCGCCGCCGCCAAGATCATCCTTGAGGTCGAGATCACCCCGACCGGCGGTGAGGAGGACGGCGTCACGCACGAGATCAACGACGAGCTGTACACGACCGTCGACGACGCGCTGCGTACCGCCGAGGCGCTCGGTCTGGGCGAGAAGGGCCGCTACCTGCTGGCCGCGTCCTTCGGCAACGTGCACGGTGTCTACAAGCCGGGCAACGTCGTGCTCCGCCCCGAGCTCCTGAAGGACCTCCAGGTGGGTGTCGCCGACAAGTACGGCAAGCCGGCCGGCAGCCAGCCGTTCGACTTCGTCTTCCACGGCGGCTCCGGCTCCACCGCCGAGGAGATCGCCACCGCGCTGGAGAACGGCGTCGTGAAGATGAACCTCGACACCGACACCCAGTACGCCTTCACCCGCCCGGTCGCGGACCACATGTTCCGCAACTACGACGGCGTGCTGAAGGTCGACGGCGAGGTCGGCAACAAGAAGGTCTACGACCCGCGGACCTGGGGCAAGGCCGCCGAGGCGGGCATGGCCAAGCGCGTCACGGAGGCCTGCGCCAACCTGCGGTCCACCGGCACCAAGCTGAAGTAGTCCCGTACGGATGTGTGCGTGGGCCCGGTATCCCTTGGGGTGCCGGGCCCACGGCATGTCCGCACCGGCAGACCGGCAGACCCGGCAGGAACGATATGAGGGAACAGCTGTGAGCACGTCCTACGACTTCGACACCGTCATCGACCGCCGCGGCACCTGGTGCGTCCAGTGGGACGGGGTCGCGGACCGGTTCGGGGTGGACGGGCTGCTGCCGTTCACCATCTCGGACATGGACTTCGCGACGGCCCCCGAGGTGCTGACAGCGCTGCGGGCCCGGATCGACCACGGCGTGTTCGGCTACACCGACTGGCAGCACGAGGAATTCACCTCGGCGATCGCCCACTGGTACGCGACCCGGTACGGCACCACGATCGACACCGGCCTGCTGGTGTACGCGCCCTCCGTGCTGAGCCAGCTCTCGCAACTGCTCCAGATGTGGACGTCGGAGGGGGACGGCGTCGTCGTCCACACCCCCACGTACGACGGTTTCCGCAAGGCGATCACCGGGCTCGGGCGGGAGCTGCGCGGGGTGCCGCTGGGGGACACGGCCGCGCTGGAGCGGGAGCTCGCCCGCACGGACAGCAAGGTCCTGCTGGTGTGCTCGCCCCACAACCCCACGGGGCGGGTGTGGACGGAGGCGGAGCTCGCGGAGCTGGCCCGGCTCGCCGCTCTGCACGGGGTCGCGGTGATCAGCGACGAGATCCACGCGGACTTCGTGCACGGCGGACGCCGGCACGTGCCGTGGACGCGGGTGGCGGGCGACGGCCGCTGGGCGCTCATCACCTCGGCGTCGAAATCGTTCAACTTCCCCGCGCTGACGGGTTCGTACGGGCTCGTCGGCCGGCCGGCCGACCGGACGGAGTTCCTGCGCCGGATGGAGACCGCGGAGGGGCTCGCCTCACCGGCGGTGCTGTCGCTGACCGCGCACATCGCCGCGTACCGGGAGGGCGCGGCGTGGCTGGACGCGGTCCGCGCGTATGTCACCGGGAACCTGGAACTGGTCGCGGACCGGCTGAACGCGGCCTTCCCCGAGCTGGGGTGGGAGCCGCCGCAAGCCGGCTACCTCGCCTGGATCGACCTCCGCAAGGCGGGCGTCGAGGACGACGAGGCGCTCCAGCGGGTGCTGATCGAGCGGGAGCGGGTCGCGGTGATGCCGGGGAGCGTGTACGGGGCGGAGGGCTTCGTGCGGCTGAATGTGGGGTGCGCGCGGAGCAAGGTGGTGGCGGGGGTGGAGGCGTTGATCCGGGGGGTGGAGGCCGTACGGGTCGCCGGGTAGCGGGGCGGGGAGTGCGGGGCGCGGGCCGTTTCGGGGCGCTGCCCCCGGACCCCCGCTCCTCAATCGCCGGAGGGGCTTGAACTGGCCGCCGGGGCGTTCGGCGTTGATGCTGGGGGCATGGAGAAGAGCGAGGCGGACGGGCCCGGGATCCGGGTCGCCTCCGTCGCCGGGCGCTGGGTCGTCCTCACGACCGTGCTCGGGTCCAGCATGGCCATGCTCGACTCCACCGTCATCAACGTCGCCCTGCCCCGCATCGGCAAGGACCTCGGCACCGACCTGGCCGCGCTCCAGTGGACCGTCAACGCCTACATGCTGACGCTCGCCGGGCTGATCCTGCTCGGCGGGGCGCTCGGTGACCGGTACGGGCGGCGGAGGGTCTTCGTCACCGGGGTCGTGTGGTTCGCCCTCGCCTCGCTGCTCTGCGGCATCGCGCCCAACGCCTTCGTGCTCATCGCCGCCCGCGCCCTCCAGGGCGTCGGCGGGGCGCTCCTCACCCCCGGGTCGCTGGCCCTGATCCAGGCGAGCTTCCATCCGGACGACCGGGCCCGCGCGGTCGGGCTGTGGTCCGGGTTCGGCGGGGTCGGGGCCGCCGTCGGACCGTTCGTGGGCGGGTGGCTCGTCGACGGGCCCGGCTGGCGGTGGGTGTTCCTGCTCAACCTGCCGCTCGCCGCCGTCTGCCTGCCCGTCGCCCTGCGCCACGTACCGGAGTCCCGGGACCCGTACGCGCACGGCCGCTTCGACGTGCTCGGGGCGGCGCTCGGCGCGCTCGCCCTCGCGCTGGTGACATACGCGCTGATCGAGGCGCCGGGTCTGGGCGCGTCCCCGGTCGTGATCGGGGCGGCGGTGGGCGGGGTGCTGCTCGGCGTGGCGTTCGTCCGGGTCGAGCGGCGGCGGACGTACCCGATGCTGCCGCCGTCGGTGTTCGCCTCCCGGCAGTTCACCACCGTCAACATCGTCACCCTCTGCGTGTACGCGGCGCTCGGCGGCTACTTCTTCCTCTCCGCGATCCAGCTCCAGGTCGTCGCGGGGTACTCCGCGCTCGGCGCGGGCACCGCGCTGCTGCCGACGACCGTCCTGATGCTGCTGTTCTCGGCCAGGTCCGGCGAGCTGGGCCAGCGCATCGGTCCCCGTATCCCGCTCACCGCGGGCCCGCTGATCGCCGCCACCGGCATGCTGCTGATGCTGCGCGTCGGGCCGGGATCGAGCTCCGTGCGGGGGTACCTGACCGAGGTCCTCCCCGCGGTGGCTGTCCTTGGCGTCGGGCTGGTCACTCTGGTGGCCCCGCTCACCGCGACCGTCCTGGCCTCCGTGGACACCGGCCGGGCCGGCCTCGCCAGCGGGATCAACAACGCCGCGGCCCGCGCCGCCGGGCTGATCGCGGTGGCCGCGCTGCCGCTGCTCGCCGGAATGGGGCCGGAGGCCTACCGGGACGCCGGGGAGTTCGCCGCGACCTTCCGGCGCGCCATGCCGATGTGCGCCGGACTGCTGGTGGTGGGCGCACTGATCGCCTGGTCGACCGTACGTACGCCCCACTCGGCCGTACGGGACACGGCACGGCCCGAGTGCACGGTGAACTGCGGCGTTGCCGCCCCGCCACTGGAGCCGGCCCCGGAAGCGGCACGCCAGGCGGACGACCCCTGAGCGTCCCGACGGGCATTGTGCGCCCTTGGTGCCCCGGCGGCGCCGGTGCCATGCACACTTGGACCCATGTCGATCCACGAGAACCTGCTCGGGGGACCTGCCCCGACCCACCTGCCCGACGACCCGGGGCCGCGCGAACTGCTCGCGGCGGACGTCGCGCCCGCCGATGTCGCCGCGAAGTACCCGACCTCCTCCCTGGCCTGGGCGCAGCTCGCCGACGAGGCGTTCGAGGGCGGCCGGGTCATCGAGTCGTACGCGTACGCCCGCACCGGCTACCACCGCGGCCTGGACGCCCTGCGCCGGGCCGGCTGGAAGGGCCACGGCCCCGTGCCGTTCGAGCACGAGCCGAACCGCGGCTTCCTGCGTGCCCTGCACGCCCTGGCGCGCGCCGCGCAGTCGATCGGTGAGCAGGAGGAGTACGAGCGCTGCGCGTCGTTCCTCCGCGACTCCTCGCCGACCGCCGCAGAGACGCTCGGCTAGGGTCTTTCGTTTGGATCGGGCTGGATCAGGGAGTGGGGTCCGGCGTCGTGCATCGCAAGGCGGAGGATTGAGGCAACGCGGAGCGTTGGTGATCGACGACAACGCCGCGAGGTGCGGCGCCGGACCCCGCGAGCCCAGCATGATCCAAACGAGAGGCCCTAGCAACACCTGTCGTACCCGACCCGCGGCCCCGCAGGCACCCACCGCCTGCGGGGCCTGCGCGTCTCCCGGAGTGGCGTTTAGGATGCGAGCAGGGGACCGGAGCTCCACCACCTCACGGAAGGGGCGGACCGCTACCCGGAAGCTCGTGTCGAGGAGACAGCAATGTCGACGATTCACCCCGACCCCGAAGCCACCGGTGCGCAGACCCCGCACCTCGACTTCGCGGGAACGACTCCGTACGAGGACTACGTCCAGGCGGACGTCCTCACCCACCTCCAGCACCTGCGCTCCGACGACCCGGGCGAGATGGTCTTCCTGGTCACCACCCAGGTCATGGAGCTGTGGTTCACCGTCATCGTCCATGAGTGGGAGACCGCCGCGCACGCCCTGCGCGAGGACCGGCTGCCGGTGGCGCGTGACGCGCTGAAGCGGTCGGTGCGGCAGCTGGAGGCGCTGAACGCCTCCTGGACGCCGCTCGCCCAGCTCACCCCCGCCCAGTTCAACTCCTACCGGTCCGCGCTCGGCGAGGGCTCCGGCTTCCAGTCGGCGATGTACCGGCGGATGGAGTTCCTGCTCGGGGACAAGTCCGCGTCCATGCTCGTGCCGCACCGGGGCGCGCCCCGCGTGCACGCCGAGCTGGAGAAGGCGCTCGGCGAGCCGAGCCTGTACGACGAGACCCTCGCGCTCCTCGCCCGGCGCGGCCACGCCGTCCCGGAGGCCGTGCTCGGCCGTGACCTGTCCCAGAAGTACGAGCCGTCGCCCGAGGTCGAGGCCGTCTGGGCGGAGATCTACGCCAACCCCGACCAGAACGACGAGCTGGTCCGGCTGGGCGAGGCGCTCACCGATGTCGGCGAACTGGTGTGGCGATGGCGCAACGACCACCTCGTCGCCACCCGGCGGGCCATGGGCTCCAAGACCGGGACCGGCGGTTCGGCCGGAGTCGCCTGGCTGGAGAAGCGCGCCACCAAGAACGTGTTCCCCGAGCTCTGGACGGCCCGCAGCCATGTCTGACCTCCAGGAGCGCGCCCAGGCGCTCGACACCGCCGACGAACTGGCGCCGCTGCGCGAGCTGTTCACGCTCGACGACACCGTCTACCTGGACGGCAACTCGCTCGGCGCACTGCCCCGCCACGTGCCCGCCCGGCTGCAGGAGGTCCTCACCCGCGAGTGGGGCGAGCTGCGCATCCGGTCCTGGGACGAGAGCGGCTGGTGGACCGCGCCGGAGCGGATCGGGGACCGGATCGCCCCGCTCGTCGGGGCCGCCGCGGGACAGATCGTCGTCGGCGACTCGACGAGCGTGAACGTCTTCAAGGCCGTCGTCGCCGCGACCCGGCTGGCGCCGGAGGGCCGCGACGAGATCCTGGTCGACGCGGACACCTTCCCCACCGACGGCTACCTCGCGGAGTCGGCCGCCCGGATGACCGGTCACCGGATCGTCCCGGTCGCCCCCGCCGACGTGCCGGACGCCCTCGGTCCGCGTACCGCGGCCGCGCTGCTCAACCACGTCGACTACCGCTCCGGCAGGCTCCACGACCTGCCCGGACTCACCGCCGCCGTGCACGCGGCGGGCGGGATCGCGGTCTGGGACCTGTGCCACAGCGCGGGCGCGCTGCCCGTCGGGCTGGACGCGCACGGAGTGGACCTGGCGGTCGGCTGCACGTACAAGTACCTCAACGGCGGGCCCGGTTCGCCCGCGTACCTGTACGTCGCCGCGCGGCACCAGGCGGCCTTCGACTCGCCCCTGCCGGGGTGGACGTCGCACGCCGACCCGTTCGCGATGACCCCCGGCTACACGCCCGCCGACGGCGCCGTGAAGGGCCGGGTCGGTACCCCCGACATCCTGTCCATGCTGGCCCTGGAGGCGTCCCTCGACGTGTGGGACGGCGTCGGGATCGAGGCGGTGCGGGCCAAGTCCCTGGCGCTGACGGACTTCTTCCTGGAGTGCGTCGCGGCGTACGTCCCCCAGGGGCGCGTCACCTCCGTCACCCCGGCCGCCCACGCGGAACGCGGCAGCCAGGTCGCGCTGCGCTGCGAGGGCGCCGAACCGGTGATGGCCGCGCTCATCGCACGCGGAGTCGTCGGGGATCTGCGCCGTCCGGACGTACTGCGGTTCGGATTCACACCGCTGTACGTGGGGTTCGCCGACGCCGAACGTGCGGCGCGGGCGCTCGCGGACGTGCTGGCCGCTCCGGCGGCGTAGGCTCCCGGGTCAGTCCGGCGACCGGCTCGCCCCGGTCGCCGGACGGCTTCCGGACACCCGGAAGGGCGGGCGGAACGAGTGCGACGACAGCTGACGGCGAGGGGGCCGGCCGCACGCCGAACTCACGCGCCTGGCCGACGGGGTGAGGGACGAGTTCGACGGCGTCGACCCGCAGGTCCTCTCCCTGGCGAGCGATCAGGAAAGCCCCTGGGCTCCCTTCTTCGCCGACATCGAGGGCGGGATGCACGACCCGGGCGGTCGGGGCGGGAGGCCGGCCCACCGGCCACCGGGGCAGGGAACGCCTCCATACTGATACCGTCCCCGCAGGTCAGCCCAGTTGGGCATTGTCAGGGGACGGTTGGAGCAGCATGTCGGATTCTGCCGCGCGTGATCAGGACGCAGCCGAGACCGAGTCCGCGTTCTCGCATCCGGTGATCGCCCCCGATGCCTCCGCCGCCTACGGCAGCCACCCGGACCAGACGATCGACTTCTACGCCCCGCACGACGGACGCACCGGCGCGCCCGTCGTGGTCGTCCTGCACGGCGGGGCGTGGCGGGCCCCGTACGACCGGCTCTACATGTCCCCGTTCGCGGGATTCCTGGCCCGGCGCGGGTTCGCCGTCGCCAGCGTCGAGTACCGGCGGGGCAGCGAGATCCCGCAGCAGCGCGGCTCGGGGCCGGTCGCCGGCCGCTGGCCGGAGACCTTCGACGACGTCGCCGCGGCGATGGACGCGCTGCCGGAGCTGCTCGCGCGGGAGTTGCCCGCGGCGGACGCCCGGCGGGTCGTCGTCACCGGGCACTCGGCGGGCGGGCAGCTCGCGCTGTGGGCCGCCGCCCGGCACGTACTGCCGGAGGGCTCGCCGTGGCGGCTGCCGCGCCCGCCCGCACTGCGCGGCGTGGTGGCCCTCGCGCCGATCGCGGACTTCACCACCGCGGTCGGGCTCGATGTGTGCTCCGGCGCGATCGGGCAGCTCCTGGGGACCGCAGAGGACTTCGCCGCACGGAGCGCGCACGCCGACCCGGCGCTGCTGCTGCCCACCGGCATCGCGACCGCCGTGGTGCAGGGCACCACGGACCTCACGGTGCCGCAGGCCGTCGTGGAGGCGTTCGTCGACGCGGCGGCGAAGGAGGGGGAGACAGTGATGCTGACCCTGCTGCCCGGCGTCGGGCACTTCCCGCTGATCGATCCGGCGGCCGACGCGTGCGCGGTGGTGGCCGAGGAGATCGCCCAGCTGGCCTGGTGACACCCGCGGTACAGGGGACGGGGCGGACCCGGGTAGTACTTGCGACGGACGGTCCAGGATCCCTATCTGTGCTGACGACCCCGGTCGCCGCGCCGCCTACCGTGGAAGCGTGACCGAGACCAAGACCAGAAGCCCTGAGCTCCGGGCCGCAGCGGGAGCGGTGGCCGGCCTGCGGCAGGACCTGATCCGTAACGCGTTCGCCTACTGCCCGCTGCCGCCCATGCGGACCGACGGGCCGGTGACCCGGCGGCTGCCGGAGCGGCTCCGGGCCCGTGCCCGGTGGACCCCGCACGCGATGGTGCTGGGCGCCGCGCTGATCGCGTTCATGCAGGGTTTCGCCAGCACCGGCAACGCCGGCGTCCTGCTGTCCGGGCTGCTGCCGGCCGCCTGCATCGCGATGACGCTGATCAGGCCGGTCGGGGCGTTCTGGATGTCGATGGCGCTGGCCCCGGCGTCCGCGCTCTTCGGTGGCGTGGACGGGCCGTGGGGGCCGAGTGCCTTCTTCGCCCACCTGGTCGTGATGAACGTCGTCGCGGTCCGGACCAGGCCGCGCACCGCCGCCTGGATGTGGGGACTGACCCTGCTGCTCGGCATGCTCCTGGAGAACGTCGCCGGCTGGGACACCTCGTCGAACACCGCCGCCATGGCCGTGTCCTCCGCGTTCGCCCTGCTCCTCGTGAGCCTGGTCCAGATCCGCCGGGAAGCGGAGCGCGAGGTCACCGTGCAGCGCACCGTCACCGCCGTCGAACGCGACCGGCGCACACTGCTGGAGGAGCGCACCACCATCGCCCGCGAACTGCACGACGTGGTCGCCCACCACATGTCGGTCGTCGCGATCCAGGCCGAGGCCGCCCCGTACCGGGTGGAGAATCCGCCGCCCGAGCTGGAGCAGGCCTTCCGCACGATCCGGGAGAACGCCGTCGCGGCGCTCACCGAACTGCGCCGGGTGCTCGGCGTCGTACGGACCGAGGGCTACGAGGTGCCGGACGCGCCGCAGCCCACCCTGGCCGAGCTGGACGGCCTCCTCGCCAATGTCGGCGAGGCGGGCCTGACGGCGGAGAAGGCGGTGACCGGCGCGGTGCGTGAACTGCCGCAGGGCGTCGAGCTGTCGGCGTACCGGATCATTCAGGAGGCCCTCAGCAACACCCTGCGGCACGCGCCGGGTGCCACCGCGAAGGTCGAGATCGGCTATGTGCTCGGCGGGCTCGGACTGCGCGTCGTCAACGGCCCGCCGACCGGCCCGGTGAAACCCTCGCCGGGAGCCGGGCACGGCATAACCGGGATGCGGGAGCGGGTCGGGATGCTGAACGGTGAGATGACCGCGGAGACGACCGCCGACGGCGGCTACGAGGTCACCGCGTTCATCCCCGTCCAGCAGGCCCCCTCCGACGCCCCCGTGGAGCAGGCATGACGACCGCGGGGACAGACGCGCCGATCCGGGTACTGATCGTCGACGACCAGATGATGGTCCGCGAGGGATTCTCGGTACTGCTCAACGCGATGCCGGGCATCGAGGTCGCCGGCGAGGCGGTGAACGGCCGCGAGGCCGTCTCGCAGGTCGCGGCCCTCCGCCCCGACGTGGTGCTGATGGACATCCGGATGCCGGAGCTCAACGGCATCGAGGCGACCCGCGAGATCGTCGCCGCCGACGGAGACGCCAAGGTGCTGGTGCTGACCACCTTCGACCTCGACGAGTACGTCTACCAGGCGCTGCGCGCCGGTGCCTCCGGCTTTCTCCTCAAGGACGCCTCGGCCCGGCAACTTGCCGACGGCGTACGGGTGGTGGCCTCCGGCGAGGCGCTGCTCGCCCCCACCGTCACCAAGCGGCTGATCAACGAGTTCTCCAAGCTCGCGGCGGCCCCGCGCCCGCCCGCACTGGCCCGGATCGGCGACCTCACCGAGCGCGAGACGGAGGTGCTCGTCCTCATCGCCCAGGGCCTGTCGAACGCGGAGATCGCCTCGCACCTGGTGGTCGCCGAGTCCACCATCAAGACCCATGTGAGCCGCATTCTGGTCAAGCTCGGCCTGCGCGACCGCACCCAGGCGGCCGTCTTCGCGTACGAGGCCCGGCTGGTCACACCGTCCTGACGGGCCCGCCGGGTGGCGGGCGGCCTTACGGCCTGACCCACGACGGGCAGCGGCGCCCGGGGCCTCCGCCTCGGACCCGAAGGCCCCGGGCGCCGCTCCTTCGCCCGCTGACAATCGCGGGTCAGGCCGTTAGCGTCGGTTCATGAACCAGCCCACGCCCGCCGCCTCCGGCTCCGCCGCCCTCTTCGACCCGTGGTCGGCGGCGTTCGTCGCCGATCCGTACCCCGCCTACGCCGAGCTGCGTGCCACCGGCCGGGCGCACTACTTCGAGCCCACCGACCAGTGGCTCGTCCCGCACCACGCCGATGTGTCCGCGCTGCTGCGTGACCGCCGGCTGGGCCGGACGTATCTGCACCGGTTCACGCACGAGGAGTTCGGCCGGACCCCTCCGCCGGCCGAGCACGAGCCGTTCGAGACGCTCAACGGGCAGGGGATGCTGGATCTGGAGCCGCCGGACCACACGCGGATCCGGCGGCTGGTCTCCAAGGCGTTCACCCCGCGTACCGTCGAGCGGCTCGCCCCGACCGTGCACCGGCTGGCCGCCGGGCTCGTCGACGACTTCGTCGCGCAGGGCGGCGGTGATCTGCTCACGGCGGTGGCCGAGCCGCTGCCCGTCGCCGTGATCGCCGAGATGCTCGGCATCCCGGAGTCCGACCGGGCGCCGCTGCGGCCCTGGTCGGCGGCGATCTGCGGGATGTACGAGCTGAACCCGTCCGAGGAGACCGCCCGCGCCGCCGTCCGCGCCTCGGTCGACTTCTCCACGTATCTGCGCGAGCTGATCGCCGAGCGGCGCGGGAACCCCGGCACGGATCTGATCTCCGCGCTCATCGCCGCCCACGACGAGGGCGAGCGGCTCACCGAGCAGGAAATGATCTCCACCTGTGTGCTGCTGCTGAACGCGGGGCACGAGGCGACCGTCAACACCACCGTGAACGGCTGGTGGACCCTGCTGCGCAACCCCGGGCAACTGGCCGCGCTGCGGGCCGATCACGGGCTGCTGCCGTCCGCGATCGAGGAGCTGATGCGGTACGACACCCCGCTCCAGATGTTCGAGCGCTGGGTGCTCGACGACATCGAGATCGGCGGCACGGTCATTCCGCGCGGTTCCGAGGTGGCCCTGCTCTTCGGCTCGGCCAACCGCGACCCGGCGCGCTTCCCCGACCCGGACACGCTGGACCTCGCCCGGCAGGAGAACCCGCACATCACCTTCGGCGCGGGCATTCACTTCTGTCTGGGCGCCCCGCTGGCCCGGGTGGAACTGGCCGCCTCCTTCGGTGAACTGCTGCGCCGGGCGCCGGACATGCGGCTGGTCGCGGAGCCGGAGTGGAACCCGGGGTACGTGATCCGGGGCGTGAAGGAGCTGCGCGTCGAGCTGTGAGCGGCGGGGGCGGCCGGGTGCCGGGGTGTCCGTGTGCGCGGGTGTCCGGGTGCCCGCCGTCCCCCCTGCGGGCCCAAGCCGGGTCCTCAGCAGCTGGGCCCGCAGGGGGACGGCGGGCCTTCGAGCACCTGGAACGTCACCCCGAGGACGGCCAGGGCCGCGAGGAGCGCCGCGAGCCCGAGGGCCCGCCGCCACTTTCCCCGTACGAGGTACAGGGCGCCCAGCGCGGCCGCGGCGCCGCCGAGGGTCATGACCGGCAGGCCCTGCCAGAGCACGTTCCACTCGGCCTCGCCCTCGAAGCCGCCGAGGATGCCGCGCCGTGCGTAGGGCGCCCAGACGAGCATCCCGGCGGCGGCCCCGGCCCCTGCCACGGCGCATCCGGCGGCTCCGGTGAGGGCCTCCCGCCGACTGCCCCTCCCGGTGTCCGCCCCGGTGTCTGTCCCGGTGTCCGTACCGATGTCCATACCGGGAGTGACGCCCGCCGGATGCCCGCGGGTTGCGGGCCGCCCCGGCTCAGTTCAGCATGTCCCGCCGCCGCAGCGCCGCCAGACCGCCGGCCGTCAGCGCCACCGCGAGCGCGGTGAGCAGCGCCACCGGACCCCACTCCATCCCCGCCCCCGGCAGCTTCGGCAGGTGCGTGAACGGCGACAGGTCCATCACCGGCTGCGGCAGATCCAGGGCCGGGCCTATCCAGCCCAGCGCCAGGCAGATCCCCACCACTCCCCAGGCCGCGGCGGCGGCCCTCGGCAGTGCCCCGTACAGCAGGACCGTCACCCCGCCCAGCAGCCAGACGGCCGGCAGCTGCACCAGCGAGGCGCCGAGCACGGCGGGCAGTTCGTGCCCGTATCCGGCGGCGAGGCCGAGGCCGCCGGCCGCCATGATCAGGCCCGCGCCGCCGAAGGCGATGATCAGATGGCCGGCCGCCCAGCCGATCCGGCCGACTCCGCCCGCCAGCACCGGTTCGGCCAGCCCGGCGGTCTCCTCGCCGTACGGCCTCAGCACGGAGGAGACGATGTACAGCGCCGCCACCGTGCCCAGCACGGAGACCATCGAGGCGAGGAACGCGTCGGTCAGACCGGCCTGTCCGCCCATCCGCTCGAAGATCTCCCTGGTCTTCTCGTTGTCCCCGACGAGATCGGCCGCTCCGCCGGTCAGCCCGCCGAAGACGACACCGACCGCGGCGAACGACACCGTCCAGCCCAGCAGCGCACCGCGCTGGAGCCGCACGGCGAGCCCGAACGCGGTGGAGATCCGGCCCCGGGCGGGCCCCGGCCGGGTCGCCAGGAAGCTCATGCCGACATCGCGCCGCCCGGCCAGCGCGTACGCCGCGGCGCACTGCACCGCCACGGCGCCGGCGATCACCAGGAGCACCCACCACCGCTCGTCCGCGTACGGCCGGACGTTCTCCGCCCAGCCGACGGGGGAGAGCCAGGTGAACACGGACGAGCCGTCGTCCACCGCGGAGTCGCCCGCCGCCTTCAGGACGAACGCGGCGCCGATCACCGCGGCCGTCAGCCCCTTCGCGAGCCGGGCGCTCTCGGTGAACTGGGCGGCGATCGCGGCGGTGCAGGCGAACAGCACCCCGACCCCGGCGACGGCCGACGCGATTGCCACCGCCCCGGCTCCGCCCGCCCCGGACCCGGTCATTCCGGCCACGATCACCAGGCCCAGCGCGGCATTGGCGATCACCGCGGCGAGCAGTGCCGCGGTCAGCGGGGCGCGGCGCCCGACCATGGCGGAGGAGAGCATCTCCTGACGGCCGGTCTCCTCTTCCTCGCGGGTGTGCCGCACGACGACGACCAGGCTCATCACCGCGGCGAGCGCGGAGCCGAAGGCGATCATCCGCCAGCTGACGAGCCCGCCCACGGAGTCGCCGAACACCGGCCCGTACATCGCCCGCAGGGAGCTGTTGCCGTTCATCGACGCGGCGAGCTCGGCGCGTTGGGCGTCCGTCCCGTAGAGCGAGGAGATGGACTTCGCGACGGAGGAGAACGAGCCGCCGAGCACGATCACCCAGAGCGGCATGATGACGCGGTCGCGCCGCAGGGCGAGTCTCAGCAGGGTCCAGGTGCCCGCGAGCTGTCCCGTCCCGGCCCCGGTCCGGCGGCCGGTGCCGGCCGGCGCGGTCATGGTCACGGCAGTCATCGCGCCGCCACCTCCGCCACCGGGCCGGTGTCCGCCGCGTAGTGCCGCAGGAAGAGCTCCTCCAGCGTGGGCGGGGTGCTGCTCAGTGACCGGACCCCGGACGCGGTGAGCGATCTGAGGACGGCGTCCAGCTTGTCCGTGTCGACCTGGAGCGTGACCCGGCGCCCCTGGATGTCGAGATCGTGCACCCCGGGCAGTCCCGCCAGCCCGCTGGGCTCGCCGGCCAGCTCGGCGCTGATGTTGGTGCGCGTCAGATGGCGCATGCCGGCCAGCGAGCCGGTCTCCACCGTCCGCCCCTGGCGGATGATGCTGACCCGGTCGCAGAGCGACTCGACCTCGCTGAGGATGTGGCTGGAGAGCAGGATCGTCCGCCCGCGGTCGCGCTCCTCCACGACGCAGCGCTGGAAGACCTCCTCCATCAACGGGTCGAGCCCGCTGGTCGGTTCGTCCAGGATCAGCAGATCCACCTCGGAGGCGAACGCGGCGACCAGGGCCACCTTCTGCCGGTTGCCCTTGGAGTACGTACGCCCCTTCTTGGTCGGGTCGAGCTCGAACCGCTCCACCAGGTCGGCGCGGCGGGTGTCGTCCAGGCCGCCGCGCAGCCGCCCGTACAGATCGATCACCTCGCCGCCGGAGAGGTTGCGCCACAGCGTGACGTCACCGGGGACGTACGCCACGCGCCGGTGCAGTTCCACCGCGTCGTGCCAGGGGTCGCGGCCGAGCAGCTGGGCCGCGCCGGCGTCGGCCCGCAGCAGGCCGAGCAGGACCCGGATGGTGGTGGACTTCCCGGACCCGTTGGGCCCGAGGAAGCCGTGGACCTCACCGGACTCGACGGCCAGGTCGAGCCCGTCCAGTGCGTGCGTCCGGCCGAACGACTTGTGCAGTCCGGCCACGGTGATTGCCTTCGTCATGATTTTGAACGTACGCTACTTTCACAAACTTGTGAAGTTAAGGAAACGTATAAACTCCGAAAGGGTGACGGGGCCGGTGATCAGCCGGGGGCGCAGAGGAGACGATGGGGCGATGAGCAGCGAATCCGGAGAGAACGCACGGGAGCGGCAGGACACGGGCGCGGCGCCCGGGGAGCGGGACGCGGAGGCGGTCTCGCGCTTCGTCGAGCGGTTCGCGTCCGAGATGACGGAGGCGGGGATGCAGCGGATGGCGTCCCGCGTCTTCGCCGCCCTGCTCGCCGACGACGACGCCTCGATGACCTCGGCCGAGCTCGCCCTGGCGCTTCGGATCAGCCCGGCCGCCGTGTCCGGCGCGGTGAACTACCTCACCCAGGTCAGCATGATCGGCCGCGAGCGCGAACCGGGCTCGCGCCGCGACCGCTACCGCCTGCACAACGAGATCTGGTACACCACCTTCGCCAGCCGCGACCGGGTGCTCACCCGGTGGGAGCAGACCCTCAAGGACGGCGCGCGCACGCTCGGCGAGCACACCCCGGCCGGTGCCCGGATCGCCGAGACGGCGGCGTTCTTCGAGTTCCTCCAGTCCGAGCTGGAGAGCCTGATGGGCCGCTGGGAAGAGCACCGCAAGACCCTCGACCTGCCGACGGCCGACGGGCGCGCGGGCGCCTGACGGCCCCGCGGCGCGGCCCGCCGGCTACGCGTCCGCCACCGGCAGCATCAGCCCCCACGCGCCTGCCCGCACCGTCCAGGTCCGCGTCCTCACGGGCCCGCCGACCTGTATGTCCGCGCGGTAGCGGAAGTCGGGGCCCGAGACCGTGACGGCCTTGGCCTCCGTGGTGACCGGGACGCCTTCCGGCGGGTGGATCGTCACCTCGGCGAGGCCGTCGCCGCACCCCGAGGTCACCGTCACCGATTCGACCGGGCGGTCCAGATCGTTCAGCAGGACACCGTCCGCCTCGATCCGCAGCCGGTGCGTGCGCAGCGGGGCGGGCAGGGCCGAGGGTGCCGGGTGCACCAGGGTCCGGACCAGCGAGCGGCAGGTGTCCCAGACCGCGGTGACGCCCGAGTGGGCGGCCTCCGTGCCCGGTGCGCTGCTCTGGGCCGGGATGCGCAGAGCGCCCAGGACCACGCCGTCGCTGTCGTCGACCAGCAGGTCGAGCCGTCGCACCACGCCGTCGAGCGCGGTGCGGGCGGCCGCCACCGCACTCGTCGGCACGCCGAGTGAACGGGCGAGTTCCAGCGCCGCCGCGGCGCCGACCGGGATCAGCGAGAGGGCGCTCCCGGCCGGTTCCCGCTCCCGGTGCAGCTGGGCCACCGCCCGCCTCAGCGCCCGGTCGTCCCCGACCACCACCGGCCGTCGGCCGCCCCTGCGGGAGAGGGCCCGGGCGAACTCCTCGGGCCCGTCCGGGAGGCAGATCTTGGCGTGCGAGCCGGCGCTCAGCACGTCCTTGGCGATCCGGACGGACTCGCCGTCCGTCCGGCGGGCGACCGGATCGATCACCACCAGCAGATGGGGCGCACCGTTACCGGGGGGCTGGGCAGCCGACACCTCGGTCCTTCCTCGGGTAGCATCTTGGTGCAAGAGCCCCTTGCGCTATTGCGCCAGGGGCTTGGTCTATTCCGGGGCACCCGGTTCGACGGTTCAGGCCTTGTCGTACAACGTCGTACGGCATGTACGACGTTTACGTACGCCCCCTGACCTTGGACATGCCCCGCCCGGAAGGGGTGTACGCCTGTGCCCGCACTTGTGCTGCTCGGTGCTCAGTGGGGTGACGAGGGCAAGGGGAAGGCCACCGACCTCCTCGGTGGATCCGTGGACTATGTGGTGCGATACCAAGGCGGCAACAATGCCGGCCACACGGTGGTCGTCGGCGACCAGAAGTACGCACTGCATCTCCTCCCCTCCGGAATCCTGTCGCCGGGGTGTACCCCGGTCATCGGAAACGGTGTCGTGGTCGACCCGGCCGTCCTGCTCTCCGAGCTGAGTGGGCTGAACGACCGCGGCGTGGACACGTCCAAGCTGCTGATCAGCGGTAATGCTCATTTGATCACCCCGTACAACGTCACCGTCGACAAGGTGACGGAACGGTTCCTCGGCAAGCGGAAGATCGGCACGACCGGGCGCGGTATCGGCCCGACGTACGCCGACAAGATCAACCGGGTCGGCATCCGCGTCCAGGACCTCTACGACGAGTCGATCCTGGAGCAGAAGGTCGAGGCGGCCCTGGAGCAGAAGAACCAGCTGCTGGCCAAGGTCTTCAACCGGCGCGCGATCGAGGCCGGCAAGGTCGTCGAGGACATGCTCCAGTACGCGGAGCAGATCAAGCCCTTCGTCGCCGACACTACGCTGATCCTGAACGACGCCATCGACGCGGGCAAGGTCGTCCTCTTCGAGGGCGGTCAGGGCACGCTGCTCGACGTCGACCACGGCACGTATCCCTTCGTCACCTCGTCGAACCCGACCGCGGGCGGCGCCTGCACCGGTTCCGGCGTGGGCCCGACGAAGATCAGCCGGGTCATCGGCATCCTCAAGGCCTATACGACGCGTGTCGGCGCCGGTCCGTTCCCGACGGAGCTGCTCGACGAGGACGGCGAGGCGCTGCGCAGGATCGGTGGCGAGCGCGGTGTCACCACCGGCCGTGACCGCCGCTGCGGCTGGTTCGACGCCCCGATCGCGCGGTACGCGACCCGGGTCAACGGCCTGACCGACTTCTTCCTCACCAAGCTCGACGTCCTCACCGGCTGGGAGCAGATCCCGGTGTGCGTGGCGTACGAGATCGACGGCAAGCGCGTCGAGGAGCTCCCGTACAACCAGACGGACTTCCACCACGCGAAGCCGATCTACGAGATGCTGCCGGGCTGGTCCGAGGACATCACCAAGGCGAAGACCTTCGCCGACCTGCCGAAGAACGCGCAGGGTTACGTGAAGGCGCTGGAGGAGATGTCCGGCGCCCCGATCTCCGCGATCGGTGTCGGCCCCGGCCGGACCGAGACGATCGAGATCAACTCGTTCCTGTAGGGAACAACGTGAGGGCGGCCGACGGGGAGGACGCGTCGGCCGCCCTCACGTATCCGCACGGCGGGGCGGGCGGGTTGACTAGGGTGGCTATGCCAGTCCACACCTGATCAATCGCATGGCGAGAAGGGGACGGTTCATGCCGGTCAGGAAGCCGTCCACGGAGCGGCAGCGACGTCTCGGTGCCGAGCTGCGCAGGATGCGCGAGCACATCGGCATGACGATCAACGAGGCCGCTAAGCTCCATCGGACCGATCGCACCACGGTCAGCAATACCGAGTCCGCCCGCTCCGGTGTCAGTGGCGACCGAGTGAGGGTCTGGGCGAGCAACTACTCCTGCCCGGACCCCCGATACGTCGACGCGCTTGAGGCCATGGCCCGGGAGCGCGGGGCCAACTGGTGGGACAAGTTCCGGGACACGGTGCCCTCGTACATGTTGGATCTTGTCGAGCTTGAGCACCATGCCGTGGCGCTGCGGCATGTGCAGATCACGCACCTGCCCGGTCTGTTGCAGCACGAGGACTACGCCCGCGCCGTTTTCGGTGAAGCGGTTCCGCCGCTGACCTCGGAAGCGATGGATCTGCAGGTTGATTTCAGGATGCACCGCCGGGTACTGCTCGACCGGCCTGATCCACCGGAGTGTTCGTTTCTCCTCCACGAAGCCGCCCTGCGCATGCTGTTCGGCGACCGCGCGGTGGTCCGGAAGCAGCTGGAGGAGCTGTTGGCGTACTCCGAGCGCGATGCGGTGACGGTGCGCGTGGTGCCCTTCACCGCAGGCGGGTTTCCCAGTGCGGGGAGTTCGACGATGTACGCGAGGGGGCCGGTCAGGCAACTGGACACCGTCCAGATCGACGTACCGAACGGCATCACCTTCCTGGATGCCGAGACCCATCTGGTGAACTACCGTGCTGTGTTGGATCGGATGGAGACGCGCTCGCTCGAACCGACGCATTCGCGCGACTTCATTCGCACAGTGCTTCACGAGCGATGAAAGCTTGGGGATCGTGGAAATTCAGTGGCGCAAGTCCTCCTACTCGGAGCAGTCGGGGAACTGCCTGGAACTGGCTGTGGTCGAGGGCGCGGTTCTCGTCAGGGAGAGCGACGACCCCGCAGCCGTGGTGCGGACCACGCCGGAAAAGCTCCGGGCGTTCCTGGCGGGCGCCAAGGCCGGGGAGTTCGACGACTTCGCATAGGCGGGTCACCGGCCTACAGGCATATGCCACTTCACTCGGTACGCACAACATGTTGTGTGAAGCCTCATGTTGGCCGTACGGTGGGTGATGTTGGCTAACACGGCGTAATGGGCCGTGTCGGCGGACGCAAAGTGCCCCGGCGGTGTCCTACCACCCCGGGGCATGACTAACGCCTCAAAGGAGCGTCAGCATGTTCCATCGTATCCGCACGCGCCTCTCGCGCGTCCTGCGCGTCCGGCCCGTCGTGCTTCCGCAGCCTCAACCCCCGTACGTGCAGAGCGTCCTGCGCCTCGCGCCCCGTACGCGTCCCGCGGTCATCGATCCCGAACGCCGCCTGCGGCGTACCGTCATGCGGCTCGTGCTGGACGGTCTCGTGGTGGCGACGGCGAAGGGGACGGTCTGATGGGTGCCCGGGGAGAGGTACGGGTCAGCCGGGTGCCCAGTAAGCCCGTGCGGCGGGAGGCGGACGGGTCGCTGTTCATCGACCTCTGGCTGCGCCGGGGCGGGGCCTTCGAGGAGGACGCCGCGTTGCGGCTGACGCCCGCCGAGGCCGAGATGCTGCACGCGCAGCTCTGCTACGCGCTCGACGACGAAACGGCCGAGCTCGGCGGTCCGGTCGCGGAGCGTCCCGACTGCCGCAGGGACGTGCTCAGCACGCGTCGTACGCTCTGACGGCCGGGAAGCCCGTCCGCCCTCACTCCTCCCCGCAGATCCGCAGCCCCTGTGGCGTCGCGCACGGCAGGTGGCCGTGGGTGCGGACGACGTCCTGGCCGATGCCCCGGCTGAGGTAGGCCAGGAAGCTGGAGGCCAGCGAGTCGGCGGGCGGGCTGCCGTAGGTGTACGCGTACTCGATCTCCCGGTACGGGTAGCTGCTGCTGCCGATCGTGTCGACGGACGGGGTGTCGCCGTCGATGGCGATCTGGTGCGCCCCGGCGGGCTTGGTGCCGGAGCGCAGTTCGCTGTAGCCGATCGCTCCGCCCAGCCGGCCCACCTCGGCCAGGACCTGTTCGGTGGAGTCGAGTTCGCAGCGGATGACGGGGGCCCGCGGGTCGTCCTTCGTCGTGCAGTCGCGGGAGGACTGGGCGGGCTCGTTGCGGCCCAGGACGCGGCGCTGGAAGACCTCGCGGGTACCGGAGTTGGCGTCCCGGCTGACCAGCAGTACGGGCAGGTCCGGGCCGCCCAGCTGCTGCCAGTCGCGGATGTCGCCCCGGTAGATCCGGCGGACGTCGTCGCCGGTCAGGTTCTTCAGCGGGACCCGGTCGTTGACGACGAGGCGGAAGAGCGAGACGGCGACGCGGTTCTCGCGCAGTTGCGGGAAGCCACTCGGCTTGGGCCCGTCGGAGAAGGCCACCAGGGCGGGCGACCCGGACTTCCCCGGCCCGGCGCCCCGGTCGGCCAGTTCGCGTATCCCCGCCGTGCTGCCGTGCGCGTCCACGGTGACGGCGGCCCCCTCGCACGCCTCGCCGTACTTCGCCGCCAGCTCCCGCAGGACCGGTGCGAAGGCGGTGGAGCCGGTCAGGGTCAGCTCGCCGCGAGCGCAGCCGATGGGCGGCGGGGTGTCGTCCCGCACCAGGATGATGGCGGCCAGCGTGACGACGCAGACGGTCAGCGCGACGGTGATGAACCGGGCGGCCCGGCCGAACAGCGGGGGCTTCTCGTCGGGGCGGGCCGCCTTGTTCGGCGTCACCTCGCCGTCCCGGATGCCGCCGGTGACCCGGATCGGGGAGCCCACCCGGGAACCGGTCAGCAGGACCAGCAGCTTGAAGTGCTCGCCCCGGTTGAGCGGCACGCGCGGCAGCCGGATCAGGGAGCCGCTCTCGCGCAGCCCGGCGGACGGGGTGAAGTGGTCCATGAGGTGGTCGGCGCCGGGAGAGTGGGTGACCGCGATGCCGCGGACCCGGCGTTCGGTGAACTCGACGACCAGGCCGTGCAGTTGTTCGTCCGGCCCGGTGTAGTCGCCGCGGGCGATGGACTGCGATCCGTCGTTCTCGACGCGCAGCAGGACGAGCGTGGCGTCGGACATGTCCGGGGTCTCGTCGAAGAGCCCGAGCCGGACGTTGGCCCGGCCCTGACCGGCGTCGCTGCCGATCGGGGTGTCCATCTGCACCCGGTAGCCGATGCGTTTGCGCCGCGGCACCCGGCGCTCGTACCAGAGCACGCCGACGGAGGCGAGGACGCCCAGTACGGCGGTCGCCACGGCCACGACGTTCTCGGCGCTGAGCCACTCCACGCTGCGGGGCTCCTGTCTGTCGGACGCCTGCACGGGTTCGGGTGCGCGTCACCGTAGGAGGCCCGGGGGGCCGGCGGGTGGCCGATGTGTGGCCAACACACGTCCACAGGGCAGCGATTGGTCCGCGCCTTGACAGGTCCAGACCAATCGGGGTTGGGTGTCAGGATGCCCGGACGGCCCGTCCGTCGAGTTCTGCGGCGCGCAATGCCCTGTCCTGTCGAAGTCCTGTCGAAGTCCTGCCGAGTTCTGCCGAAGTCCCGTCGAAGGAGTGAGCAGTGCTGAACCGAATCAAGGGCGTCCTGACCGTCCTGAGTGCCGTCATCGCGACGGCGGCCTTCCTCCCCACCGCGGCCACCGCGGCGCCCGCCGCCACCACGGAGCGGTGCGCGCCGCTCTGGAGCTCCTCGACCGCCTACACGGCCGGCGGCACCGCCTCGCACCACGGCCGTAACTGGACGGCCAAGTGGTGGACGCGGAACGAGAACCCGGGCGCCACCACCGTCTGGCAGGACGGCGGTGCCTGTACGGGTGGGGTCTCCGACTTCGCCATCAGCGAGGCGGAGTTCGACCGGATCTTCCCGGACCGCGACCCCTTCTATACGTACCAGGGGCTGATCGACGCCCTGCACGCCTACCCGCGCTTCGCGAACACCGGGACCGAGGCGATGCGGAGCCGGGAGGCGGCGGCGTTCCTGACGCACGCCGACTTCGAGTCGGTGGGTCTCCAGTACGTGAAGGAGATCAACGAGGCCAACTACTGGATCAAGTGCGACTACAGCCGGCCCTTCGGCTGCCCGGCCGGCCAGTCCGCGTACTACGGCCGCGGCCCGATCATGTTCAGCTGGAACTTCAACTACAAGGCCGCCGGTGACGCGCTCGGCCTCGACCTGCTGAACGACCCGTGGCAGGTCGAGCGGGATCCGTCGGTCGCCTGGCAGACCGCGCTCTGGTACTGGAACACCCAGAACGGCCCCGGCACCATGACCTCGCACGAGGCCATGGTCGGCGGCGCCGGGTTCGGTGAGACGATCCGCTCGCTCAACGGCGCGCTGGAGTGCGACGGCGGCAACCCCGACTCGGTGCGGGCGCGGGTCGCCACGTACGAGCAGATCACCGGCATCGTCGGTACGAACCCGGGCTCCGGGCTCACCTGCTGACGGTGCGGCCGTCGCATGTGCACGGGATGCGGGCTGACCGGCCGGACAGTACGGCGTCCCGCATGCTGGACGGGCCCGAAGGTTTTACCTTCGGGCCCGTCGCCGTTCCGGAGGGTTTGTGCGGAGCGACTCCTTCCGGAATCAGCCCTGTTGGGGGCGCCTGTGGGGCGAGCGGCCGGTGACCTCTGCGCGTGGGGGCGGCGGGTCGGGAAGGTTTTCCCATGTTGGTCTAGACCTTGACAGGTTCAGACCGGCAGCGCTTGAGTGTCGGCACCCCCCATGGCGGCGCACCGATGAGGTCGGTGCGCCGCGCCGAAGGAGTGTTCACATGATCAGACGCATCATGGGCGTGCTCGCCGCGCTCGGCGCGGTCGTCGCGACGCTGGTAATCCTCCCCGCCACCACCGCATCGGCCGCCGACTGCGCGGCTGCCTGGAACTCCTCGTCCGTCTACACGGGCGGCGGCTCCGCCTCGTACAACGGGCACAACTGGAGCGCCAAGTGGTGGACCCAGAACGAGACGCCGGGCAGCTCCGACGTCTGGGCCGACCAAGGCAGTTGTGGAGGCGGCGGCACGGATCCGGGTGACCCGGGCTCCTCCGACGGGTTCGTCGTCAGCGAGGCGCAGTTCAACCAGATGTTCCCGGGCCGCAGTTCCTTCTACACGTACAGCGGTCTGACCGCCGCCCTGAGCGCCTACCCGGGCTTCGCCAATACCGGCAGCGACGACGTGAAGAAGCAGGAGGCCGCCGCCTTCCTCGCCAACGTCAGCCACGAGACCGGCGGTCTGGTGTACGTGGTCGAGCAGAACACGGCCAACTACCCCCACTACTGCGACACCAGCCAGTCCTACGGCTGTCCCGCCGGCACGGCCGCGTACTACGGCCGTGGGCCGATCCAGCTCAGCTGGAACTTCAACTACAAGGCCGCCGGTGACGCCCTCGGCATCGACCTGCTGGGCAACCCCTACCTGGTCGAGCAGGACGCCGCCGTGGCCTGGAAGACCGGCCTCTGGTACTGGAACACCCAGAACGGTCCCGGCACCATGACCGCCCACAACGCCATGGTGAACGGCGCCGGATTCGGTGAGACGATCCGGTCCATCAACGGCTCCATCGAGTGCAACGGCGGCAACCCCGCCCAGGTGCAGAGCCGGATCGACAAGTACCAGGCCTTCGTGTCGATCCTCGGCACGACGCCCGGGTCGAACCTGAGCTGCTGACCGCGAGCTCCCTGTGACGGGGGGTGCGTCCGGCCTCACGGCCGGGGGCGCCCCCCGTCCGGCTGTCCGCCGTCGGCGAGGTCCAGCGCCCGGAACGCCAGCCACAGGTCGTAACGGGCGCTCGGCGACCGCAGGAGCGAGCGCTGCAGGACGGTCTCCAGGCGTGTCAGCCGCTTGCGCATCCCTGGCACGGAGATGTCCAGCACCGCGGCGGCCGGGCCGAGCTGGGCCTCGCACTCCAGCCAGGTGCGCAGTGTGGTGTACGGGTCGGCGGTGCTGCCGGCCGCTCCGGGGGCGCCGAGCGGGCGCGTCTGCTGGGCCGCCCAGGAATGGACCGCCGGGGTGCGCAGGATCTCGTCCAGCGAAGGGACGGGCGCCGCCGCGCCCCCGGCCGGGCGGGCGGCCCTGGGCAGGGCGGGCGTGGCACGGATGGACAGGGCCAGGTCGAGCGCGGACTGGTCGGCGACCCGGTTCAGATCCAGGTCGAGCAGCTCGCCGATCAGGCGCAACCGCGCGGCCAGCGTGTTGCGGTGGATCTTCAGGTGCTCGGTCGCGTGCGAGGAGAACGCCAGCCAGGAGGCGAGGGTCGCCGCGAGTTCCTGACTGCCCGGGTCCTGGCCGCGCCGCGGCAGATAGGCGAGCAGCGGCGCCAGCAGCGCATCCGCCCACCGGGCGCCCTCGGCACCGGTCACCAGGGAGAGTTCGGGAGCCGATCCGAAACGGGCGTGCCGCTGCGGCAGTCCGCGGGCGACGGCGAGCGCGTGGAACGCCTGGCGGTACGCGGTCGCCGTGTCGGACAGCGGTACGTCCTCGCTGATGCCGACGACGCAGTCGTCCACCACCGAGGCGACCCGCGGTCCGAGCCGCCCGTCCGCCTGCCCGGGTTTCGCGGGCACGACGAGGATCAGATGGCGTGCGTACACCGGGCACCGCACGATCCAGGACCGCCCGCCGGAGAGGTCCACACAGATGCGGGCCACCTCGTCCCGGTCGCGGCCCGAGCATGCGACGACGCAGACCCGGACCGGGTCCGGCAGGCTGGGCTTCAGGGCGCCCGCGACCTGGTGCGCGATCGACAGCTGGCCGGTCATCAGCAGGTGCAGCACCGCTTCCCGGCCGCGGGACTCCGCCAGGTCGACGCGACGGCGCTTGCGCTCCACGGTCTCGGCCGCCCAGCACATCGCCAGCGGCAGGGCCACGTCCGCGAGGAGCGTGGACAGTCCCTCGGGCAGCGGACGCCGGCCGACCACGGCGAGCACCGGCGGGGGCACGTCCGGCGGCGCGTCCAGGGAGTACAGCAGCGCGGTGTGCGCACCCTTGTCGAAGGAGAAGGACCGGGCGCCGAGCGCCGTCAACTCCGCGGCGCACTCGGCGGCGAGGGCGGCCCATCCGGCGCTGGCGGGATGGGGGACCCGGGCGACGCCGTGCAGGACGGTGCCGTCGCCGCCGAGCAGCCCCGCCCAGACCTGCGCACGCCCCGACACCCAGTGCAGCAGCCCCTGCGAGCCGCCCGACCGGGCAAGGCCGTGCATCCGTACGACGTCGTCCGCCCGCCTTCGCGCGTCCACACGTCCTCCGCTCCTGCCGGGAAACCGGGGTGCGGCGTACCGGCCCTGGCTGTGCGGACTGATACCTCCGGCCGTCCACACCGTGCGAACTGAATCTTCCCCTCACCTACCCCGCAACCTAGAGTCCGAACGCGGTTGCGGGCCTCCCGGGGGAGAGGCACGGGGGACGACGGCAGCGGCTTACGGGGGTGGCCGCTGTCGTCGGCCGCAATCGCCTCTTCATCGCGATGACGCAGGGCCTGCCCCAGGGGGCCGGTCTTCGTTGTCACGCGGGGTCGGGCACCTACCGCACTCCTCGCTCCTCCAGTGCCTTTCTCAGGGAGCGCAAGGCGTAGTACACACGGGACTTGACCGTGCCCTGCGGGACACCCAGGGCAGTGGCCGCCTCCTGGGTGCTGCGGTCGGCGAAGAACGTCTCTCGGAGTGCTTCACGGTGAGCGGGTGTCAGTGTCCGCAGGGCGTCGTGCACCAGGATCGACGACAGTATCTGCTCACTGTCGTCCGCCTTGGCGCCGAGCTCGCGCAGCCAGGTGTCGCCGCTGATCTCCAACGGCCGGGCCATCCGCGTGCGGTGCTGGTCGATCACGAGGTTCCGGGCGACGCGAAACATCCAGGGGCGTACGGCCATGCCCTCGGTGTCGACCAGATTCCGCTTGTTCCAACAGCGCATCAGGGTCTCCTGGATGACGTCCTCCGCGCGGTGGGTGTCACCGCCCAGCATCCGCAGCACATAGGTGTAGAGCGCTGGTCCGTTGTGCAGGAAGAGGTCACGCAGGGCCTGTTCATCGGGGGAGGTCGCGCTCGCCGACCCTATGACCGTCACGTTCATGGTGTGCTCTTGCTCCTTGGAATGACCGGCCCCAGCCTCCGGGGACCGGGTCCCGGTGCTTCGGTGGAACGGAGTGTTCCGAGGTGCGTTCCGCACTCGTTTGACGTTGGTTGTACGAGGCGATGGATCCGGGTGGGCCGAGGAGGAGAGAGGAGAGGCACGGATCCCGGGGTTGGATCAGACGTACGCCGCGAGGGTGTCGACGTGCCTGCGGACCTGTTCGGCGAGCTCCGTGTCATGGGACGACAGCAGACTGCGGCCTTCCAGCGCCCGCCACATGTGGATGAGTTCATGCCCGTGGGAGACGATGGCCCGGTCGTCGTCGAGCTGTTTCCAGGCGGCGGCCGCTCGCGCCACCTCGAGCGGTGCCTGACTGTGCCCGGCGCCGCACCGGATGCGGGCCACGGCCAGGGCCAGCACGATCGCCTCGCGGTGGGCGCCGGAGAGGTGTGCGAGGTACGCCTCGACCGAACGCGCCTCCAGTGCGTTCGGATGACCGGCGCCCATCGAACTGGTCAGACGCTCGCGCAGCGCGGTCGCTTCGGCGAGCGCCTCGTCCAGCAGCCCGGCATCCGCCAACGCCCGTATGCGGAGGACCGGTTCGGTGAGCTCAGCGGGGAGATCGACGGGGACGGCGTGCGGAGCGGCGTCGGCTCCGGTGACGGCTGTGGCTCCGGCGGCGGCTGCGGCACGGGCGCGGGCGATCGCGGTGGCGAGGGCGCCGGTCGTGGCCCCGGCTCCAGCGGGCTCGGGTTCCGGTGCCGGTTCCGCGGCCGGCGTCTCCTCGGGTGCGAGGACGTTGCTGGAGCCGTCCGGCAACACCCGCAGGACGAACGCGGTGCCGCCCGGACTGTCGTGCACCATCGCCTCGACCGCGGCGTCGCGCTCGTGCGCGTACCGGTGCAACTGGTCGAGTACGACTTCGTGCACGGACTGGTCCGGCGCCGGGACGAGGGGGTCTCCGTCGATCTCGGCGAGCCCGTGGTCGGAGATGTACACATCGAAGCGGGCCATGGCGGCAGTCCTCATGCGGTGGGAGTGGTGGTGGTCGGAGCGGCGGTGCCGGGCGAGGCCGGGTCACTGGGCTCGGGGGTGACGCCGGGAGTGGCGCCCGCCGGCGGGGCCGCGATGCCCTGGTACTTGGCGAACTGGGCGCGGATGCTGAGGATGTAACCCAGGGCCTCGTTGGTCTGCGGCACCCCCTTCGCCGCGCGTACGGCGTCCATCCCGACGGCATAGCCGGCCAGGGCGAGGTCCAGGGACGATCTGAGGGCCCCTTCGTCCCCGTCCTGCTCCCGGAGCTCGGCGTTGTCGATCATCTGCTGGCCCTGCTTGGCCAGATCGCACAGGTAGCGGCCCTGGGCCAGGATCGAGTCCTCTGCGTCCAGGGCGGAGGTCTTGTCGTTCTTGTCGTCGTCCTTGCCGTACTTCTCGAAGATGTCGGGCGGCAGCTGGGAGAGACCCAGCTCGCCGTTGGGTCCCTTCAGGGACGCGTCGAAGCCGGACTCCTTCTCGATCTGGGAGGCGATGACGATGGGGCCGATGGCCGGGCACTGCTGGCCGGCCCTCTTGATGGGGTCCAGCAGGTCGGCGGGGACCGTGGTGTTGTCGAGCCGGCCCTTGCCGTTGCCCTGGAGGACGCCGACCATCTGGTTCGCGACCTCCTGATGGGAACTGTTGCTTCCGTTGCCGCCCCCGAAGAGCAGGATCAGTGCGATGAGCGGGGCCAGGAGAACCCCGAAGCCGCCGAAGATCATGACCACGATCGCCGTGCAGACCAGGGCGACCG
Organism: Streptomyces sp. NPDC091387; assembly: GCF_044756945.1. NCBI lineage: Bacteria > Bacillati > Actinomycetota > Actinomycetes > Kitasatosporales > Streptomycetaceae > Streptomyces > Streptomyces sp. NPDC091387. Next base: position 218,939 of record NZ_JBIVTZ010000013.1, on the reverse strand, counting down.
GCGACAACAGGCAGCCGCAGCCGGTACCGGCGATGAGGCTGTTCCGGACGGCTTTCGAGCCGCCGGTCTCATCGCCCTCTCCCATGCCTGCACTCATGCGCGCGTACCTTCTTCCCTTCGCCTTGAACCGCTGCGGCCACACGACCCGTTGTGCTGACCGTGGGGCTCGTCAGATCCCAACGGGCCCCGGCACGAATAAGTTCAAACCAGTGGAAAACAGATGATCCAGAGCAGCGGAATCACGAGCGAAGAGGGGGCGGGACGCGCATGGGCACTCCTTCGGTGACACCGCCGGGCCCGCAGTCATGGGTACGGGGGCCGAAATCCCCACAGGCGACGCCCCCCAACGGGGGCGCGCCGTCGGCTCCGGTGACACCCGTACCGCCGTCGGCTCCGGTGGCACCGCCTGTTCAGCCACCGGTGCGGACCGCCCTCCGCCCGGCGGCTCCCGTCCCGCCGCAGCAAGCCGCAGCCACGCAGCGCGCAGTTCCCCCGCGACGCGCCGCCCCCGCCCCCGCACCCGCTCCCGTCGAGGAGGCCGGCTGGGATCAGCCGAGGCCGCCGAAGGCGGCGCGCGGGAGGTCGCGCGACGAGGTCGGGTGGGTCAAGGCGCACGGCGGGGCCGGTACGACCTCGCTGATCGACACCCTCGGCGGGGTGGACGTAGGGGCCCGCTGGCCGGATCCCGCGCGGGGCGAGCCGCGGCGGATCGTCGTGGTCGGCCGGACCAGCTCGGGCGGACTGCGGGCGGTATCGCGGGCGTTGGGTGCGCTCAAGGAAGGGAAGGCCCCCCAGGGGCTCGACCTGCTGGGCGTGGTCCTCGTCGCGGACGCGCCCGGCCGGCTGCCGCTCGTACTGCTGCGCCGCATCCGGGTGCTGCGCTCGGTCGCCCGTGTGTACCGGGTGCCGTGGATACCGGCCTGGCGTACGGGTGGCCACCCGAAGCACGAACCCCGGCAACTCGCCACACTCGCCGCGCTGGTGGGAAGCGACCTCTACGGTGAGGGAGCCGTTTCGTGAACCACTCCCTGGCCGGCCCACAGTTCCTGGCCGCCTACACGCCGCCCACGGACGCCGACACCATTCTCGGCATCCTCGCCTGGTGCGCCTCGGCCGCCGGGGTCGGCGGACTGATCATCGTCGGCATTCAGATGGCGCTCCAGCTGCGCCGCGGCGATCCGGGCGAGGGCGGCGAGCACTTCCGCGGCGTCTTCTACGTCACGCTCAGCTGTCTCGTCGCCACCACGGCGGGTCCGCTCGTCGCGGCCCTCGGCGCCCTGTCGCTCCTCGGTCCGTAGCCGCGCACGCTGCCTCAACAGACCGTTCCGGACGGCCAGTCCCTTCCGTAACTCCAGCACCCTCTCGCCCACCGCTCACGCGGGCACCGACTCTTCGGAGATCCCATGTCACTGCTCCTCGCAGTCTCCAACATCCTGGCCGACGCGGCCGATACGGCCGGCACAACGGGGGGCACCAGCAACGTGCCCGCTCCGGTGAGCAACGCCCCCGAGGCGCTCACCGACAAGGTCAACACGGTGCTGGGCATCGCCGCGTGGGCCGGCACCGCCGCCGGTGTCGCCGGGGTGCTGATCACCGGCGCGATGATGGCCGTCTCCGTCAAGCGCGGCGAGAGCTCGGAGCACATGAGCCGGCTCGGCATGGTGCTCGGGGGCTGTGTCCTCGTGGCCACGGCGGGCCCCCTGATCAGCTTCGTCTTCGCGTAGGCCGGGCGGGCGGACGAGATGTTCAGACGCAGGGAACGGCGGGCCGCGGAGTCCGGTCCGTACTACAAACAGCGCAGTTGGCGGCTGTCGGCCGGGTTCATAGGCGTTGTCGTCGTGGTGGGCGTGATCGGCACACTGACGTCCGGCCACAGCGACACCACCCACCGCGCGACCACGGCGGCGTCCGTCGGCCCACTGTCCGATACCTCCGCGACCAAGGGCGGCCGGCCACGGGACTGCCGTACCGACGACAGTGCGGGCGACGTGCTGCCCACCTCCGTACCCAAGGACGTCAGTTGGCAGACGCTCGGGATCTCGCGCGTGCCGGTTTCCGCCTCGGCGGGGCCCACCCGGACCGACGGCGACCTGTGGTGGTGCTTCGCGCACACACCCACCGGGGCCGCGCTGGCCGCCCACATCATCCCCTCCCAGATGAGCGGGCCGGGCTGGCGGACCGTCACCAAGCGCCAGGTCGTGGAGGGAAACGGCCGCAAAATGTTCGAGTTCATACGCTCCACCGTCCAGGACACCGACGGCGAGTCCGGTAGGGCAGAGGCGTCCTACGCCGGCTTCTCGGTGACGTCGTACAAGAGCACGGCCGCGACGGTGAAGCTGCTCCTCAAGAGCGACGAGGGCTCGGCGGAGACCGTGATCCGCCTGCGCTGGAGCGGCGGCGACTGGAAGGTCGTGCCCGACGCCAACGGCGGTATGCACTCGCCGTTGGCGTCCGTGCAGAGCACCAACGGTTTCCTGCTATGGGGGGTCTGACGTGAGCTGCGCTACTGGAAATCCCGCGATCGACCTGCTCAAGGGGTTCTTCAGCTTTCTCGCCAATCCCATCGGGACCATCATAGAGATGGTCGCGAACATCATCCTCGCCGGTGCTGTCGCGGTGTTCGCGGCGCTGACCACCGCTGTCCCGACCCTGGAGGAAACGCAGACATCGAAGGGGATCAGTGGCGACACCCAGTGGATCGTGGTCTATCTCGCGGTCGGCTCGCTGCTCTTCGCCGCCGCACGCATGGCCATCGAGCGGAAGGGTGACGCGGGCAGGACCGCGCTGAAGGGCATCATGCGGGTGGTTCTCGTCTCGGGAGCGGCCACCACGGTCGTCGTGGCCGCCGCGGCTGTCGCGGACGACTACTCCAATTACTTGTTCAACGACGCCGTGCAGAACTCGCTGGCCAACGTCGGCGCCTGTTCGAACGGCAGCGGGATCCAGTCGTTCCTGCTGCTGGTCCTCGCCTTCCTGCTGCTGATCTCCGGGATCATCCACACGATTCTGATGTACATCCGGCTCGGCGTCATGATGCTGCTGCTGGGCACCCTGCCGTTGGCGGCGGCGGCCTCGATGACGGACTGGGGCGCCGGCTGGTGGCGCAAGCACATCGGCTGGATGGTCGCCTGGCTGATCTACAAACCCGCGGTCGCCCTGGTGATGAACGCGGGCATGGCGATGATCAATTCGGGCAAGGAGAGCGGCTCGGGCGCCGCCAGCACCATCAACACACGCATCGCCGGCATCGGCGTGATGCTGCTGTCCGCCGTCGCCCTTCCCGCGCTGCTGAAGCTCATCGTGCCCGCGGCCGCTGCCATGGGCACAGGCAATCCCATGTCGAGCCTGGGGCAGGCCGGGAGCAGCCTGGCCAGTGGCGCCGTCCAGCTCGGTGGCCGCGGCGCCAGTTCCGGCGGCGGCGAGTCGTCGGGTCCGAGTGGCGCGTCGGGCGCGACCGGATCGGGTGGTTCGTCCGGCGCCGGCGGTACGTCCGGATCGGGCGGTTCGTCCGGCGCCGGTGGTTCGTCCGGCGCCGCGGGCCCGGGTGCGAGCCCGGGTGCGAGCGGGTCCGGTGCCGCTGGTGCCGGTGCGGCCGTCAGCGGCAGCGGGGCGGCGGCTGCGGCCGGCGGCCCGGCAGGTGTCGCTGTCCTCGCCGCGATGGCCGCCGCACAGGTGGCCACCTCGACCGTGTCGGGTGCTGTCGAAGGCGCCGACGGCGAGCTGGGCCACAACAAGTGATCCCCGGGGGAGCGACGACGGCGGGCCGGTCCACCCGTACGTCCCGCCGTCGCCTCCCCTGACCAGCGGCGCCAGTGCTCCCCCCGGCGCGGCGGGAGCCCCGCGCTCTCCCCGCGGTCCTGTCACCACGGCCGTACCCCGACCGCCGCGCCCCGACCACTCACGAAGGGAAACCGGACCCCATGTCCACGGAAGCTGTCATCCATCCGACCTACGGAAACTGGCGCAGGCCAAGGCGGCCGGGGCTCGGCCCCCTTGGGCTCCTCGGCACCTTCGGGGCGTTCGGCGGGCTGATCGTCACCCTGCTGGCCTCGCTGATCTCGCTGTCCGCCGCAATCACCGTGTTCGTACCCGTCCTGGTGTTCCTGATCCCGCTCACCCTCCGCACCCAGGACGGACGGAACGTCTACCAGCTGATCGCGCTGCGCATCGGCTGGTCGCGCCGGAAGGCGAAGGGCGCGCACCTGTATGTCTCGGGGCCGCTGTCCGCCCGGCCGGGCGGCCGGTTCCGCCCGCCGGGTCTGCTCAACAAGGTCACGGCGACCGAGGGGCGGGACGCCTACGACCGGCCCTTCGGGGTCCTGCACCATCCGGCCCGCAACGTGTACACGATCGTCCTCGGCTGCGACCCCGACGGCGGCTCGCTCATCGACCCCGACCAGGTCGACGTCTGGGTCGCGCTGTGGGGTGAGTGGCTGGCCCGGCTGTCCCACGAACCCGGGCTGCGCGGTGCCTCCGTGATCGTGGAGACCGCCCCCGATCCGGGTACCCGGCTCGCCCACGAGGTGCTGCCCCGGATCCGCGCCGACGCTCCGCCCGCCGCGCGCGCCGTGATGGAGGAGGTCGTCGACCGCTACCCGAGCGCCTCCTCCGAGATGCACACCTACATCACCCTCACCTACGGGAACCCGGGCGGCCACAACCGCAAGAAGGAAGAAGTGATCACGGATCTCGCGATCCGTATCCCCGGTCTGCTCAGCGGGCTCGTCGCGGCGGGCGGCGGAGCCGCCTACCCCTTGTCGGCCGAGCGGATCGCCGAGGTCGTCCGCGTCGCCTACGACCCGGCCGTCGCCGCCGACGTGCTCAACGCCCGTGCCACGCAGGGTGGTACGGGCCTGGAGTGGGAGGACGCGGGGCCCGCCGCCGCAGTCGAGACCGTGAACAGCTATCAGCACGACTCCGGCGTCTCCCGGACCTGGATGCTGACCCTGGCGCCGCGCGGCACGATTCGCTCCTCGGTGCTCCGGGGCATGCTGGAGGCGGCCCCCGGCACTCGCCGTAAGCGGGTCGCCCTGGTCTACCGGCCCATCGACCCGGCCACCTCGGCGCGGATCGTCGAGTCGGACCGGCGCAGCGCCCAGTTCATGGCCACGTCCGGCAAGGGCATGGTGCAGGCGCGTGCGGCCTCCGAGATGCGGGCTGCCGAACAGACGGCGAACGAGGAGGCGTCGGGCGCGGGGCTCGTGGAGTTCTCGCTGATGCTGACGGTCACCGTCGACAACGCCGACGAACTGGCCGACGCGAGCGTCACCATCCGCAATCTGACCGCGGCGTCCCGGGTGCAGATGCGGCCTGCCGACCGGATGCAGGCGGCGGCGTTCGCCTGCACCCTGCCGGCCGGGGTCCTTCCGTGGGAGCAGACCCTCGTCCCGCACGAACTGCAGGAGGCGTTGTGAGCCGGCGCGAACAGAAGCTGGCCGAGCGGGCGGACCGACTGGCCGAGCAGCGGGCGGAAGCCTTGCCGCCCGGAGTGGTACCCGCCCCGGAGTCGCCCTGGTCGCAGGAGCCGGGGCGGAAGAAACCTGCCGCGTCGAAGGCCGGTGCGTCGAGGTCCGGTGCGCAGGGGAGCGGTGCGCAGGGCGACAGGCGGAAGGCGCCGCCCCGCCCCAGGGAGCTCTACGTCCCGGCCCGTGGCTGGTCCGGCGCGGGCGGCGGGCGCGTCGGCTTCATGGACCCGCCCACCATGTGGCGCGCCACCACCGTGCAGGCCTGCGGCATGTGGCCGTTCGCCGCCGGCTCCGGCTCACCGATGACCGGAGTACCGCTGGGACAGCACCTGTTCACCGGCGCCACGGTCTGCGGCGACCCGCTGAACTGGTTCACCCGGGCCCGCTACATCTCCAACCCGTCGCTGTTCATGCTCGGCATGCCGGGCCTGGGCAAGTCCACGCTCATCAACCGGATGCTCATCGGACTCGCCGCCACCGGCGTCGTCCCGCTGGTCCTCGGCGACCTCAAGCCCGACTACGCCGACACCGTGCGCGCGCTCGGTGGCCAGGTGATCTCGATCGGTCGCGGCCGGGGCGGCATCAACGTCCTGGACCCCGGGGCCATGGGCGCCGCGGCCGCGAAGATCGGCGGCGAGGCCGGCGAGGTCCTGAAGGCCGAGGCCCATGGCCGGGTACTGAACATGGTCGCCGCGCTCATCACCATCGTGCGCGGCCGGCCCATGGACGACCACGAGCAGTCCGTACTCTCCGCCGTCCTGCACCATCTGCGCGAACGCACGCCCCCCGGCCGCACCGTGCTCCTGCCCGACGTCCTGCGGGTCCTCACCGAGGGCCCGCCGAGGGTGCGCGCCGTCACGCTCGACCGGGGCGACGACGCCCGCTACCGGGACGCCGTCGACCCGCTGCACCGTTCCGTACTCGGCATCCTCGACGGCCCGCTCGGCGACACCTTCGCCTCGGAGACGTCCACCCGTATCGACCCCGACGCACCCGCCGTGTGCATCGACATCTCCGCTATCGGCGAGGCCGACACCCAGTTGACGGCAGCCGCGATGCTCGCCGCCTGGTCGGACGGGCTCGGTACGGTGGCGGCCAGCCACGCCCTCGCGGATGCCGGGCTCGCCCCGCGGCGCTGGTTCTTCACCGTGCTGGACGAGCTGTGGCGTCCCCTGCGCGCCGCCACCGGCATCGTCGACCGCATCGACGCGCTCACCCGCCTCAACCGCTCCCTCGGACTCGGCGACGCCAAGATCACCCACACCCTCAAGGACGCCGAAGCCCTCGGCACCGACGCGGACCGCGCCAAGGCCCGCGGCTTCGTCGAGCGGGCCGGGATGGTGGTGTGCGCCGGGCTGCCGAGGAACGAGATGGAGGATCTCGGCAAGGTCGTCGGGCTGTCACGCCGCGAGATCGAACTCGTCTCGTCCTGGTCCTCGCCCCCGGGCTGGGGCGTCAACGGCGACAACGAGGAACCGCCGGGCCGAGGCCGCTTCCTCATCAAGGTGGGTGGCCGCCCCGGCATCCCCATCAAGGTCGCCATCACCGACGCGGAACGCCACCTGCACAACACCAACACCCGCTGGACGCCCAACGAGCAGACGGTCGAGGAAGCCGTGGCCAAGGCCACCGGCCGGGTCCAGCGCGCCGCCCAGGAAGGGCCCTACCGCATACCCGGCGGCCCCGGCCCCGCATCGGCCGGGAGGTGGTCCAAGTGAGCGGGCAGCGCGGCGGCGGTGATCTGCATGACCTGCTGCCGTGGGCCATCGTGGCGATCGCCGGCACCGGCCTCCTCATGTTCACCGTCGCCTGGTCCGGCGGCACCATCGGCGCCGGGGTGACCGGCCATGGCTGGGACGCGCCGCCCTTCGCCATGTCGACCGTCTCCCGCCTGGTGTCCGAAGGGCCCGTCGCGCTGTGGCCCACGACCCCGGTGGCCGCCGTCTACGCGGGCATCCTCGGTCTCCTGGTGATCGTCGCGGTCCCGGTCGTCCTCGCCGTGATCCTCCTGGCGGGCCGCCCCGGCCGCACCAAGGGGCTTGCGAGCAGCCGCGAACTCGCCGCCATGTGCCCCAAGGGCATCGAGGCCCGTGCTCGCGAACTGCGCCCCACCCTCAAGGGCCGCAAGCGGCTCCACCCGGACGAGACGGGCAACCTCCTCGGCGAGCTCGACCCCAAGGGCCCTGAGCTGCGCAGCAGTTACGAGGACGTGGAGCTCGACCTCATGGCGCCACGGGCCGGCAAGTCCACCGGTATCGCCGTTCCCCGGGTGCTGCGCGCGCAGGGCGCCGTGCTGCTGACCTCCAACAAGGCCGACGTGTACGCCGTCACCCGCGCGGCCCGCGAAGAGGCCGGCACGGTCTGGACGTTCGATCCACAGGGCATCGCCCACAGTCCGCGCGCCATGTGGTGGAACATGCTCGCCGAGTGCCACACCACCGAGGGCGCCCGGCGGCTCGCGGGACACTTCGTGGCGTCCGTCAACGACGACACCGCGAAGAAGGACTTCTGGATCTCGGCCGCCCAGAACACCCTCACCTCTCTCTTCCTGGCCGCCGCCCGCAGCAACACCTCGGTCCAGGAACTCCTCGGCTGGCTCGCCGACCCGGCCGACCGCACTCCGGTCGATCTGCTCCGCGACCACGGACTCGTGGCGATGGCCGAGCAGCTCCAGGGCACGGTGCGCGGCGCGGTGGAGACCCGGGACGGCATCTACGAGACGGCCCGGCAGACCGTCTCCTGCCTTCTCGACCCCGAGATCCTGGCCTGGGTCACCCCCGACCCGAGGCTGCCCGAGTTCCGTCCCGACCAGCACGTCCTGGGCAAGGACACCCTCTACCTGCTGTCCAAGGACGGCGGTGGTTCGGCAGCCGGCGTCATCGCGGGCATCGCCGACACCACGATGCGGGCGGGTGTCGTCGCCGCCGAGCGCATGGGAGGCCGGCTCGACCCGCCGTTCACCGCCGTCCTCGACGAGGCCGCCAACGTGTGCCGCATCTCCGACCTGCCGGACCTCTACTCGCACTTCGGCTCGCGCGGCATCAACGTCGTGACCCTGCTGCAGAGTTACCGGCAGGGGGCGCGGGTGTGGGGTGACGTGGGCATGGACGCGCTGTGGAGCGCCGCGACCATCAAGCTGCTCGGCGCGGGCCTGGACGACGCCGACTTCGTACAGAAGATCTCCACGCTCGTGGGCCAGCACGACGTGCGCACCCCGAGCACCTCCCGCAGCAGGGACGGCACGTCACGCTCGTACTCGTACCGGCAGGAGGCCGTCCTGCCCCCCGACCGGATCCGCGCCCTGCCCAAGGGCGCCGCGCTGCTTCTGGCGACCGGAGTCAAGCCGGCCCTGATCCGGCTCCGCCCCTGGTACAAGGAGCCCGGCGCCGACGTCATCTCGGCGGCGGCGAAGGCGGAGACGGCGGCCATCACCGCACGGGCCGCGTCCCGGCTGACGGGGGTGAGCCTCGGCAAGCCGTCGCCCGGCCGGGACACCGCGCCGGTGTGACGGTCATCGGTCCATGCTCCTTGAACCGCCGCACGACACGGCCCGTTGTGGGTCTCGGGGCCCCGAGGGGGCCTCGCCCCTGACTGACGCGTAGGAAGGGAGCTCCGGACCGGATGAGACGGACCCGGCGCGTACACGGCTGCCGGACGGCGGCAGCCGTCGCCCTTGCCTGCGCCCTGATGGTGGCGAACCAGCAGGTGGCCCATGCCGACCCCGCGACTCTCCCCGAGATACGCGTCCGGCTGGACAGCCTCTACCACGACGCGGAAGTCGCCACGGACCAGTACAACGCCGCCGACGAGAAGGTGGGCGAGCAGCAGAAGCGGATCGACACGCTCAACGCCCTGGCCAGGACGGCCGAGACCAAACTGGCTGTCCTGAACTCACAGGCCGGGGCCGTGGCCAGGGCCCTGTACCGGGGCGGCCGACTGCCCGCCGAGGTGCAGTTCCTCCTCGCCGACAACCCCGCCACCGCTCTGGACAACGCCTCGTTGAACCGCCAGGTGCAGCAGGCCGAGCTGGGCGTACTCGCCGCTCTGAGCACCACCCGTGAGGCCCTGAGCGACCGCACCGACGAGGCCTCCGCCGAGCTGAAGCGGCTGGAAGCCACCCGTCAGGCCCGGAAGCGTGAGCAGGGCACGATCGAGCAGCGCCTCGCAGCAGCGAAGAAGCTGGAGTCGCGGCTGACGGTGGAGGAACTCCAGCGGCTCGCCGCCCTGGAGAAGGAGGAGGCCGCCGAGGCCCAGGCGGAGTGGGTGAGCACAGGTGCCCTCAAGAAGTCGGGTTCCAGAGCGACCGCGGCCGGCGAGAAGGCCGTCGCGTACGCGGTCCGGCAGCTCGGCAAGCCGTACGTCTGGGGCACCGAGGGCCCGGACTCCTTCGACTGCTCCGGCCTCACCTCGCAGGCCTGGCTGGCGGCGGGCCGCGCCATCCCCCGTACGTCAGAGGAACAGTGGCGGCAGCTGAAGCACATCCCGATCGAGGACATGCGCCCCGGCGACCTCATCGTCTACTTCTCCGACGCCAGCCACGTCGGCCTCTACATCGGCGGCGGCAGGATCATCCAGGCGCCGCGCCCCGGACGGTGGGTGTACGTGTCGCCGGCCGCGTCGATGGAGATCCTCGGCGCGGTACGGCCGGACGCCTGAGCGTGCTGACGCCCGCGCCCACCGAAGTCCCCACCCACCGACAGGAGGGCCCATGTCCACCACGCCGACGGAGCAGCCCGAAGCCCCCGGAGCCGATGACGATGCGGCGCCCGCAGCGGATGAGTACCTCGAACCTCCGCTGTTCATCCTCTACATGGAAGGGCCCGCGTATGCGCAGACGCTGCGTCAGCTGACGCTGTGGACCCACCATGTGCTGCTGCCGGTCTACGGCAGGGAAGTCACGTCCACGTCCCCCTGGTGCTCCCGTTGGTGGGAACACCCCGAAGCGGTGGCGCAGCTCCACGGTCTGTGGCTCGCCTGGGGCCAGTTGACGGGACCCGGGGCCGAGATGACCGGCCCTGCGAGCTGGCACCGCGACTACCTGTCGTCGGTCATGGACACCTTGCGGGATCCGCAGGGCCCCTTCGCCGGGTGCAAGCCGGGTATGCACCGGGCGAAGGAGACGCCTCCCGTCGATATGGCCGATCCGTTCGGACCGCCACCGCCACCGCCACCGCCACCGCCACCGCCACCGCCACCGCCGGGGCTCTCGTCCCCGTCGGGCTGGGAAAGGCCACCGGCGCCGCAGTGAGCGAGCTCCCAGCCACGGCTCGCCCGTCCACTGGCCACCGAAGTGCGGCGGACCTGGGAGAAGCCGGCCGGGCCGAACAGACTGGCACCAACCCGCGTCCGCCGGGCGTTCAGAAACCCGCACGCGAAGGCCGGTTCTCCAGCCGGTGCACCAAAACCGACCCGTGCCGGACCCGATCGGCTCCCGTGCTCGAAGAACCGCCGCCCGGCTACCGGTCACGACGTGGGCAGAGTGCTCGTTATCGGCGAGGCGTTCAGCCGTCCGGCACACCACAGGGTCGGCACGAAACCGCGTGGAACCGGATGAATGGCAAGCTCAAGGAGAGACACGCGACCCGTTCCCTTCTCGCAGTCTGCCCTCCGAGGCTGGCACGGCCGTCGTCCACGCGGGCGAACGTAGGCGGCCTCGTCGATGCAGGGCCCGGAGCGTCGGTGGTGGACGGATCGGCTCCGGCCTTCGGTTGAACCGTTCGGGTGTCGATTCCGTTGTAGCCGCTCAGCGAGCAGATCTGACATCCGTGGAAGGAAAACTGGCATGGCACGTCGTGACTCGGAGGTTTACGGGATCGATTTGCGGGCGCTTGAGGAGGGGACGGCATCGAAGAAGAAGAATGAACCGGCCTTCGATGCCCGCTCAGCGATCTCTGAGGAATCTGTAACACAATCACTTCCCGCAAATGTGGAGAACCGGCGAGTCTCCATCGGGTTCTACGATGGCGCAAGTAACACGACGTGGGCGGCCGTCCCGAGAGGTGCCAGTGAAAATAAGTGGGATGTTTACCGCTCCTCCGGACCGGCCAAGTGGGTTAAGGAGCACGGGGGGTCGATCCTGAAGGCCGTCAAGGCTGCGGCTGGCGCTCTCCAAGTTGCGGGCGCAGTGACTGAGTTGGCCGGCGGGTCACAGGGAGTCGCGAAGACCCTGACGGGAATCGGCCAGTATGGAGCCGCTGGCGCCGCGGCAGCGGAGGCCGTCGGGTATGGCTACTCCGCCGTTGGCCCGGGGACTCGGGGCGAGAAATTGGTCAACGGGGCCCACGGGTTCGCCGTGCTCACCACAGCCACGGTCAACATTGCGGCCATCGCGCGCCCAGAAGTAGAAGGACTTAAATTCGCCGCAATGGCCCTGCAGGCCACCGTCGATAACGTCCCATGGAAACCCGCGAGGGAGCAGGCACCGGAGAATAAAGCGGCGCAAGGACAGCAGGCTTCGGGTCTCGCCCCGAGGCAGCAGGACATGGGAAGTGTCGCCGTCGGGCAGAAGCCGAACTTCAATGACGTCGACTGGATACGTCGCCGGGCGACCGGGATCGTCGGGCCGAATGATGCGGCCAGTACGAGCAGCCGGAGCGAGAGCCCCGAGGGCACGCAGCAGCCGCCGTACAGAGTTTCCACCACGCCGCAGTACAACATGTCCAACGTTTCCTTCGCGCCGCGCAACAATTCCACCGCTCCGCAGTCACCCGCCCAGGGGGCGGCCGGAACCTATGGTCCGCCTGTCCCCAACAGTGGCAACAGTGCGCGCGGCGCATCAAGATCCAGCGAGAAGGCCACCAAGCCAAAGAAGGACAGGCCGACTAAAGGCAAGAGCCTTTAGTCGGCAGCAAACAGCTGACGCAAACCGCACCCACCAGCTCCATGCGCACGGCCGCGTCCCCGGGGCGCGGCCGTGCGCCGGAATCGCAGCCGACCGGTCGGGAGGTACGCACATGTCCGCCACCCACGCGTGGCGATTCGCGCCGGACGGGCTCCTGGAGCGGCGCCGCTCCGTGCCGGACGCCGACGGACGTCCGTCCCGTGAGATACCGCAGCGGCCGGTCACCGCCACCCCGTGGCTTCCCGAGACCCAGCTGCCGCCGGGCCTGTTGCCGCTGCCGAGCGGATACGAGTTGCGCGCCGCTGCTCCCTGGTCACCCTTGAAGGGGGCGCCTCGTGGCGGACGATAACTCGGTCGCGCTGGCGCGAGGCCTGATCACGAGCGAGTACGGACTGCGGGACCGGGAGCCCGGCCGTAAATCGGGTGCCGGGGACAAGGGCAGCATCTGGGCGCAGCTGGCGGACCAGTTGAAGCGCTTCATGGACCGGATCACCGGCCGGTCGCGGTCGGCATCGCAGTCGGAGCCGACATCCGCTCCGGCAATGTCCGCTTCGGCGGCATCGGCTCCCGCGATGTCGGCCGAGGTACAGCAGTCGGCCCCCATCTCCGAGCAGCAGATGCCCGGCAGCGTGGCGGGCTTCAGAGACATGATCGGTCGGCTGCCGGAACCCCAACGCGAAGCTTTCGAGGACGAGGTCCTCCACCAGGTCAGATCCAATAAGACGTGGCGCGATGCCTACGACGCATCCCCGATGAGCATGCCGATGGTCGCGGAGTACGCCAACAACGCGTACGAGCGGGAGCTACTGCGGGACACCCCCGGCAGCACAGCGGTCCGGGACCGCTGGGAGCGCCAGGCGCCGGCACCGGGGCCCTCGACGCCCCCTTTCCCGGGCCCTGGACCGAACGAGTTCATCGACGGCCACAACTTCGCTGCTGCCGGGCGTGGAGATGGGCCCGAGAACAGCATCTCGGCATTCGCATCCTCTTCTTCGCGCCCCGTCTCACCTGTGTCTCCCGAGCTCGCCGCCAGGTCAGGGCATGTCACTCCTACGTCTCCGCTTAGTGTGAAAGGAGTGGCGGCCGTTCAAGGTTGGCCGGGCAATTCCCGTCCGTCGCCCGTCCGCAGCACTGACACCTCGCCGCGGTCGCCCGTGTCGGGACCCACTCAGTCGAACCCGTTCCGCAGGTGAATGCGAGGAGCGTGACATCCGTCTCCGGATGAACCATCCACCGCGCCCCACCGTCGTGCCTGCGCAAGCGTAATCCGATCAACAGCCCCGCGTAAGCCCGATGGAGAGGGACCCTCGATGCGCAGACGCATGTTATTCCTCCTGGCGCTGCTCCTGGTCATCGGCGGTGTGTCAGGCACCGCCCTGGTGATCCAGGCGCACCGCTCCGACAGCGCAGGCATCCAGACCGCGGCCGCCGTCGCCGAACACACCATCACCCTGCGGAACGCAACGGACAGCCGTATCTGGGTCGGCAGCACGGTCAACGCCGACGGCTCGGCCGCGCTCACCGGGCTGCCGGTGCTGGACCCGGGCCAGGCCGCCGTCATCACCATTCCCGAGCGGCAGGGCGCCGGGCACTGGCGCGGCACCTTCTTCGCCCGTCAGGGATGCAGCGGTGACGAAGGCAGTTCGTTCCACTGCGCCGTCGGCGACTGCGGTCCGTACGCCGATCACTGTTCCACCGGCGAACAGCCAACCGGACTTGCCGAGTTCAACTTCGACCCGGCGGATTCCCTGGCGCCCTGGTACGACGTCAGCTACGTCAACGCCGTCTCGGCGCCCGTCACCATCACTCCGGACGGTGTGGCACCCCCCGCTGCCGGCGAGTGCGCCGTGGCGGGCTGTGTCGAGGATCTGCTGTCCGCCTGCCCGGCCGACAACCTGCAGAAGGACCCCGGCACGGGCAAGTCGCTGGTGTGCGTCAACCCGAACCGGGACGCGAAGACCCCCTACAGCGACATGATCAACCAGAAGTGCCCCACGGCGTACGCCTGGTCCAAGCAGGACGCGGAGCCGGGCAACAAGGTCATGTACCAGTGCACCAAGTGCAGCGGCCTGACCGTCTCCTTCGGCACCGGCACCGGCACCGGCACCGGCACCGCCACCGGCAGCGCCCCGAAGACGGACGCCGTCGTCACCGACCCGCCCGTCCCCGGCAACCCGGCGTCGCACCGCAAGGGCGTCAGCCTCAATCCCGTCGACGGCGCATCCCAGGCGCTGGCGGGGTCAGGCGCGTCCTGGTACTACAACTGGGCGTCGTCCAGCGGCCAGGTCGCCAAGCCGGACGGTGTCGAGTACGTCCCGATGATCTGGGGTCCTGGCTCGGTCACCGACACGGAACTGGGCCAAGCCGCACAGTCGGGCACGCAACTGCTCGGCTTCAACGAGCCCGACTCGGGCACGCAGGCCAACCTGAGCCCCGAACAGGCCCTGGACCTGTGGCCCCGGCTGCAGTCCACCGGCCTGCGTCTGGGGGCGCCCGCGGTCGCCACCGGTGCCGACCTGGCCGGAGGCTGGCTGGACCGCTTCATGCAGGGGGCCGACCAGCGCGGGCTGCGCGTCGACTTCATCCCCCTGCACTGGTACGGGGCGGACTTCGGCCCCGACGCCGCCAACCAACTGCGCGGCTACCTCCAGGCGGTGCACGACCGCTATCACAAGCCCATCTGGCTGACCGAGTACGGCCTGATCGACTTCTCCCAGGGCGTCCCCCGTTATCCGAGCGAGCAGGAGCAGACCGCTTTCATCAAGTCGTCGGCGCAGATGCTGAACGGCCTGGACTTCATGGAGCGTTACGCGTGGTTCACGCTCTCCACCGTGACCAGTCCGACGGGTCTGTATGACGGCACGACTCCCAACGCCAGCGGCCGGGCCTATCACGACGCGGGCTGATCAGGTCGTTGAACCGTCCCCACCTGCGATCCGTTGTCCGGATGCACGCCTGTCGTGGCCCGCTCCGGGGCCACGACGGGCTGTGGTCGGGGGAGATCGATGGCGGGCGTTGCGTGGTGGGCGGGCTCGTCCGCCGGCTCGGCCCCCAGCCGCCCGAGCCGCTCACGGACCCGCTCGGCGTCCGGATGGTTGAAGTCGGCGAAGAGCGCGAGTGCTTTGCGCCAGCTCACCCGGGCATCCTCCGGCTCGTCGGCCGCCAGATGGACATCACCGAGGTGGACCAGGGTATGACCCTCGCCCCACCGGTTGCCGATGTCCCGGTGCGTCTTGAGCGCCTGGTGGTAGCACTCGACCGCCTCGACCCGGCGTCCGAGCTTGTGGTGAACAGTGCCGAGGACGTCGAGGGTGATGCCTTCGACCCAGCGATTGCCGTTGTCGCGCAGGATGGTCAGCGACTGCTCAAGACAGTCGACGGCGTCGTCGAACCTGCCGAGCCTCTGATAGGCGTCGCCCAGGTTGCTCAGCAGGATCCCCTCTCCCCAGGCGGTGCCGACGGCCCGCTCGATGACCAGTCCCCGACGGGTGTACTCGACGGCCTTGGCGAGTTGACCGGTTTGAAGGTAGACATCGCCCAGGTTGGACACGGCCGACCCCCGGCCGTACGTGTCCCCGAGCTCCCGGTAGACGAGCACCGCCTGATGCAGGTGGTCGATGGCCTCGTCGAACCGGTCCGAGCCGCGCAGGGCGGCGGCCATGTCCGCGAGGCCCTGGGCTTCGCCCTCGCGGTGCTGGGCGGTCCGGGCTGCGGCGAGGCCCGCTCGGGCCGTGTCGGCCCAGTCGAGGAGGTGGCTGCGGAGGTAGAAGAACCCCCACAGGACGGCCGGCAGGCGCCAGGCGATGTCCGGGTGTCCGGACGTGGCGGCCTGATGCACAGCGGTGACCAGATGGGCCCGTTCGGTCTCGCACCAGTCCAGAGCCTGCTCGTGCGTCCTGAACTCCAGGGGCCGGCACGAGTCGGGCAGCGGGCCGAGGGGGATCCGGCGGCGGCGCGGTGTGATGTGTGTGTAGGCGGCGTCGGCGGTGTGCAGGTACCAGGAGAGCAGCCGCTCGACGGCCCGGTGCCGCTCCTGCGGCGCCTCCTCGGCACTGACCCGTTCGGCGGCGTAGACACGCAGCAGGTCGTGGAGGGCGTAGCGGCCGGGGAAGTGCTCGGTGAGCAGATGGGCGCGGGTCAGCTCGACCAGCAGCGTTCGGGTCTCACGCGGGGGGAGCCCGGCGAGGCCGGCTGCCGCCGGTGCGGAGATGTCGGGTCCGGAGTGCAGGCCCAGCAGCCGGAAGAGCCGCGCGGCGGGGGCGGACAGCGCTTTGTACGACCAGGAGAAGACGGCCCGTACGTCGGTACTGATGCCGTCGCCCCCCGCGAAGGCGTCGAGGCTGCCGTTGCTGTCGCGCAGTTCGCCGGCGATGGCGCTCAGCGGGAAGGCGGGATACGCGGCGGCGTGGGCGGCGACGATCGCCAGCGCCAACGGCAGCCGGGCGCAGCGGGCGATGATCTCGGCAGCGGCCTGCGGCTCGGCCGCCAGCCGTTCGGTGCTGAGGCGGCGCGCCAGGAGTTCGTACGCCTCGGCGGGCGACAGCTGGTGCAGCGTCAGCGGATGTGCTCCTTCCCCCGCGACCAGGCCGGTGAGCTGATTGCGGCTGGTGACGATGACCACGCAGCCGGGTGCGGCGGGCAGCAGCGGGCGGACCTGCTCGGTGTCGCGGGCGTTGTCGAGGAGAACCAGCACCCGCCGATGCACGAGCATGCTGCGGTACAGCGCCGTCTGGGCGGCGAGCCCGGTGGGGATCTGCATCGGGGGAACGCCGAGCGCGTCGAGGAAGATGCGGATGGCCTCGTCCGGTGTCATCACGGAGCCGGTCGGATGGAAACCGCGCAGGTTCAGGTAGAGCTGTCCGTCGGGGAACCGGTCGGCGATCTCGTGGGCCCAGTGCACGGCCAGGGTGGTCTTGCCTATGCCGGCCATTCCACCGATCGCACTGATGACCACGGTGGCCGGGGGGCGGCCGTCCTTCGGCAACAGGGCACGGGCCCTGTCGAGGTCGGTGTGCCGTCCGGCGAAGTTCGCCAGATCGGCGGGGAGCTGTGCGGGGCGGGCCGGTTGCCGCAGGGCCGGGGACGCCGACTCCTGGGGTGCTTCCGGCCGGCGGGGCGGGACGAGGGACACGTCGGCGGCGAGTATGCGTTCGTGCATCTCCTGCAGCGCGGCCCCGGGTTCGACGCCCAGCTCCGCTCTCAGGCTGCGCCGTGTCCTGCGGTACACCGACAGCGCCTCGGCCTGTCTCCCGGACCGGTACAGCGCCAGCATGAGCAGTTGGCACTGCTGTTCGCGCAGTGGGTGCCGGCCGGCCAGCGAGGTCAGTTCGGAGATCACTTCTTCGTGGCGGCCGAGTTCCACGTCGATGTCCAGCCGGAGCTCCAGCGCGGTCAGTCGTTCCTCGCTCAGCCAGGAGCGCTCCGACTCGGCCAGCGGCCCGGGGACTCCGGCGAGTGCCCGTCCCTGCCATGTGTCGAGTGCGGTGTGCAGCAGACCCGCCGCGTCGGACAGCTCGCCGTTGGCGCGCAGCTTCCTCGCCTCCGCGACGCGCTGCTCGAACACCGCCAGATCCAGGGCGTCTTCCTGGAACCTGATGAGATATCCGCTGCCGACCGAGACGACCGGCTGCGCGGAGTCGGCCGTTCCCCGCTCCGGCTCCAACACCTTGCGCAGGCGCGACACATAGGTCCGCAGGACGGATACGGCGGCGGCCGGCTGGTTCTCGCCCCAGACAGCGTCGAGAAGCTCATCGAGGGTGGCGGGGCGTCCCCTTCGCAACAGCAACGCCACCAGTACCGCTCGCTGCTGCGGTGAACCGAGATCCAGCTCTCGTTCTCCGTGCCACGCACGGATCGGCCCCAGCACGGAGAACCGCACGGAGTTCGTAGAGGACTTCACCTCGTGGACTCTAATGACCTGCGGCTTTGCACCGTACTGCCGGGGCGGAACTTTCGGTTCCGCGCCCGGTGACTTCACGGGCCGGTCATCTCTCCGACATCTGGGCGCGCAGGAGCGCCAATTGAACCGTTCCGGCGCCGTGTGCGTTGCGATACGCAGGGCCCGCTGTGCGCGGGCCTGACCGGGCCACGCGGCCCCTGTCCCATGGAAAGGCAGGCGTATGAGCCAGGGCGAAACACCGGACGAGCCGCTCGTGCAGGACGACCGGTCCGTTCCCGCGGCACCGGAGCCGTCTCCCCACTTCGCTGTGGTCATCGCCGGCGACGGCTCGGCGGCCATCGACGGCGAAGCGGTGGAGGCGGCGGAGGGCCAGGCGGTCGATGCCGCGATCCTCGACACACTGCACCGCAACGCGAAGGCCCGGAACACTCCCGTGACGGCGGCCATCTCGGACGCCTCCGCGGGGTACCTGGCGTTCGTCGAGGTCGCCCCGGACGGTTCGAGCAGGCTGCTGGAACAACAGGAGGAGCAACCGCCGGAGTCTGCCGAACAGGCAGTGCCGGAAGTGCCGGAAGCGCCGGAAGCGCCGGAAGCGCCGGAAGTGCCGGCACCCCCCGTAGTGCCAGTGCCCCCTGCAGTGCCCGTCATCGTCGATGACGGCCCCGATCGTGATGACGGCCCCGACCGGGATCGCGAGGAGGAGGAGGAGGAGGAGGAGGAGGAGGAGGAGACGAACGCGCTGCCGCCGCCCCCCGGGCCGCAACGCGCCGCAGGTCCCGCCCCGAAGACCGGCCGCCGAAACGAATCGCGGCAGTCGGACGACGAGTACAAGCCCCCGGGCCTGCTCGGCCGGCCCTTCCTCGTGGGTCCCGTGGCACTCGTGGTGGCCGCCCTCGTCATCGTTCCGCTGGTGATGCTCGGCACCGGCGGCGGCGGGGACGAGGAGCAGAACGCCACGTCCAGCAGCGCGACGAGCAGCATTCCGAGCCTGCAGTCGGCCCCCACGGCTTCTGTCTCCCCGGTCACACTCCCGCCCTCGCCCAGCAGCTCGTCCTCGCGCAGCAGCTCACCGTCGCCCAGCGGCTCGTCCTCGCCCAAGCCGAAGGCCACATCGGAGCACCGGCAGGTCACGAAGAAGACCACGGAGACCGTCGTCACGGTCACCGCGCGGCCCCCGCAGGCGACGACCACCGTGACGGCCACCCCGCCGCGGGCCACCGCGGCCACCGCCGTCAAACGTCTCGCCGCGCGGGACCCTTCAGGCCGGCACATCTGCTACCGCGCCTACGTCTCGGGGAGTGGCTGGCAGGATCCGGTGTGTGACGGCACGCTGGCCGGGACGTCCGGTCGGAACCGGGCTATCAAGGCTCTCAACATCGCCGTGTACGACGTCGGCGGCTCATCGGCCAACGCCTTCGTCCACGCGGCCAAGTCGAAGGACGGCAGAGGTGAGTGGAAGACGCCGTGGACAGCGGTCACCGAGGGCAAGGACTTCACCATCGGCAGCGCGAAGCAGAGCGCCCCGAACATGCTGGGCTTCGCCATCAACGTCGGCAGCGGCAAGATCTGTCAGGCGGCCCGCGTCCACAATGCCGAGTTCGGGGCGCGGGGTTGTTCCGAGCCACGCCCCAAGTACACCTTTGGTGGCACCCTCGCCAACAACCTGTATCTGGAGGCCGTCAAGTTCACGGTGTGAGTGATCGCGGCAGCCCGGACCGAGGGCGGCCGGTGCGGGACCGCGTGCCGCCTGCCTGGGGTGATCGCGAACGCGGTGGGCACGGACACTGTCTCTTCGCCGGACTGTCAGTGGTGACCCGTAGCGTCGGAGACCGGAGACGGTCGTCGGCGCACGAGGAGAGATCACCACCATGGAGTTCCGGATCGAACGCGGTGCACTGGCCGACGCCGTCACCTGGGCGGCCCGGGTGCTGCCCACCAGGTCACCCGTTCCCGTCCTCGGCGGTCTGCTGCTGGAAGCGGCGGACGGCCGGCTGTGCATCTCCGGCCTCGACTACGAGGCGTCCGCCCGCATCGAGGTGGACGCCGAGGTCCTGCGGCCCGGCAAGGTGCTCGTCATGGGCCGCCGGCTGCTCGACGTGTGCCGGGTGCTGCCCGAGGGCGCGGTGGAGTGCGCGGTGGAGGGCTCCCGCTTCACGGTGACGGGCAGCGGCGCCGGATTCGGCCTCTCGGTGCTGCCGCTCGACGACTATCCTTCGCTGCCGCCGCTGCCCGAGGTCCTCGGGGCGGTGGACTGCGAGGAGTTCGCGGCGGCCGTCGCGGATGTGGCGGTGGCGGCCGGCCGGGACGACACCCTGCCGACGCTCACCGGCATCCGGCTGGGGCTCGACGGCGACCGGATGACCCTGGCGGCGACGGACCGGTACCGCTTCGCGGTCCGCACGCTCGGCTGGAAGCCCGCGGCGGCGGACGTCTCGGCGGATGTCGTGGTCTCGGCCCGCCGGCTCACCGAGATCGCCCGCTCCTTCGGCCGCGCGGGCACGGTCAGCCTCGCCCTGGACAACGGGTCTGCCGGTTTCGAACTGGCCGGGATGCGGACCACGGTCCGGCTGCTGGACGGCCGACTGCCGCGCCACGACAAGCTGTTCGCGATGGCGGCCCCGGCCACGGCGGTCACGGAGCGCGAGCCCCTGGTCGAGGCGGTGAAGCGGGTCTCGGTCGTGGCGGACAACGACAGCCCGCTCCAACTCGCCTTCCGCACGGACTCGGTGCTGCTCCAGGCGGGCTACGAGGACGACGTGGCGTCGCAGCGGCTTCCGGCCGAACTGACCGGGACCGAGGAGATGACCGTCGCCTTCAACCCCTCGTACCTGATGGACGCGCTGGCCTCGTTCGACACCCCGGTCGTCCGGTTCCGGCTGATGGGCCCGGGGCAGCGCGCCATGGTCACCGGCCACGCCGCCCCGGAGGAGGCGACGGGACAGGTGACGACGGCGGAAGGGACCGGGCAGCCGGCGCACCAGCATCTGCTGATGTCGGTGAAGCCGCTGATCTAGGGCCCGACGGCACGGTGGAACCGGGCCCGGATTCCCGGGCCCGGTTCTCCGGCTACTTGGTGAAGATGAAGTACTTCCAGGCGCCGTGGGTCGTCGAGTTCACGATGTCGCCCGAGGAGCCGTCCACGTACGAGGCGCGGGCCCGCATCCGGTAGCCCGTCTCGTGCGTGCCGGAGAGCGTCACGATCGTCTTGCCGTTGGTGCCGAGCTTGAAGTACTGCCAGCCCGCGTCGTACCACTTGCCCTGGTAGTACACCTCCAGGGACAGCTTGAACGAGCGGTTCTTGTAGTAGCTCATCGTCGTGGTGAAGGCCGGGTTGGTCTTCTTGTGGAAGTACGCGTACGACGTGGAGCCGATCTTGGCCGTCCGGTACTGCTTGGAGACGGTGGTCGAGACCTTCACCTTGGCGTACGCCACGGACGTGACCGTCTTGGACGCGTAGCGGCCGTCGCCCTTGAAGACGGCGGTGACGGTGGTGTCCCGGGTCATGTCGACCGTGGTCGACAGGTTGCCCTTGGAGTTGACCTTGCCGGTCTTCGCCAGCTTCTTCGGCTTGTCCGGGCCGTACGGGTCCACCCACAGCTCGACGGTGCGGTTCTTGTACGTCGTGCCGAGGTGCGCGGTGAACGACACGTCGGCGCCGTACGCGTAGAGCGCCTTGTTGTGGTTCAGGGTCAGCGAGGCGGCCGCGCGGGAGACGGCGACCTTGCCGGAGCCCGAGCCCGGGGAGTGGAGGGTGT
Source organism: Streptomyces sp. NPDC091387 (assembly GCF_044756945.1). NCBI lineage: Bacteria > Bacillati > Actinomycetota > Actinomycetes > Kitasatosporales > Streptomycetaceae > Streptomyces > Streptomyces sp. NPDC091387. Next base: position 196,979 of record NZ_JBIVTZ010000013.1, on the reverse strand, counting down.
CACCCGCGTACGACACCTTGTAGGTGACCGTGCCGCCCGCGGGCGGGGTGTCGCTGAAGGAGAACGTGCCGTCCGGCTTCAGCGCCACCGAGGGGAGGGCCTTGCCCTTGGGCGACTCGATGTCGGTCCGCGTGACCGTGGCCTTGGCGCCCGCCGCGAACGCGCCGTTCGACGTGGCCCGGCCCGTGACGGTGAGCTTCTTGCCCCGCGTCGCCTTCGCCGGGGCGGTGACCTTGACCGTGGTCACGGACCTGACCGCGTCGGTGAGCACCCGCAGCGAACGGGCGCCCCGGCTGTTCACCGTGACGGCGAACAGCCGGCTGGTGTCCGGCGCCCAGGCCAGCCCGGCGGGGTCCAGGGTGTCCGAACCGCTGGAGTCCCCGGTGTTGGGGAAGTCGTACGTCCGCACCGGCTTGGTGGTGGAGCCGCCCGGCTTGTACACGTACACGTCGGGGGAGTACCAGCCGTCGATGCCGGCGGCGACCGTACCGTTCGGGGCGATGTCGATGGCGTTGGGGTACGAGTCGGACGCGTACGCGACCCCGGGCGTGAGGTCGGAGGTCCGGTAGGACTGGTGGTTGTACGGAGCGCCGCTGGCCACCACGACCCGGGTGCCGTCCGGGGTGACCGCGAGGTCGTGCAGATTGCTCCCGTCCAACTGGCTGTACGCGGTCCGCGTGGCCGTGCCCGAGCCGACGTCGTACGTGGCCAGCTCGGTCGGGCTCTGGCCCTCGATACCGGCGGCCAGCACGTTCGGCGCGCCGGGAGCGGAGGCCAGGGTCGGCGCCGCGTACCAGGAGGTGCCGCTCGTCTCCTGGTCCAGGCTCACGACCGGCTCGGCGCCGGTCAGGTCGAGCGAACCGATCTGGCCGGCGCCGGCCGAGCCGTACCCGAACCAGAGCTTGCCGCCCGCCAGGGCGGGGTACTTGGGGTCCGTGCCGTCGCCGGTGGCGTACCGGGCGGACTCCTTGAGCGCCGCCGTGTCGATCGTGACGATGGCGTCGGCGCCCGGTACGGCGGCGTAGAGCGTGCCGGAGTCGGCGGACAGGTCGAGCCCGGTCACTCCGGGCAGCGACGCGATCGTCGCGACGACCGCACCGCTGTAGTCGGCGACGAGGACCTTGCCGCCGGCCGGGTCGCTGATGAACACGTGCTTGTGCACGCCGTCCGCGACGATGTCGCCGACGGACTTGGCAGGAAGGATTCTGCTGGAGTCGGCGGCGGCCGGGTTCGCCGCACCGCCGATCAGTACCACTGAGCTGAACAGAACCGCGATCGAGGTCGCGGTGGAGACTCTGCGCATACGGAAGTTGTTGATCTCTACCCCCACGGTAAAAGAGGGCCGCTTGCCACCCGTAGTCGAGAAAGGGGCGCGGCACAGGAACGCAGGGTATGGCATGACCTTCACGGCGCGTACATAATATGGTCGGCAGGTGCCCGGCCGGCCCGTGGGTCACGTCCTGCGCGGCCTGCCCCGATCAACCGGACTTCGTGTACGTGAGCTTCTCGCCGGTGTCCGTGTTCTCGCGGCTCAGGGTGCCGTCGGGGAGCAGGGTGAGCGTGGTCGGACCGCCCGGTGTGCAGGACGACATGGGCTCGCCGAGCGTCACGGTGGAGGGGCCGATCCTGAGCGGTCCCTCGCCGGTGACCGCGTCCGTCAGTGCGGCCTCGAAGACGCAGCGGTAGGTGCCGCCGGCGTCGGTCGGACCCTCCGCGGTGAGGCTGAGTACGGTGTCGCCGGCCCCGCCCTGCTCGATGACGAGTTCGCGGGTGGAGTGGCCGGCGGCGTTGTCGATGCCGCCGGACCAGGTGCCGAGGTAGGCCTCGGGGACGCCGTTCTCCCCGTCGTCGGGGGAAGGGGAACCGGCGTCGGCTTCAGAATCGGACGAGTCGTCCTTGGGGGACGGGGTGGTGGAGTGCTTCGGGGAGGCGGTGGGGTGCCCGTTGTCGTTCATCAGCGCGTAGACGGAGCCGCCGGCGCCTATCGCGACGAGTACCGCGATCGCGACGAGAGCGGCGGTCCAGCCGGTTCTCCGACGGGCCGGCTCGGGGGCGGGCGGCTGGGTTCCGGTCGGGTACAGCGGGTCGTACGGGGGCGTGGAGCCGAAACCGGGCTGCTGCGGATAGCCGTACGCGTAGCCCTGGTTGGGGCCCTGTTGCTGCGGATAGCCGTACCCCGGTGCCGGTGCTGATGCAGGCGCCGGGGTCGCGGTCGGGTATCCGGCCGCGTACGGCTGCGCGGGCTGCTGCGGATATCCGTACCCGGGAGGGAGCGTCCCGGGTGTCGGCGGTCCGGCCGCCTGGGTGCCGGGCTGCTGGGGGCCGACCGCGGTGGGGAAGGGGCGGGTGCTGCCCGGTGCGGGTTGCTCCGACGGCGTGGACGGCTCGGCGGGCGGCGGGGCGGCGGGGGACGAACCGGAGTAGGGCGGGGCTGCGGAGGGACGAGGCGGTGTGTCCTGCGGGACCGTGTCCGCGGGGCCCGCCGCGTTCTCGGAGGTCTCGGCCTTCCCGAGGTCCGTAGCCTTCCCCGGCGTCTCCGCCTTCTCAGGGCCCGCCGCGTGCTCAGGGGGTTCCGCGTCCCTCGGCTCCGCCGCGTCCTCCGGCTCCTGCGGGTCCTCCGAGTCGAGCAGTTCCACCGCGTGGCGGCCGAGTTGGGCGATGAGCGCCCCGGGGAGCCAGGGCTCAGAGAGGGTGTCCTCGGCCAGCAGGTCCAGGATCTCGTCGGTCGCCGGTCTGGCCTCCGGGTCCTTGTGGAGGCAGTGCCGGATCAGGTCCACGAGGCCCACCGGGACCCCGGTCAGGTCCGGGTCCTCCTCCGCGATCCGGAACATCAGCGCGTGCACCCCGCTGGCCGTCCCGCCGAACGGGAGCCGTCCGGTCGAGGCGTACGCCAGCACGGAGCCCAGACAGAACACGTCGCACGCCGTGGTCACCCGCTCGCCCCGCACCTGCTCGGGCGACATGAAGCCGGGGGAGCCGACCAGCGCGCCGGTGCGGGTGAGACCGCCGTCGGTGACGGTGTCCAGGGCGCGGGCTATGCCGAAGTCGATGACCCGGGGACCGTCGATCGTCAGCAGGATGTTGGACGGCTTGAGGTCGCGGTGGATGAGCCCGGCGGTGTGGATGGCCCGCAGGGCGTGCGCGAGACCGTTGCCCAGGATGTGGACCGAGCGCTCGGGCAGCGGTCCGTACGCGCCGGGGGCGGGGCCCGCCGAGGTGAACGTGCGGCCCGAGACGGTGGCCTGGAGGGACGGGCCCGCGACGTAACCGGTGGCGACCCAGGGCACGTTGGCGTCGGTGTCCGCGTCCAGCACGGGGGCGGTCCAGGTGGACCCGAGACGGCGTGCGGCCATCACCTCCCGCCGGAACCGGTCGCGGAACTCCTGCTGCTCGGCGAGCTCCTCGCGCACCAGCTTGATCGCGACGGTACGGCCGCGGTCCGAGCGGGCCAGGTACACCTGGCCCATGCCGCCCGCCCCGAGTCTGCCCAGCAGGCGGTAGGCGCCGATGCGTTGCGGATCTACGGAGCCGAGCTTTTCCATGGTGTGCAGTCCTCCCCCGTACGGCGACACGCCGAACGGGTCGAGAATAGCGGCGCGGTTGCGCCCCGGCGGGGGGTGGTGGCCGGTCCGTGACCGGACCCCGCCCTCAGTCTCCGGACGGGCCGGCAGCGCCGGCCGTGCCCGCGGTGTCGGCCGGACCTGTGTGCCGCAGCGCGTCCATGGCCCGTGCCAGGCGTTCCAGCACGCGTACCGCTCGCCGGTGTCCCACAGCCCGGCGCCCGGCAGGATCAGCAGCGCACCGTCGTCGGGACGCAGCTCCGCGAGCGTCAGATCGGGGAGCACGGTCAGCCCGCCCATGCTGGTGACGGGATCGGCCGTCGGGCCCACCGTCCGGATGGTGAAGCCGTTCTGGGCGAGGTGGGCGGTGGCGTGCCCGGTCTCCCAGTCGGCGTAGGTGTCGTACACGGCCAGATGGACGGTCCCGCGGGTCATGACGGCCTCCTTGACGGAAGAGCGCTCATCGAGGGGGAGCGCTCGGGCAGGAACAGCGCCCACGACAACATGCTGTCAATGGGGGACGCTCGCGCGTCGACCCGACACCCTGCCGAACCACACGCCCCACGCCATACAAGGTGGCCATACCGAGCCGCGCCCACCGCGGCCTACGCTCGCCGTATGACCCCTCATCCCCGTCATGCCGTCGCCGCTGACCCCGCCGCCGGCGCGGCCGTGAAGGCCGCCGACCGCGCGCACGTGTTCCACTCCTGGTCCGCCCAGGGCCTGATCGACCCGCTCGCCGTCGCCGGCGCCGAGGGGGCGTACTTCTGGGACTACGACGGCAACCGCTACCTGGACTTCACCAGCGGTCTCGTCTACACCAACATCGGCTACCAGCACCCCACCGTCGTCGCCGCGATCCAGGAGCAGGCGGGGAAGATGACGACCTTCGCGCCCGCCTTCGCGATCGAGTCGCGCTCCGAGGCGGCCCGCCTCATCGCCGAGCGCACCCCCGGCGACCTGGACAAGATCTTCTTCACCAACGGCGGCGCGGAGGCCGTCGAGAACGCCGTCCGGATGGCCCGGCTGCACACCGGCCGCACGAAGGTGCTCTCCGCCTACCGCTCGTACCACGGCGCCACCTCCACCGCGATCAACCTGACCGGTGACCCGCGCCGCTGGGCGTCGGACAACGGCTCCGCGGGCGTCGTCCGGTTCTGGGCCCCGTTCCTCTACCGCTCGCCGTTCTACGCCGAGACCGAGGCGGAGGAGTGCGCCCGCGCGCTCCAGCACCTGGAGGACACCCTCGCCTACGAGGGCCCCTCGACCATCGCCGCGATCATCCTGGAGACCATCCCGGGCACGGCCGGCATCATGACGCCGCCGCCCGGCTACCTCGCCGGTGTCCGCGAGATCTGCGACCGGTACGGGATCGTCTTCGTCCTCGACGAGGTGATGGCCGGATTCGGCCGCACCGGCACGTGGTTCGCCGCCGACCACTTCGACGTCACCCCCGACCTGATGACGTTCGCCAAGGGCGTCAACTCCGGTTACGTACCGCTCGGCGGCGTCGCGATCTCCGCCGAGATCGCCGCCACCTTCGACACCCGCCCCTACCCGGGCGGGCTGACCTACTCCGGCCACCCGCTGGCCTGCGCCGCCGCCATCGCCACCATCCACGTGATGGAGGACGAGAAGGTCATCGAGAACGCCGCCCACATCGGCGAGACGGTCCTCGGCCCCGGTCTGCGCGCGCTGGCCGAGAACCACCCGTCGGTCGGCGAGGTCCGCGGCCTCGGCGCGTTCTGGGCGCTGGAGCTGGTCCGGAACAAGGAGACCCGCGAGCCGCTGGTCCCGTACAACGCGACGGGCGAGGCCAACGCCCCCATGGCGGCCTTCGGAGCGGCGGCGAAGAAGAACGGCCTGTGGCCCTTCATCAACATGAACCGCACCCACGCCGTACCGGCCTGCAACGTCACGGAGGCCGAGGCCAAGGAGGGGCTGGCGGCACTGGACATCGCGCTGTCGGTGGCCGACGAGCACACCGTGTAGCACCGTCCGCGCACAGCGCCCCTCCCCCTCCCGCCACCGGCCCGTCCGGCCCGGCGGTCCGGCTCGGTCTAAGGTGGCCGAAACCGAAACACGGGAGGGGCGCCCATGCGCGTGAGCGGGACCGTCACGCGCAGTACGCTGCGGCAGCAGATCGCGGACGCGCTGCGTGACGAGGTGCTTGCGGGGCGTCTTCAGCCGGGACGGGAGTTCACCGTCAAGCAGATCGCCGAGCAGTACGGCGTCTCCGCGACGCCCGTCCGGGAAGCGCTGTTCGATCTCTCCGCGCAGGGCCTGCTCGAATCCGATCAGCACCGCGGCTTCCGGGTACACCAGTTCTCCGTCGCGGACTACCGGGCGATGGTGGAGGCCCGCACCCTGGTCATGGACGGGGTGATCCGGAACGTTTTCCGCAACCGGCCCCCGTCCCCGGCGCGGCAGCTGAGGAACCGGGACGCGCTCGTCTCCGTGCGCCGCAGGGCCGAGGAGGCCGCCCGCGCGGCGCGCGGCGGTGACCTGGACATCCTCATCGGCTACGACCTGCGCTTCTGGCGCGAGCTGGGCGCGCTCGCCGGCAACACCTACATCAACGACTTCCTGCACCGGCTGCGCGTCCAGGCCTGGGTGTTCGCCGTGCCGTACCTGCGCCGCGACGCGGACGTACGGGACTGGCTCTGGCAGGGCCACGCCGACCTCGTCGCCGCGGTCACGCTCCGGGACCGCGAGGCGCTGCGCGGGGTGATCGACCAGTACAACGGCCACGCGATGAGCTGGGCGGACCGGCTGGCGGCCGCGGACCCGGCCCGCCCCGGCCGCGCACCGCAGCCGCCCGACGGGGACGAGTCCGCGGACCCGGTGCGGCCGGAGGCCTGAGCGGCGCCGGTCCCCGAAATCGGTCAGGGAGGACCACTGTCCGCGACGTGCCGACCGCATTACGCTGTCCCGAATTACGCTGTCCTGACCATCACACGCACCAGTTGGAGAGCGAGACTTCGTGGCCTGTGACCTGTGGCTGGTCCCCCTCGTCGATGTGCTGTGCCACAGCCCCGACAACCCCTTCGCCGAGGAGATAGCGGTCTTCGACAAGGCGCTGGGTGAGGCAGGGCTGCCGCCCGTACCCGTCTACGCCTACATGCCGGGCCTGACCGGAGACGTGGCCCCGGTCGCGGGCTTCGACTACGACGCCCTGCACTTCCTGCGCCGCGCCTATCTGCTCCGGATCAGCGGCCTCGCCGTCGCGCCCGTGGGCGAACTGGGCAGTGACTACGAGCAGTTGCTGGAGATGTTCGAGTCGACGGCCCAGCAGTCGCACCTGGTGTGGCACTACGACCACGCCGGGGCGTACGTCCCGCTGGACTTCGCGTACCCGATCTCCACGGACGACCTGCTGGCGGGCGGCGGCCCGCTCGGCTCCGCGCACGGGCTGCTGAGGGAACTGGAGTTCGTCGCGCCGTCCATCGGTATCGATCCGGCCAACCCGCCGCCCGCACCGCTGCCGCCCGCCGCGCCCACCGACCTGGAGGAACCGGCGGTCCCGATCCCGTACGACGACAGCCCGTTCGCCCGGGAACGCCATGTCTGGCTCGGCCTGCACGCGGCGGTCACCCGCAGCCTCGCCCAGGGCTCAATGATCATTTTCAGCTGACGAACGAGCTGCCGAACGAGCCGACGGCCGATCCGAGGATCAAGGGGATCAAGCCGACGGCCAGGGCTCCCGCCGGAGCCCCGCAGCCATCACCGGTCATCGGCGACCGGTCATCGCGACCGGTCGCCGACGGTCATCGCGGGGACTCCGGCGGCCGCTGCCGCGGCATGTTCGGCCGGCCCATCGACTGCAGCGGGAACCGCCCCGGCTGCGCGCCCTGCTCCGCGCGCCCGCCGCTCGTGCCGCCGGACACCAGCGCCTGCATCCCCATCGGCGCGGGCCCGGCCCGGAACTCCACCATCCAGTCCGCGGTCTCCGACCGCACGAGCTCCGTGACGTCCTCCGAGAACCGCCGCAGCACACCGAGGCACCGCTCGGCCGCCTCGCTCGCCGTCCCCTCGGTCGGGCCGAGCACCTCGCGCACGGACTCCGAGGCCCAGTCGAACTGGAGCACCTGGAGCCGTCGCTGTACGGCCTGTGCCGTCGCGAGATTCCTTATCCAGCCGGAGGTCAGGCCGAAGTACCGGTCGCATGCCATGCACGCGGCACCCAGCAGCAGCGACAGATAGCCCCAGCCCGCCGCACCGTGCAGCGCCCCCGTCAGATCGAGCAGCGGCAGCGCGGCGCCCGCCACCGCACCGGCCGCGGTCCCCATCCGCAGGACCCGGGCCGCGCGCCGCTTCCACACCCGGTCGGCCAGGTACCAGTCGGCGGTGCGCAGCGCGTCGGCCTCGACCCAGCGGTACAGCTCGTCGAGCCGCTGGGCCGGTTCTCCCCAGTCGCCGAGCGGGAAGGGCGTTCCGGTCAGATCCCGGTCCGGCGCACCGGAGCCCGGACCGGAAGGAGCGGCGGAACCGGCCGGACCGGGCACACCGGAATCGTTGCGGGGCGGCCCTTCGGGCTGCATCTCCGGCTGACTCACCGGGGTACTCCTCTGCATGCTGCATTGCGACGCGTGATGTCGACCGCGTCCTCGACGATGGGCGGGATCTCTGCCCTCTGCTCACTGACGCTCGCTGCGACCGGCAGTACCCCATGCGTAACCTTGCGTGACGGCTGGTGCACGTGCGCGTACCGGGACGCATGCCCTTCCTACCGCCGAATGGTGGGCCGCGGGGTCGAAATCGCGGTATTCCCGGGTGCGCGGAGCCTGTGATCAGGTATAGGAGTCCTGCCTTCGCTGACTCGATCTCACCCGAAAGAGTTGCTCGTCAGTGGGTGGGGCGCGCCGCCCGGGGACAACGTAGGCTCGGCGTACCGAAACATTTGTCGTCGAAATGCCTGGAGTGACCGTGATTCCCGGTGGTGGTCAGCCCAATATGCAACAGCTGCTGCAGCAGGCCCAGAAGATGCAGCAGGACCTCGCGGAGGCCCAGGAGGAACTGGCCAGGACCGAGGTCGACGGCCAGGCGGGCGGCGGTCTCGTCAAGGCCACCGTCAACGGCTCCGGGGAGCTGCGCGGCCTGGTGATCGATCCGAAGGCGGTGGACCCGGAGGACACCGAGACGCTCGCGGACCTCGTCGTCGCGGCGGTCCAGGCGGCGAACGAGAACGCCCAGGCACTCCAGCAGCAGAAGCTGGGCCCGCTGGCCCAGGGCCTGGGCGGCATGCCCGGCCTCCCCTTCTGACCAAGACCCCGACCTCGGACCTGCCCCAGGGCCTGTCCCAGGACATACCCAGGACGGTACGCACCCGCACCCCCTACGGTGCGTACCACCACTCGGCCGACCAGGCGCAAGGAAAGGCTCTCCGTTGTACGAAGGCGTGGTTCAGGACCTCATCGACGAACTGGGCAGGCTGCCCGGCGTCGGTCCCAAGAGCGCGCAGCGGATCGCCTTCCACATCCTCCAGGCGGAGCCCACGGACGTGCGCCGCCTCGCCCACGCCCTCCTCGAGGTCAAGGACAAGGTCCGCTTCTGCGCGATCTGCGGCAACGTGGCGCAGCAGGAGCACTGCGGGATCTGCCGCGACCCGCGCCGCGACCTGACGGTCATCTGTGTCGTCGAGGAGCCGAAGGACGTCGTCGCGATCGAGCGGACCCGCGAGTTCCGGGGCCGTTACCACGTACTCGGCGGGGCGATCAGCCCCATCGAGGGCGTCGGTCCGGACGACCTGCGCATCCGCGAGCTGCTGGCCCGGCTGGCGGACGGCTCCATCACGGAACTGATCCTGGCGACCGACCCCAACCTGGAGGGCGAGGCCACCGCGACGTACCTGGCGCGGATGGTCAAGCCGATGGGTCTGCGGGTCACCCGGCTGGCCAGCGGTCTGCCGGTGGGCGGCGACCTCGAGTACGCGGACGAGGTCACGCTCGGCCGCGCCTTCGAGGGAAGGCGGCTGCTCGATGTCTGACCCACTGCCCGCCCGCCTTCCGGCCAACCTCCCGGGGCCGGCTCCGGCCTCTTGCCCGGAGCCTCACAGCGGCTTTAGGTTCGGCGCAGTTATCTTCTACTCACCGTCTCCGACAGTGCCCACGGGAGGTCTCCGCGATGTCTGACGCCACGCTGAACACTGTCACCCAGGACCCCGACGACTTCGCGGTCCAGATCGCCGACCAGATCAAGACGTTCATCGTCGCGGTCACGGAGGTGTCGAGGGTCGAGGAGCCGGAAGAAGCCGTTCCGGTGCTGCTCCTCCAGGTCTCCCAGCTCCTGCTGGCGGGCGGCCGGCTGGGCGCGTACGAGGACATCCTCCCGGACGAGCGCTACGAGCCGGACCTCGGTGCCGAACCGGACGCGGACGGCCTGCGCGAGCGCTTCGCCGCCCTCCTGGAGCCGATCGACGTCTACTCCGAGGTCTTCGACCCGTACGAGCCCCGCAAGGCCCCGGTCCCGGCCCGCATCTCCGACGACCTGGCCGACCTGGTCACGGACCTGCGCCACGGCCTGGCCCACTACGAGGAGGACCGCACCACCGAGGCCCTGTGGTGGTGGCAGTTCTCCTACTTCTCCAACTGGGGCTCCACCGCCTCCGCCGCCCTGCGCGCCCTCCAGTCCCTCATCGCCCACATCCGCCTCAACCAGCCCCTCCAGGCACTCGACGGCCTGGACACCGACCAGGACGCCGGCGACGACGACCTGGCCGAGGAGGCCGGCCGCGTGATGCTCGAGGAGATCGCGGCCCCGCTGGGCCTGCGCCCGGTCACGTAGGGGGCTGGTCGGGGCGATCGGCCTGGCCGAGGGCCGACCAGAGCCGGTCCGCGTTCACGAAGGGCGCCGTCGGCGTGGGCCAGGACTGCCACATCAGCGGCCAGGTGTGCCCGTTCAGCGCCGGTACGCCGACGTAGCTGACCTGGTGCCGGGTCCCGAACCGTTCGACGTCCAGCGGCCAGGAGCGGTCGCCCGCGGTGCGCGGCGGCAGCAGGAAGTACATCCAGCGCAGCCCGGTCCCCTGCCACACGATCGGCCCCGCGTCGTCCCCCGTGAGCCGCCCCAGCCGGGCCGCGACCTCCTCGCCGCGGATGCCCTGGATGCGCAGGGTGTCGAAGTGGACCCCGCTCATACGGAGTTGGTGCCCGGAGGCGGGGACCCAGTCGGGGTGGTGAATTGCTCGCTTCATGGTTACACCGTGCCGGTGAAGTGGCTACGCTCGGTAGTGACCACTGCGATACGCGGTGCTGTGTACCCCTTGGAGGTGGCTGCTGTGTCAGCTCAGGACCCGCCCCCCGCGACGTGGCGCTACTGCGGTGACCAGCTGAAACGCTGGCGCACCCGGGCGGGCGTCAGCCGGGAGGAGTTGGGCGCGGCGGCGAAGTACGCCCCGGACACGATCAAGTCGATGGAGCAGGGCGTACGGATGCCGACGCCGCAGTTGCTGGATGTGGCGGATGTGTTACTCAGGGCGGAGGGGCTGCTGAGCGCCGCTAAGGACTTCCTGCGGCGGGAGAAGTTTCCCGCGCGGGCGCAGGACTTCATGGGGCGGGAAAGTGAGGCCCGCACTCGCTGGTCGTACGAAACCGTTCTCGTGCCGGGGCTCTTGCAGACGGAGCGCTACGCTCGCGGACTGATCGGCAACCACTCGCCGCCCCTTGACGAGGAGACCGTCGAGGCGCGCGTGGCTGCCCGGATGGAGCGTCAGGAGATCCTGTACAGAAGGCCACTCGTTGCCCTGAGCTTCATCGTCTACGAGGCCGCGCTGCGCGGTCCCCACGTGGACAGGGAACAGCTCTTGCAGGTGGTGAAGCTGGGGCGGCTGTGCAACGTGTCGGTTCAGGTGCTTCCCTTCGCCCGAGCGATTCCCGCCGCGCTACTGGGACCTGTGGTGCTGCTTGAGACCTGGGACCACGAGCGACTTGCCTTTGGTGAGGGGCAGTTCGATAGTCGGCTCACCGCGGACCCCGACCTCGTCAGCAACACGACCGAGCGGCTTAGCATGATCCGCATGGAGGCTCTGGGGGGCGCGGAGTCGGCTGGCTTCATCGAGCGGATGGCGGACGGGATATGAGCGACAAGCGGCGCTGGTTCAAATCGAGTTACAGCAACTCCGAAGGCGGGGACTGCGTCGAAGCCGCGCTGTCGTGGCGCACGTCCACGTACAGCGACTCCGAGGGCGGCAGCTGCGTTCAGGTCGCCCCCTGCCCCACCGCGATACACGTCCGCGACTCCAAGCTGTCCACCGGCGGCCCCGAACTGACCATCCCCGCCGGGCCTTGGGCGGCGTTCGTCGCCTTCGCGGTGGCGTAGGGCCGCATCTCCGCAGGTCGGCCCGAGGCTTGAGCCCCGAGCCGCGAGCCTCGAAGTCCGAGCTTCTTTCTGTAGGAATGGGTGGTGAGGTTGAACCCACCCACCCTCCCAAGTCCCGCGTATCACCTGGGAGGATGACTTTCGGTGATCGGCTTGCGTCACAGCGTGTGCACGCTCTAGGTTCGGTGTAACAGTCCGTAAAACGGACGATCCCGGCGGTGAGCCAACACCAACCGGGATCTCGTCCTGATAGATCGACGACTAGAGAGACTCGATCCACATGACTTCCGCCCATGTTAGTGCTGCCCTGCGCGCGCCCGCCCACCGCATGGCCAAAGCCGGTTACGGCAAGCGGCACGTCCCCGACGAAGCCCCGCGCGGCGCGGCCGACTTCGCACATCTGCCCACGCGGGAAGCGGCCATCGCCGCGTACATCGACCGGCTGCCCGAGGGTGCCGCGATCGGCTACAAGGTGCTGGCGGAGGAGCTGCCCGACTACGGGCAGCAGGCGTGCCGCAGTGCGCTGGACCGGCTGACCAGGACCGGGCACCTGCGGCGGATCAAGGTGCAGATCGCCGTGGAGGGCAGCGGGCTGCGCTGGGTGACGCGTACGTTCTTCGCCCGCACGGCCCGCGACGCCACCTGGTGGACGCGGTACATCCGGTACATCCGGGGCGTGGACGCTCCGGGACAGCCCCCGGCACCGGACGAGGTGCCTTCCGCCGAGCCCGAGCCGGGCGTTCCGGCCGCGCGCTCGGAGGCGTACGACGTGCTCGCCGGGCTCGGGAGCAGGGAGCCGAGGCTCCAGCTCTCCGAGGGTGAATGCGTCGCCCTGGAACCGCTGGTGCAGGAGTGGCTGGCGCGCGGGCTGGGCCGTGAGCAGGTCAGCCAGGCGCTGGTGTCAGGACTGCCGGCTTCCGTGCATTCCGCCGGAGCCTTCCTCCGTACTCGACTGGAGAACAAGATGCCGCCCGTACCGCAGCCGAAGAAGAACAAGTTCCGGGAAGTGGAAGAGACCATCGTGGCGGCGCTGGAGATGTGCGCCTTCTGCGACGAGGACGAGAGCACCACCACGCTCGTGGACGGAGTCTGCGTGGACTGCCGCGCGGACATCGACCGGGACGAGGCGAACGGGGCGACGGGCGACATCCCGGACACGTTCCTGGCCCGTCCCCGGCAGCGTACGGACGTCGCGGCGAGGGTGGCCGGGCTGCGGGCGGCCGCGGGGCGCCCGGTCGTGCCGGGGCCGAGGACGGGCGGCTGAGCGCGGCCCCGCAGCAACTGTCATCCCGTGGACATCGACCTATCGTGGAGGTGGTCCCGTGATTCCGTGCGCTGAAAGGGGGCCGGACATGGCCCGGTACACAGTTCGGATCGACGAGGCGTTCGTCGCCGATGCCCGTGAGAAGTACGGGGTGGAGACGGACGAGCAGGCGATTACGGCAGCCGTGGAGGACGCGGCGAAGCGGCTGCGGCGCGAGGAATTCAGCGACGCGATCAAGTCCGGCGAGATCGACTTCATGCCGGACGTGCCGGGTGGACCCGGACAGGAGACGTCGGCGGCGTGAGCGAGCGATACCTGCTGGACAAGTCGGCCTTTGCCCGCTGGAAGCAGCCCGTGGTTGCCAAGATGCTGGACCCGCTGAGAGACCGGGGGCTGTTGTGCATGTCCGCTGCGGTCCGGGTGGAGGCGATGCACTCGGCCCGTGGCGTCGCTGATGCGAAGCGGCTGGACCGCTGGATGTCGGGATTCGATCACCTGCCGTGCCCCGATGAGGTGTGGGACACCGTGCTGGACACCCAACGCGCGGCGGTGGCCAACGGCAACCACCGCGCGTTCTCGCTCGCGGATCTGCTGATCGCGTCGACCGCGAAGCGCCACCGCGTCACCGTCCTCCACTACGACGAGGACTACGACCGGATCGCCGAGATCACCGGGCATCCGAGCCGCTGGGTCGTCGAACCCGGATTGGCCGACCGGCGCGAGTAGCCCCGGCCTCCCCGGCGACATCCCGGACACGTTCCTGGCCCGTCCCCGGCAGCGTACGGACGTCGCGGCGAGGGTGGCCGGGCTGCGGGCGGCCGCGGGGCGCCCGGTCGTGCCGGGGCCGAGGACGGGCGGCTGAGCCGTCGTCGCCGGCGTTCACCCTGCCGACACCCGCGCGACGGCCGGGGGTTACCGGTCGGGGCGGGTAGGGATGAATAGATGTGCGCGATCCTCGGCGCACCCCACGCAGCGCCCCGCCCCGCCCCGCAGACACGTGGAGACCGTATGACCGGCTCAGTCCGTACCCAGCCCCAGCCCCTCGCCCCTCGCCTGCGCCGTCTGGGGGCGGGTCTCGCCGCGGGTGCGGTGGTGCTGGGCGGGGTGCTCGCGGGTGGTGGTACGGCCGCGGCGGCGGGCGGCGTGGCCGGCTCGACGGCCGGGAGCCCCCGGGCCGGGGAGCTGCTCGATGTCACCCTGGACCAGCTGCGTCCCACCCAGCCCACCGTGGGCTTCGACCAGATCTACTACAAGCTGGGCCGCTACACCGGCACCAAGGACGAGGCGAACGGCGGCCTCAACAAGCGGTTCGACGACTGGTGCGAGACCAACGGCCAGGAGAAGGCCGCGAGCGTGCGGCCCGGCGCCAAGCTCTCCGACGCGTCGAGCTTCACCTGCACCGTCCCCCTCGGCGAGGAGACGGCCGAGACCCGCGCCGCGATGAAGACGGTCGTCGTCGGGCCCGGCGGTCTCCTGTACCTCACCGACGGGCACCACTCCCTGACGTCGTTCCTGGAGGCGCCCGACGGCGGTCCGAGGACGCACATCAGGCTGCGCGTCGTGGACAACCTGAGCGGGCTCTCCACCGCCGCGTTCTGGAAGACCATGCAGGAGAAGAAGTGGGTCTGGCTGCGTGACGAGAACAACCGGCCCCTCACCACGGACCAGCTTCCCCAGCACCTCGGGCTCGCCCACTTCCACGACGACCGCTACCGCAGCCTCGTCTACTTCACCCGTGACATCGGCTACCAGGCGCCCGCCGGCGCCGCGGAGTTCCTGGAGTTCCAGTGGGGCACCTGGCTGCGTGAGCGCGTCGACCTCGGCACGTACGACCTGACCGCCCCCGCCCCGTACCTCTCCGCGATCCGCACCGCCTCGGAGGGGATGTCGGCGACGCCCGGCGACACCGTCATCGCCGACGGCCGCACCGCCGACGAGCTCGGCCGGATGGCGGAGTGGAACAACGGCAAGAAGCCGACCGGCGGCGAGTTCGGGAAGCTCGGCGCCCCGATCTCCGACGCGAAGCCCGGCAAGCTCGCGTACGCCCTCGACTACCGGGCCCGTGTCGCCGCCGCCCCCGCCTGCACGAAGACGGTGACCGGCAAGCACACCGGACCGCTGGTCATATCCTCCGGCGTCACCTGCCTGGACGGCACGAAGCTGACCGGCCCCGTCGTGGTCGGCGCGGGCGCGAGCCTGGTGGCGAGGGGCGCCGAGATCACCGGGCCCGTCCAGGCGGTCGGCGCGCGTACGGTTCAGATCTGCGGCACCTCGCTGACGGGCCCGCTCTCCGTGGTCGGCACGAAGGAGCGGCTGACCCTGTCGGGCCCCGGCTGCACCCCGAACACCCTGAAGGGCCCCGTCCAGCTGGTCGGCAACCCGTAGCCCACGGGGCCGTGCACCCCGGTGCCGGGTGTGTGGGCTGGGACACATAAGGGAGTGCCCGGACGATCGGCGGGCAGCAGCCTCGTACGAGCAGTTCGGAACGACGCGCCTATGATCACGTGGTGAGCGGGACATCTCAGCATGTGATATCGGCGAGGCGTTTCCGGACTGCTCGTTAAACTGAGCCGACAGCAATGGATTGAGCGAGGAGCGCACGTGGGCCTTGTCGTGCAGAAGTACGGGGGTTCCTCCGTAGCCGATGCCGAGGGCATCAAGCGCGTCGCCAAGCGAGTCGTCGATGCCAAGAAGAACGGCAACCAGGTGGTTGTCGTGGTGTCGGCGATGGGCGACACGACGGACGAGCTGATAGATCTCGCGGAGCAGGTGTCACCGATGCCCGCCGGGCGCGAGTTCGACATGCTGCTGACCGCCGGAGAGCGGATCTCCATGGCGCTGCTGGCCATGGCGATCAAGAACCTGGGCCACGAGGCCCAGTCGTTCACCGGTAGCCAGGCCGGTGTCATCACCGACTCGGTCCACAACAAAGCGCGGATCATCGATGTCACGCCGGGCCGCATCCGGACCTCGATCGACGAGGGCAACATCGCCATCGTCGCCGGGTTCCAGGGGGTGAGCCAGGAGGGCAAGAACATCACCACCCTGGGTCGCGGCGGGTCCGACACCACCGCGGTGGCCCTCGCCGCCGCGCTGGACGCCGAGGTCTGTGAGATCTACACCGATGTGGACGGTGTCTTCACCGCCGACCCGCGGGTCGTCAAGAAGGCCCGGAAGATCGACTGGATCTCCTTCGAGGACATGCTGGAGCTGGCCGCGTCCGGCTCCAAGGTGCTGCTGCACCGGTGCGTGGAATACGCACGCCGCTACAACATTCCGATCCACGTACGCTCGTCCTTCTCGGGACTGCGCGGAACCTGGGTCAGCAACGAGCCGCTAGGGGACCAGCAGGTGGAGCACGCGATCATCTCCGGAGTCGCCCATGACGTCTCCGAGGCCAAGGTCACCGTCGTCGGGGTGCCCGACAAGCCGGGCGAGGCCGCCGCGATCTTCCGTACGATCGCCAACGCCGAGGTCAACATCGACATGGTGGTGCAGAACGTCTCCGCCGCGTCGACCGGTCTGACCGACATCTCGTTCACGCTCCCGAAGTCCGAGGGCCGCAAGGCCATCGACGCCCTGGAGCGCAGCCGCGGTGCCATCGGCTTCGAATCGCTGCGCTACGACGACCAGATCGCCAAGATCTCCCTGGTCGGCGCCGGCATGAAGACCAACCCGGGCGTCACCGCGGGCTTCTTCGAGGCACTGTCCGACGCGGGCGTGAACATCGAGCTGATCTCGACCTCCGAGATCCGCATCTCGGTGGTCACCCGCGCCGACGACGTCATCGAGGCCGTGCGCGCCGTGCACTCCGCCTTCGGCCTCGACAGCGACTCCGACGAGGCAGTCGTGTACGGGGGCACCGGACGATGACCACACGCCGCCCTTCGCTCGCGGTCGTCGGCGCGACCGGGGCGATCGGTGGCGTCATGCTCCAGATCCTTTCGGAACACGCGGATGTCTGGGGCGAGGTGAAGCTGATCGCCTCGCCGCGTTCGGCCGGCGGCAAGCTGGTCGTGCGCGGTGAGGAGACCGAGGTCCTCGAACTCTCCGAGGACATCTTCGACGACGTGGACGTCGCGCTGTTCCTGGCGCCCGACGAGGTGGCCGCACGCTGGGCACCGCTCGCCGCGTCCCGCGGCGCGGTCGTCATCGACGACTCCGCCGCCTTCCGGATGGACGGCGACGTTCCGCTCGTCGTCCCCGAGATCAACCCCCACTCCGCCCGGATCAGACCGCGCGGCATCATCGCGAGCCCGAACTCCACGACGCTGGCACTGATCGTCGCGGTCGGCGCGCTGCACGCCGAGTTCGGACTGCGGGAACTCGTCGTGTCCTCGTACCAGGCCGTCAGCGGAGTCGGGCGCGACGGCGTCGCCGCACTGCGCGAACAGCTGACGATGGTGGCCGGCACCGAACTGGGCACGAAGCCGGGCGACGTGCGCCGGGCCGTGGGGGACGGCGACGGCGGCCCGTTCGCCGCACCAGTCGCCCTCAACGTCGTGCCGTGGGCCGGTACGGACGCCGGCGACGGCTGGTCGTCAGAGGAACTGGCGATCCGCGACGAGTGCCGCAAGATCCTCGATCTGCCGAGCCTGCGTGTGGCGGCGACCTGCGTGTACGTCCCCGTGATCGCCACCCACTCCTTGTCCGTGCACGCCCGCTTCGAGAACGAGGTCACGGTCGACCGGGCGCACGAGATCCTGGCGACCGCACCCGGCGTGGTGCTCTACGACAGCCCCGGGGCGGGCGACTTCCCGACCCCGTCCGACGTGGTGGGCACCGATCCGACCTGGGTCGGCCGGGTCCGCCGGTCGATGGACGAGCCGAGAGCGCTGGAACTCTTCGTCTGCGGCGACAACCTCCGCAAGGGCGCCGCGCTGAACGTGGCGCAGATCGCCGAGTCGGTGGCGGCCGAATTCCCCGCGTCCTGAATTTCCCAGGTCTGATCGAACCTGTTTTGTACGCTCTGTGAATGCCCTGTGAGCAAGTTGCTGGTCTGAACCTCTTGAGCTGGGGTGTCGCGGTGTCCGACGATGACCTTTCGGCCCGCTGCAACCGCCGGTCGGGCGGCGCGCGTCTAAGCCGTCACTTCTTGCGCGGCGAGGCGCACATTCGGGGTATTTGGGGAAGAGCGGTTACGTATGAAGGCATATCGCAGGGTGTCAAACGCGGTGCCGTATGCGTACAACCCTGACGGGGGGAAACGTGTCCAACTGGCGTGGCAGAGGTACTCGATATCACAGTGGTGGGCCCCTTGCGCGGCGCTTCGGTGCGACCGCTCAGACGGCCCCGCGCGCCCGGCGGTATGCCGGTGATCGCGCCCATGCCCGCTACGCGCCCGACAGGGCTGCCGTCACAGCGCGAGGGCGCTGACGACAGCGTGGCAGCCGGAACTACAGTTGACCATCTCACCGAAACCTATCGCGCCCACTACCGTTCGCTGCTCGGCCTCGCGGCCCTGCTGCTGGACGACACGGCGTCCTGTGAGGACGTCGTGCAAGAGGCGTTCATACGCGTGCACTCGGCGCGCAACCGGGTACGGGAGCCCGAGAAGACACTGGCGTACCTGCGCCAGACCGTCGTCAACCTCTCCCGCTCCGCGCTGCGTCGCCGCATCCTCGGGCTGAAGCTGCTCTCCAAGCCCATGCCGGACATGGCGAGCGCGGAGGAGGGCGCGTACGACCAACTGGAGCGGGACGCCCTGATCAAGGCGATGCGGGGGCTGCAACGGCGCCAGCGGGAGGTACTCGTGCTGCGCTACTTCGCGGACATGACCGAGGCGCAAGTCGCCACGACCCTCGGGATATCCCTGGGCTCGGTGAAGGCGTACGGCTCCCGCGGAATCGCGGCGCTGCGCGTGGTGATGGAGGCGCAGGCATGAGCCGGCGCGAAGGCCACGAGCACGGGCACGAAGGCGAGAGCGGACACCGGCACGGGCCCTCATTCGGACATCGGATTGACCGGACTGGAAACGGAATTGTGAATCACGGGCCGGACAGCACCCCGGGCACGGACCGCGATACGGAACCCGGCACGGAACCCGGCGGGGCCGGTCGGCCGATCGACCTCTTCGGCAGTGCCAGTGGCAGTGGCTCCGGATCAGGGTTCGGCTCCCACGACGACGGTGCGGATGTCGACGAGGACGCGCTGCGTCGGATGATGCGCGGCGCCGTGCAGGGCCTTGAACCCCGCGACGGCAGCCTCGACCACCTCTACCGCGCGGTGCCCGCCCGGCGGGCCCGGCGGCGGCAGGCGCTCGTCGGCGCGGCGGCGGCGGCCCTGCTCATCGGCACCGCGATCCCCGCCTTCGTCCATGTGGCGAACTCCGAGGGATCGAGCACCGCCAGCCCCGCGATCGCCGGTCACGGCGCGCAGGCGCAGGGCGGCAGCGGCGAGCAGCCCGGTCCGGGCTCCGGCGGTGCGAACGGCGGCGGTGGGAGCGAAGGGCAGGACGACGCCGGTGACGGTGTCCCCGATACCTCGGCCAGCCCGTCCGCCAGCAGCGGCCAGGGCGTGGCGGGCACGGTGGCCGGCGGTTCGGCCGACCCCCGGGCCAGCGCGGCGGCCGGTATGCCGACCTGCTCGCCCGACCAGCTCGGGGTCGCCTCGGCCAGCACGGGCGCGGCCGGTGCCGACGGCACGGTGTACGGAACGTTCCGGATCGCCAATGTCTCCGGCAAGAACTGCTCGGTGAGCAGCGGCGGCACGGTGGGCTTCCAGGCGATGGGCGCGGCGGACCCGGCCAGGATCGTGGTCGTCCGGCACACCCAGGGGGACGCGGCGTCCGGACTGCCCGATCCCGCCCAGGAGGAGGCGACGGTGCTGCTCAAGCCGGAGATGGCGTACGAGGTGCAGTTCGCCTGGGTCCCCGGGGACACCTGCCCGACCACCGGCAGCTCACCTTCCCCGAGCCCGACGGAGGGCGCGGACGGCAGCGCCGGGGGCCTGTCCGGGTCCAGTTCGGGCAGCGGGACCGGGGACACCGAAACGGGTACGGAGACGCAGTTCGGCAGCGAGGACGGCCCGGTGACGGTGCAGGGCAGCGTCTCCGTGCAGCACACCCCGGAACCGGGGGCGCCGGTCGCCGAGACGAAGATCGCCAACGCCTGTGCGGGCACGATCTACCGGACGGGCGCGCTGGAGCCGTCGTCGTAAGAGGTGTGGGAATGGGGCGGGCCGTGCGTGCGGGCCTTGCCCCGGGCCTGAGCAGGCCCGGTTGTGACGTGCTGGCGCTGGCGCCCGGCGTTCAGCGGCCCGTGGCGGTGGTTGTGCCGGCGTCGGTCTCGGTCCTGGTGTCGGTGTCGGTGTCGTCCGAGCTTGTGTCCGCGTCCGGGCCCGAGGGCGCGTCCGCGTCCGCGACGAGGCCCAGTCGCAGGTCCCGGACGGCCTCGACCTCGCGCCGGACCAGCCGGAACCACATGAAGAGCACGAACGCCGCGAAGACGAACCACTCGCACAGGTAGCCCAGATTCTGGAAGGCCTTCAGGTCGAGCCCGGTGCCCTGTGCGGCGGTAGCCGGTACGGGGCGCAGGGCAGCGGCGCCCTTGGCGTCACCGGCACCGGAGGCCGCGCCCGCGCCTGTGCCCGTGCCCGCACCCGCGTCACCGGGGCCGGCGTCGGTCTTCTGGAGCGTCACCCATGCGTCGTACACGTCGTACGGCACGAGGTTGACGAGCGACGCGGCGCTGATCATGCCGACCTGGCCGTCCGGAAGCCCGCCCGTCGCGTCGACTCCCGCGGTGGCCGAGCTCTCCGAGGCCTGGAGGTCGCCGGTCACGGTGACGTCACCGGTCGGCGCTGCCGGCACCGAGGTGTGTCCGGCCTTACCGGGCAGCCAGCCCCGCACCACGGGCAGCGCCTTGCCGCTGTCGGTGCGCAGCATGCCCACGACGTAGAAGCCGGTCCGGTCGTCCAGCTTCCGGCCGGGCACCAGGAACTGGTCGGCGTACCGGCCGGTCGCGGTGGCGGGACGGCCGGAGGTGACCGTGTCGACGGGCAGCAGCTCGTCGAGCGGCTTGGCGGTGCGCGTGCCCGGGGCGGGCTGCTTGTCGGCGGCCTCGTGCGTCTGCACGCGGTCCTCGAAGCGGCCGAGCTGCCACGTGCCCATGAACACGCAGAACGGGATGGCCAGCACGACGAAGAGGTTGATCCCCCACCATCGCGGGGTCAGCAGGAACCGGTACACCCCTCCACGGTACGGTCCCCGCTCCGGCGGTCCGGAGCGGGGGCACCCGTGGCGGGGCCCTTTATCCGGCCCCTACACGGTCTGATCCGTCCCGGCCGGGCCCGGCGTTCCCAAGTGGCGGGCGGCGAAGTCGAGCTCCAGGCGCACCTGCTTGATCCGCTCCTCCACGACGAGCGAGCCATGACCCGCGTCGTAGCGGTACACCTCGTGCACCGCTTCGCGGTCCTTCAGCCGCTCCACGTAGTTCTCCACCTGGCGGATCGGGCAGCGCGGGTCGTTGACGCCCGCCGAGATGTAGACCGGGGCCCGCACGGCGTCGACGTACGTCAGGGGCGACGAGGCCTCGAAGCGCTCGGGCACTTCCTCCGGCGTCCCGCCCAGCAGGGTGCGGTCCATCGCCTTCAGGGCCTCCATCTCGTCGTGGTACGCCGTGACGTAGTCCGCGACCGGGACGGCGGCCAGGCCCACGGCCCAGTCGCCGGGCTGCGTACCCAGGCCGAGCAGGGTCAGATAGCCGCCCCATGAACCGCCGGCCAGGACCAGCCTCGCCGGGTCCGCGAGGCCGGACTTGACCGCCCACTCCCGCACCGCCGCGATGTCCTCCAGCTCGATCAGGCCGATCCGGTGCTTGAGCGCGTCCGTCCAGGCCCGCCCGTAGCCGGTCGAGCCGCGGTAGTTGACCCGGACGACCGCGTAGCCGTGGTCCACCCAGGCGGCGGGCCCGCCCGCGAAGGCGTCGCTGTCGTGCCAGGTCGGGCCGCCGTGGATCTCGAAGACGGTCGGGAACGGCCCCTCGGCCGGGGCCGCGGGACGCTGGACGAGCGCGTGGACCCGGCCCCCGGGCCCCTCCACCCACACGTCCTCGACCGGCACCGACCGCGGAGCCTTCGCACCCGGCGGATCGAGCACCACCGCACCGGTCGTGGACCGGACGACGGGCGGCTCCGCGGCCGACGACCAGAGGTACTCCACCGTGCCGTCCGGGCGGGCGGTGGCCCCGGAGACCGAACCGGTGGGCGTCTCCACCCGCACCAGGGTGCCGTCGCCCGCCGCCGGCTCGTACCGCCACAGCTCGCTGCGGGCCTCGAAGCCGTGCTCGATCAGCAGCGCGGAGCCGTCCGGATACCACTCGGCGCCCACATCGCCCGGCAGCTCGATGGCGAGGTCCGTCTCGGTGCCCGCGACCGGGTCCCAGATCATCGGCTCCCAGCGGCCGCGCCGCTGATGCCCGACCAGCAGCCGGGTGTCGCCCGCCACCGGGGCGAAGCCGAGAACGGCGAGGCCGAGCTCCTTCGTGCCCCCCTCGGTGTCGTCCAGCTCGGCGACCGCGGTGCCGTCCGGCCGCACCACCCGCAGCGCGGAGTGCATCGCGTCACCGTGCTCGGTGTGCTCCAGCGCGATCAGCGTCCCGTCGTGCGACAGGTCACCCACCCCGGCCGACTCACGGTGGCGGTAGATCTCGACGGGCGCCGCCCCGGGCCGTACGACGTGGACCGTCGTCCCGTCCTCGTCCGTCGAACGGCCTACCACCGCGGTGCCGTCCCGGCCGATCGCGAGCCCGGCCGGGTAAGAAGGCTCCAGGCCGGGCGTCGCCGGCTCGTCCTCCGCGGCCCCGGCATCGCCCTCGCCGCCGGGGAACGGCCGGCGCATCCACACCCCGAACTCGTCGCCGTCGGTGTCGTTGAACCACCAGATGGCCTCGCCGTCCGGCGTCAGCGCGCCGTCCGTCGTCCCGTTCGGCCGGTCGGTCACCTGGCGCTGCTCACCGGTGGCCCGGTCCCAGGAGTACAGCTCGTACGTCCCCGTCGCGTTGGAGACGAACAGGGCGCGGTCCGGCGCGTCCTCCGCCCAGTCGGGCAGGGACACCCGGGGAGCCCGGAAACGCTGCTCCCACTCCGGAACGGAATCGGTCGTCGAACCAGTGGTCTCAGTCATGCCCCCCATTCTGCGCCGGGCCGCCGACAATCTGTTCGCTCCGTCCGCAGCCTGTGGATAACCTCGCGGACATGCATGCACCGATACCCGCCGACTGGCGCGAGGCCAACCGTGCGATGTGGGATGAACGTGTGCCCATCCATACCGGCAGTGACTTCTACGACCTGGACGCCTTCCGCGCGGGCAAGGACTCCCTGCGCGCCTTCGAGCTGGCGGAGGTCGGGGACGTGACGGGCCGGTCGCTGCTCCACCTCCAGTGCCACATCGGGCTCGACACCCTCTCCTGGGCCCGGCACGGCGCCGTCCAGGTCGTCGGCCTCGACTTCTCCGAGCCGGCCGTCGAGACCGCCCGCTCGCTCGCCCGGGACCTCGGCCTGCCCCCGGACCGGGCGGCGTTCGTCGCCGCCGACGTCCACGACGCGGCGGAGGCCGTGCCGGACTCCTCGTACGACATCGTCTACACCGGCGTCGGCGCGCTGAACTGGCTGCCCGACATCGACCGCTGGGCCGAGACGGCGGCCTCGCTCGTCGCGCCCGGGGGCTTCCTCTACCTGGCGGAGTTCCACCCGCTCACCGACTGCCTCGACGACGCGACCGGCTCGCGGATCGTGCACGACTACTTCAGCCGCGACGCCTGGGTGGACGAGACGCCGGGCACGTACGCGGACTTCGACGCGCCGACCGTCCACAACCGCAGCGTCGAATGGCAGCACCCGGTGGGCAGTGTGGTCTCGGCCCTGGCCGCGGCGGGGCTGCGGATCGAGTTCCTGCACGAGCACGACGCCTCGCTCTTCGCGCGCTTTCCCGCGCTGGAGCGTCAGCCGGACGGCTGCTACCGCTTCCCGGCGGAGCGGCCGCGCGTCCCGCTGATGTACTCGATCAAGGCGACCCGGCCGGAACGGCTTCCCCGGGGCGGGCGGTGAGGCCCGCTTGTCCCAGGTCAGGGCGATTGTCAGTGGCGGGGTTCAGACTCGGGGCATGACCACGACTGCTGATCTGCGTGCCACGGTCGAGACCTACTGGACCGCTGCCGACCTCCGCGACTGGGACACCTTCGCGGCGACGCTCGCCGACGAGGTGCTGTACGACCTGCCGCAGACCCGCGAGCGCATTCGCGGCAAGGAGCGGTACGTCAGCTTCAACCGGGAGTACCCGGGGGAGTGGCGGGTGCGGGTCGAGCGGATAGTGGCCGACCGGGACGGACAGCAGGTGGCGGTCCGGACGCGGTTCACGGTCGGCGCGCAGGAGCTGCCCGCCATCCACTTCTTCTCGTTCGACGCGGAGGGGCGGATCAGCGAGATCACCGACTTCTGGCCCGAGCCGTACGAGCCCCCGGCGGGCCGGGAACATCTCGTCGAGCGGTACTGAGCACGGCGGCAGAGCGCGGGGGCGCGGGGAGCGACGGGGGCAGCGCGAGGGGGAGCACGGCAGCGGTGCGGCAGGGCCTCGGAGCCGGGGCTCCTGAGCCGTTGCCGCGCCGCTGCTTCCCGTGGTCCTACGCGGCTGAGCTGAAGGCGGGCAGGTAGCCGCCCGACTGTCCCTCGGCCTTGGGGTGATACGAGTTCTCGATGGGGATCGAGACGCTGTGGAGCCACGGGTCGCCGGAGCACAGCTCGTGCCCGGTGAACTCGTCCGCGACGCCGGAGAAGGTGAATCCGGCGTTGGCGGCCTGCTTGGCGATGACACCGTTCAACACGTCGGACGCGTTGTTGATGGCCGTGCGCTCCGCCTCCGTGAGCCCGGCGATGCAGCTTCCGCCGATCTGGTAGAAGCGCGGGTAGCCGAGCACCACGACATGCGCCTGCGGGGCCTTGGAGTGGATGGACCCGTAGAGCGAGCTGAGACCGGCCGGCAGTGAACTGTTCATCTGCGAGACGGCGGAGTTCACGCTGGCGAGGCAGGCCGCCTCGCCGGACAGCACGCAGTCCTGCATGACACTGGCGAACCCGACGTCATTGCCGCCCGCCGTCACGCTGACCAGCGAGGTGGACGAGCTCAGCGGGCCGAGCTGGCTGCTCGCCACCGAGCTTGACGTGGCGCCCGAACAGGCGACGAAGTCGAACGAGGAAGGCGAGTTCGCCGCCGCCCAGAGGTAGGCGTAGGCGTGGGTGCTGCGCCGGCAGTCACCGCTGTCGGAGAGGTAGTCTCCCGCGCCGACACCGGACGAGTACGAGTCGCCCAGGGCGACGTAACCGCCGGCGGCGGCGGAAGAGGATGCCGAGGCCGGCTGGGCCATGCCCAGAGCGGCCGCGGCGGCGAGGAGCAGAGTGGATGCGGACGCCCAGAATCTCCGTACTGACATAGCTGTCAGCCCTCCGAAGTGTGGGGGGTGGGTGGGGGGTTGATGGAGCGTCACCTGTTCTAGCAGCTTCCGGTACCAGTCGGTAATAGCCAGGCGGGAACCTGTCGGAATTGCCCGAATGATCGTTCGACACCCGTAGCTCCGCGCGTAGATAATCCCCGAACTCCACCCGAAACAAGGGGTTTACGGCTGCCCGGCCGTCACTTCGCAGGTGCTCGCGCGGAGGCCGGGCGCATGCTCATCAGCGGGGGCGGCGAGTATCGGCCAGAGCTCTGTCCGCGCCGCGCCGCGCCGCTCGGCCCTGTGCTGCCCCGCTCGGCCCGAGGTCACCGCCACCCGTTCCCTGCCCGCCCCCGACGGCGGCGTACTGCCCGCCGTCACGCTCCAGGTCGCCGTCGCGGACCTCTTCGGCGCGGTGGCCCCGACGGTCGCCCACCTCACCGGCTGACGAGAAGCACACCCGGCGGGGCCGCGCCCGGCCGAGAAATCACACACAAAAATGTTCAAACAAACATGGCTGTGTTAGAAATGGGCCATGGGTATCGCTCATCGTCTGGACCTGACTCTCCGGCTGGTGCAGGGCTCCGACCGGGTCTCCGTGTCGGAGCTCTCGCATCGCCTGGGGGTCTCCGAAATGACCGTGCGCAGGGACCTCGACGCACTTGAGCGTCAGGGGCTGGTGCGCCGGGTGCACGGAGGCGCCGTCGCCACGCGGTCCCGCGAGGAAGGGGCGGGGTTCTCGGCGCGCGAGCCGTGGCAGGCCGCGACCAAGGACCGGCTCGGAGCGGCGGTGGCCGCGATGGTGGAGCCGGGTTCCAGGGTGCTGCTGGACGCGGGCACCACCACCGTCCACGTCGCGGAGCACCTCGCGGAACGCGCCCCGCTGACGGTGGCGGTCCTCAGCCTGCAGGCCGCGGTGAGCCTGGCGGACCGGCCCGGGATCGACCTGCTGGTCGTGGGCGGCCGGTCCCGTCCCGGTGAGCGGTCCCTCGTCGGCCCGCTGGCCCTGCGCACGCTGGAGGCGCTGGCCTTCGACTGCTTCGTGCTGTCCATCGGCGGCGTGCACGCCGAGTACGGGTGGTCGGAGTTCTCGCTGGACGACGCGGCGGTCAAGCAGGCCGCGCTCGCGGGAGCCGCGCGGACCATCGCGGTGGCGGACGCGACCAAGCTCGGGGTGCGCGCGTTCAGCCAGGTCGCCCCGCTGGGCGCGGTCGACGACTTCGTCACCGACGCCGCGGCCGAGGACCCGGCCACCCACCCCAACGGTCCCCAGACCCTCACGGCCCTGCGCGACGAGGGCGTCCGCACCACCCTGGCCTGACCCCGGCCGAGCCCGGTTCCCACCCGGTCCCGAGCTCCTGCCCCGAACCCGGACCCCACCGCGAGGAGCACCCGTCATGACCGCCGTCCCGCGCCCCCTGATGATCCTTGTCGCCGGCCCCTACCGTGCGGGGACCGGGGACGACCCCGCCAAGCTCGACGCCCATGTGCGCGCGATGAACCTGACCGCACTGGAACTCTTCCGCGCCGGCCACCTGCCGCTCACCGGCGAGGCCCTGGCCCTTCCCCTGGTGGAGGCCGCGGGGAGCACGGGGCCGGGCGATCCGGTCTTCCAGGAGATCTTCCACCCCGTCGCCGAACGCCTGCTGGCGCGCTGCGACGCCGTACTGCGCATCGGAGGCCCCTCGGAGGGCGCGGACCGGATGGTGACGACGGCCCAGAGCCTGGGCCTGGACGTCTACACCGGCATCGACGACATCCCGGCCGCGCGGTGACCGCCGGCCTGGACACCCCGGACCGGCGCGGGCGCACGGGCCTGGACCGCCATGGCCGGGACCTGACCGGGAACCCGCGGGTGCGTGTCAGGGACGTGGACGTCCTCTCCTGCGACTGGTACGTCCTGCGCAGGACGACCTTCGACTACCAGCACAGCGACGGGCATTGGAGCCGGGAGCAGCGCGAGACGTACGACCGGGGCGACGGCGCCACGGTCCTGCTCCACAACGCCGAGCGTCGTACCGTGCTGCTGACCCGCCAGTTCCGCCTGCCCGCGTACGTGAACGGGCACCCCGACGGGATGCTGATCGAGGCCGCCGCCGGGCTGCTGGACGGTGACGCCCCGGAGGAGGCCATCCGCAGGGAGGCGGCCGAGGAGACCGGGCACGTCATCGGAGCCCCCGAGCCGGTGTTCACCGTCTACATGAGCCCGGGGTCGGTCACCGAGCGCCTGCACTTCTACGCCGCTCCCTACGATCCCGTGACGACGGTGACCGACGGGCACGGGGTCGCGGAGGAGGGCGAGGACATCGCCACCGTGGAACTCCCCTTCGACGAGGCGCTCGCGATGATCCGCAGCGGGGACATCGCCGATGCCAAGACCGTCATGCTGCTCCAGTGGGCAGCCCTGGACGGACCGTTCCGGCCCTCCGTGCCTGTCCCCTAGCCCACATGAGTCTGCGTCACCACCGCCCGCGCATAGGGGTTTTCGTCCCTACCGGCCGCTGTTGTCGCTGGACAGCTGCTCGTGCAGCACGCCGCTCATGGAGAGGGGTTCGCGCCCGATCAGGGCGGCCAGTGTCGGGTCGACGGCGGAGAACTCACCGGCGCGGGCGGCCGTGAAGACGCCGAGCAACTGCTCCGCGGTCTCGGCGGGAGCGCCCCGGCCCATCAGCTGCTCCCGGAACTCGGCGTCGGGTGCGGTGGTCCTGGTGATGGTGCGGCCCGTGATGTCGCCGGCGATGCCTGCGATGTCGTCGAACGTGAACGCCTGCGCCGCGGTGAGCGGCGGCGTGGGCCCGTCGAAGCGGCCCTCGTCGGCCAGGATCGCGGCAGCCGCGTCGGCGAGGTCGGCATGCGTGGTCCAGGTGACCGGCCCGTCCGCGGGGAGCACGATCTCGCCGGACTCGATGCCGTGGGCGGCGAACTGCATCGCGCTGGCGGCGTAGAACCCGTTCCGCAGCGAGGTGAACGGCACGCCGGATGCGCGCAGCGCGTCCTCGGTGGCGGCATGGTCGCGGCAGGCCTGGAAGCGCGAGTCGTGGCGCGCGCCCATCTGGCTGGTGTAGAGGATGCGCCGGGCGCCTGCCGCGACGGCCCCGTCGATCGCGAGGCGGTGCTGCCGCACGCACTCGTCGCCCATCTTGTCGACGGAGACGATGAGCACCTGGGAGGCGCCCTCGAAGGCGTGGGCCAGGCCGGCGGTGTCGGTGAAGCTGCCCCGGCGCACGCGTACGCCGCGGTCGGCGAACTCCTTTGCCTTCTCCGGGTCGCGGACGCTGATGCCGACCTGTTCGGCCGGTAGGCGCGTCAGCAGCCTCTCGACGATTTGGCGTCCGAGCTTTCCGGTGGCTCCGGTCACGATGATCACGATGTGCTCCAGCGCTCTAGTTCCAGTGGAAACATAACTACCGTAACACTGGAATTATCGGTGGAATCATCTGAGCTGTATCATCGATATATGTCACCACGTTCACGCGACAACGACACCGGCGAGGCCGCGGCCGCTGTCGGCGGTGCTGCCTCGGCGGAGCCCCGCCGGCGGATCATCGAGGCCGCGGCCGACCTGCTGGCGCGCGAGGGCCGCGACGCCGTCACCACCCGCGCGGTCGCCGTCGCGGCGGGCGTGCAGCCGCCGGCCATCTACCGCATGTTCGGTGACAAGGGCGGGCTGCTCGACGCGGTGGCCGAGTACGGCTTCACCAGGTTCCTCGCGACCAAGCACGTGGATCCCGACCCGCCGGACCTCATCGAGGACCTGAGGGGCGGATGGGATCTGGCGGTCGAGTTCGGACTGGCCAACCCCGCGTTGTTCACGCTGATGTACAGCGAGCCCACGAGGCCCACGTCGGCGGCCTTCAGGGCCGGCCTGGAGATCCTCATGGGGCGCATCCGGCGCCTGGCCGCCGGGGGCTGGCTCCGCGTAGACGAGGAACTCGCGGCGATGCTCATCCACGCCACGGCGCGCGGCGCGGTGCTCACCTGGCTGTCCCTGCCCGAAGACCGGCGCGACCCGGCCCTGTTGACGACGCTCCGGGAGTCCATGGTCGCCGCGGTGACCAACGAGGAGCCGGCCGTGCAGGACGCCGGCCCGGCCGGTGCCGCCCGCGCCCTGCGCGCGGCGATGCCCGAACAGACGGTTCTCAGCGGCGCGGAGCAGCATCTGCTGGGCGAGTGGCTGGACCGCATCGCCGCCGACGGCTGAGCCGCGCGCGTTCCTGCTGCGGCCGCTCTCGGAGCCGTCCTCCTCAGCAGCTCTGAACAGCCGTCAACGGACAGAAATCGCTCGCCGGGGTGGCAGCCGGGTGCCATACGATTGCCGCGCCTCGCGGATCCGGCCGTCACGACGCGTGACGCGGTTGAGTGGCCTGGGCGGTCGAGTCCGCCGCACCCTCCCGACCTGGGTCCGCCGCGGCACCGTCACCGGCGCCGTACGCACGAAATGGAGCATCCGAGGATGGCTCGACACCTGGTAACCAGCGCGCTTCCCTACATCAACGGGATCAAGCACCTGGGCAACATGGTCGGGTCGATGCTTCCGGCGGACGTGTACTCCCGGTACCTCCGCCGGCGCGGCCACGACGTCCTCTACATCTGCGCGACCGACGAGCACGGGACGCCGGCCGAGCTGGCGGCCAAGGCGGCGGGGCTGCCGGTGGCGGAGTTCTGCGCGCAGGCCCACGACGCGCAGAAGGCGGTCTACGACGGCTTCCAGCTCGCCTTCGACCACTTCGGACGCAGCTCCTCGCGGCAGAACGCCGGGATCACCCAGCACTTCGCGCGGAAGCTGTACGAGAACGGTTTCATCGAGGAACGGGCGATCCGCCAGGTGTACTCGCCGGTCGACGGCCGCTTCCTGCCGGACCGTTACGTCGAGGGCACCTGCCCGCACTGCGGCTACGACAAGGCCCGCGGTGACCAGTGCGAGAACTGCACCCGCGTGCTCGACCCGACGGACCTGCTGAACCCGCGCTCGGCGATCAGCGGCTCGACGGAGCTGGAGGCCCGCGAGACCACGCACCTGTTCCTGCTGCAGTCCAGGCTCCAGCACGAGGTGGAAGCGTGGGTGGCCCGGCACGAGGACCAGTGGCCGCAGCTGTCCTCGTCCATCGCCCGCAAGTGGCTGACCGAGGGCCTCCACGACCGTGCCATCACCCGCGACCTGGACTGGGGCGTCCCGGTCCCGGCCGACACCTGGCCGGAGCTCGCGGCCGAGGGCAAGGTCTTCTACGTCTGGTTCGACGCCCCGATCGAGTACATCGGCGCGACGATGGAGTGGTCGGACGCCGCGACGGGCGGTGAGACCCGCGACTGGAAGTCGTGGTGGTACGAGGCCGACGACACCGTCCACTACACGCAGTTCATGGCCAAGGACAACGTCCCGTTCCACACGGTGATGTTCCCGGCCACGGAGCTCGGTGTCCGCGAGCCGTGGAAGAAGGTCGACGTCGTCAAGGGCTTCAACTGGCTCACGTACTACGGCGGCAAGTTCTCCACCTCCCAGCAGCGCGGCATCTTCACCGACGCGGCGCTGGAGACGCTGCCGGCGGACTACTGGCGCTACTTTCTGATCGCCAACGCCCCCGAGTCCGACGACTCCTCCTTCACCTGGGAGCACTTCGCCGCCACGGTCAACAAGGACCTGGCCGACACCCTCGGCAACTTCGTCAACCGCGTGCTCTCCTTCTCCCGCAAGCGGTTCGGCGACGAGGTCCCGTCCGGCAGCCCCGCCGGTGAGCCGGAAGCGCGGCTGGGCGACGAGGCCGCGCGGCTGCTGGCCGAGTACGAGGAGCACATGGAGGCGCTCCAGTACCGCAAGGCCGCTGCCGCGCTGCGGGCCCTGTGGTCGGCGGGCAACTCCTACCTGGAGGAGAAGGCCCCCTGGCTGGAGATCAGGACGGACCCGGAGGCCGCGGCGCTGACCCTGCGCACGGCGATGAACCTCATCCACCTCTACGCGATCGTCTCCGAACCGCTGATCCCGGCCTCGGCCGCCGCGATGCGCGGGGCCTTCACCCTGGAGAGCGACACCGCGACCTGGGTGACCGCGGAACAGGCGAGGTCCCTGGCCGCTGTCCCGGCCGGCACGCCGTTCACCGTGCCGCCGGTGCTCTTCGCGAAGATCACCGAGGACGATCTGACCGCCTACCGCGAGCGCTTCGGCGGAGCCGGCGTCTGACAGCGTCTGGCGGCGCTGTTCGCTCCCGTCGTGCCTGGGGTCCCGTCAGGCGGTGCCCTTCGCAGTCGTGTCCGCAGTGCTGGTCCCAGTGCTGTCCGGGGTGGTCTCGGGTTTCGTGTGGAGCACTTCGCGGGCCTGCTCCGCGGAGCGGATGAGGCTCTCGGTGACGAAGTCGAGGAAGCGGGCGATGTTTTCGAGGCGGACGCCCGCCGGGGTGTCGGGGCCGAGGACGCCGACGCCCTGCCGTGCGGTCTCGACGATCTGGGCGGTTGACCGGGCGCTGGAGATCATCGACTGGTACCAGATGTCGTCATCGACGACGTAGCGCTCGCGGCGGCGTCCGTCGCGTTCCCGGCGCACGAGGCCCTGGCTGTCGAGGAACGCGACCGCCTTGGAGATGGAAGCCGGGCTGACCTGGAGGCGCTGGACGAGTTCGGACGCGGTGAGGCTGCCCGAGTCCGCGGTGTAGAGGCAGGTCATCACCCGGGCCATCATCTTGGGCGTGCCCGACTGTATGAGGGCGGTGGTGAAGATCTCCTCGTACTCGCGCACCGCCTCGGCGTCGCGTCCGTGGGCCTGCGCGGGCGCCTCCGACTCCCGGGGCGCGGCCTGCCTGCGCCGGTGGGTGCGGCGTTCGGTGGCGCGGTGGGCGAGCTCGGCCCGGTACGCGGTGGGGCCGCCGTTGCGCATCACCTCGCGCGTGACCGTCGAGGTCGGACGGTCGAGGCGTCTGGCGATCTCCGCGTAGGCCAGGCCGTCGGCCAGTCCCAGCGCGATCTGCTGACGTTCCTGCTGGGTGAGCCTGCCTCCCGGCATCGGGATCTCCTTCGTGGTCTGCGGTGTGTCGAGCATAGCGTTCATCTCCAATTCATTGCAACGATCGGAGTGGTGTTGTTGCGTTGACTTCAATTCCATTGCAACGATCTCAGTGCTTTGAGCTGCAGAAATGGCATTCTTATGCAACGAGTACGTTGTCAGTTATCTGAACACAACGTAGCGTTTCCACTATCAGAAACAGCGGGCGGGAGAAGCGCCCGAGGGAGAAGAAGGAGAACGCGATGCAGAAGTTCGACACCCCCGCCCCCGTCTCGGCCGTCCTCGACATCCCCGCGGGACGCATCCGGTTCATCGCCGCCGACCGGGCCGACACCACGGTCGAGGTCGTGCCCGCGGACGCCTCGAAGGGCCGCGACGTGCAGGCCGCGGAGCGGATCGCGGTCGAGTACGGCGACGGAGTCCTGCGGATCGCGGCCTCACCGGCGAAGAACCGGATCCTCGGCAGCTCGGGATCCGTCGAGGTGACCGTCCAGTTGCCCGCCGACTCCCGCATCGAGGTGAAGGCGGCCGACGCCGAACTCCGGGGCGTCGGACGGCTCGGCGACGTCACCTTCGAGGGCGCGCAGGGCTCGGTCAAGCTCGACGAGGCCGCGAGCGCCCGCCTCACCCTCCTCGCCGGCGACGTCTCGGTCGGCCTCCTGCGCGGCCCCGCGGAGATCAGCGCCCAGAAGGGCGACCTCCGGATCGCCGAGGCCCTGCACGGCGCGGTCGTACTGCGCACCGTGTCCGGCGACGTGTCGGTCGGCGCCGCCCGCGGAGTCTCCGCCTCCCTGGACGCCGGCACCACCTACGGCCGGATCGAGAACGCGCTCAAGAACACCGACGGCGCTGCCGCCGCCCTGAAGATCCGCGCGACCACCGCCCACGGCGACATCGTCGCCCGCAGCCTCTGAGGAGCAACTGTCATGACCAACCTGGCCATCGCGGCGAACGGGCTGCGCAAGTCGTACGGTGACAAGGTCGTCCTCGACGGGATCGACCTGGCTGTCCCCGAAGCAACGGTCTTCGCGCTGCTCGGCCCGAACGGCGCGGGCAAGACCACCGCCGTCAAGATCCTCTCCACCCTCATCGCCGCCGACGCCCCGACAGCCGGCGCCGACACCGATGGGTCCGTCTCCGGTCCCGCTGCCGCCCCCGGTGGCATCCGAGTCGGTGGTCACGACCTCGCCACATCACCACAGGCCGTGCGGGCCGCGATCGGCGTCACCGGTCAGTTCTCCGCCGTCGACGGCCTGATCACCGGCCAGGAGAACATGCTCCTCATGGCGGACCTGCACCACCTCTCCCGCGGCGAGGGGCGGCGGGTCGCCGCCGAACTCCTGGCGCGCTTCGACCTCACCGACGCTGCGAAGAAGCCGGCCTCCAGCTACTCGGGCGGCATGAAGCGCCGCCTCGACATCGCCATGACCCTGGTCGGCGACCCGCGGATCATCTTCCTCGACGAACCCACCACCGGCCTCGACCCCCGCAGCCGCCACACCATGTGGAACATCATCCGCGAGCTGGTGGCCGACGGCGTCACCGTCCTCCTCACCACCCAGTACCTCGAAGAAGCCGACGAGCTCGCCGACCGCATCGCCGTACTCAACAACGGGAAGATCGCCGCCGAAGGCACCGCCAAGGAACTGAAACAGCTCATCCCCGGCGGACACATCCGCCTCCGCTTCACCGACCCGGCCGCACACCGGAGCGCCGCAGCCACCCTCCACGACGCCACCAGCGACGACGAGGCGCTGTCACTGCAGATCCCCAGCGACGGCAGCCAGCGCGAGCTGCGCACCATCCTCGACCGCCTCGACTCCGCCGGCATCGAGGCCGACGAACTGACCGTGCACACCCCCGACCTCGACGACGTGTTCTTCGCCCTCACCAGCGCAGCAGGCATCCCCGACCAGCCCAAGGAGACAGTCCGATGAGCGCCCTGACCCTTGCCGCACGCGACTCCGGCACCATGCTCCGCCGCAACCTGCTGCACGCCCGGCGCTACCCCTCCCTCACCCTGAACCTCCTGCTCACCCCGGTCGTGCTGCTCCTGCTGTTCGTCTACATCTTCGGCGACGTCATGAGCGCGGGCATCGGAGGCGGCGGCGCGGACCGCGCCCAGTACATCGCCTACATCGTCCCGGGGATTCTCCTCATGACCATCGGCAGCACCGTCGTCGGAACCGCCGTGTCCGTCTCCACCGACATGACCGAAGGCATCATCGCCCGCTTCCGCACCATGGCGATCCACCGCGGCTCCGTGCTCGTCGGACACGTCATCGGGAGTGTCCTGCAAGCGGTCATGAGCGTGATCCTCGTCGGCGCCGTAGCCGTCGCCATCGGCTTCCGCTCCACCGACGCGACCCCCCTGGAGTGGCTGGCGGCACTCGCACTGCTCGTACTCTTTGCCACCGCACTCACCTGGGTCGCCGTCGGTATGGGCCTCGTCAGCCCCAACGCCGAGGCCGCCAGCAACAACGCACTGCCCATGGTCCTGCTGCCCCTCCTGTCCAGCGCCTTCATCCCCGTCGACACCATGCCCGGCTGGTTCCAGCCGGTCGCCGAGTACCAGCCCTTCACCCCCGCCATCGAAACCCTGCGCGGCCTGCTGCTCGGCAGTGAGATCGGCAACAACGGATGGCTCACCCTCGCCTGGAGCGTCGGCCTGGTGGCCCTCGGCTACTTCTGGGCGACCGCGAAGTTCAACCACGACCCGAAGTAGCCACTACGACGGCCCCGACTTCGCCACCCGCGTCCCGACGTCAGTTCTCGTCCACGCCGGACAGAGCCTCGGTGATCATGCGGGTGGCGAAGTCGGGGTCGTCGGCGATGCGGTTGATGTGTTCCGCGAGCAGGAAGGCGGTGACTTCGAGAGGAGTCATCTCTTCGTCGGTCCAGTGCCCGTACTGCTTGCGCCACAGGTTGGGGCTCAGACCGGTGCCCGCGGCGATGACGAGGCCCGCCATGGTGGGGATGACCTCGGAGGGGCAGCTCCGGGGCATCATGCGCATCGTGGCCACAAGGGTGGGCACCACGTACTCGATGACGTCCTTGTCGTGCTGTTCGTGGGTCATCCGCAGCCACTTCATGAACATGAAGATGAGCGTGCAGGCACCGTCCAGCAGGTCCTTGGTTCCCTGGGGCCCCAGGGACGCGGCGAACTGGTTGACCAACTCCTGCTGTTCTGGGTCGGAACCGGACTTGCCGTCGTGGATGCACTTGAGCCGGGAGTCGATCATCATGAGCGCCGTGCCGACATCGCCGGCGGGAGCGTGCTGGGGGTCGCAGGGCGATGACACAGGGGTCCTCCTCAGTTGCCCACGGTGGGCAGTGCGGCGGGTCCGACAGTAGACCGCCGACGAGGCGTGGGTCCTGGAAATCCCGGTGAAGCGCCCTATGGTGGCTGTCCCGCTCGACCGCCGCCCCGCCCCCGGCCGTCAGCGGTCGTCGGTCTGCGACATGTTGAAGGTGAGGCCGCCGGAGAAGTCCCTGCCCTGAAGGAACGGGGCGTTCTGGGTCCCTCCACTGATGCTGTTGGTGTGCACGTCACCACCCGAGCCGCTCCGGGCCTGCTGCCACCACTCCTCGAGCAGCGCGCGGAACTCGTCGTCCATGGCCGCCCGCACGCCCAGCGCCGTCGCCAGCGCCTGGGCGCGCAACGGATCGGCGGGACTGTTCTCCAGGTCCACGAGCTCCAGCTCGCCCGAGCTGATCGCGGGCGAACCGCCCGGTGCCGCACCCGGCGCGGCACCGCGCCGGAACGGACGTCTCACCAGCGCGGTGAGCCCTTGCCACGTCTGGCGGCCGGCTTCGCCACCGACGGTTCCGGCCAGTGCCGTCAGGGCTGCTGCCGTGATCGGGTCCATGTCAGGCTCCCTCGGGGGTGGTGTCTGATTGGCACACCTTAAGTCCGTTGTGTGGAGCCATGGAGAGCTTCCGGCGCATCGATGGTCCTCACCTCCCTTGTTCCAGACACTATGTGAGGGAGCGTCACCTCGATGGCGTGTACGGCATGTCCACGGCTGCCCTTGCCGCTCCCCGCACCGGCGTCACCTACTCCCTGCGGGATACGACGGACCCCGCAGGGCTGCATGCCGGGGTCTTTGCACGCCGAGCCCGGCGCATGCGGCTGCGCGGAGTCGAACCTCCAGGGCTGGAGCGAGCGGCGCGGCTCCTCCACGCGCATGGCCGACCGGTGCGCGGAGGGCTGATCGATTCTGCCGATCAGAAATGGACCTTCCTCAGGCCCGGCAGCGTCCGGCCGCCGGTGACCCGTGGCAAGGAAGCGCGCTCGTCTTCACCTCGGCCGTGGGGGCTGAGCCGGGCGCGGCGTGTGCGTCATCTTCGGCACGCTTCCGTACCGCCTCCGGAGCGCTGGTCGCGCGGATAGTCGCGCACGCAGAAACAGGTGAGGCGCCCACCGAATCCGGTAGGCGCCTCACCTGCTGTTTTGGCTGTCGGGGTGGCGGGATTTGAACCCACGACCTCTTCGTCCCGAATGAGGTTCGGGCGTGACTGCCACCGGGTGGTTTGCTGTTTTGGCTGGTCAGGGCGTTGGAGTGGGGTGGTGTCGGGTTGTCTCGAAGGGGCTTGGAAGGTGGCTCGGCTCCCAAATGGCTCCCCGGGAAACAGTCGGCGTGCGTCGTCGAGCTTGCGCATGAGCTCGGCGATCAGCACGTGATCTCGATCCGCGGCGGAACGCAGGGACGGATCCCGCTGGATCCGGTGCTTCTCTTTCTGGCCTTGGGGAACTGCCCGCCGAGCATGTCCGTGACGGTTGCGGGTTGGGCCCGGACGGCTTCGTCTCAACGCGGGCAGCCGTACGGTGGCCGACTACCAGGGCAGTGGTTCGGGCCGCCGGTGCCACCACCAGCCCAGTTGCCTGCCACGCGCCTCCGCGCCCAGGAGTATTCCGATCAGTGAGCCCTGTGGGTCCTCCGTGGTGAGGTGGGTGTAGGTGCTGTCCAGGTGCTGAAGCCCCTGTTGGAGTACGGCCGCAGCGGGAGGGGGAAGGGTGTGAGGGACGGTAGTCAGTCCGTCTCGCGCGGCCAGCCGCTCCCGGTAGATGTCCGGGGGGCACCAGCCCGAACCGGCCCACCTCGATGCCATGTGGGCGACGAGCATTTCCCACGCTGCCAGATCGTCCGAGAACTTCCATTCAGGACCACGCTGGGTCAGGAAGTGTGCGGGCATTTGCTCGCGGAAGCTGTCCGTGATGGGAGTGGGTATCCTCAACTCCCGCACAACCTCCGGGATCCTCGTCACCTTTGCGTTCGGCAGCTGTCGAACCGGGATTTCCACGGCATCAACCACGTATACGGGGGATTCTTCGTCGGATTCGTAGAGGCGTACCCGCGTGATGTTTCCTTCGGGGGTGGCTGCCCAGTAGGCGCTTGGCGGCATCGACTCGGCAGGGAAGAGGACCACCAGTTCGGTTGCTGTGGCTACACGCTGAGCCAACACCGATTCTGAGGGAGGGTCGGCAACAAACTCCTGCGCATAGATGTCCAACCCCCAAGAGAGGTCACCGCGAAGGGCGCTGTACTGGCATGAGACGGCGGCTTCCCAGTTCCTCAGGTCGGGATCACCGAAGGAGTCGGATACATCCACATCCGCGACACTCACGTCAAAGGATGATGCCAGAACGGATACCAGTATGCGTGATTCCATCGCGCCGGCAACCAGCAGGTTATACATCATGGAATGATCCCGTTGTAGATCTTCAAAGCCTTTTCGATGGCTTCCGGGTTTCGCGCAAAATTTGGATCTCTTGCGAGCTGTGGGGCTGCTGAAATGTCGCCGCGCGCCCGGACGATCTGCTTCAAGGCTCCGTACTCAACTCGGTTCAGATTGACTATGTTTGGTCCGCCTGTAGGAAATATCGTACCGTTCTCTTCTATCCCGTATGTACGGCCATTTATCTCGTAGCGCGACAGGCTCTTGTTCCACGCTGCTCGCCCGGCAGCGATCCCCTCGATGTCCTGTGCGACCTCTCCTTCATGGCCGCGCATGATGACGCTGTTCTTGGCTTTGGGTGTGCCGGTGCCTGAACCCGAGACGGTATGCCGAGAATGCGGAAAGCGTAGCTCTTTCCCCGCAGCAGGGCCTTCGATATCTTCTCGCGCCCGCCACTTCCCCCTTCTTCCAGTTGACCCAGAACCCTTTCCGCTGGATCCAGATGAGGTGGTCTCGCCCCAGCCGCTTCCCTGACTCCCCGCCGCCATGAGGACGATCCCGGCACTGCCCAGAAGGGCGGCGTTCATGGCGGCTTCGGCGGTGATCCCGGCCGTGGCAATGCCTCCGGCCATGGCGCCGCCTCCCGCCATGGCTAGGCCGGCGCCTGGCGGGAAGAGGGCGGCAAGGGATATGAGAAGGAGCAGGAGGCCAATCCAGAATGCTGCTTGGTTGAGGGCTTCCAGGAGGTGTGCGGTGGGGGTCAGAGTGCCGGTGGGGTCGGCGTTGTCGAAGCCGCGGCGGAGGAGGTACGTGCCGGTGGTGGCGGAGCCGAGGGCGGTGGTGATGCGGAAGCGGTGGAGGGCCAAGTGCTCACCGATGGGCTGGGCGGCCGTAGCTCGCCAGGTGCGTAGCAGGGCGGCGAGTAGGCAGGCGATCCAGGCCAGGGCTGCCATCGCGCAGTAGAGCAGGATGCGCGGGCGCGGACCGGTGGAGATGTAGCGCTGGAGGTCGGCTTGGGAGTGGAAGGAGCCAATGCCGAGGAAGACCAGGGAGGGGAGGGCGAGCAGGCACGGGATGAGGAGCAGCCATCTGCGGCGCCCAGCGCGCGCCCGAGTTTCGCGCAGCAAGCCGCGTATATCGAGGTCCTTCCAGGCATCCGCATGGTCGGAGGCGTCGATGCGGGCTGCGATTCGCGCTGTGAGACGGCCCAGGTCTTCGGTGGCTCCACTTGAGGGGTGGGCGGTCGGGTGTCGCAGGGGTGCTACGGGCGGCACCTGGCGAGAAGCGGGGTGCGGAATTTCTGCGGGTGGCAGAGTTGAGGCGTAGCAGAGGGCGCGGCGTAAGCGGATGAAGCGGAGCGCGATCAGCAGGGTCCAGGGCGGTCGCCAGGCGGCGTAACGGACCAGTGCGGCGGCGCTGTCGCCATCGCGGCGTTCAGCGGTCAGTAATATGCCGGGTATGAGGAGTTTACCGCGGTGAAGTCGGTGCAGGTCCACGAGCATCGCTGCGGCCAGACAGAGCAGCGGCATCATCCACGCCTTGGCGTCCAGCGTCTCCAACCAGTGCAGCGCGTCAGTGGATTCACTGTGCTGGGCTGCGTAGTTGTTGAGCGTGTGATAGGCGACAGCGCCCCCGATCGGCACGGCTGATAGCAGGCGCTGCCAGCCGCGGCCGCGCAGCAGCACGCCAACGCCCAGGGCGGCCATGGCCGTCCACACCAGGTGCGAGAACGTCACCGAAGCCGATGCCTGTCCCATCTCGACGGTGGCGAACGGGGCCGGTAGCCAACTGGTCAACACCTGGCTCAGGCCCGGCACATAGGGCGGGGAGAAGCCGTCGGGAATCACCCATCCGCCGCCCGGGCGCGGGATCGCACGCTTGGCCTCGCCGCCGAACCGCAGCAACGCCTCCAGCAGTCCGAACCCGGCACCCATCGCAGATCCGAGCACCACGAAGTCGGTCAGCCCCCACTGGCGGCGCACCTTGGCATACAGGCCGGCCAGCAACAGCGGGCTCAGCTTGAGGAGTTCCTCCACCCACGGTGCCACGGTATAGCTGGTGGTGTTCACGATCTCGGTCAGCGGGTGGCCGGACTGATCCGCGTACAGGCGCGTGTAGGCCACCTCGATCAGCGCCGTTGCGGTGCCGCATCCGTAGATCCCGACCATCAGGGCGAGCAGCAGTGTCGACAGCCGCACCGAACGCGTCGGCCACGCAAGAGTGAACAGTTGCAGCGCGCCCCACAGTGCCGCTGCGGCCATTAATACGGCCACGGGCCCTCCCCCGTTCGTCAATTCTCGAACCCAGCGTGCCTTCTGTTCGCAATCGCGAATGGAATGATATGGCTTAGGTTCTTTGGTGGCAACGTGGCGACTGGTGCTGTCGAGGGTACTGAAGAGGCCGATCAGCCCGTGCAGTTCGGCGTCGGGCCTCGGATCCGCTGCCCTGTGGAGGACTTGGGTCTGGCGTTCGGAGGAGGCATCTCCGAGGCGACGAACCATCCGCTCACCGTGCGTGGCAGAAAGGGTGCTCGTGCCGCCTGCCGGAACAGCGTCCGTCCGAGGTGCGGCAGCCTGCGGTCAGCCCCGGCGCGGTAGTACCGAACCCCCGTCACCCGGGGGTGCTGTTCTGTCTGTCGGGGCATTGGGATGTGGTGGCGTCGGGTGGTCTTGAAGGTGAAGTTACCCCTCTGAACTGGACAGCCTGATACTGGGACGGATCGGTCCCGGAGGAAGCAGTCCAGGTTGAGTGGCAAGAGCAACATGAGTAAGCGGTACACGTCGGAGTTCAAGCGGGACGCGGTGGCGCTGGTCCGGTCGTCAGAGCGGAATGTCACCGAGGTCGCCTGGGAACTCGGTGTGAGTCCGGAGGGGCTTCGCGGCTGGGTGAAGCAGGCGAAGGCCGACCGCGGCGAGGGGGCGCCCGGCGCGCTGACCACGGCGGAGAAGGAAGAGCTCCAGATCAACCGCTCCACCTACTACTCCTGGCTGGCGGACCGGCCGGCAGCGGCCGAACGGCAGTGTGCCGAGGACGAGTTGGCCGAGGAGATCCACGCCTCCTCACGGGGTGCCTACGGCGCCCCGCGCGTGCACGCCGCGCTGCGGCGCAAGGGTCATGCGATCAACCGGAAGAAGGTCGAGCGGATCATGCGCGAGCGCGACATCCGCGGCGTCACCCGCCGCAGACGCCGCCACCTGACGCAGCAGGACACCAAGGCCGCACCGGCTCCGGACCTGGTTGGACGCGACTTCACCGCTACCCGGTCCGGCACGAAGCTCGTCGGCGACATCACCTATCTGCCGACGATCGAGGGCTGGTGGTATCTCGCGACCGTCATGGACCTGGCGACGCGCGAGGTGATCGGGTACGCGATGGCCGAACACCACCGTGCCGAGCTGGTCACCGACGCGCTGCGGATGGCCGCCGGCCGCGGCGACCTTCAGGACGGCTGCATCATGCACACCGACCGCGGAAGCAAATACACGAGTGGCGAATTCCGCCGCGAGCTACGGGAGTTGAACCTGAGACAGAGCATGGGACGAACCGGCATATGCCACGATAACGCCGCAGCCGAGAGCTTCTTCGGTCTACTGAAAGCGGAGATCGGCACCGCCGTCTGGGAGAGCCGTGAGGCGGCCCGCGCCGATGTCTTCCGCTTCATCGAGGGTCGAGTACAACCGCACCAGGCTCCGCAAGCACCCCGAGTTCGGGTACCTCACCCCACCACGAATTCACCCCCGCAGCGTAAACAACCGCTGTCCAAGATCAAGGGGGAACTTCCTCTCTGTGCCTACCCGTATGAGCGCGACCGTACTGCATTGTCTGTCGAGGGCCCGCTCAGTGCGACCCCTTCGAGACAGGGGAGTCTGAACGTCTTGCTGCGCGGTGGCTGCCCCTTCCAGCGCCGGGGCCTGGGGAGCCGCCTTCCCGCACTTGGCTCCCAAGCGGCTCCCAAGACGCCCCCGGAAACCACTCAGGGGCCTGATCCACTAAGTGGATCAGGCCCCTGACCTGGTCTTACGGCTGTCGGGGTGGCGGGATTTGAACCCACGACCTCTTCGTCCCGAACGAAGCGCGCTGCCAAGCTGCGCTACACCCCGATCGTCGTCGGTTTCCCGGCGACATCGATTACTTTAGCCCACCGGCGGCCGGAGACGAAATCCGGTTTTTGTGCCGATCGGGGTGGGGGTGAGCGGTACCGGGGTGGGGTACGTGCCCAGGGTGCGCGCGAGCGCGAGGGGGATGGTGTACGAGGGGCTACGCGTCCCGGGCCGTCAGGGTCAGCAGTGTGGCCTCGGGGGGGCAGGCGAAGCGGACCGGGGTGTAGCGGTTGGTGCCGCAGCCGGCCGAGACGTGGAGGTAGGCGCGGTTGCCGTCGACCGAGTGGGAGGACAGGCCCTTCACCCGGTCCGTGTCCAGGTCGCAGTTGGTGACCAGGGCTCCGTAGAAGGGGATGCAGAGCTGGCCGCCGTGGGTGTGGCCGGCCAGGATGAGCGGGTAGCCGTCCGAGGTGAAGGCGTCCAGGGAGCGCAGGTAGGGGGCGTGGACCACGCCGATGGAGAGGTCGGCGCCCGACTCGGGGCCGCCCGAGACCTCCGCGTAGCGGTCGCGCTTGATGTGCGGGTCGTCCAGGCCGGTGAAGGCGAGCTCCAGGCCGTCGAGCTTGAGGCGGCCGCGCGTGTTGGTCAGGTTCAGCCAGCCCGCCTCGTCGAAGGCGTCCCGCATGGGTTCCCACGGGTTGTGGACGACGCCGACCGCCGGGGCGTTCCCGTTGAGGCCGTGCTTGCCCGCGGTCTTCTCGAAGAGGTAGCGGGCGGGGTTGCGGAGCTTGGGTCCGTAGTAGTCGTTGGAGCCGAACACGTACACACCCGGGAGCTCCATCAGGGGTCCGAGCGCGTCGAGCAGTTCCGGTACGGCCTCCGGGTCGGAGAGGTTGTCGCCGGTGTTCACGACGAAGTCCGGGCGCAGCCCGGCCAGCGACTGCAGCCAGGCGCGCTTCTTGCGCTGGCCGCTCACCATGTGCACGTCGGAGACCTGGAGCACGCGCAACGGACGTGCTCCGTGCGGGAGTACGGGGATCGTGACCCTTCGCAGGCGGAACGAGCGGGCCTCGAACCCGGCCGCGTAGGCGAGGCCGACGGCGCCGGCCGCGGCGGTGACCGCCGTGATTTTCAGGGGTACTCCGTAGCGTGCGCGCATACGCCCATCGTCGCAGACAGCACGTGCCGACAGGAAAACCGGCGGGCGGTGGGCACCCCGCACCTGCCACAATCACCCCATGACCACGCTCAAGTCCAAGCTCAAGGAAGACCTCACCACGGCCATGAAGGCGCGCGACGAGCTGACCTCGTCCACGCTCCGGCTGACCCTCACCGCGATCACGAAGGAGGAGGTCAGCGGCAAGTCGGCCCGCGAACTCTCCGACGACGAGGTGCAGAAGGTGATCGCCAAGGAGGCGAAGAAGCGCCGCGAGGCGGCCGAGGCCTTCTCCCAGGGCGGCCGGACCGAGCAGGCCGAGCGGGAGAAGAAGGAGGGCGAGCTGCTCGACGCCTACCTCCCGCAGCAGCTGAGCGACGACGAGCTGGCCGCGATCGTGGCGTCCGCCGTCGACGAGGCGAAGGCCGGCGGTGCCGAGGGGCCCCGTGCGATGGGCGCCGTGATGAAGATCGTGAACCCGAAGGTCGCGGGGCGCGCGGAGGGCGGCCGGGTCGCCGTCCTCGTCAAGAAGCTCCTCGCGGGCTGAGGCGGCCGCGCGATCCGGTACAGCCGGCCGCGATCCGGTACAGCCGCGGAAGGCCGTACACATGAAGGTGGGGCGCTACCCGGACCGGGTGGCGCCCCACCTTCATGTGTACGGCAGTGACAGGTCAGGGACCCTGCGACCCGCCGTTGTCCTCACCGCGGGCGTGGCCGTCGTTCCCGCCGCTCAGGTCCGGCGGGATGCTGATGCCGGGGAAGGGGTCGTCGCCACCGGGCTTGTTGTCGCCGTCGCCCGGCTTGTTCTTGTCCCGGTCCTTGTTCTTGTCCTTTTCTTCCTTCGGCTTGGACCGCGGTACGTCGACCGCGTTGAAGGCCGGGGTCTCCGAGGCGTTCAGGGAGCCGGTCATCGCCGTCTTCCAGATCGGACCGGGCAGACAGCCACCGCAGACGTCCTCGTAGTACTGGCCGCCGATGGTGATGTTGCTCATCGGGAGCTGCGTGGCGCCGTCGCTGCCGACCCAGACCGCCGTGGACAGGTTCGGCGTGTAGCCGACGAACCAGGCGTTCTTGCGCTCGTCGGTGGTACCGGTCTTGCCCGCGTTGTCACGGTCGTCCAGACCGGCCCGCTGCCCGGTGCCGTCCGCCACGACGCCCTTGAGCATCTGGTTGATGGTGTCCGCCGTGTGCTCGCTCATGGCCTGCGTGCACGTCGACTTCGGTACCGCCATCTGCTTGCCGTCCGGCTTGGTCACCGAGAGGATCGCGATCGGGGAGCAGTACTTGCCGCGGTTGGCGAAGGTGGCGTACACCGAGGCCATGGCCAGCGGTGTCGACTCCTGGCCGCCGAGGGTGGTGGAGGCGACCGCCTGGAGCGGCTTGTTGTTGCCGCGGATGTAGCCCATCTTGTCGGCCAT
Source organism: Streptomyces sp. NPDC091387 (assembly GCF_044756945.1). Lineage (NCBI taxonomy): Bacteria > Bacillati > Actinomycetota > Actinomycetes > Kitasatosporales > Streptomycetaceae > Streptomyces > Streptomyces sp. NPDC091387. The sequence goes on along the minus strand of NZ_JBIVTZ010000013.1, from coordinate 152,130 downwards.
CGAGAGGGTCTCGCAGAGACCGGCCTTCTGTTCCAGCTTCGCGAAGTAGGTGTTGATCGACTTGCCCAGCGCGCTGGTCATGTCGAAGGTGCCCTTCTCCTCCTCCAGCTCGTTCGACACGTCCCAGGGGCGGTTGTCCGCCGGCTTGTTGTCGCACGTGCGGAAGCTCTCACCGGGCAGGGAGATCTGGTGGTCCGTGGTGAAGCTCTGCGCCGGGCTGATGCCCTTCTCCAGCGCCGCCGCCGCGGTGATCGGCTTGAAGGTCGAACCCACCTGGAAGCCGGCGTAGCTGCCGCCCATCTTGTGGTCGACGTTGAGGTTCAGCACCGTCTGGTGCTTGGACTGGTCCAGCCCGTACGGGCGGGACTGGGCCATCGCCATGATCTGGCCCGTGCCGGGCTTCACCTGCACGACCGCGTCGGCGATCTTGTCGTCCTTGTTGACCCGGGACGTGGCGGCCTCGTTGGAGGCGGCCTGCGAGCGCGGGTCCAGCGTCGTCTTGATGGTGAGCCCGCCGACCGCCCAGAGCTTGGCCCGGTCCTTCGCGGTCTTGCCGAAGGCGGGGTCGCCCGTGACGATCTGCCGTACGTAGTCGCAGAAGAAGCCGGAGCCGCTGACGGCGGTGATGCAGCCGTTCTGCGGCCGCTTGACCTTCAGCTTGATCGGGGTCGCCTGGGCCTTGGCCGCCTCGCCCTTCGAGATGTTCCCGACATCCGCCATCCGCTGGAGGACGGTGTTGCGACGCTTGGTCGCCTCCTGGGTGTCGTTGACGGGGTCGTAGCGGCTGGGCGACTGCACGATGCCGGCCAGCAGCGCCGCCTCCTCCACCTTCAGATCCTTCGCCGACTTCGAGAAGTAGCGCTGCGAGGCCGCCTCGACCCCGTACGCCTGCTGTCCGAAGAAGGTGATGTTGAGGTAGTTCTCCAGGATCTTCTTCTTGCCGAGCTCTTCCTCCACCTGGATCGCGTACTTGAGCTCCTGGACCTTGCGGCCGAGCGTCTGCTGGGTGGCCTCCGCGACCTTGGCCGGGTCGTCGCCCGCCTCCTCGACGAAGACGTTCTTCACGTACTGCTGGGTGAGGGTCGACGCGCCCTGCGCGGTCCCGCCCGACTGCACGTTCCGGTTCATCGCGCGCAGGATGCCCTTGAGGTCGACCGCGCCGTGTTCGTAGAACCGGGCGTCCTCGATCGCGATGATCGCCTTCTGCATGTACGGGGAGATGTCCTTGAGCGGCACCACGGTGCGGTCACGCGAGTAGACCGTGGCGATCTGGCCGCCCTGGTTGTCCAGGATCGTGGTTCGCTGGCTCAGCGGCGGAGTCTTCAGATTGGCCGGGATCTCGTCGAATCCGTCGACCGTTCCCTTGGCGGCGAGACCCAGTGCTCCGGCGGCCGGCAGCGCGATGCCCGCCAGGACCACTCCGGAGAGTGCGGCGACACCGAGGAACTTGGCGGCCTGCTGGGTCGTCGTGAGACCCCCGCCCGAGCGCTTCTTTGGCATGGGGGCAGCCTACGTTCTCATTCGCCGGACACACGTATATGCCTTGGCCTAAGCTGCTCTCAACTGTCACAGCAGTCCGGTTTCGTATCAACCCCCCTGCATGAGCCCGTGCACGACCCGGCCACGATTCAGGCGCCCCCGAAATCGCCTCGTGTGTCATCGAACGTCCGTTGTGACTCAGATGGTCTGTCCCGATTCTGCCGGGATAGTCGTGCATGTCCTCACCTCACTCCCCTGGGTGATCTGCCGCATACGCATAGTCCGTTCGGGCCATTCAAGATTGGGCCCGAAGGGGGTGTTGTGCTGTCGCCACCTTCCGTAACGTCCTCAACTGGCAGCGGTGAATATGCCGCTGTCGCCGTGGGGGAGCCTCGATTCGGGAGAGGACGGCGCCGGGATGGGCTGGGTAACCGACTGGAGTGCGCAGGCAGCCTGCCGCACTACCGATCCGGATGAACTGTTCGTACAAGGGGCAGCGCAGAACAGGGCCAAGGCGGTGTGCACCGGATGTCCGGTGCGGACCGAGTGCCTGGCCGATGCGCTGGACAATCGCGTCGAGTTCGGCGTGTGGGGCGGGATGACGGAGCGGGAGCGCCGCGCATTGCTGCGCAGGCGTCCGACCGTCACGTCCTGGCGCCGGCTGCTGGAGACCGCGCGCAGCGAGTACGAGCGGTCCACGGGCATCCTGCCCGTGGCGATCGGGCTGGAGGACGACGAACTGCACGAGACGTTCGCCGCCGTGGGGTAGCCCCGGGCGGTGGACGGCCGGTCCGGTCCGCGGGGGGTGGACCACGCGGTACGGACGTCCTGAGGCGTCATACGCGCGTACTACGGATGACGGGGTGGCTACGCAGCTCCGGCCGGGGCGGAACCGGTCGCGAGCCGGTCCCCGATGGCTCGCAGCCCCGCGAGGTCATGGACATCTCCGGGCAGCGCGGCCACCGCGGTGACGGCCACCTCGGGATGCAGCGCGGTGAACCGGTCGCGCGTGTGCTGTTCGCGCGCGACCACCTGCATCCGTTCGGCGTGCAGATGCAGCAGACCGGCAGTCAGCTGCTCGACGGAGGTCGGTTCTACGCAGGTCGGTTCGGATTCGTGTTCCGAGGCGTGCTCCGAAGCGGAGGCGTGTTCCGAGGGATCGGCGGCTCCGGCGGACGGGTCGGGGGTGGCGGCTCCAGCGGTGTCCGAGGTGTCCGTGGTCTGTGCGCTCCCGGCCGCGGGGGAGTCGGCGGGCTCACGAAGTCCAGCCTTCCCGGTCGTCTGATCCACAATGCCGGTCGCATCAAGATTTTCTGCGGCGGCCAGCGCGCTCTCGGCCGAGAGCCGGGCGGCCTCGCTGCCGTGCACCCGGTTGAGAACCAGACCTGCCAGCGGCATCTCCTCCGCGGCCAGCCGCTCCACGAAGTACGCCGCCTCGCGGAGCGCGTCCCGCTCCGGCGTCGCGACGACGAGGAACGCCGTGCCGGGCGCCTGGAGAAGCTGGTACGTGGCATCGGCGCGGGTACGGAACCCCCCGAACATGGTGTCCATCGCGGCGACGAAGGTCTGTACGTCCCTCAGGAACTGGCCGCCGAGCAGCTTGCCGAGCGTCCCGGTCATCATCGACATGCCCACGTTGAGGAATTTCATCCCGGCCCGGCCGCCCATTTTCGCGGGGGCCATCAGCAGCTTGATGAACTTCCCGTCCAGGAACGAGCCGAGCCGCTTCGGCGCGTCCAGGAAATCGAGCGCGGAACGCGACGGCGGGGTGTCGACGACGATCAGGTCCCACTCCTCGCGCGCCCGGAGCTGACCGAGCTTCTCCATCGCCATGTACTCCTGCGTGCCCGCGAAACCGGCCGACAGGGACTGGTAGAAGGGGTTCTCCAGAATCGCGCGGGCCCGCTCGCCGTCCGCGTGCGCCTCGACGATCTCGTCGAAGGTCCGCTTCATGTCGAGCATCATGGCGTGCAGCTCGCCGCTGCCCCGTGTCTCGATGCCCTCGACCCGGCGGGGGACGTTGTCCAGCGTCTCGATGCCCATGGACTGGGCGAGCCTGCGGGCCGGGTCGATGGTGAGGACGACGACCTTGCGCCCGCGCTCGGCGGCGCGTACGCCGAGCGCCGCGGCGGTCGTGGTCTTGCCGACGCCGCCCGAACCGCAGCACACGATGATCCGGATGTCCGGGTCGTCCAGGAGAGCGTCGGTGTCCAGGGCGGGGACGGCGTCAGCGTCTGCCGTTGCGGCAGCGTCCGCGTTTCCGTCCGAGTCGACTGTCCCGGCCGTGGCCCTGTCCGCGTCCGTGTGCGCGTCCCTGTCCCCGTTCCCGTCCGCGTCCGCGTTCCGGATTCTGTCCGCTGTCATGAACTCATCCCTTGTCCCGCCGGCCCTTCGCCCGCACCTTGCTTACGGAGCTCCATCGCAAGTTCGTACAGCCCGGCCGGGTCCACGCCCTCGCCGATCAGCGGGAGCTCGTAACCCGGCAGTCCGAGGCCTGCCAGCACGGCGCGCTGTTCCCGCTCCAGCTCGACCCGCTGGGCGTGCTCGGCGGCCTGTTCGAGCAACGGGCGCACGAGGCCCGCGGCGCCGGTCACGCCCGCCCGGGTCAGCGTCTTGGCGATCTCCTTGCGGCGGCCGCCCGCGGCGGTGCGCAGCGCGTCCTCGTCCAGCAGATGCGGGCGCACCATGTTCACGATGACGCGGCCCACCGGCAGTTCGGCCGCCCGGAGCTCGGCGATCCCGTCGGCGGTCTCCTGGACCGGCATCTCCTCCAGCAGGGTCACCAGATGGACCGCGGTCTCCGGGGACTTCAGCACCCGCATCACGGCCTGGGCCTGATTGTGTATCGGGCCTATCCGGGCCAGCCCGGCCACCTCGTCGTTCACGTTGAGGAAGCGGGCGATGCGGCCGGTCGGCGGGGCGTCCATGATCACGTAGTCGTAGACGAACCGGTTCTGCTTGTCCTTGCGGCGCACTGCTTCGCACGCCTTGCCGGTCAGCAGGACGTCCCGGACACCGGGCGCGATCGTGGTGGCGAAGTCGATCGCGCCGAGTTTCTTGAGCGCCCGGCCCGCGCTGCCGAGTTTGTAGAACATCTGGAGGTAGTCGAGGAGTGCGCGCTCGGCGTCGATCGCGAGGGCGTACACCTCCCCGCCGCCCGGTGCGACGGCGATCTTGCGTTCCTCGTAGGGGAGGGACTCCGCCTCGAAGAGCTGGGCGATGCCCTGTCTGCCCTCGACCTCGACGAGGAGGGTGCGCCTGCCCTCGGTCGCGAGGGCGAGCGCGAGGGCGGCGGCAACCGTGGTCTTACCGGTACCGCCCTTGCCGCTGACGACCTGGAACCTGCTCACGTATTCGAGCCTAACCAGTCGTACCGCAGGCTACGCACGAGGCTGCGCGTCCCGTGGATTGCACAGGCATTACAGTCGGGCCATGACCAAGTGGGAATACGCGACCGTGCCCCTTCTCGTGCACGCGACCAAGCAGATTCTGGACACCTGGGGCGAGGACGGCTGGGAGCTGGTCCAGGTCGTTCCCGGCCCGAACAACCCCGAGCAGCTCGTGGCCTACCTGAAGCGGGAGAAGCAGTAGTGGCGGGCGCCGTCGAGGCGAAGCTCGCCGAGCTCGGTCTGGCCCTGCCGGACGTCGTGCCGCCGCTGGCCTCGTACCAGCCGGCCGTGCAGACCGGGGTGTACGTGTACACCTCGGGCCAGCTGCCGATGGTGGACGGCAAGCTCGCCGTCACCGGCAAGGTCGGCGCGGAGGTCACGCCCGACGAGGCCAAGGAGCTGGCGAAGACCTGCGCGCTCAACGCGCTCGCCGCGGTGAAGTCGGTCGCGGGCGACCTGGACCGGATCGCACGCGTCGTGAAGGTCGTCGGCTTCGTCGCCTCGGCCAGCGACTTCACCGGCCAGCCCGCCGTGATCAACGGCGCGAGCGAACTGCTCGGTGCGGTGCTCGGCGACAAGGGCGTGCACGCCCGCAGTGCCGTGGGCGTCGCGGTGCTGCCGCTGGACGCACCGGTCGAGGTCGAGGTCCAGGTCGAACTGACCGGGGTCTGATCCGCCTCTTCGCCGCCGCCCCTCCTGATCCCGTCCGGTCACGACGACCGGGCGGGATCTTCTGTGCGCCGGAGCGGATCGGGGGTGTGTGACTGATCAGCTGCGACCGTTTGTGCGGCGGATCGTCTGTGTACAGGGCATGTACGGATCACCGACCCACTCGAACATCGGCACGGTTCCGGATAGCCTCCGGCCATGTCCCATGGTCAGTGGTACCCACCGGAATGGCCCGACCGGATCCGGGCCCTCGCCACCGGCGAACTGACGGCCGCGACCCCCAGGCGCGCCGCCACCGTGATGCTGCTCCGGGACGCCGCGGAGGGTACCGGGGGCGGACCCACTGTCCACATGCTGCGCCGGCGCACCTCCATGGCCTTTGCCGGAGGGGCGTACGCCTATCCGGGTGGCGGGGTCGACCCGCGCGACGACGACCGGCTCGTCGGATGGGCCGGACCCGCCCTGGAGAGCTGGGCGCGGCGGCTCGGTGTCGCCACGCCCGCGGAGGCGCAGGCGATCGTCTGCGCGGCGGTCCGCGAGACGTACGAGGAGGCGGGCGTCCTGCTCGCCGGCCCGACCGCGGACACCGTCGTCACGGACACCACGGGCGCTGACTGGGAGGCCGACCGCGAGGCGCTGGTCGCCCGGGAGCTGTCGTTCGCCGGGTTCCTGGAGCGCCGGGGGCTGGTCCTGCGCTCGGACCTGCTCGGCGCGTGGGCGCGCTGGATCACTCCGGAATTCGAACCGCGCCGCTACGACACCTGGTTCTTCGTGGCCGCGCTCCCGGCCGGCCAGCGCACCCGCAACGCCTCCACTGAGGCCGACCGCACGGTCTGGATCCGTCCGGGAGAGGCGGCCGACGGCTACGACCGCGGCGAGCTGCTGATGATGCCGCCGACCGTCTCGACGCTGCGCGGGCTCAGGGCCCACGCCACCGCCGCGCAGGCGCTGGAGGCGGCATCGGCCCAGGACCTCGCCCCCGTACTCGCACAGGCGCGCCTGGAGGGCGACGAGCTGGTGCTGAGCTGGCCGGGGCACGCGGAGTTCACCAAGCACATACCGGCGGGCGGCGCGGGCGGTGGGGCGGCATGAGCGACGCGGCAGCGCTGCCCGGACAGCCGCGCGGCGGGGTGCTGTCCGGCCCCGCCACCACCCGTGCGGTCAACGTCCTCGCGCCCAACGCGTCACCGATGACGCTGGACGGCACCAACACCTGGATCGTCGCCGAGCCCGACTCCGATCTCGCGGTGGTCATCGACCCGGGACCGCTGGACGACGTCCACCTGCGGGCCGTCATCGACACCGCCGAGCGGGCGGGCCGCCGGATCGCGCTCACGCTCCTCACCCATGGCCACCCCGACCACGCCGAGGGCGCGGCACGGTTCGCCGAGCTGACCCGTACGAAGGTGCGCGCGCTCGACCCCGGGCTGCGCCTCGGTGACGAGGGCCTGGGTACGGGTGACGTGATCACGACCGGCGGGCTGGAGATGTACGTGGTGCCGACCCCGGGCCACACCGCGGACTCGCTCTCCTTCCATCTGCCCGCCGACCGCGCGGTGCTGACGGGGGACACGATCCTCGGCCGCGGTACGACGCTGGTCGCGCATCCGGACGGGCGGCTGGGGGACTACCTCGACTCGCTGCGGCGGCTGCGTTCGCTGACGGTCGACGACGGGGTGCACACGGTGCTGCCGGGGCACGGTCCGGTGCTGGACGACGCGCAGGGCGCGGTCGAGTTCTACCTGGTGCACCGCGCGAACCGGCTGGCCCAGGTGGAGACGGCGGTGGAGGCGGGGTACCGGACGTCGTCGGAGGTGGTGGCGCACGTGTACGCGGACGTGGACCGGTCGCTGTGGCCTGCGGCGGAGCTCTCGGTGCTGGCGCAGCTGGAGTACCTGGACGAGCACGGCCTGATCTGAGACCGGCCGGCCGCCGGACAGGCGCCGCGGGGCCCGTGCGTGTCCCCATGCGTGAGGGCCCCGCCGGTTCGGCGGGGCCCTCGGGCGCTGGGTACGACGGGGTCAGCGGGAGCGCTTGGCCAGCCGCTCCACGTCGAGAAGGATCACCGCACGGGCCTCCAGCCGCAGCCAGCCGCGGCCGGCGAAGTCGGCGAGGGCCTTGTTGACCGTCTCGCGGGAGGCGCCGACCAGCTGGGCCAGCTCTTCCTGCGTCAGGTCGTGCACGACGTGGATGCCTTCCTCGGACTGCACGCCGAAGCGGCGCGACAGGTCGAGGAGGGCACGGGCCACGCGGCCCGGCACGTCGGAGAAGACCAGGTCGGACATCTGGTCGTTGGTCTTGCGCAGGCGCCGGGCGACGGCGCGCAGCAGGGCCGTGGCCACCTCGGGGCGTACGTTCAGCCAGGGCTGGAGGTCGCCGTGGCCGAGGCCGAGGAGCTTCACCTCGGTCAGCGCGGTCGCGGTGGCGGTACGCGGGCCCGGGTCGAAGAGCGACAGCTCACCGATCAGCTCGCCGGGACCGAGGACGGCCAGCATGTTCTCGCGGCCGTCGGGGGAGGTGCGGTGGAGCTTCACCTTGCCCTCGGTGACCACATAGAGGCGGTCGCCCGGGTCACCCTCGTGGAACAGCGCGTCGCCGCGCGCGAGGGTCACCTCACTCATCGAGGCGCGGAGCTCCGCGGCCTGCTCGTCATCGAGCGCCGCGAAAAGCGGGGCGCGCCGCAGAACGTCGTCCACGAGTTCTCTCCTTGTCGGCCTGTTCAGGGAACCGTGGTCCCCATCATGCCGGACGGTAAAACAGTGCGATCAATCACAAACCAGTTTGACGCACGCACGTCCCGGAACGTACGGCAGGGGGCCGATTGGGGGTGGATCGGCAGTGACCGGGGCGGATGTCAGTCGCTGGCTCTAGGCTGGCCGGGTGTCCGGAACGCCGGTGAGAGCGCAGGCCAAGGGGGTTGATGGGGTGCCGGAAGACCGTAATTCCGCTGTGGGCGAACAGGCTGCAAGCGAACCGAAAAATGCGACAAAAAGCCCGGCGAGGCGGATGAAACGGGAGGGATCCGAGGGGGATCCCGGCTCGGCGCCGAAGTCGGCTCCGAAACAGGAGCCGAAGCCGAAATCCAAGGCCAACGCCAAGGCCAACGCCAACGCCAAGGCCGACGCCAAGTCCCTGGCGAACGCCAAGGCCGGCCCCACATCCCAGGCCAAGCCGGTGCCGAAGGCCGGGGCCAACGCCAAAGCCAAGCCGGAATCCCACCTGGCCATGGTCCGCAGGGCCCGCCGGATCAACCGTGAGCTCGCCGAGCTCTACCCGTATGCCCACCCGGAGCTGGATTTCAGGAACGCCTTCGAGCTCCTCGTCGCCACGGTCCTCTCCGCCCAGACCACCGATCTGAGGGTCAACCAGACGACCCCGGCGCTGTTCGCCGCCTACCCCACCCCCGAGGACATGGCCGCGGCCGTCCCGGAGGAAATGGAAGAGATCATTCGGCCGACCGGCTTCTTCCGGGCCAAGACCAAGTCGCTCCTCGGCCTCTCCGCCGCCCTCCGGGACAACTTCGACGGCGAGGTGCCCGGACGGCTGGAGGACCTCGTGACGCTGCCGGGGGTCGGGCGCAAGACCGCCAACGTGGTCCTGGGGAACGCCTTCGGGGTGCCCGGGATCACCGTCGACACCCACTTCGGACGGCTGGTGCGCCGCTGGAAGTGGACCGAGCAGGAGGATCCGGTGAAGGTCGAGGCGGACGTCGCGGCGATCTTCCCCAAGAGCGAGTGGACGATGCTCTCGCACCGCGTCGTCTTTCACGGACGCCGGATCTGCCATGCCCGTAAGCCCGCCTGCGGTGCCTGTCCGATCGCCCCGCTCTGTCCCTCCTACGGCGAGGGTGAGACGGATCCCGAGAAGGCACGGAAGCTTCTGAAGTACGAGATGGGGGGCCGGCCGGGGCAGCGGCTGAGCCCGCCGCCGGAGTACCCGGGCGCACCCGCCCCCGCCCTGGGCGCCGGCTGACCCCGGGCGCCGCTCCGGAACGAAATGCGTGACGACAGGCGTTGTGAGACGAGGGGTGCCCATGAAGACGCATCAACACAGGACGGACGCGGCGACCGGCGCCGCGTCGGCCGCGCCCGGGGCGGGTGCCGGCCGAGAGGCCTCGATCACCGTCACCACCGAGGGCCTGCCCGGCTGGCTCGACCCCGTCGCCCAGGCCGCGCGCACCGTCGAGCCGCAGCAGCTCAGCCGGTTCCTGCCGCCCGAGAGCGGAGCGGGGCGGCAGTCGGCCGTTCTCGTCCTGTTCGGTGAGGGCGCTCGCGGGCCCGAGCTGCTCCTGATGGAGCGGGCCGGAAGCCTGCGGTCGCACCCCGGGCAGCCCTCCTTCCCCGGCGGCTCCCTGGACGCGGAGGACGGTGACCAGGCGACGACGGGTCCGCTCAGGGCCGCGCTGCGGGAGGCCGAGGAGGAGACCGGCCTCGATCCGCACGGTGTGCAGCTGTTCGGCGTGCTGCCCCGGCTGTACATCCCCGTGAGCAGCTTCGTGGTGACGCCGGTCCTCGGCTGGTGGCGTTCGCCCAGCCCGGTCGGAGTCGTCGACCCGGGGGAGACCGCGCGGGTCTTCACCGTCCCCGTGGCGGATCTCACGGACCCGGCCAACCGGGCGACGGCCGTCCATCCCAGCGGCCACCGAGGCCCGGCATTTCTGGTCGAATCCGCACTCGTATGGGGGTTCACGGCCGGCGTGATCGACCGGATTCTGCACTTCGCAGGGTGGGAGCGCCCCTGGGACAGGGCCAAGCAGGTGCCGCTCGACTGGCGCGCATGACAGGCTGACTCCCGTGCTCCACTGCTCCGGGCCCGCCCGGACCCAGAGAGACGTACGGGCCCGGTGACGAATCTGTGAGGCTATAGACGGTGAACGTGCTGGACATCCTGCTGCTGGCCGGCGCCGTGTGGTTCGCGGTCATCGGATACCGCCAGGGGTTCGTCGTCGGCATTCTGTCGGTGATCGGGTTCCTGGGCGGCGGTCTCGTCGCCGTCTATCTGCTGCCGGTCCTGTGGGACCAGGTGACGGACGGCTCCGAGGTCTCGTCGACGGCCGCCGTCGTCGCGGTCGTCATCGTGATCGTGTGCGCCTCGGTGGGCCAGGCCTTCACCACCCACCTCGGGAACAAGCTCCGCCGGCACATCACATGGTCGCCCGCGCGCGCCGTCGACGCGACGGGTGGTGCGCTGGTCAACGTCGTGGCGATGCTGCTGGTGTCCTGGCTGATCGGCTCCGCACTGGCCGGCACCTCGCTGCCGACACTGGGCAAGGAGGTGCGCAGCTCCTCGGTGCTGCTCGGCATCTCCCGGGTGATGCCGCCCCAGGCCTCCACCTGGTTCACGGACTTCTCCTCGGTCCTCGCGCAGAACGGCTTCCCCCAGGTGTTCAGCCCGTTCGCCAATGAGCCGATCACCGAAGTCAGGGCCCCCGACCCGGCCCTGGTGGGCAGCCCGGTCGCCGCCCGCGCCCAGAAGTCCATCGTCAAGGTCGTCGGTACGGCTCCGAGCTGCGGCAAGGTCCTCGAAGGCACCGGCTTCGTCTTCTCCGACCGCCGGGTGATGACCAACGCCCACGTCGTCGGCGGCGTCGAGGAGCCGACCGTCCAGATCGGCGGCCAGGGACGGCTGTACGACGCGAAGGTCGTCCTCTACGACTGGCGGCGCGACATCGCCGTACTCGACGTCCCGGATCTCGACGCGAAGCCGCTCCGCTTCACCGAAACCGACCACGACGCCGCGACCGGCAACAGCGCGATCGTCGCGGGCTTCCCGGAGAACGGCGCGTACGACGTACGGGCCGCGCGGGTCCGTGCCCGTATCGACGCCAACGGCCCGGACATCTACCACCGGGGCACCGTCCGCCGCGATGTGTACTCACTCTTCACGACGGTCCGTCAGGGCAACTCCGGCGGACCGCTGCTGACCCCCGACGGCAAGGTGTACGGAGTCGTCTTCGCCAAGTCGCTCGACGACCCGAACACCGGCTACGCGCTGACGGCCGACGAGATCCGCCAGGACATCACGCAGGGCCGCACCGCCAACCAGCAGGTCGACAGCCAGGCGTGCGCGCTGTAGGCGTACCGCCCTGCCTCGACCTGCCCGGCGGAACCCGCGAGCCATGAGCCCGCGAGCAGGGTGCGAGCGAGTGGTTCAGCGTGTGAGGGCGGTGGGTGACCGGGCGGCCGTCCGCGGAGGCCGGGTGGCCGTCCGCTCAGCTCGGGAGGTCATCCACGCGGGTGGCGCAGCCGCGCCGAGACCCAGCGGGCCCGGCGGCGGAGGATGCGCGGAATGCCGAGCCGGGGATCATGCAGAACATGCATAGTGTGCACCCGGCCCTGGAGGCCGCCCCCCTCATGAGTGCCCGGACCCGCCGTGGCGGTCGAGCGACGATTGCGTGCTGCGTCACCGAAGTCGTGCGTCCAGCCCATACACCGACGTCTGCCCGTGGCTCATGGTCGGTAACCGCCCATCCGTCAGCCAATTGGCCTATGCGTCAGGCAAGTGGCTGTTCGTAGGACTCGTGTGCCCACCGGTCAGCGGTCGGGCTCGGAATCCTTGAGCCAGCTGATGAGTTCGGCCGAGAACCCGGCCGGATCCTCCTCGTGGGGGAAGTGCCCCAGACCGTCGAAAAGTCGCCAACGGTACGGTGCCTCGACGTACTCGCCGGACCCGGCCGAACTCCGGGTGCGTACCGCCGGATCGAGTGAACCGTGCAGGTGCAGCGTGGGCACCCGTACCGGCCGCTTCATGCGCCGGTTGAACTGGATGCCGTCAGGGCGGGCCAGCGAGCGCACCATCCAGCGGTACGGCTCGATCGCGCAGTGCGCCGTCGACGGGATGGACATGGCGCGCCGGTAGACGTCCACGGTCGCGTCGTCGGGGAAGTCCGTGGTCCGCGGCCCCGCCCAGTCATGGATCAGCCGCCCCACCAAAGCCGCGTCGTCCGCCACGAGCTGACGCTCAGGCACCCACGGCCGCTGGAAGCCCCAGATGTACGAGCCCGCGCGGGACTGCGCGAAGTCGGAGAGCATCGAGGAGCGCCACCGCCGCGGATGCGGCATCGAGGAGACCACCAGCCGGCGCACCAGCTTCGGGCGCATCACCGCGGCCGTCCAGGCGAGGTAGCCGCCCATGTCGTGGCCGACCAGGGCGGCATCCGGCTCACCGAGCGAGCGGATCACGCCGGTGATGTCCAACGCCAGGTTGGCCGGGTCGTAACCCCGGGGCGTGCGGTCGCTGCCGCCCACGCCGCGCAGGTCCATCGCCACCGCGCGGAACCCCGCGTCGGCGAGCGCGGGCAACTGGTGGCGCCAGGTCCACCAGAACTGCGGGAAGCCGTGCAGGAGCAGGACCAGTGGCCCCTCACCCATTTCGGCGATGTGGAAGCGGGCGCCGTTGGCGGCGACGTCGCGGTGCGTCCAGGGCCCGTCCAGGCGGACGGGGCCACCGGACCCGGCCGCCGGGCCCAGCGGGCCGGTGAAAGGCGCTGAGGCCGGGGCCGGGGGCGTTGGCAGTGATGGCGGTGTGGCGGAAGGGTCTGCCGGGGGGCCGGCCGGTCCTTCGTGGCCCGCCCGGTCGTCCGGGCCCACTGGGCCGAATGCGCTGGAATCGGGGACCGTCATGTGGATGAGCGTGCCACAGCTGACGCCTTGTCCTGAACCGGACGGTTCTCGATGGCCTTGTCCGCAAGTGTGCTGCCGCCCGCCGGAAGGATCGCGTCCGCCCCGATGCCCGGACGCGGGTGCGGCTTGACGCCCTGGAGGATGGCGGCGGTCTGCTTCGCCGACGCGATGGACTTCTCCGGCGGCTTGACCTTCTTGAACTTGGCGTAGCCGAACAGCGCGAGCAGGATCCCCAGCAGGATGAACGCGCCGCCCACGATCAGGAACGACCAGGCCAGTCCCAGCCCCAGATTGTGGATTCCGTACGCGGCCGCGAAGCTCAGCACCGGGATCGCGAACAGGATCAGCACCCCCGTGACGATGAACGCCACGCTGCCGATGACGCCACGCTTGACGTCCTGTCGCACCTCGGCCTTGGCCAGGGCGATCTCGTCGTGTACCAGTGCCGACAGCTCGGCCGTCGCCGAGGCGACCAGCTGGCCGAGACTACGGTCGGCGCTGCCCGCGTAATTGCCGGGGTCGCTCATGCCTGACTCCCTCTCCTGTTCAACACATCCGATGTCAGATCATGCCGGACTGTCCGGCTTGTTGCTCGCTGCCCCCGCCAGTTGGGCAAGGCGGCGATGCTCGGCCGCCTTCCTCTCGTGGATCGCGGCCATCCGCAGGTGGTACTCCGGATCGTCCTGTTCATAGACGTCGGGTACCCCGGACTCGTCCTCGTCGAGCTCCTCCGCGTCCGTGAGCGCCCGGTATCTGCGTACCCGGAGTTTGAGCAGTACACCGGAGAGTACGGCGGCAATCAGGGAGCCGAGCAGAACCGACGCCTTGATCTCGTTGATCATGTCGTCGTCGCCGGTGAAGGCGAGCTCGCCGATCAGCAGCGAGACGGTGAACCCGATCCCGGCGAGCGAGGCGACCGCGAAGACATCGGCCCAGGCCAGCTCCTTGTTCAGCTCCGCCTTGGTGAACCGGGTGGCCAGCCATGTACCGCCGAAGATCCCCAGCGTCTTGCCGACGACCAGCCCCAGTACGACACCGAGCGTCTCCGGCCGGGTGAACACGCCGGCCAGCGCGCCGCCGGAGAGCGAGACCCCGGCCGAGAAGAGCGCGAACAGCGGTACGGCGAAACCTGCCGACAGCGGGCGGATCAGGTGCTCGACGCGTTCGCCGGGGGAGCGCTCCTCGCCGTCGCGCCTGGTGCAGCGCAGCATCAGGCCCATCGCGACACCGGCGATGGTGGCGTGGATGCCGCTGTTGTACATCAGCCCCCAGATGACCAGGGCGAGCGGTACGTAGATGTACCAGCCGCGGACGTTGAGGCGCAGCAGCAGGTAGAAGACGGCCAGGCCGACGAAGGCGCCGATGAGCGCGACGAAGTCGATGTTCTCGGTGAAGAAGACGGCGATGATCAGGATCGCGAAGAGGTCGTCGACGACGGCGAGGGTCAGGAGGAACGCACGGAGCGCGGACGGCAGCGAGGTGCCGATGACCGCGAGGACGGCGAGCGCGAAGGCGATGTCGGTGGCCGTGGGGACGGCCCAGCCGCTGGTGGAGCCGTCTCCGAGCACCGTCACCAGGGTGTAGACGACCGCGGGTACGGCCATGCCGCAGAGCGCGGCGACGACCGGGAGGGCGGCGGCCTTCGGGTCGCGCAGCTCACCCGCGACGAGTTCGCGTTTGAGCTCGACCCCCGCGACGAAGAAGAAGATCGCGAGCAGTCCGTCGGCCGCCCAGTGCGCCACGGAGAGATGCAGACCGAGCGCCTCGGGACCGAAGTGGAAGTTGCTGACGGTCGTGTAGCTCGATCCGAAGGTGTTCGCCCAGATCAGCGCGGCCACCGCGGCGGCCAGCAGGATGACTCCGCCGACGGTCTCGGTACGCAGCGCGTCGGTGAGGAAGTTCCGCTCCGGGAGCGACTGGCGTCCCAGGAATGTGCGGCGGGGGGAAGGGGGTGCGGGGGTGGGCGCGACCACGAGAGAGAACCTCCGGGTGGGTACGGCAGCGACGGCATGGCTGATGCACTTGCCGACCAGACTTCCCGGCACACCCTTTGAGATTTCTTGTCGTGTTATTGACCAGCTGCCACTGTACCCGGGGTGTGCGGGGCCGTGAGCGGTGATCTTCACCCTAAATGCCCGAAGGGCATCCGGCGCGCTGCCGGATGCCCTTCGGGGAGCTCAGCTCCGCCGTCGTTCTCGCTGCTGTCGCTCTTGTTGCTTCGCTCTCAGCTGTCGTTGCTGTCGCTCTCAGCTGTCGTCGCCTCGGAGTAAGGCTCAGTCCTCGGATGCGGACGACGGAAGCTGGGTCTGGATGAGGTCCATGACCGAGGAGTCGGTCAGCGTCGTGACGTCCCCCAGCTCCCTGTTCTCCGCGACGTCACGCAGCAGACGCCGCATGATCTTGCCGGATCGCGTCTTCGGCAGCTCGGCCACGGGCAGGACCCGCTTCGGCTTGGCGATGGGGCCGAGCGTGGTGCCGACGTGGTTGCGCAGCTCAGCCACCAGCTCGTCGGAGGCGGTCGCCGTACCGCGCAGGATCACGAACGCGACGATGGCCTGGCCGGTCGTCTCGTCGGCCGCACCGACCACGGCCGCCTCGGCGACCGACGGGTGCGACACGAGCGCCGATTCGACCTCGGTGGTCGAGATGTTGTGCCCGGACACCAGCATCACGTCGTCGACCCGGCCGAGCAGCCAGATGTCGCCGTCCTCGTCCTTCTTGGCACCGTCGCCCGCGAAGTACTTGCCCTCGAAGCGCGACCAGTAGGTGTCGAGGAACCGCTGGTCGTCGCCCCAGATGGTGCGGAGCATCGACGGCCACGGCTCGGTGAGGACGAGATAGCCGCCCCCGCCGTCCGGGACCTCACGGGCCTCGTCGTCGACGACCGTGGCGGAGATGCCCGGCAGTGCGCGCTGGGCGCTGCCCGGCTTGGTCGCCGTGACACCGGGAAGCGGCGAGATCATCATCGCGCCGGTCTCGGTCTGCCACCAGGTGTCCACGATCGGGCACTTGTCGGCGCCGATGTGCTTGCGGTACCACATCCAGGCCTCGGGGTTGATCGGCTCACCGACCGAGCCCAGGACCCGGAGACTGCTCAGGTCGAACTTGGCGGGGATGTCGTCTCCCCACTTCATGAACGTCCGGATCGCGGTCGGCGCCGTGTAGAGGATGCTCACGCCGTACTTCTGGACGATCTCCCAGAAGCGCCCCTGGTGCGGGGAGTCGGGCGTGCCCTCGTACATGACCTGCGTCGCGCCGTTGGCCAGCGGGCCGTAGACGATGTACGAGTGTCCGGTCACCCAGCCGATGTCGGCGGTGCACCAGTAGACATCGGTCTCCGGCTTGAGGTCGAAGACCGCGTGGTGGGTGTACGCCGCCTGCGTGAGGTAGCCGCCGGAGGTGTGCAGGATGCCCTTCGGCTTCCCCGTCGTGCCCGAGGTGTAGAGGATGAAGAGCGGCTGCTCCGCCTCGAACGCCTCAGGGGTGTGCTCGGTGGACTGGCGGCCGGTGATCTCGTGCCACCAGACGTCCCGGCCCTCGGTCCACGCGGTGTCCTGTCCCGTACGCCGGACGACGAGGACGTGCTCGACGCTCTCGATACGGGCGACGGCGTCGTCGACCGCGGGCTTGAGCGCGGAGGGCTTGCCGCGGCGGTATCCGCCGTCGGAGGTGATGACGACCTTCGCGTCCGCATCCTGGATGCGGGTGGCGATGGCATCGGCGGAGAAGCCGCCGAAGACCACGGAGTGCGCCGCACCGATCCGGGCACACGCCAGCATGGCGATGGCGGCCTCGGGGATCATCGGCAGATAGACGGCGACCCGGTCGCCCTTGCCGACACCGAGCTCGGTGAGGGCGTTGGCGGCGCGGGAGACCTCGTCCTTCAGCTCCGCGTAGGTGATGGCACGGCTGTCGCCGGGCTCGCCCTCGAAGTGGATGGCGACCCGGTCGCCGTTGCCCGCCTCGACGTGGCGGTCCACGCAGTTGTACGCGACATTGAGCTTGCCGTCCGCGAACCACTTCGCGAAGGGCGGATTGCTCCAGTCGAGCGTCTCGGTCGGCTCCGTGGCCCAAGTCAGGCGGCGGGCCTGCTCGGCCCAGAAGCCCAGCCGGTCCGCATCGGCCTGTTCGTACGCCTCGGCTGTGACGTTGGCGTTCGCGGCCAGATCGGCAGGCGGTGTGAACCGCCGCTCCTCTTTGAGCAGGTTGGCCAGGCTTTCGTTGCTCACGACATCTCCCATTCCCAGGGTGTCCGTTGTGTCCCGGGGCATAGCTCATCAGGCCAAAGGCCGGGTGACAAGTGTCTACCGGGAATTGGTTTAGACCTGTGTTTCGTGTATGGAGGCACGGTCCCGCCCCCGCGGCGGGGTGGAGCGAAGTGCCGAGGCGCCCTGCGGTGGTGCAGGGTGCACGGCGCTGCGGAGGTGGGACCCACACGGTCTCACGGACCCGAGATGTACCCGGTTCAGGTGCCGGTACGCGCCAACTCGGCCGGTTCATAGGGATCGTACGGGGCGCAGGGGCTGACCCGGTCGAAGACCTCGTCGAGCCCGTGGCCGGCTCCGATACCTTCGGTCAGCAGGTACGACTGGGCCTCAGCCACGTGGAAGTACATGCCGTGCAGTTGGAGCGTGCCTTCCGCGAGGCGTCGCGCCACCGATCCATGGGCTCGCAGGTGGTCCAGCTGCTGGACCACATTGGTGAGGCAGAGCTGTTCCACCTCGTCGGCGGGCAGCCGGCCGGAGATCCGTGCCCAGGCGTGGCGTCTGGAGGCCATGCGCTTCAGGCTCGGCACACCGTGCCGCAGCCAGCGCCACAGAGGTGTGTCCGGGGTGTCGGGCCCGGCACCGAGCAGCGCGTTCATGGCGCCGCAGCCGGAGTGCCCGCAGATGGTGATGGACTCCACCCCCAGCACGTCCACCGCGTACTCGATCGCCGCCCCCACCGAGTCGTCACCCCGCTCGGAATGCGGTGGCGGCACCAGATTTCCGATGTTCCGGACGGTGAACAGATCGCCCGGACCACTTGCTGTGATCATGCTCGTCACCAGGCGGGAATCCGCGCAGGTGATGAACAGCTGCGAGGGGCGCTGCCCCTCCCTGGCCAGCCTTGCCAGCTCCTCACGCACCAGGGGTGCCGTATTGCGCTGGAACGAGCTGAGACCGCTGACCAGCCGCTGCGCACCGGTCCGGCGTGGTGGAGCGGCGTCGTGGTCGGGTGCGTAGTCGGTTGAACGGTCGGGGGATGGCTGGGCATCTGTGGGGGTGAGCCCGTCCGGGGTGGTGCCGGGGGCGCTGGTGACGCCTGCTGGGGGTGTGGGTGGGGCGGGAGCGGACGAGGGGGTGGGTGCGAGGGTGGGCGCGGGGTGGAGGGGGGCTGGGGCGGGGCTGCCCGGCGTGCCCGTCGCGTCGGTCGCGTCGGCCGGGTTCATCTGGTCGGTCTCGTCCGTCGTTTTCGTCGTGGGGGCGGTGGCGGGGCCGGCGGGGGCCTGGGGGGACGCGGTTGCTCCGGTGGACGCGGCGATTGGGGCGCCTGTGCCGGGCTCGGCGGATCCGGCGGATCCGGCGGGCTCGGCGTATGCGGTGGCCTCGGTGGGGGGTACCTGCTCGGGCCGTTCGTGGCAGTGGTGGTTGCGCCACGGTGTCCAGGGGCGGCAGCAGGAGTGCGCTGCCGAGGCGGGCTCGGCGATCCTGCCGCCGGACCGGCCGGCGAAGACGACCCGGCCGCCGTGGGCGGTATGGGCGTTGCTCCAGTCCTGGAACATCTCGTACGCCGCGTGATCGATGAAGAAGCCGTCCAGCTCGACGACCACGTCCGCGTCCTGGGGCAGCTGGCCCAGAGTCCGGTTGAGCCGGGGCACGGCCAGGAACGTCAACTGGCCGCTCACGACGACCAGATACTGACCGTTCCGCTCCGTCACGGTGATCCTGGTCCGCGCCAGTCGGTGCAGGGCGACAGCCACCGCTACCGAGATCCCGATCGCCACGCCCTTGAGGACACCGAAGAGCAGTACCCCGGTGATCGTCGCCCCGTACACCAGGAATTCCCGATGCCTGTGGACATTGCGGATGTGGGCGAAGCTCACCATCTGGATGCCGACCACCATCACGAGCGCGCCCAGGGCGGCCAGTGGGATCCACTCCAGCACGGTGACCAGCAGACCGGTGGCGAGCAGCACCCAGACGCCATGCAGCACGGTGGAGGCACGGCTGGTAGCTCCGGCCCGTACGTTCGCCGAACTGCGTACCGCGCCACCGGAGACCGCCAGCCCGCCCAACAGGCCAGACACCGTGTTGGCGATGCCTTGTGCGCGTAGTTCCCGGTCGAGGTCGGAGCGTCTGACGGGGGGCGAGGCCGGCCCGGAGCCGGGCTCGGGGGGCTCGGCCGGGTGTGCGGACGTGCCCTCGACCGGCTGATCGCCGTCCTGCTGACCACCGTCCTGTTCGACGGCCGGTCCGGCCGACCGCTCGCTGCTCCGGTCGGCGGCCAGCTTGTCCACGGCTACGGCGGCGAGCAGTGACTCCAGGCTTGCCACCAGCATCATGGTGAACGCGGCTGTGGCCAGGCCGAGTACGGGTCCTTGCGGCAGTTCGGGCAGGGCGTGCGAACGCCAGGACGGCAGATCGACCCGTGCGATCGACGGTGCCGCGAAGGCCGCTACGGCAGTGGCGACGGCCACGGACACCAGGGCCGCCGGAATCCGCCGCAGCATGCGGCCGGGCCGCCCCGGAATCCGGGGCCACAGCACCAGGATCGCGATGGTCAGACCACCGATCAGCGGTGCGGCCGGGCCCACCTGCGCCAACTGGGCTGGCAGAGTGAGCGCGTTGGAGACGGCCGAGCTCTCCGGTGAGCCGCCCAGCACGATGTGCAACTGAGCGAGCGCGATGGCCACACCGATGCCGGCGAGCGTGCCGTGCACGATGGCGGGGCTGACGGCGAGGGCGCTGCGAGCGGCCCGCAGCGAACCCAGCAGGAGCTGCAGCAGGCCCGCTCCGATGGTGATCGCGCAGGTGGTGCGCCAGCCGTAGACCTGAATCAACTCGGCGGTCACCACGGTCAGCCCGGCGGACGGCCCGGAGACCTGGAGCGGGGTGCCGCCGAGCAGGCCGGCCACGATGCCGCCGACTGCGGCGGAGATGAGACCGGCTTCCAGTGGGGCATCCATGGCGACGGCCAGGCCGAGCGACATGGGGATGGCAAGAAGGAAGACAGTGATCGATGCGGACAGGTCGGCGCCCGCGATGCGGAATCGTCCGCCGCGATGCGGCGGTGGCGGGCCGTGAGGTCGCTTGACCCCCGATGACCGGGGAGGTCGCGAACTGCGGGATGAGCGGTCATGGCGAGTGGGGACGCAGGCAGACATGTTTTCCCGTCTCCTCCGGGGCAGCGCGGTCGCGGAACGTGGGACGCGGCCGTGGGTCACGGCGTGCAGCGGCGGGATATCTCAACTCTCGGTAAACAGATCGTAATGGAGAGTAAAGATCTGTGTCCATGATTGAGGGCAAATGGTCTACCTAAACACCCATTCCAGTGAATAAGCAGCTTTTCATTCGGCCTGTCGCGCGAATTTGTGTGCAGTGCGTGCGAGTTTGACCGCGCCGTGTCGGCACTTCAGCGCAATCAAACCTGCAAGGAAGAGGGTGGGCGGATGATGACCGCCACGAAGAGGATCGCCTTGGGCATCATGGCCGTTGCGCTGGTCGCGGGAGTGGCCGGCTGCTCCGGGGCGGATTCCGGCTCGGGTGTATCCGGGCCCGCTGCCGTGAACGGTGCGGCGAGCGGAGCCGCGAACGGTGCGGCCGGGGCGAAGAAGAAGGCCGTCGGTGAAGCCCCCAAGAGCGCTTTCCGGCTCATCGGCGACGGCTCCACGGCCTTCACCGGCGCTCAGCCGAAGCAGCCCGCGGTGCAGCGGCTGGCTCCCGGTCAGAAGCCCCCGCAGTTCGTGGTGTTCTCGTGGGACGGCGCCGGGGAGGACAGCCAGCAGCTGTTCTCGCACTTCCGCGAGGTGGGCAAGAAGTACGACGCGAACATGTCGTACTTCCTCAGCGGCGTGTACCTGCTGCCGGACGCGAAGAAGAAGCTCTACGACCCGCCCAAGCACAACGCCGGAAGTTCCGACATCGGCTTCAACGACACCAAGGGGATCCGGGACACCCTCACCCAGGTCCGCGGTGCCTGGCTGGACGGAAACGAGATCGGCACCCACTTCAACGGCCACTTCTGCGGCAAGGACGGTGGTGTCGGCACCTGGTCCGTCGCCGAGTGGAAGAGCGAGATCAACCAGGCGAAGTCCTTCGTGAAGGGCTGGAAGTCGAACGACCCCGAGCTCAAGGGCCTGAAGCCGCTGCCCTTCGACTACGACAAGGAACTCATCGGCGGCCGCACCCCCTGCCTGGAGGGGCAGAAGAACATGGTGGCGGCCGCACGCTCGATGGGCTTCCGCTACGACTCCAGTGGCGTCAACGACCAGGTCTGGCCGAAGAAGAAGGGCGGCATCTGGGACCTCTCGATGCAGCTCGTCCCGGTCCCGGGACGCGAATTCGAGACCCTCTCGATGGACTACAACTTCATGTTCAACCAGTCCGGTACGACGCAGGGCGACCCGGACCAGCACGAGTACTGGGGCAACCAGATGCGGGACGGCCTGCTCCAGGCCTTCGACCGCTCGTACGACGGAAACCGCGCCCCGCTGATCATCGGCAACCACTTCGAGTCCTGGAACGGCGGCACGTACATGCGCGCCATCGAGGAGACGATCGAGACCGTCTGCACCAAGCAGGGTGTGCGCTGCGTGTCCTTCAAGCAGCTGGCGGACTGGCTGGACGGTCAGGACCCGGCGACGCTCGCGAAGCTCGGCACGCTGAAGGTCGGAGAGGCGCCCGAGAAGAGCTGGGCGTCCTTCCTCGGCGGAGCCGCGAGTCCGGTCAAGGGAAAGAAGTAGAGGCAGAAGTAGGGACAGAAGTGGGGCAGAGGGAGGGGTGCGAGCATTGGATGCGCCTGGGTGTGGGGCTGCCGTGCCGTGTGTGTCCGATCCGGTCCCGTCCGATCTGACCCCGGACGGGACCGGATCGGACGGGACCGGATGACCGCGGCCGGCCGGGTCGGCCGGCGCCGACCGGGTCGGCACCGGTTCGCCCGGCACCCGCCGGCCGCGCTGACTGCGCGCGGCTGAGGGCGCCCGTGCCGAAGTCGGTCGGCGCCGGCCGATCAGGCCGGCTGGGCCGCCCCGGTCCGGGCGCACTGCTCGTCGAGCACGAAGGCCGGGTCCACCTGGGCTGCCAGGTCGGCCCCTGTCTTCTCGTTGCCCCAGCTCTCCGCGTTCTTCAGATGGAAGTGCACCATCTGCCGCGTGTAGCGCTCCCAGTCGCGCTGTCCGTACGAGTCCTCCGCGGCGTTCTGCAGGGCCTGGAGGGCCATCCGGTTGTCCGCTTCCAGCAGCTCGAAGCGGTCGGGGCGGCCCTTCTCCATGGCCCGCACCCAGTCGGAATGGCCGACGGTGACCAGCAGGTCGTCACCGACCTCGGCGCGCAGGAACTCCAGGTCGTCCTCGCCCTGCACCTTGTTGCCCACGACCTTCAGCGCGACTCCGAAGTCACTGGCGTACTCCTTGTACTGGCGGTAGACCGACACTCCCTTGCGGGTCGGCTCCGCGACCAGGAACGTCATGTCGAAGCGGGTGAACATCCCCGAGGCGAAGGAGTCCGAGCCGGCGGTCATGTCGACCACGACGTACTCCTCGGGGCCGTCGACGAGATGGTTGAGGCAGAGCTCGACCGCGCCGACCTTGGAGTGGTAGCAGGCCACCCCCAGGTCCGATTCGGTGAACGGCCCGGTGGCCATCAGCCGGATGTCCCCGTCGTCGAGCCCGACCGTGCGGGCGCACGCGTCGTAGATCGGGTTGTCCTCGCATACGCGGAGCAGTCGCGAGCCCTCGCCGGGCGGCGTTGTCTTGATCATCGTCTCGACCGAAGCGATGCGGGGATTGCTGCCGCGCAGATACTCCTTGATCAGAGGCAGGTGCGCTCCCATGGCGGGCAGCGCCGCGGCCTCCGTCTCGTCGAGGCCGAGCGCGGCCCCGAGGTGCTGGTTGATGTCGGCGTCCACCGCGACGACGTGGGCCTCATTGGCGGCAAGGTGGCGGATGAAGAGCGAGGACAGCGTGGTCTTGCCGCTGCCGCCCTTCCCTACGAAAGCGATCTTCATGTTCACCTAGCGTAGTGGCACGATCGCTATCCGTCGTCGGACTTCGTGAAGAAGACCACTCCGGGGCGGTAGGCGCGCGGGGGGCGCGTAGCCTCGCTACTTATGAGTACGACTTCCTCGGACCCGCTCGCCACCCTGGGTACCCTGCCGGGCGTGACGGACGCGGTTGACTCCGTGCGCAAGGCGGTCGACCGCGTCTACGGTCACCGTGTCATGCGGCGCCGCAGCAACGAGGTCACCTCGGAGGCCGCCCTGCGGGGCGCTCGCGGGTCGGCCGCGCTCTCCGGTGCCGACTGGAACCTGGAAGAGGTGCGCCGGCGTACCGACTTCACCGGGGACAGTGAGGCGCGTGTGGTCGGGGCCGCCCTGCGGTTGACCGCCGAGGCGGGCCAACTGCTCTCCATCTGGCGGCAGTCGCCGTTGCGTGTGCTGGCGAGGCTGCATCTGGTGGCGGCCGGCGGTGCGGCACCCGAGGATGCCGTCGGCCGGCCCCGGCTGGCGGGTGAGCCGGTGGACGAGCCGCTGATCGAAGCGCCGCTGCCCGGCGCCGATGAGGTGGCGGGGAGGCTGGAAGGGCTCAGCGGGCTCATTCTTTCGGGGAGTGAGGCGCCCGCCCTGGTGATGTCCGCGGTCGTGCACGGCGAGCTGCTGGCCCTGCGTCCCTTCGGTTCGTACAACGGTCTGGTCGCGCGCACCGCCGAGCGGATCGTGCTGATCGGGAGCGGACTCGACCCGAAGTCGATCTGCCCGGCAGAGGTCGGCCATGCCGAGCAGGGGCGGGCGGCTTACGTGGCGGCTTTCGAGGGATATCTGTCGGGAACGCCGGAAGGTATGGCGGCCTGGATCGCGCACTGCGGGCGCGCGGCGGAACTCGGTGCCAGGGAATCGACGGCTGTCTGCGAGGCGCTCCAGCGCGGCGCCGCGTAACGAGCGGATGCCGGGACGTTCTCGGTGGTTCCGGCGCCGGGTGGTAGTGCCTGGTGAAAAGGGTTGCGGCGGTACCGTCCTCGGTACCGCCGCTGGCATGTCCGCCCAGTTACCAAGCGTCCTCGATATATGCCCATCAGGTCGGGTACTTCGCCCGTTCCTGGTGCGGCTGGCCCGTAATCGACGGGTCGACGTCGCGTGGGTGCCCGGCTTTCATGCGCGGTCCGTGGGGCCTTCTCTGCGTTGACAGGTCATCCTCACGGATGTCCTTGGTCTCGCGGGCCGTTGAATCCTTTGTACTCCAGGGACCGGGTGAGCGGTAGTGCTGGCGACACTTCTTTACTTTTGTGTTCAATTAAGGACGAGTTGTTTCAATTGGGCGCGCCGGGAATTCGGGGTGCGGTGCGCCGGCGGAGGGCTGTGTCACGTGGACGCCGCGGCGGTGCGTCGGCGGGCGGTGTACCAGACGAGTCCGGCGGTGAGGGCGGCCGCTCCCACCGCGGCCGCGGCCATGAGTGCCGGGCGTGGTGGCAGCGAGAAGGCGGGCAATCGCTGTTTGAGCCGGACGGGGCGGTCGAAGACGAGAATCGGCCACTCCCGGAGAGTCGCCTCGCGGCGTAGGGCGCGGTCCGGATTGACCGCGTGCGGATGGCCGACGGACTCCAGCATCGGCACATCGGTCGCGGAATCGCTGTAGGCGTAGCAGCGTGCGAGGTCGTAGCCCTCGGACACGGCGAGGGCCTTGATGGCCTCGGCCTTCGTCGGCCCGTACGCGTAGTACTCCACCTCGCCGGTGAAGCAGCCGTCGTCACCGACGACCATGCGCGTGGCGACGACACGGTCGGCGCCGAGCAGTTCGCCGATCGGTTCGACGACTTCGGCGCCGGAGGTCGAGACGATGACCACGTCGCGTCCCGCGGTGTGGTGTTCCTCGATGAGCGTCGCCGCTTCGTCGTAGATGATCGGGTCGATCAGATCGTGCAGGGTCTCGGCGACAATTTCCTTCACCTGCTGGACGTTCCAGCCTTTGCAGAGCGCGGAGAGATACTCGCGCATCCGCTCCATCTGGTCGTGATCTGCGCCCCCGGCAAGGAACACGAACTGTGCGTACGCGGTGCGCAGTACGGCACGGCGGTTGATCAGCCCGCCTTGGTAGAAGGACTTGCTGAAGGTGAGTGTCGAAGACTTCGCAATGACCGTCTTGTCCAGGTCAAAGAAGGCTGCTGTGCGCGGCAAGTAGCAGTTTTCCACAAGGCAGAGCATAGGGGCCCACCATTCGGCGTAAACTCCGGCGCTTGGGTTTGCCTGAGAAGGTGCTCGGGTACACCATGGAAGTCACGGATCGTTCGCGACCGTGCTAACCCGGTCCGGCTCCTCCCCCCCCCGAGTCGGCCGTGGGGACGACCCCCGCTCTCCCCCCCCGGCGGGGGTCGTCGCATGTCCGGACGCTTTTCTGTCGCTCGGAATCACGCATTTCTCCTCCTTCTCGGCCGTGATGGCCCGTATCTGCGCTGAACTCACTTCAGCATGCCTCGTCACAGCGCGTGACGGAAGGGCTGCTCTCCGGAAGTCGCCGGTTTGAGCTACGGGGATATTCACAACGGTGGAGTTGTCCACAGTTTTTGAGCAAGATCCACACGATTTCCTGAAGCGCTGCACCGTGATTCCACCCGTGAAGTCCGCGGGTTCCGGAATCACCGTTCTCGGAACGCTCCGAGATCGCCGCGAACCGCGGTGAAGGTGAGTGAAGAAGGGGGCTGAGGTCGTGGCTGAATCCAGCGCACGGGATCGTTTGCAGGCCGGCGGGTCGCATCGGGGCGGGCCGTTGATCGTCACCGAGGATGTGGATCTGCTCGACGATCTGCTGAGGCTGTGTGCGGCCGCCGGCGCGGAGCCCGTGGTCCACCACACGCTGCCGGACCGGCGAGGGGGCTGGGAGCGGGCACCCATGGTTCTCGTCGGGGACGATGCGGCGCCGAGGTGCCGCGGGGCGGCTCGCAGGCGGGGCGTGATGCTCGTCGGGCGCGACCAGGACGCGCCCGACGTCTGGCGCCGGGCCGTGGAGATCGGAGCCGAGTACGTGCTGCGGCTGCCCGATTCGGAGAACTGGCTCGTCGATCAGATCGCCAACGCGACGGAAGGCGTCGGCAGGCCGGCGCTCACCGTCGGAGTGATCGGCGGCCGCGGTGGCGCCGGTGCGTCCACGCTGGCCTGCGCACTCGCGGTGACCGCCGCGAGGATCGGGCGGCGGACCATGCTGATCGACGGCGACCCGCTGGGCGGCGGCATCGATGTCCTGCTCGGCGGCGAACGGGCGGAGGGCATGAGGTGGCCTGATTTCGCCCATTCCAAGGGGCGGGTCGGTGGCGGCGCCCTGGAGGAGTCCCTGCCCGCGCTGCACGGGCTGCGCGTGCTCAGTTGGGGCCGTGACGACTGGGTGGTCATCCCACCGCAGGCCATGCAGGCGGTCCTGGCCGCCGCGCGGAGGCTCGGCGGAGTAGTGGTCGTCGACCTGCCCCGCCGTGTGGACGAGGCGGTGGCCGAGGCCCTTGCGCAAATGGACCTCGGGCTTGTGGTGGTGCCAGGGGAGCTGCGGGCGGTCGCGGCCGCGAAACGCGTGGCGTCGATGGCGGGGATGGTGCTCGACGACCTCCGGGTCGTGGCGCGCGGGCCGTACGCGTCCGGCCTCGACGAACAATGGGTTGCGCACGCCATGGGGCTTCCGCTGGCCGGTGAACTCCCCTTGGAGCAAGGCCTGCTGGCCGAGCAGGAAACGGGTGAGCCGCCCGGCGGCAGCGCTCGCGGACCGCTTGCCAGGTTCTGCTCGGCCTTCTGGGACCGGGCGCTCGCCGGTGAGGGCGCCGGAGGTCCGGCTGCCGGAGGTGTCTCATGACCGAGGCGCTGCTCGACGCCGTCCGGCAGCGGCTGGCGCAGAGCGGAGCGGCGCCGACCCCGGCCGGAGTCGCGGCCGCGCTGCGGGCGCAGGGGCGTCTGCTCGGGGATGCCGAAGTGCTTTGCGCCGCAGATGAGTTGCGCGGAGAACTGATCGGGACCGGCGTGCTGGAGCCGCTCCTCGCGGACCCGGCGGTCACCGATGTTCTGGTGTCCGCGCCCGACCGGGTGTGGGTGGACCGGGGTCGCGGACTCGAACTCACCGGGGTGACCTTCGCCGATGCGGCGGCGGTGCGCAGGCTCGCGCAGCGGCTCGCCGCCGTGGCGGGACGGCGACTGGACGATGCCAGGCCCTGGGTGGACGCGCGCCTTCCGGACGGGACCCGGATGCACGCCGTGCTGCCACCGGTGTCGGTCGGATCGACCTGCCTGTCGTTGCGCGTGGTCCGGCCCAAGGCCTTCTCGCTGGGCGAGCTGGTTGCGGCGGGGACCGTACCCCCAGGTGGTGACCGGGTGCTGCGGGCATTGGTGGAGGCCCGGGTCTCCTATCTCATCAGTGGAGGCACGGGGGCCGGCAAGACAACGCTCCTCGCGAGCCTGCTGGGTGCGGTGGGGGAGCGGGAGCGGATTGTGCTCGCCGAGGATTCTGCCGAGCTGCGTCCGGACCATCCGCACGTCGTACGGCTGGAGTCACGTCCTGCCAATCAGGAGGGTGCCGGGCGGGTGACGCTCCGGGACCTGGTGCGGCAGGCGCTGCGCATGAGGCCCGACAGGCTGGTGGTCGGGGAGGTGCGGGGTGCGGAAGTCACCGAGTTGCTGGCTGCGCTGAACACCGGCCATGAGGGTGGATCAGGAACGGTTCACGCAAACGCGGCCGAGCATGTCCCGGCCCGGCTGGAGGCGTTGGGGACGGCGGCGGGGCTGGACCGGACGGCCCTTCACAGCCAGCTGGCGGCGGCGCTGTCCGTGGTGGTTCATCTCGTGCGGGACCGGTCCGGGCGGCGGCGGATCGCCGAGGTCCATGTTCTTGAGCGGGATGCGGCGGGTCTGGTGGTGACCGTACCGGCACTGCGTTGGGGTGCGGCCGGCTTCGAGCGGGAGCGGGGCTGGGAACGGCTGCGGTCGCTGATCGGGGATGAGCTGTGACCGGTGGTGCGGCAGGGGTGGGTACGCCGGAGACGGTGCACGCGGCGGCGCTGTGTGCGGGAGCGGCTGCCTGGTTGGCGGTGTCCGCGCGGGGTCAAGGGTCCCGGAGAGCGCGGGTGT
Organism: Streptomyces sp. NPDC091387; assembly: GCF_044756945.1. NCBI lineage: Bacteria > Bacillati > Actinomycetota > Actinomycetes > Kitasatosporales > Streptomycetaceae > Streptomyces > Streptomyces sp. NPDC091387. Next base: position 123,680 of record NZ_JBIVTZ010000013.1, on the reverse strand, counting down.
TGTTCGGTGAAGGGGCTGAGCAGTCGCCCCTGGGCAAGCGATGGGAGAGCGGTCGGAGGCAGCTCCAGGTGTGGCTGAGAGGGCGGCGGGAGTGGCTGTGCCTGCCGGTGGCTCTGGTTCTGGGGGTTCTTGGTGAGTCCGTGCTGCCGATGGCCGCGGGGGCGGTCGCGGTGCCGCTGGTGCGGCGGTGGTTGGGGAGAAGGGAGTTGCGCAAGGTCCGGGAGCGCCGGGCCGACGGAGTGGTGGACCTGTGCGGTGCGGTGGTCGGTGAGCTGAGGGCCGGCCGCGAACCGGGGCAGGCGCTGCTCGTCGCGGTCCGCGGAACGGGGGTGATGGGCGCGGCGGAGGCGGGGGTGTCGGCCGCGGCACAGTTCGGGGGCGATGTCCCGGGAGCGCTGGGACAGGCGGCGTGCGAACCGGGTCTGGACGGGCTCGCCGGGGTGGCTGCCTGCTGGCGGGTGGCGGTGGACGGCGGTGCGGGACTCGCGGCCGGGCTGGACCGGCTGGAGGGTGCACTGCGGGCCGAGCGGCGTCGACGGGAGGAACTGCGGGCGCAACTGGCCGGAGCGTGGTCGACGGTCGTGGTGCTGGCTCTGCTGCCCGTGCTGGGCATGGGGCTTGGCGCCGCGCTCGGGGCGGAGCCGCTGAGGGTGCTGCTGCACAGTTCAGCCGGACTCGCCTGCCTGGTGGTGGGCGGTCTGCTGGAGGCGGCCGGTCTGCTCTGGGCCGGCCGGATCGTCAGGGCGGGGGAAGCGGTATGAGCGCCGTGTTCGGTGAGGTTGTCCACAGGGTGGGGGGCGTCGGGGTGGCGGCGGTTGTGTGCACATGGTTGGCGCTCGCCCTGGCCCGGCGGCGGACCGGGCGGCGGGTGCGGCGCCGGGGAACGGCGGTTCTGGCGGTCGAGGAGCTGGGCCCGGTACGTCCTGGCGGCCGTGCCGGCACAGTCGGCCGGGTCCGGCGGCGGCTCGGCCGACTGGTGGCCGGTGCCCCGGTCAGGCTGTGGGCGGTGGCGCTGGGTGTCGTGCCGGCGGGCTGGATTCTGGTGGGCGGCCTGCTGGGATGGGCGGTTGGCCTGGCGGCGGGGTACGGCGCCTGGCGGTGGCAGCGGGCTCGGCCGGGAAGGACGCCGCATGTCGCGGCCCAGGAGGCGACAAGGGCTGCGGAGGTCATACGTCAGCTCCCGCTGGCTGCCGACCTGTTGGCGGCCTGCATCTCCGTCGGGGCCGGTCCGCGAGAAGCGGCGGAGGCGGTGGGGGAGTCGCTGGGCGGTCCGGTCGGTGAGCAGTTGGCGCGCACGGCGGCGGAGATTCGGCTCGGTGGGGATCCTGCCGTCGCCTGGGGGAGGTTCGGGGAGATACCGGGTGCTGCCGCGCTGGCCCGCTGTCTGGACCGGGCCGCCGCGACCGGCGCTCCGGCGGCGGAGCCGGTTTCCAGGCTGGCCGAAGCGATGCGTGCCGAGCGGTCGAGCGCGGCGGTGACGCGTGCGCAGAGGGCTGGCGTACTGATCACCGCGCCTGTCGGGCTCTGCTTCCTTCCCGCGTTTCTCACGGTGGGGGTGGCGCCCGTGGTGATCGGTCTGGCGACGGGATTGCTGAATCCCTGACGTGTCAAATAAGGCCAAAGAGATTAATCGGTCAATTTCGATAGAAAACTATCTCGCGGGAGTTGAAATGATGCGGAAAGTGGTGGATTGGGTCCGGAGCCTGGTGAGCGGGGCTCGTGTGGACAGGGGCATGACGACGTCCGAATACGCGGTGGGGACGATCGCCGCCTGTGCGTTCGCTGCGGTGCTCTACAAGGTGGTCACCAGCGCACCGGTCATGGCGCAGTTGCAATCGCTGCTCAAGGACGCGCTCGATGCGAAGTTCTGAGCGCGGCGCAGCGGTGGCGCCGGGCCCCGGCGAGCGATCCGGGGAAGGACCTGGGCAGCGATCCGGGCCGGCGGGGTGGGGGAGTGACCGGGGTGCGGTGACGGCGGAGGCCGCCATGACGATTCCGGTGCTGGTGGTGTTCACCCTCGCCCTGCTGTGGGCCCTGATGGCCGCGTCGGCCCAGATCCGGTGTGTGGACGCGGCACGGGCCGGTGCACGGGCGGCGGCCCGCTCCGAGCCGGAGGCACAGGTGAGGGAGGCCGCCCTGTCGGCGGCACCGGGCCGGGCGGGGGTCGAGGTGCGGCGGACCGGGGCGCTGTGGCGGGTCAGGGTGACCGCACCGACTCCGGGCCCCGGGCCGCTGGCCGTCACGCTGAGAGCGGAAGCCGTGGCGTCGGCCGAGGACACGGTGGGGGCGACGCCGTGATGCGGCCGGGCCGGCGAGCGCCGGGCGCGTGGCTACAGCGGCTCTGCGGGCGCTACGGGCGGTCCGGGCGGCGGGACCGGGGGTTGGCCACCGTGTGGGCTGCGGTGACCACGGTGACACTGTGCACGGTGTTCGCGGTGGTGCTGGCGCTCGGGCAGGTGGTGGTGGCTCGGCACCGGGCCGGAGGCGCGGCCGACCTGGCGGCCCTGGCAGCGGCCGACCGGGCCTTGGAGGGAGTAGCCGCGGCCTGCGAGGCCGCCCAGCAGGTTGCCAGGGCGCAGGGGGCGGAAGTGGTGCGGTGCGCCGTGCAGGGGGAGATCGCCGATGTGGCGGCCCGGGTGCGGCTCGGACCGTACGCACCGGAGGTCAGGTCCCGGGCGGGGCCGGCGACGACGGCTCCTGCGGCTACTGGGCCGCCGGGGAGTCCGGGGAGTCTGGGAAGTCCGGGGAAGGCGGGGTTGGCGATGCTGATGGGTCCGGTGCCGCCGAGTGATCTGGGGTGCTCGTTGTCGCCGGCCCCGTCCGGTCGGGAGGTGCGGACCGGAGGAGCTCGGTGAGCAGGCGCACGGCCCCGCGTTTGTGCAGCGGTTCGTTGCCGTTGCCGCACTTCGGGGACTGGATGCAGGACGGGCAGCCCGCATCGCACTCGCAGGAGGCGATGGCCTGACGCGTGGCGGTCAGCCAGCCGCGCGCGGTGTGGAATGCCCGTTCGGCGAACCCGGCCCCTCCTGGGTGGCCGTCGTACACGAAGACGGTCGGCAACAGGGTGTCCGGATGCAGCGGTACGGACACGCCGCCGATGTCCCAGCGGTCACATGTGGCGAAGAGCGGCAGCATCCCGATCGACGCGTGTTCGGCGGCGTGCAGCGCGCCGCCCAGGATCTCCGGATTGATCCGGGCGGTGTCGAGCTGGTCCTGGGTGACCGTCCACCACACGGCACGGGTGCGCAGGGTGCGGGGCGGAAGGTCCAGTTTGGTCTCGCCGAGCACCTCGCCGCTGATCAGTTTGCGACGGAGGAAGGAGACGACCTGGTTGGTGACTTCCACGGAGCCGTAGCAGAGGCGCCCGTCGCCCCACGGGATCTCGGTGTCGGTCTCCAGGACCGAGATGGCGGTGGTGTCGCGTGCGGTCGTCGAGTACGGCGGATTCGCCTCCTCGACCAGCGCCGCCGAGTCCTCCAGGTCCAGTTTCCGGACCAGGTAGGTGCGGCCCTGGTGCAGGTGGACGGCGCCCTCGTGGACGGCGGTGTGGGCGGCGGACTCGTCGACGGTGCCCAGCAGCCTCCCGGTGCCCTCCTCGACGATCTGGACGGGGCGGCCGCCCTCGCCCCGGATGTCGGTGAGGTCGGCGGCCCGTTCACGCCGGGTCCAGTGCCATCCCGAGGGCCGTTTGCGGAGCAGCTTCGCGGCTTCCAGCTGCGGCAGCAGTCCGGCCGCGGCGGGCCCGAAGAGTTCCAGGTCGGGTTCGGTGAGCGGCAGCTCCGCCGCGGCGGCACACAGGTGGGGGGCCAGGACGTACGGGTTGTCCGGGTCGAGGACGGTCGACTCCACGGGCTGCTGGAACAGCGCCTCGGGGTGGTGGACGAGAAAGGTGTCCAGCGGGTCGTCACGGGCCACCAGGATGGCGAGGGCGCCCTGGCCCGCTCGTCCCGCGCGGCCGGCCTGTTGCCACAGCGAAGCCCTCGTACCGGGGTAGCCCGCTATGACGACGGCGTCCAGGCCGGAGACGTCGATGCCGAGTTCGAGGGCGGTGGTGGCGGCGAGGCCGAGCAGCTGGCCGGAGTGCAGGGCGCGTTCCAGGGCGCGGCGTTCCTCGGGGAGATATCCCCCGCGGTAGGCGGCGACGCGCGCGGGCAGGGAGCGGTCGATCGCCGCGAGGCGTTCCTTGGCGATGACGGAGATGAGTTCGGCGCCCCGCCGGGAGCGTACGAAGGCGACCGAGCGCACGCCCTGCACGGTCAGATCGGTGAGCAGGTCCGCGGTCTCCGCCGTGGCGGTGCGGCGCACAGGGGCGCCCTTCTCGCCGTGCAGCTCGGTCAGGGGCGGCTCCCACAGGGCGAAGACCAGTTCGCCGCGCGGTGAGGCGTCGTCGGCGACCTCGACGACCGGGAGGCCGGTGAGGCGGCCCGCCGCGGCCGAGGGCTCCGCCGCGGTGGCGGAGGCCAGGAGGAAGACCGGATCGGCGCCGTAGCGGGCGCACAGCCGGCGTAGCCGGCGCACCACCTGGGCGACGTGGGAGCCGAAGACACCCCGGTAGGTGTGGCACTCGTCGATGACGACATAGCGCAGGGCGCGCAGGAAGGAGGACCAGCGGGGGTGGGACGGGAGTATCCCGCGGTGCAGCATGTCGGGATTGGTGAGGACGTAGTTGGCGTACTGGCGTACCCATTCGCGTTCCTCGACGGGGGTGTCGCCGTCGTAGACCGCGGGACGGATCCCGTTGCCCAGCGGGGCCGCGAGCTCCTTCACCGAGCGCCTCTGGTCTGCGGCCAGGGCCTTGGTGGGGGCGAGGTAGAGGGCGGTCGCGCCACGCCCGTTGGGAGCCTCGGAGCCGTCCAGGAGGGCGCTGAGGACCGGGGCGAGGTAGGCCAGCGACTTACCGGAGGCGGTGCCGGTGGCGATGACGACCGACTCGCCGTCCAGCGCGTGCTCCGCGGCAGCCGCCTGATGGGCCCAGGGATGATCGATTCCGGCCTTCTGGATGGCGGCGATCACTTCTGGACGGATGCGATCGGGCCAGATGGCATGGGTTCCCGTACGCGGGGGCAAGTGCTCCGTATGAGTGATGCGCGCGGACCGGTTCGCCCCTGCGGCGAGCCGGTCGAGGACCATGTCCGGAGAGGGGCGGGAGCCCCCGCTCTCGGGCGGTCGACTGGGGCGGTGATTCTTGGCCATCGGGACCGAGTGTGTCACTGGCGAGGCGGACAATGGTCCCAAGGCGTCGTGCATGGCAGCTGGTAAGTGATTGAATGCCATCGCGGCTGGCGATCCGTCCCCTGGCTCCGCCGGGGAGACCGAGGGGCGACCGCTCGATAGCAAGGTGCTGGAGGATCCGTGGACCTGTCCTTGTCGACTCGCAATGTGTCCGGCCCTGGTGGCGACCGTACGGTCGTCGAGGTCGGTGGCGAGATTGATGTGTATACCGCGCCCAAGCTGCGCGAGCAGTTGGTCGAGTTGGTGAATGACGGCAGCTACCACTTGGTTGTCGACATGGAAGGCGTCGACTTTCTCGACTCCACCGGCCTCGGCGTGCTCGTGGGTGGCTTGAAGCGTGTGCGGGCCCATGAGGGCTCGTTGCGCCTGGTCTGCAACCAGGAGCGCATTCTCAAGATTTTCCGGATCACCGGTCTGACCAAGGTGTTCCCGATTCACACCACGGTCGACGAGGCCGTCGCGGCAACCGACTGACGGTCGGCCCGCGCGGTCGGATCGGCTCAAGGGCCGGTCCGGCGGCAGCGGGTGCCACCGCAGTCGGTGCCGTCGGCAGCTCCGGACGAAGACAGCCGGAGTGATGGCGGCGGTTCGTCGGCGGCCGGGGGCTCGGGTGGCCGGTGAATCCGGTGGCCGGTGCGTCCGGTGTCGGCCCGTCACTCGGTCGGCGGTCGTCGGCCGATTTATTTGCCGGTCCATTTGCCGGCCGGTCGCTCACACGATCGGATCAGCCGTCAGCCGTCAGCCGTCAGCCGTCAGCCGTCAGCCGTCAGCCGTCAGCCGTCAGCCGTCAGCCGTCAGGCAGCGGCTGAATGTTGTCCGGACATCGTCCGGCGGGCCGGTGTCCGGCTGATGCCGGGCAGGCGCGCCGGTCGGCAGTGCCCGGAAAGAAGAGCCAGGGGCTCCGGGCCACTCGCCCGGTTCCTGGGATGCACACACGTACGTTCGAGGGGGATCGCATGGCCACCGTTGAACTCCGCTTCAGCGCCCAGCCCGAACACGTCAGAACGGCCCGCCTCGTGGCGGCTGCCGTGGCGCGCCGGGCCGGGGTCGACGAGGCCGTGCTCGACGAGGTCAGACTCGCCGTGGGAGAGGCCTGCAGCCGTGCGGTCGGGCTGCACCGCAGTCACGGCATCACCGCTCCCGTCACGGTCGTCCTGACCGAGGAGGAGAAGTCCTTCTCCATCGAGGTCGGCGACGAGGTGCCGGGCCCCGGCAGCGACGGGTCCGTACCCGGCGCGTCCGGACGCGCCGGTGCCACGTCCGGTGTGGGACCGGACGAGCCGGAACCCGATCCGGAGGGCGACGGCGAGGACGAGATGGGCCTCGCGGTCATCAGCGGCCTGGTCGACGACGTGGAAGTCAGATCCGGCGCGGACGGCGGAGTCATCCGGATGAGCTGGCCGAAGACGCCGGCCACCGTACTGCCCTGAGAGGGGCGCGTCCCGGGGCGGTTCGGCCGGCCCGGTGGCGCGGGCGGTTTCCCCTGATCATTTTTTCGAGGCCCTGCTGAGCAGGGCCTTTTTTCATTTCTGCTTGATCAGTGATCTACGGACAATGCGTCTGCCCCATTACTGCATTCGGTCCATTCAGTGAAGGTGATCAATTGTCGTTCGGTGGATGAAGGTCAATTACATTTACCGCGCACTGTTTTGATCGTGTTCTGCTACCTACAATCCGTCCACGTCTTGAGCGCTGAGCGTCAAGGAGGACGTATGGCGGGGTTCGGCACCACACCACTGGCAGAACTGACGCAGTTTTCCGCAATTTCCGACCCACCCACCACTCTCGCGGCAGCGGTACTCACCCATGACAACCGCGTCATCGTGATCGTCGTCGCGGTCGTCGCCGTCGCGGCCCTGCTGGTCGCCCAGCTGCTGGCACGTCAGGTGCTGGCGGCCGGTGAGGGCACCGACCGCATGAAGGAGATCGCCGGGGCCGTCCAGGAAGGCGCAAATGCCTATCTGGCCCGACAGTTGCGCACGGTAGGCATCTTTGCCGTCGTGGTCTTCTTCCTGCTTCTGCTGCTTCCGGCCGACAACTGGTCGCAGCGGGCAGGCCGTTCGGTGTTCTTCCTGGTAGGTGCGCTTTTCTCGGCGGCCACCGGATACATCGGGATGCGGCTCGCCGTTCGGAGCAATGTTCGGGTGGCTGCCGCCGCGCGTGAGGCGACTCCCGCGGAAGGCGAACCGGAAAAGGATCTCACCGCTGTTTCGCACAAAGCAATGAAGATCGCATTCCGTACCGGGGGCGTGGTCGGCATGATCACCGTGGGCCTCGGCCTCCTGGGTGCTTCCTGCGTGGTGCTCGGCTACGCGGCCGACGCGCCCAAGGTGCTGGAGGGCTTCGGGCTCGGTGCGGCGCTGATCGCGATGTTCATGAGGGTCGGCGGCGGCATCTTCACCAAGGCCGCCGATGTCGGTGCTGACCTGGTCGGCAAGGTGGAACAGGGCATTCCGGAGGACGATCCGCGCAATGCCGCCACCATCGCCGACAACGTGGGTGACAACGTCGGGGACTGCGCGGGCATGGCGGCCGACCTCTTCGAGTCGTATGCCGTGACGCTGGTCGCCGCGCTCATCCTCGGCAAGGCCGCCTTCGGTGACGCGGGGCTGGCCTTTCCCCTGATCGTGCCGGCGATCGGTGTGATCACCGCGATGATCGGCGTCTTCGCGGTCGCCCCGCGGCGCAGCGACCGCAGCGGGATGACCGCCATCAACCGCGGTTTCTTCATCTCGGCGGTCATCTCGCTCGTCCTGGTGGCGGTCGCGGTCTTCGTCTACCTGCCGTCCTCGTACGCGGATCTGGACGGTGTCACCGATACGTCGATCACCTCGCACGGCGGGGATCCTCGGCTCTTCGCCCTGGTCGCCGTGGCCATCGGCATCGTGCTCGCGGCCCTGATCCAGCAGTTGACGGGGTACTTCACCGAGACCAACCGGCGTCCCGTCAGGGACATCGGCAAGTCCTCGCTGACCGGAGCAGCCACCGTCGTACTCGCCGGTATCTCCATCGGTCTGGAGTCCGCCGTCTACACCGCGCTGCTGATCGGGCTCGGGGTCTACGGGGCGTTCCTGCTCGGCGGTACGTCGATCATGCTGGCGCTCTTCGCGGTGGCGCTGGCCGGGACCGGACTGCTCACCACCGTCGGGGTCATCGTCGCCATGGACACCTTCGGCCCGGTCTCCGACAACGCTCAGGGCATCGCCGAGATGTCCGGCGACGTCACCGGCGCCGGTGCCCAGGTCCTCACCGACCTGGATGCCGTCGGCAACACCACCAAGGCCATCACCAAGGGCATCGCCATCGCCACCGCCGTTCTGGCGGCGGCGGCGCTCTTCGGCTCCTACCGTGACGCGATCGCCACCGCGGTCGACGACGTAGGCGCCTCGGCCGGGGAGATGGGGCTGAGCCTGGACATCTCGCAGCCCAACAACCTGGTGGGCCTGATCGTCGGCTCCGCGGTCGTCTTCCTCTTCTCCGGACTGGCCATCAACGCGGTGTCCCGGTCCGCCGGAGCCGTGGTCTACGAGGTGCGGCGGCAGTTCCGCGAGCACCCCGGGATCATGGACTACACCGAGAAGCCGGAGTACGGGCGCGTCGTCGACATCTGCACCAAGGACGCGCTGCGCGAGCTGGCCACGCCCGGTCTCCTGGCGGTACTGGCGCCGATCGCGGTCGGCTTCAGCTTCGGGGTCGGGGCGCTCGGTTCGTATCTCGCCGGTGCGATCGGCACCGGGACGCTGATGGCGGTCTTCCTCGCCAACTCCGGCGGTGCGTGGGACAACGCCAAGAAGCTCGTCGAGGACGGGCATCACGGCGGCAAGGGGAGCGAGGCCCATGCCGCGACCGTCATCGGTGACACGGTCGGTGACCCGTTCAAGGACACGGCCGGGCCGGCGATCAACCCCTTGCTCAAGGTGATGAACCTGGTGGCGCTGCTCATCGCGCCCGCGGTGGTGAAGTTCAGCTACGGCGAGGACGCGAGCGCCGGGGTGCGCGCGGTGGTGGCCGCGCTCGCCATCGCGGTCATCATCGGTGCGGTCTACGTCTCCAAGCGGCGCGGCATCGCCGTGGGGGACGAAGGTGGTTCCGGAGGTGAGGACGGAGGCGGCTCGGCCAGGCCGGCCGACCCGGCGGCCGTGCAGTGAGCCGGTTGTCCGAGGAAGTCGGTATCGACAACACTCCGGGCCACCCCAGCCGGACGATGTGAAGTCAGCCGACGGACCAGCGGATCGACGGACGAATCGGCGGACGGACGAACCGGTGAACGAGCGCGCGGGCGAGGCAGTCTGATGCGTCGTCCGCCCGTTGGACTGCCCGAACGAGTGCTTGTTCGGGCAGGTGTTCCCGCACGTGGGGGCCGTGTGGGTGAGTTGTATCTCCCTTGTTTTGCTTGGTGCAAATGGCTTCAAAAGGCCACCCATAGGATGCCGGGCGCCCGGATGAAGGGTGATCGACGTGTAAGTTCCGGGGCCGAGAGCCTTGGAAGGGACCAATCCGGTGAACAAGAAGCTTGCGGCCGCGCTGTCCGGCGGTGCGGTACTGGTACTTACGCTGTCGGGCTGCAGCGACGACAGCGACAACAAGGTGAACGACTGGGCCAAGAAGGTCTGTGACCAGGTCCAGCCCCAGCTGCAGAAGATCGCGAACGCCAACGCCTCCATCCAGCAGCAGACCGCCGACAACAGCAAGCCCGCCGACGTCCAGGAGACCGACTCGGCCGCCTTCCAGCAGATCTCCCAGGCCTACAAGGCGCTGGGCTCGGCCGTCGACTCGGCGGGCCCGCCGCCGGTCGACGACGGTGAGACCACGCAGAAGGAGGCCGTGAAGGAGCTCAACGCCTCCTCCGTGGCGTACGCGGATCTGCAGAAGAAGGTCGATGACCTCGACACGAAGGACCAGGCGAAGTTCGCCGACGGCCTCAAGGGCATCGCCGACGAGCTGAACAAGATCAGCACCAACGGTGACCAGGCGCTGAAGGAGCTCCAGTCCGGCAAGGTCGGCACCGCGATGGCCAAGCAGGAGGGCTGCCAGAAGCCGACGGCCTCTGCATCGCCGTCGGCCGACTCCTCGAAGTCGGCTTCGCCGTCGAAGGACTCGAAGAACTCCGGGGACCCGAAGGACTCGAAGGAGGCGTCTTCTGCCGCCTCGCCCAGCGAGAAGTCGTAACCGGGCAGCCCCCGGCCGCGGCCGCACACCCCGAAATACCCCGAACGAGCAGCTGTACGACCGCCGGCCGGTGGCCGTACGACCGGCCCGGCGGCCCCTGACGGGCCGGCGGGCCGCTGCCGTTGTCAGTGGGAGCCGCCACAATGGGTCACGTGAGTAAGACCAGCCTTCCCGCACCCGACCACGCGACCCGGCTCCGCGAAGCCCTGCTCGCCGCCGCCTTCACCGCCGACGGGCTCCTCGACCTGCTCGGTGCGCCCGCCTACGCCGCGCTCGCCCGCAGCGAGACCGTTCCGGCGCTGCGGGCCACCCGGGGGGACGCGCCGCTCGACACGCTGGTGCGGCTCTTCCTCCTCCAGCGCCCGGTTCCGGCCGGGCGGGCGGCTGCCGTGCTGCCGCTGCCGGAATGCGTGGCGGACGGCTGGCTGACCGAGTCGGACGGCGAGGTGCGCGCGTCCGTCGACGTGCGGCCGTACAGCGGGCCGGACGACCAGGACTGGTTCATCGTCTCCGACCTGGGCTGCGCCGTCGGCGGTGCGGGCGGTATCGGCTCGCACGAGGAGGGCGTCGTCCTCGGTATCGGCGGCGCGTCCACCACCCTCGCCGGGATCACTGTCCGCAGGCCGGTCGCCTCCGCCCTCGACATCGGGACGGGCTCCGGCATCCAGGCGCTGCATGCCTCGCAGCACGCCACCAGGGTCACCGCCACCGATCTCAACCCGCGGGCCCTCGGCTTCACCCGGCTCACGCTCGCCCTGTCCGGCGCCGCCCCGGCCGATCTGCGCGAGGGTTCCCTCTACGAACCCGTCGCCGGCGAGACGTACGACCTGATCGTCTCCAACCCGCCCTTCGTCATCTCGCCCGGTGCCCGGCTCACCTACCGCGACGGCGGCATGGCGGGCGACGACCTGTGCCGGACCCTGGTGCAGCAGACCGGCGACCGGCTGAACGAGGGCGGATACGCCCACTTCCTGGCCAACTGGCAGCACACCGAGGACGAGGAGTGGCAGGACCGGCTGCGTTCCTGGGTGCCGCACGGCTGTGACGCCTGGGTCGTGCAGCGCGAGGTCCAGGACGTCACGCAGTACGCGGAGCTGTGGCTGCGCGACAGCGGCGACCACCGCACGGATCCCGCGGAGTACGCCGCGCGGTACAACGCCTGGCTGGACGAGTTCGAGGCCAGTGGGACCAAGGGCGTCGGCTTCGGCTGGATCACGCTGCGGAAGTCCGCCGCAGCCGCCGCCGGGGACCCGTCGATCGTGATCGAGGAGTGGCCGCACGCGGTGGAGCAGCCGCTCGGACCCGCCATCGAGACGCACTTCGCCCGCCAGGACTACCTGCGCGACCAGGACGACGCCGCGCTCCTGGCCGGCTACTTCACCCTCGCCGCCGAGGTCATGCAGGAGCAGGTCGGGCTGCCGGGCGCGGAGGATCCCGAGCATGTGGTGCTCCGTCAGAACCGCGGTATGCGGCGCGCGACGAAGGTCGACGCGGTCGGCGCCGGATTCGCCGGCGTGTGCGACGGCTCGCTGCCCGCGGGCCGGATCCTCGACGCCATCGCCCAGCTGATGAACGAGGACCCGGTGCTGCTGCGCGACCGCACCCCGCAGGCCATCCGGCTGCTGGTCGAGGAGGGCTTCCTGGAGCCGGTGCCCCCGGCCGGCCGGACAGCCGGATGACCCGGATCGCGCCGGTCGCGCCATAGCCCGGCGCGACGCGGATCGCGATCAGCCCGCTGTGGGCCGTCTCCTGCCCGGGGCGGCTCAGCGCGGGGCCGCGCAGCCCTCGAAACCGGGCTCCGCTCCGGTTCGGCCGTGCGCTGCCGTATGTACCGAACGGCCTTCCCATCAGCGTCTTCACGCTCTGAGCTGCGTGCCTGCTGCTCGGTCTGCGGATTCCGGTTCGCGCTCCGCCCAGGTCGTTGGCAGTACTGCTCGCCGCGGCGGTGCGGCGCGCGGTGTTCGGCCTGGAGCCGGGGCCCACGATTGCGTACCGCCGCAGGCCCACGCTGTCGAAACGGCACGCGAGTTGTCCGTCGTCGGCCGCACGTACGGATGACGTGTTCACAGCCCGGACCCGCTGTTCACCCGGGGTTCGCGTCGCGGACGTTCCGTGGTGCGAGCCTCCCCCCGAAACGGTGCGACACGAAGCCGTGCGGCGCGGTGTGACCGCGGGTACCCGCCCCGGTCCGCGCCGGGGGGACAGAGAGGCGTACGGACATGGAGAGCGGACCTGCGATCTTCACCGGAACGGTATTCGCGCTGTTCGGTGCCGCGCTGCTGCTGTGGACAGGGGCGTGCGTGCTGCACCGTGCGCCGGTGGCGCATCGGGTGAGCCCCGTCGCCTCCGCCGCTCTGGCCACGGCGTTCGGCGTCGTCTTCCTCGTTCTCGGGGTGTGGTGCTTCACACGTGTCTGAGAGGGGCACCTGAGAAGCGCACCTGAGACGGTCATCTGAGACGGTCATCTGAGACGTGAGTGTGAGACAGGCGTCTGAAACGTGTGTCTGAAACACCGGTTTGAACACGCGTCCGAATCTGCCGTGAACCGCTCGCCGCCCTGGGCGGGCCCGGAACACGCCCGGACGCCCCGCACCTCGCCCCCGGCATCCTCAGGGCGGCCAGACCGCCTCCGAAACCCGCAGGCAGCGGCCCTGCGAGCGGCGGACCGAGCGGGCCGGGCGGCAGGAAAGGCGGAAGTCGGGTTACCGTTCGAGTGGCCGTTGCGGGCTTTTGCCGTTTGACACGGGGGCGGGTTGTACCGTCACACTCCGCAGCGACAGCACTGTCGGCAGCGCGATCGCGCTGCCCGGATGCCCACCGAGCGTCGACCGGAGAGAAGAGCGAAGTTGTCCCCGACCAGCGAGACCGCACAGGGCGGCCGCCGACTCGTCATCGTCGAGTCGCCTGCCAAGGCGAAGACGATCAAGGGCTATCTCGGCCCCGGATACGTCGTCGAGGCGAGCGTCGGGCACATCCGCGACCTCCCGAACGGCGCCGCGGAGGTGCCGGACGAGTACACCGGCGAGGTGCGTCGGCTCGGCGTCGACGTCGATAACGACTTCCAGCCCATCTATGTCGTCAACGCCGACAAGAAGGCCCAGGTCAGGAAGCTCAAGCAGCTACTGGCCGAGTCGGACGAACTCTTCCTCGCCACCGATGAGGACCGCGAGGGCGAAGCCATCGCGTGGCACCTGCAGGAAGTGCTCAAGCCCAAGGTCCCGGTCCACCGGATGGTCTTCCACGAGATCACCAAGGAAGCGATCCGGGCAGCCGTCGCCAACCCGCGCGAGCTCAACCAGCGCATGGTCGACGCCCAGGAAACCCGCCGGATCCTCGACCGCCTCTACGGCTACGAGGTCTCGCCGGTCCTGTGGAAGAAGGTCATGCCGCGGCTGTCTGCGGGCCGTGTCCAGTCCGTCGCCACCCGCCTCGTCGTCGAGCGGGAGCGCGAGCGCATCGCCTTCCGCTCCGCCGAGTACTGGGACCTGACCAGCACGTTCGCCACCGGCCGCACCGGTGACGCCTCCGATCCCTCGACGCTCACCGCCCGCCTCAGCGCGGTCGACGGGCGCCGTATCGCCCAGGGCCGCGACTTCGGTCCGGACGGGCAGCTCAAGTCCGGCTCCGGCCAGACGCTGCACCTGGACGAGACGAACGCCAACGCCCTGGCCGCCGCGCTCGCCGACTCCGCGTTTGCCGTACGGTCCGTCGAGTCGAAGCCGTACCGCCGTTCCCCGTACGCACCCTTCCGCACGACGACCCTCCAGCAGGAGGCGAGCCGGAAGCTCGGTTTCGGGGCCAAGGCCACCATGCAGGTCGCGCAGAAGCTGTACGAGAACGGCTTCATCACCTATATGCGTACCGACTCCACGACCCTCTCGGACACCGCGATCTCCGCGGCCCGTGCCCAGGTCACGCAGTTGTACGGGGCCAACTACCTGCCGGACAAGCCGCGCACGTACGCCGGCAAGGTCAAGAACGCGCAGGAGGCGCACGAGGCGATCCGCCCCTCCGGCGACCGCTTCCGCACCCCTGCCGAGACCGGCCTCACCGGCGACCAGTTCCGGCTCTACGAGCTGATCTGGAAGCGGACCGTCGCCTCCCAGATGAAGGACGCGGTCGGTAACTCCGTCACTGTCAAGATCGCCGGCCGGGCGAGCGACGGCCGGGACGCCGAGTTCTCCGCGTCCGGCAAGACGATCACCTTCCACGGCTTCATGAAGGCGTACGTCGAAGGCGCCGACGACCCGAACGCCGAGCTCGACGACCGTGAGCGCCGGCTGCCGCAGGTCGCCGAGGGCGACGCGCTGACCTCGGACGAGATCTCCGTCGACGGCCATGCGACGAAGCCGCCGGCCCGGTACACCGAGGCCTCGCTGGTCAAGGAGCTCGAAGAGCGCGAGATCGGCCGTCCGTCGACGTACGCCTCGATCATCGGGACGATTCTCGACCGCGGATACGTGTTCAAGAAGGGCACGGCACTCGTGCCGTCGTTCCTCTCCTTCGCCGTGGTCAACCTGCTGGAGAAGCACTTCGGCCGGCTCGTCGACTACGACTTCACGGCCCGCATGGAGGACGACCTCGACCGCATCGCACGCGGTGAGGCCCAGTCCGTGCCGTGGCTGAGGCGTTTCTACTTCGGCGCGACCGCCGGGGACGCGGCGGCCGGTGCCGGAAAGGCCTCCGACGCGGGCAACGGCGACGGCGACCACCTCGGCGGGCTCAAGGAGCTCGTCACCGACCTCGGTGCCATCGACGCCCGGGAGATCTCCTCGTTCCCCGTCGGCAACGACATCAAGCTCCGGGTCGGCCGGTACGGCCCGTACATCGAGCGCGGCGAGAAGGACTCCGAGGGCCACCAGCGCGCGGACGTCCCCGAGGAGCTGGCGCCCGACGAACTGTCCGTCGAGTACGCGGAGGAGCTGCTGGCCAAGCCGAGCGGCGACTTCGAACTCGGTGCGGACCCGGTCAGCGGGAACCAGATCATCGCCAAGGACGGGCGCTACGGCCCGTACGTCACCGAGGTGCTGCCCGAGGGCACCCCGAAGACCGGCAAGAACGCGGTGAAGCCGCGGACCGCCTCGCTCTTCAAGTCGATGTCGCTGGACACGGTGACGCTGGACGACGCGCTGAAGCTGATGTCGCTGCCGCGCGTCGTCGGTGAGGACGCCGAGGGTGTCGAGATCACCGCGCAGAACGGCCGCTACGGCCCGTACCTGAAGAAGGGCACGGACTCGCGGTCGCTGACCTCCGAGGACCAGCTCTTCGACATCACGCTCGACGAGGCGCTGGCGATCTACGCCCAGCCGAAGCAACGCGGCCGGGCCGCGGCCAAGCCGCCGCTGAAGGAACTGGGCACGGACCCGGTGAGCGGGGCGCCGGTGGTCGTGAAGGACGGCCGCTTCGGCGCGTACGTCACCGACGGCGAGACGAACGCGACGCTGCGGTCCGACGACAGCGTCGAGGAGATCACGCCGGAGCGCGGGTACGAGCTGCTCGCCGAGAAGCGGGCCAAGGGGCCCGCCAAGAAGAAGACGGCGAAGAAGGCCCCGGCCAAGAAGACGACCGCGAAGAAGGCGCCGGCGAAGAAGGCGACCGCGGCGAAGAAGACGACCGCGAAGAAGACGACCGCGACGGCGGCGAAGAAGACCGCGGCGAAGAAGACGACTGCGGCGGCGAAGAAGTCCGCTTCCGCGTCTGCTTCTGCGGCGTCGACGTCGACGGAGGAGTGACCTCGCGGGGTTTCTGAACGCCGGACGGGCCGGGGGTGTCTCTCCCTCGGCCCGTCCGGCGTTTGTGCTGTTCTGGCGGTGCGGTGCGGTGCGGTGCGGTGCGATGGGTGTGGTGGGGCGCGCCTGCGGCGGGCTTTGCCCCTCCCCGCCCCTTCCCGTAACCAGGGCTCCGCCCCGGACCCCGCTCCTCAAACGCCGGAGGGGCTGTAGGGCGGGTGGAACGGGGGTGGGGTGGGTGTCCCCGGTGGTCGGGTCAAGCGTCGGAGGGGCTGTAGGGCGGGTGGAACGGGGGTGGGGTGGGTGTCCCCGGTGGTCGGGTCAAACGCCGGAGGGGCTGAAGGGCGGGTGGAACGGGGGTGGGGTGGGTGTCCCCGGTGGTCGGGTCAAGCGCCGGAGGGGCTGAAAGGGCGGGCCGGAATCGGGTGGGGTGAGTGTCTGATGGTCGTATGTTCGGACGCGGGCCCCGGGCACCGGTCCGCTCCCGATAGGCTGGGCGGATGACGCGAGCCGAGCAGCCAACGGTCGTGAGCCCCACCTCCGACACACTTGCCGCAGACTCACGCGAGCGCGCCGTACGAGCCCTGTTGCGTATTCCCCCGCTGAAGCGGTTGTGGAGCGCCCAGCTCGTCGGCGGTATCGGCGATGCACTCGCCCTTCTCGTGCTGGTGTTGCTGTCGCTGCAAGCGGCGGTCCTTGAGGGCTCATTCGGATCCGGATACCGCGGGGCGGCCTTCGCCGTCGCCGCCGTGTTCGGTGCCCGGATTATTTCCACCTTGCTCTTCGGAGCCGTACTTCTGGGGCCGTTGACGACCCTGACGGCACCGGGCGGGCCGATCGACCGGCGATGGCTGATGATCGGGGCGGACGGGCTGCGGCTCGCACTGCTCGTCGTCGCACCGCTGTGGATCGACTGGATGCCCGACCGGGCACTCATGATGGTCCTGATCACGGTCTTCGTCACCGGCGTCGGTGAACGCCTGTGGCGGGTCGCCAAGGAGAGCGCCGCTCCCGCGCTGCTGCCCGCCCCGCCCATCGAGGGCGCCGCGGTCCGCCCGCTGCCGGACCACCTCGGCGCGCTGCGCCGGCTCTCCCTGCGCACCGACTTCGCCGCCGTCCCGGTCGCCGCGGCCGTGCTGCTGGTGGCCACGCTGATCGGGAATCTGCTGGGCTCGGGCCTGGACTGGTTCTCCTTCCACCATGCGGCCCTCGGCTCGTACGTCGCGGCCGGGCTGTTCTCCTCCTCCATCTCCATCCTGTACTTCCTGGAACTGCCCGCTACGCCCACGCCCCGGCCACGCTCCCCCTTGGAGGGGCTGCGCCGGCCGTCCGGCGGCGACGGACCCGACAAGGGCCGCACCGGTGCCGTCCCGCTGATCATCGCGACCTGCGCCGCTGTCGCCGGAGCGATCGCGGCCGCGGGCGCCGCCGCCGTACTGCACGCCACCGACCTGGGCGGCGGCCCCGCCACCCTCGCGCTGCTGATCCTCGCCCTCACCGGCGGTACGGGGGTCGGTATCCGCACCGCGGGCAAGGTGCTGCCGACGCTGTCGCGGCGACGGCTGCTCTCTCTGGCCACCGCCGTCACCGGCGTCGCGCTCCTGGTGATGGGCCTGGTGCCGGACACGGCGACCGTCATCCTGATCGCGGTGCTCGCCGGATACGCGGCGGGCGTCGCCGCGAACACCGGTCATGTCCTCGTCGACCAGGAGACCGAGGAGTTCCGCCGGGCCAGGACCACCGAACACCTCCAGGCCGTCGTCCGGGTCCTGATCGCGCTCGGCGCGGTCGGGGGCCCGCTGCTGGCCGCCGCGATCGGCACGCACCGGCTGACGGCCGGTGACTTCGTCTTCGCGCACGGCGGTGCGGCTTTCACCTTGATGCTGATCGGCGCCCTGCTGCTGCCGGTCGCCGCGATCGTGCTCGCGAAGACGGACGACCGTTCCGGAGTGCCGCTGCGCCGTGATCTGCGCGAGGCGCTGCGCGGCGGCGAGCCGGCCGTCGCACCCGCCGCGACCGGATTCTTCCTCGCCCTGGAGGGCGGTGACGGAGCGGGCAAGTCCACCCAGGTGGAGGCGCTCGCCGAGTGGATCCGGGCCAAGGGCCACGAGGTCGTCGTCACCCGGGAGCCCGGGGCCACGCCTGTCGGCAAGCGACTGCGGTCGATCCTGCTCGACGTGTCCTCGGCCGGGCTCTCCAACCGTGCGGAGGCGCTGCTGTACGCCGCCGACCGCGCCGAGCACGTCGACTCGGTCGTGCGTCCGGCGCTCGAGCGCGGCGCGATCGTCATCTCCGACCGCTACATCGACTCGTCCGTCGCCTACCAGGGCGCGGGCCGCGATCTCGCGCCGACCGAGATCGCCCGCATCTCGCGGTGGGCGACGAGTGGGCTCGTACCGCATCTGACGGTGCTCCTGGACGTGGACCCGGAGACGGCGCGCGAACGGTTCACCGAGGCGCCCGACCGGCTGGAGTCCGAGCCGCCCGAGTTCCACGCCCGCGTGCGCTCCGGCTTCCTGACGCTGGCCGCGGCCGACCCGACGCGCTATCTCGTGGTGGACGCCGGCCAGGACCCGGAGTCGATCACCACGGTCGTACGGCACCGGCTCGACCAGCTCCTTCCGCTCTCCGAGGCCGAGATCAAGGCCCTGGAAGAGGCACGCAAGGCCGCCGAGGAAGAGGCCAGGCGCCTCGCCGAGGAAGAGGCGGCGCGCAAGGCGGAGGAGGAGCGCCTGGAGCGCGAGCGGCAGGAACAGCTCGCCAGGCTCCGTGCCGAGGAGGAGGAGCGCAAGCGCCAGGAGCTGGAGGAAGCACGCCGCCGCGAGGCCGAACGCCAGGCGGAGGAGGCCCGGCAGCGCGCCGAGGAGGCCCGCCGGATCGCGGAGGAGCAGCGAGCCCGGCTGGAGGCCGAGGAAGCGGCCCGCGAGGTCGAGCAGGCGCGGCTGCGCCGCCAGGCCGAGGAGGAGGCGCGGTTGCGTCAGGAGGCCGAGGTACGGCGTCTTGAGAAGCAGCGCAAGGCCGAGGAGTCGCTGCTGAGGGCCGAGGCGGCACGCCGCCAGGCCGAGGCCGACGCGGCTGCCGCGGCCGAGACCGCGCGTGCGGAGGCTGCCGCCGCCGAGCGGGAAGCGGCAGAGGCCGCCGCGGAGGCCGAGACGGCAGCGCGGGCTTCCCGGGCGTCCGGGTCGTCTTCTTCGTCCGGGTCCTCAGGGTCCTCCGGGTCGTCAGGGTCGTCACGGCCGTCCGTGCCGGACAACGAGCTGACGGTGCCGACCCCGCTCGTCAACCCGAACGAGATCACTCAGCCGGTTCCTTCCCCGGTGGAGCCGTCGTCCGGCTCGACCCGTTCCCGTTCCTCGTCCGCCACCTGGCCCTCCGACGAGGCCGAGACGACGATGATCCCGAAGTTCACCGACCCGGACGAGCGCTCCGGCGGACGGGACGCGGCGGGTTCGATGGACGAGACGACGGTGCTCCCGCCGGTACGGGACGCGGGCCGCACGTCCGCGCGGGACGCCGATCCGGCCGACCGGGTACCGCGGGGCATCTTCCGGGACGAGCACCCGGCCGGCTCCGTACCGGAGCGCGAGAACGAGCGCACCCGTGAGCTCCCGCAGGTCACCGACCCGCACGCGCCTCAGCAGCCGGCTGCGGACCAGCAGGAGCGCTCCGCCCGGCCGTCCCGGCGGCCCCGCCCCGACTGGGCGGAGGAGACCCCGCTGGACGACCTGCCGACGCTGGCGGACGAACTGCTCGGCGACCACGACGACGAGGGCCCGGCATCCCCGGGCCGGGGACGTCGCCCGCGCCGCTGATCCGGTACGTACGGGAGCCCCGGGTGCCTGGCGGTGCCCGGGGCTCCCGGCGCGTTCCCCCGCGCCTGCCGGTCAGCCAGGTCACCCAGGCCGCCCGGGATACAGGTCACTCCATCGTCCGTCTGCCGGCATTGTCAGACCCGTCCCCCACAATGGGAAGCCGGATCGACGCCTGGCCGGTGCCGGACCGACGAGAGCCGCGGCACGGGCCGGGGAGAGATCCACGGCGAGGGCCAGGACGAGATCCACGACGAGCCACACAGGGCCGCGCCGCCGTTCACACGGAGGGCAGCGCGGCCGCACACCACCGGAAGGGCGGTGACCCATGTCCGTATGGGACGACCTGGTCGGCCAGGACCGGGTGCAGGAGCAGCTCGGCGCCGCCGCCCGGGACGCCGACGTGCTGGTCTCCGCCATCTCCGCGGGAGAACCGGTGCCGCCCGGCTCGCGGATGACCCATGCCTGGCTGTTCACCGGCCCGCCGGGCTCCGGACGGTCCACCGCCGCCCGCGCCTTCGCCGCCGCTCTGCAGTGCACCAGTCCGGACCGCGCCCTGGGCGGGGCACCGGGCTGCGGTTTCTGCGACGGCTGTCACACCAGCCTCATCGGTACACACGCCGATGTCGACGTGATCCGCACCGACCTGCTCTCCATCGGTGTGAAGGAGACCCGCGAGCTGGTCCGCCGCGCCCAGCTCTCCCCGGCCGTCGGACGCTGGCAGGTCATCGTCATGGAGGACGCCGACCGCCTCACCGAAGGCGCGGGCAATGTTCTGCTGAAGGCGATCGAGGAGCCCGCGCCGCGCACCGTGTGGCTGCTCTGCGCGCCCTCGCTCGAAGACGTACTGCCGACGATCCGTTCCCGCTGCCGTCACCTCACGCTGGGCACCCCGTCGGTCGAAGCGGTCGCCGACGTCCTGGTGCGGCGCGACGGCGTCGACCCGGAGCGGGCCGCGTCCGCCGCCCGCGCGACCCAGGGCCACATCGGCAGGGCGCGCCGCCTCGCCACGGACGAGCGGGCCCGTTCGCGCCGGGCGGCGGTCCTCAAGCTGCCGCTGCGGGTCGAGGACATCGGTGGCTGCCTCAAGGCCGCTCAGGAGTTGATCGACACCGCCACCGACGACGCGAAGCAGGTCGCAGAGGACGTGGACGTCAAGGAGACGGAAGACATGAAGGCCGCGCTCGGCGCGTCCGCCGGGGGCCGGATGCCGCGGGGCACGGCCGGGGTGATGAAGGAGCTGGAGGAAAGGCAGAAGCGCCGCAAGACCCGTACGCAGCGCGACAGCCTCGATCTGGCGCTCACCGAACTGACCGGCTTCTACCGCGATGTGCTCGCTCTTCAAATGGGCTCGCGGATCGCCATCGCCAACACCGACGCGCAGGACTCCCTCGACCGCATCGTCCGCTCGTCCACCCCCGAGCGGACCCTGCGCCGGATCGAGGCGGTGATCGCCTGCCGCCGGGCGCTGGACCGCAACGTGGCCCCGCTGCTCGCGGTGGAGGCGATGACGATGGCGCTGCGGGCGGGGTGACGTAACGAGTCCGGTGGCCGTCGCGATCCGCTGACCGGCACCTAATCACCCGAATGAGCAGGGAATCGGGCGAGTCGTCACCCGGCGGCTACGCTCCGGACATGGACACCAGGCGCCCGCTCCGCACTCTCGCCCTCGCGCTCGGCACTGCCGGCCTCCTCATCTCCGGCTGCACCAGTGGGAGTTCGACGACGAGCGCCTCCTCGCCCGCGCCTGCGGCCACCGCCTCCCGCGTCCCCGCGGCGCTGAAGACGTTCTACGCGCAGCACCTCAGCTGGCGGGACTGCGGTGTCACCGGATTCCAGTGCACCACGATGAAGGCGCCGCTCGACTACGCGAAGCCGGACGGCGGCGAGATCAAGCTGGCGGTGTCCCGCAAGAAGGCCACCGGGCCCGGCAAGCGGATCGGCTCCCTGCTGGTGAATCCGGGCGGCCCCGGCGGATCGGCCATCGGCTATCTCCAGGGCTACGCCGCGATCGGCTACCCCGCCCAGGTGCGGGCCCGCTACGACATGGTGGCCATCGATCCGCGCGGGGTGGCGCGCAGCGAACCCGTCACCTGTCTCACCGGTCCGCAGATGGACGCCTACACCCAGGTCGACCAGACGCCGGACGACGCGGGCGAGGTCACCGCGCTGAGCGGTGCGTTCAAGAAGTTCGCCACGGGCTGCGAGCAGCGCTCGGGGGAGATCCTGCCGCATGTCTCCACCGTCGAGACGGCGCGTGACATGGACATCCTGCGCGCGTTGCTCGGTGACGACCGGCTGAACTACGTCGGGGCCTCGTACGGCACGTTCCTGGGCGCGACGTACGCCGAACTCTTCCCCGCACGGGCCGGGCGGCTCGTCCTCGACGGCGCGATGGACCCGTCGCTTCCCTCGGTCGAGATGAACCGCGACCAGACCGCGGGGTTCGAGACGGCGTTCCAGTCCTTCGCCGGTGACTGCGTGAAGAAGGCGGACTGCCCGCTCGGCACCACGTCCACGTCCGAGGCCGCGAACCGGCTGAAGCAGCTGTTCGCCGACCTCGACGCCAAACCGATTGCCACGGGTGACCCCCGCAAGCTCGGCGAGTCCCTCGCCACCACGGGCGTCATCGCCGCCATGTACGACGAGACGGCCTGGCCCCAGCTCCGCGAGGCGCTCACCGCCGCCGAGAAGGGCGACGGTTCCGGCCTGCTCTCCCTGGCGGACAGCTACTACGAGCGCGAGCCCAATGGCTCGTACGCGAACCTGATGTACGCCAACGCGGCCGTGAACTGCATCGACCTCCCGCCCGCGTTCACCACCTCCAAGGCCGTCACCGAGGCACTCCCCACCTTCGAGAAGGCCTCCCCGGTCTTCGGCAAGGGCTTCGCCTGGGCCTCCCTGAACTGCGCCTACTGGCCGGTCCGCGCCACCGGCACCCCGCACCGCATCACGGCGGAGGGCGCGGCCCCGATCGTGGTGGTCGGTACCACCCGGGACCCGGCCACCCCGTACAAGTGGGCCGAGTCCCTGGCCGGCCAGCTCTCCTCCGGCACCCTCCTCACGTACCAGGGCGACGGCCACACGGCGTACGGCCGCGGCAGCGACTGCATCGACACGGCGATCAACACGTACCTCCTGGAGGGCACCCCGCCGAGCGACGGCAAGAAGTGCTCCTGATCCCACCCGCCCCGCCGCTGACCTGCGACTACACCCCGGCGACAGGCCGGTACGGAGCACCCTCGGAAACTGTGTAGACTTGGGCCCGCTGCTGATCGCACCATGGTGTGACAGGGCGTGCCGCCTTAGCTCAGTTGGCCAGAGCAACGCACTCGTAATGCGTAGGTCTCGGGTTCGAATCCCGAAGGCGGCTCTGTAGAAGCCTCAGGACTCACTCGCCGTGACCTGGGGCTTTTGCTTGTCCTTTTCCCTGGCCCTTTTCTCGGGTTCTCCTTTGCTGCCTGGTGTTGTGCGCCGTGACGATCGGGCGTTGTGACGGTCGGGCGCTGTGACGGTCAGGTGTTCAGTGGCGCGAACAGCGGCTGGACGGTTTCGGTGGCCAGGTCGCGCAGCCAGGTGTGGGCGAGGTCGTTGTCGTAGCGCTGGTGCCACAGCGAGTGCAGCGGGACGTCGGGGAACCGGAGCGGCGGCGGCAGCGTGACCAGGCCGAGGTTCCCCGACCTGATCGTGGAGATGTCTCAACTGGTCAGGACCGGGGCTCTGCTCCCCGCTCAAGCTGCTCGGGGTCGGGCATGCCGAGCACGGAAGGGAATCGAAGCCGACCTGTGGGAAGGTGATCCGCTCCGTCGGCCCACGCCCGGAAGCCCGCTATGGCGAAGGCGAGGTGAAGCTGCCCGGTCGCGCGACGGCATACCGGCGGCTCGACGGCCTGGAGCGGCGGCGGCTCAAGCGGCGCAGCCTCCCGTGTGGGCACATCCTCGGCGCAGGCCACGTACAACCGCCGCTGCGGCAGCAAGGCTGGTTGGCCTGCCGCTCTGCTGCGGCCGGCGGCAGGAACAGATCCGCAAGCTGGAACAGGGCCTGGACGGCGAGCTCCTGGTCCGCGGCGGAGTCAAACACTCCATGCAGCTCACCATCCTCGGCAAGAAGGTCGTGGCCGCCGCGGCTCCGTATACCGACCAGGGCGGTGACCTCCACGGACCACGCCACAAGCCGAAGGCCCTAGCCTCGCCCGAGCCGCGGCAGCCCGCGGGCATGAGCAACGGTGAATCTGGGCGCCTCCTGCGCGGGCCGCGAGGAATCTGGATCATGGGAGGGGGTGTTCTTCGCCCGCGTCGAGGAGCTCGGTCACGAGCCGACGGGCGTACGCGGCGTCGAGTCCGGCCGGGCGGAAGAGGATGCGGTACATCAGGGGGGCGACCACGCGGTCCATCGCCGTCTCGACGTCGGGAGTGTTCTCCTCGCGGCCGATCGCGCGGGCGAGCATGACGTCGACCTGTTCGGCCGCGTAGGCCGAGCACTGACCGGCGTAGCTGCCGTCCGGGTCGCCGAGCAGAGCGTCACGGATGTAGGCGCGGCCGGAAGGGGACGACATCTCGTCAAGGAACTGTTCGGCCCAGGCCGTCAGGTCGGACAGCAGGTCACCGTGGTCCTCCGGCGCGGTGTCGGGCCGCAGGCGCTCCACCGCGACGTCCGACAGCAGCTCCTGAAGGTCGCCCCAGCGGCGGTAGATCGTCGAGGGGGTGACTCCGGCGCGCTGGGCGACCAGCGGGACGGTCACCGCGTCGCGGCCCCGCTCCGACAGGATGTCGCGGACAGCGGTGTGCACCGAAGCCTGGACCCGTGCACTGCGCCCGCCGGGGCGCACCATCGGCTTACGACTCATGACTCCACTTTAAAGCACAGTTCTTGCGTTTAGGAGGAGTGTGCCGGCTCGACGGCCGCACCAGGGCCCCCTCGCTGCGGGCACCCAGTCCTGATCCCGACCGGAGCCGAACGTCATAGGGGCCGGTCAGGAACCGCCCGGCCCGCAGGCCGCTCTCAGGCGGCAGGCGCGAGCGATCGGGCGGGCTGCGTCCGCTCGTAGGCGTGGCCCACCCGCAGCAGCTGCCGCTCGCCGAAGGGTCGCCCGAGCAGCTGCATGCCGATCGGCATGCCTGCCGTGTCGTGGCCCACCGGGACGGACAGGGCGGGCACTCCGGTGATGTTGGCCGGGGAGGACAGACGCACGTAGGCGTCGGAGACGGCCTCGGTCGAGCCGTCGGACCAGGTGACGCTCTCCTGGCCGGCCTTCACCGCGGTCATCGGGACCGCCGGGGCGGCGATCACGTCGACCTTCTCCAGAATGCGGGCCCATTCTTCCTGCATGAGCGTCCGGGAGCGCTGGGCACGCAGATAGTCGCCCGCGCCCATCAGCTCACCGGCCTCCAGGAGGATGCGGACGTCCGCCCGGTACAGCTCGGGGACGGTACGCAGCGTGCCCTCGTGGTAGGCGGTGGCCTCCGGAACCATCAGCCCCCACTGCGTGGCCTGGATGTACCGGGTCATCGGGATGTCGATCTCGACGAGATGGGCGCCGAGCGTCTCCAGCTGCGCGATGCCCCGGCGGACGGCGGTCTCCACCTCCGCGTCGACATGGTCGAAGTAGTAGTTGCGTGGTACCCCGACGCGCACGCCCGCCAGGTCCGGCTCCCGTTCCGGCTGGTGGTCGACGGCGGGGGCGTCCAGTGAGGCGGGGTCACGCGGGTCGTGCCCGGCGAGGACGTTCAGGACCAGGGCCGCGTCCTCGACGGTGCGGGTGACCGGGCCGACGTGGTCCAGCGACCAGGACAGCGATGTGACGCCGTGGCGCGGCACCAGCCCGTAGGTCGGCTTGAGGCCGACGACCCCGTTCAGCGCGGCGGGAACCCGGATCGACCCGCCGGTGTCGGTGCCGAGGGCGAAGGTCGCCGCCCCAGCCGCCACCGCGACGGCGGACCCGCCGCTGGAGCCTCCCGCGACCCGGCCGCGGTCCCAGGCGTTGGCGGTCTGCGGGGTGGTCAGGCCGTAGGCGAACTCGTGGGTGTGGGTCTTGCCGACCAGGACGGAGCCTGCGGCCCGCAGCCGGGCGGCGACCGTGCTGTCGGCGGCGGCGCGGTGGCCGGCCCGGACCCGGGAACTGGCGCTGGTGGGCGAACCGGCGACGTCGATCAGGTCCTTGAGCCCGGCCGGGACGCCGTGCAGTGATCCCCGGAACATGCCGCGGGCCGCTTCCCGCTCGGCCTCCCGCGCCGCGCCGCGGGCCTGCTCGGCGGTGACCGCGACGTACGCCTCGACGTGCGGGTCCACCTGGTCGATGCGTTCGAGGACCGAGTCCACCAGCTCGACGGGGGACAGCCGGCGGGCCCGGATCCGCTGCGCGGCGTCGGCGAGGGTCAGCTCATACGGCTGCATCGTGCTTCTCCTTTCCGGCGCGGTAGGCGCCGGCGGGCGGGGTGTCCCCGAAGTCCAGCTCACGCAGGACCGAGACGACGGAGTGGATGTGGTTGGCGGTGGTGGCGACTGCGGCGTGGCGGTCATCGGGCAGCGGAAGTCCGGCACGGGCGGCCCAGAGGTCGGCCTCGGGCGGCGTGAGTTCAACGGGGGGCACGGGTTTCTCCTGATCAGGGGGGGCGTGGCAACGAAGCCCCCGCGCTAAAAGCCAACGGTTTGCGTTAACCCGACCATAGGTCCTACTGTCGAGTTAACGCAAATTCATTGCATTTACGGAAGGGGTCCCATGCCCGGCGTCATGTCCGACGCACCCGCGCACGTCGCCCATCGGGCCGCGAAGAGGCGCACGGCTTCTTTCGCCCTCGACGTGTCGATACTCGCGGCCCTCCTGGCCGCGTCCAGCGCTCCGACCCCGCTCTACCCTCTCTACCAGGACCAGTGGGGCCTCTCCGCGCTCGCCGTCACCGTGGTCTTCAGCGCGTACGCCCTGGCCCTGTTGCTGGCCCTGCTCACCACCGGAGCGCTCTCCGACCACCTGGGGCGACGCCCTGTCCTGGCAGGCGCCCTGCTCATGGCGGCCGCCTCCATGGTCCTCCTGGCCTCAGCGGACGGCGCGGGCTCCCTGACCATCGCCCGGGTCCTGCAAGGAGCGGCCACCGGCGCGGCCACCAGCGCCGCGGGCGCGGCGCTCCTCGACCTGGAGAACCCCCGGCGCCCGGGCCGGTCCGCCCTGGCCAACAGCGTCACCCCGGTCGCCGGTATGGCCACCGGCGTGCTCGTCTCCACCCTGCTCGTCCGTTTCGCCCCCGCCCCCACCGTCACCGTCTACGTACTGCTGGCGGCGTTGTTCCTCGCCCAGGCGATCGCGGCCACCTTCACCACGGAGACGGCCCACCGCCGCGTGGGAGCGCTGCGGTCGCTGCGCCCGCGGGCCGGCGTCCCGCCCCCGGTCCGCCGCACCCTGCTGGCCGCGGGCGCCGCTGTCGGCACCGTCTGGGCGCTGGGCGGCTTCTACTCCTCCCTCGGCCCGGCCCTCGTGGGCCTGGTGGCCCCCGACGCCCCGCAAGCAGCCCGTGGCATGGTCTTCTTCACCCTCAGTGCCACCGCCGCGCTCACCGTATGGGCGCTGCGGCGCAGGCCGCCCCGCGCCACGGCGATCGGCGGCTGCCTGTCCGTCCTGCCCGCCGCGGCCCTGACCCTGAGCGGTCTGCACGGCGCCGGGCTGCCCGCGGTCTACGGCGGCGCGGTACTCGCCGGCATCGCCTTCGGCGCCGTTTCCCAGGGGGCGCTGCGTATGCTCCTCGCCTCGCTCGACGAGCGGGACCGCGCCGCGACACTGGCCGCCTACTACATCCTCAGCTACCTCTCCATGAGCCTGCCCGCCGTCGCCGCGGGCGCCGCCACCCAGCACTACGGGCTGGGGGCCACCTCACACGCCTACGCCATCACCGCCGCTCTCCTCGCTCTGGCGGCCCTGGCGGCACTCACCGCGTCACGACACGGGGCGGCCCGCCCCGAAGCCGGCCGCTCCCACTGAAGAGAACAACCGACCGCTTCCGTCGAAGAGAACCAAAGGAAACGACACACCATGCACACCTCCCCCGCTGCCACTCCCATCCCCTCCTGGACCGTGGGCGGCGTCACCGTCCACCGCATCGACGAAGTCGCTCTGCCGCTCGCGACCGGACCCTGGCTGCTGCCCGACGCCACCCCTGAGATGGTGACCGCCCAGGACTGGCTGCACCCCCACTTCGCCGGCCAGGACGGGATTCTGCACATCGACAGCCACAGCTTCGCGTTCGTCGTGAACGGGCTGCACGTTCTCGTCGACACCGGCATCGGCAACGGCAAGGAGCGGGCCAACCCGGCCTGGCACGACCTGCGGACCGACTTCCTGGAGCACCTCACCGGCGCCGGTTTCCCCCCGGACTCCGTCGACCTGGTGATCCTCACCCACCTGCACGCCGATCACGTCGGCTGGAACACGCGGCAGGTGAACGGCGAATGGGTCCCCACCTTCCCCAACGCCCGCTACCTCACCTCCCGCGCAGAGCGGGAGTTCTGGGCCACGTACGACATGGAGGAGCCTCGCGAACAGATGTTCCGCGACTCCGTGATCCCGGTCGAACAGGCGGGTCTGCTGAGCACGGTCGACGTCCCGCACGAGGGGGCCGAGATCGCCCCCGGCCTGCGCTTGATCCCGACACCCGGCCACACCCCCGGCCACGTCGCCGTGGAACTGACCAGCCAGGGTGAGACGGCACTGATCTCCGGCGACTGCGTCCACCACCCCGTCCAGCTCGCCCACCCCGTCATCGGCTCCTGCGTCGACATCGACCCGCGGCAGTCCGAGGCCACCCGCCGCAAGCTGCTCCGCTCCCTCGCCGGCACGGACACCCTCCTCCTCGGCACCCACTTCGCACCGCCCACCGCCGGCCGCGTGATCGCCCACGGGGACGCCTACCGGTTGGAGCCCGTCCCCGCTTCCTGATGCCGTTGCCACGCCGCCCAGGGCACCGCAGGTATGGCCCAGCCCCTCGGCCCCCACCAGGGCCGCTCCTCTCGAATTCGCCGCCGAGGGCCCGGCCAGGATCTCGGTGGGCCGAGGGCGAACTGGCCGGGGCGCGCTCCCGGCCGGGGAGTGGTGGGTCGTGGACCCCGCCGAGGGCAACATCAACCACGTCCAGGCCCTGCCGGAGTGGGCCGTCACCGCGACCCTGGTCCGCGACAACCGGCCGGTGCTCACCGGCGTCCACCTGCCGCTGACCGGCGACACGTACACCGCTGTCGCCGACGGCGGCGCCCGCCTCAACGGCCTCCCGTTGAAGGTGTCCGCCAAGGCCGACCTGGGTGCCGCGCTCATCGGCACCGGTCAGGCCAGGCCCGGCGAGGACGAGCGCACCTTCCGGCGGATCGGCGACTCCGTCACCGCCATGCTCGTCAACGGACTCGTGGTGCACGTGTCGGTTCCCGCCACGACGCAGCTCATCCATGTCGCCGCCGGCCGCACGGACGCGTTCTGGCAGTTCTCCGACGTCCGCTCCGGGCTGGTCGCCGGCGCCCTGCTCGTCTCCGAGGCCGGAGGCACCGTCACCGACCTGGCGGGCGAACCCTGGAGCACGGGCGGCCGCGACTTCCTCGCCGCCGCCCCCGGCGTCCACGCCGCCGCTCTCAAGGTCCTCGCGCCGATCGCCTGAACGGTCACCCGCGCTGCCACCTCCACCAGCCCCGCCCGACACCGCGAGGAGCATCACCTCATGACCGGCATCGGCATCCTGGGCACCGGCCGAGGCCACGAAGGGGAGGGGCGTGTGAAGGGTTGGGGAGGGGGGTGGACGGGCCGGTCGGTGTGGGGTTTCGCCTGGTACATTGCAATGCATGGAACCAGGTGAGGTGAGACGTCGGCCCACGGGCAGGGCGCAGTTCACCGCGATCCGGCCCGGTTCCCGTGGGGCCGTCGACCACTCCTCACGCCGGGCACGGGGCTCGGTGGGCACCTGGAAGGGCACACTCTTGAAGACCGATGAATCACTGGTGCGGGACTACCTCGCGGCAGTCGAACGCGAGACGTCGACGCTGCCGCCCGCGGCCCGCCAGGAACTCATCGCCGACCTCGGCGAACACATCGAGGTCGCGCTCGCCGAACGGCCCGGCGGTACCCGCGAGATCCTGCGCGAGGTGGGCGACCCCCGCGCGATAGCCGCGACGGCGTTCCAGGAGCTCGGCGGCGGCACCGCGGGAGCGAGGGCCCGCAAGCCGGGTCGCCGCCGCTCTCCGGTGTGGCTGCCCCTGGTACTCCTGCTGGTCAGCACCGTCCTGCCCTACCTGGCCCGGAACGTGGTCCTGAACTGGATAGCCCTCGCGGGCCTGGTCTCCGGCGTCGTGATCGTGTGCCGGGCCCGCTACTGGACGGTGGCCGAGAAATGGACCGGGGTGGGTCTGGCCTTTCTCGTCCCTCTCGTGATCAAGGTCGGCTGGTACGTCTTCGTCCTCGACGATGACGGAAGCGCCGCTGACCCGGCGCTGCGCTGGTCGGTCGTCGCCCTGACACTCGTCGTGACGCTGGCCGGTACCGGGTGGCTGTGGCGGACCAAGCGCCCGTGAACCGTCCCTGACGAGCGGTTACGCCGAGCCGCCGTTGCTCTTCAGCAGCTGGCCATTGATCCACTGGCCCTGCGGTGAGCAGAGGAAGTCGACCAGGTGCGCGGTGTCCCGAGGGGTTCCGAGGCGGCCGAGCGGGGTGCCCCGGAGGCAGGACTCCGCGACCTCCTCGTTCATCCAGCCGGTGTCCACCGGGCCGGGGTTGATGACGTTGGCCGTCACGCCCAGGTGCGCCAGCTCGTGCGCGGCGGCCAGGGTGATGCGGTCCAGGGCGCCCTTGCTCGCGCCGTACGGGAGGTTGCCGACGGTGTGGTCACTGGTCAGGGCCACGATCCGGCCGGTCCCTGCCGGGGCGCGGAAGCGCAGCCCGTACTCCCGGATCAGCAGCCAACTGGCGCGGGAGTTCACGGCGAAGTGCCGGTCGAAGCTCTCGACCGTGGTGTCGAGGAGCCCGGAGTCGACCGACTCCGCGTGGCTCAGCACGAGCGCGGTGACCGGTCCGATGGTGCGTTCGGCCTCGTCGAAGATCCGGGCCGGGACGTCGGGATCGACGAGGTCCGCCTCGATCGCCGCGGTGCGCGCGCCCTGCTCGGCGAGGGATGCGGCGATCGTCGTCGCCGCCCCCTGCTCTTCGCCCCAGGCCATGCGCCTGTCGTAGGGGGTCCAGTAGCTGAACGCGATGTCCCAGCCGGACGCGGCCAGTCGGTGGGCGATGCCCGCGCCGATGCCGGCCGTACGGCCGACGCCGGTGATCAGCGCGAGGGGGCGGGGCGACGTGGCTCCGGGGGATCGCGGGGAGGGCTGGGGCTGCTGCTCGGCTGTCGTCACAGGGCGGGATCCTTCTCGACGGCCGCACTGCCCGCAACAGCATGTGGAGCCCGTCGGTATCCGGCCACCGTTCGTGGGTCCTCACCGCCGGCCCGGCCCGTACCAGGGACGGTGACCCCGGCGGTGACCTGGACCCTGTCCCGCTAGCCCCGCAGGTACGCCAGTACCGCCAGCACCCGGCGCTTCGTCCGCTCCGAGGCCAGGGCGGTGGACCCGGCGGACGCGGCGGCGGTGTCCGCGCTGTCGGTGGTGGCGGGCCGGTTCGCCGACCTCGACGACGGCGGCATCGTCGTCAACGAGGAGTGGCTGACCACGACGATCGGCGAGCGCGTCGGCGTCTGGCTGGGCGACGGCCGCAAGGTCACCCTGCGGGTCGTGGCCGTGCTCTCCACCGGTACGGGCAACAACGGCGTCTACCTCACCCCGCGCAACGCCGCCGGGGCCGGGATCGACCGGATCGACGTCCGGGTCCGGAGCGGCACGGACCGGTCGGCCGTGGCGGAAGCGCTGTACGCGGCCGGCCGGGCGACCGGCACCGACGTGCTGACCACGGCGCAGTGGGTGAGGGCCGGCCACCCGCCCACCGGCGGCAGTACCCGGCTCGGGCTGCTGATGATCCTGGCGATAGCACTGGTGTACACGGGGATCGCGCTGGCCAACACCCAGGTGATGGCCACCGCGGACCGGGTGCGGGACCTGGCGGTGCTCCGTCTCGCCGGGGCGACGAAGGCGCAGGTGCTGCGGCTGGTCGGGGTGGAGGCGCTGGCCGTGGTCGCGGTGGGTGCGGTGCTCGGCGCGGTCGTCGCCGCGCTGAACCTGCTCGGCGTACGGACCGCGCTCGGACTGCTCGACGTCGGGTCCGGCGTCGTCGTCCCCTGGGCGGTCATCGGCCTCGTGGTGGCGGCGAGCGCGGTCCTGGCCGTGGTCTTCGCCGTGCTGCCCGCCTGGCTCGCGCTGCGCACCCGGCCGGTCGAACTGGCGGGCACGCGCGAGTGACTGTGCTCCGCGGTGGGCCGGCGGACCGGGCCCACCGCGGGCCCGGTCCACGGCCGGATCTCATCCCGACAGTGCGGCGACCAGGGCCGACGCGTCACCGATGAGGGCCACCTCGGCCGGGCTCATCGTCGGATTGGCGGCGCGGCGGGCCGCCGCGGCGGCGAGGTGGCGGGCCGGGATGCCGTCGTCGGCGGCGGCCAGGAGGGGCATCAGGGTGTCCAGCAGCGCGCGGGCACCCGCCGCTTCCGGGACCTGGGGATCGACCGCGACCTGGGCCAGGATCAGCGCGGACATGGCCCGGTCCAGGGCGGGCGGGCCCTCCTCTGTGTTGCTCCAGTCGATCACCATGGGGCCGTCGGCCGTCAGCATCACGTTGCCCGGATGCAGGTCGAGGTGGAGGATCCGGTCCCCGGGATCCTCCGAGAGCCGGGCCGGGACGCTGTGCAGATCGGCGAGCAGGCCGGCCAGCATGGCGGAGCCCTCGTCCCCGCCGAGCGCGCCGGAGACCAGGGCCTCCAGCATCGTCGGACCGGTCAGGCGCTCCATGACCAGATCGCCGGGACCTGCCGACACGGGCAGCGGACCGAGCCGGGGGATCGGGTAGCCGGAGGCCGAGAGGTAGGACATGACAGGCATCTCGCGGGTGGCGTCCAGCCCGACGCGGTAACGCCGCAGGACCCACTGCTCATCCAGTTCGTATACGTCGGCGGAGCGTCCGGTGCCCAGCAGTTGACCTATTCGCATGAGGGGAACCTACTCGCGCCGGTCGCGGGCGGGGAGACCGGGAGCGGGTGTTTCGCCGTATCGCCGCCGGTCACGGCTGCCCCATAACGTGACGCGATGGGCGGACGGGATCTCCTGGAGCCGGTTGCACGCGGCTACGTTGTCGGCAATTCCCCCGCAACCAAGGAGAGTTACGTGGAGAGATCCATGCTCCGAAGACGTGCATCGGCCGTGTGCACCGCCACCGTGGCCGTCGGTGTGCTCGCCCTGGCCGGACTGACCGGCACCGCGTCCGCCGACCCGTCCCCCGCACCCTCCGCGCCCGTCGCCGGGGCGGAACAGCTCTCTCCCGGCTTGCTCAAGGCGATGGAGCGCGACCTCGGGCTCAGCGCCGACCGGGCGCGGTCCAGGGTCGGCGCGGAGACCCGCGCGGCAGCCGTGGCCGCCGGGCTGCGGCACTCGCTCGGCGCCGGATTCGCCGGGGCCCGGGTGAGCGGCGACGCGGCGGAACTGACCGTCGCCACCACCGACGCGGCGGACACCGCGAGGATCACCGAGGCCGGTGCGCGGGCCGTCGTCGTCGGACACAGCCTGGCCGAACTCACCTCTGCCAAGGCCGCCCTCGACCGGGTGGCGCTCCACCGGGCGCCGGAGGACATACCCGTCTGGTACGTCGATGTGCGCACCAACCGCGTCGTTGTCGAGGCCGGCCGGGGCGCCGCCACCGACACCTTCCTCGCCGCGGCCGGAGTGCCGCGGAAACTGGTGACGGTCAGTCAGTCAGCGGGTGTACCGCGTACGTTCACGGATCTGCGCGGCGGTGACGCGTACTACATGAACGGCACGGGCCGCTGCTCCATCGGCTTCCCCGTCAAGCGCGGCACCCAGGGCGGCTTCGTCAGCGCCGGGCACTGCGGAACCCCGGGCGTCAGCACCAGCGGCTACAACCAGCAGGCCCAGGGCTCCTTCCAGGGCTCCACCTTCCCCGGCCGCGACTACTCCTGGGTCGCCGCGAACACCGGCTGGACCCCGCGGCCGCTGGTGAACGGCTACGGCAACGGTGATGTGACGGTCACCGGTTCCACCGAGGCGCTGGAGGGCTCGTCGGTCTGCCGCTCGGGCTCGACGACCGGCTGGCACTGCGGCACCGTCCAGCAGCGCAACAGCAGCGTCACCTACCAGGAGGGCACCGTCTCCGGAGTGACCCGCACCAACGTGTGCGCCGAACCCGGCGACTCCGGCGGCTCGTTCATCTCCGGCAGCCAGGCCCAGGGCGTCACCTCCGGCGGCACCGGCAACTGCTCGCAGGGCGGCACGACGTACTTCCAGCCGGTGAACCCGGCGCTCCAGGCGTACGGACTCACCCTGGTCACCAGCGGCACCCCGCCCGATCCGACCGACCCGACCGATCCCACCGAACCCGGCGGGAGCTGGGCGGCCGGCACGGTGTACGCCGCGGGCGACGTGGTGACGTACGGCTCGGCCGGCTACCGCTGCCTCCAGGGGCACCAGGCCCAAGCCGGCTGGACGCCCGTGAACGTCCCCGCCCTGTGGCAGGCGCTGTAGCACCCGGACCGCGTTCCGAGCCCCTCCGGCGATCGAGGAGCGGGGCCCGGCGCAGTGCCCCGGGCCCCCACGCACCCGCACGTGCCCTTCCCCACCATCCCGAGGAGTCCGCCATGACCCCCGACCCCGTTGACCGCTTCTCCGAAGACCGGCGGATCAGCCGTAAGACACTGCTCAAGGCGGCCTTGGTGGCCACCGCGGTCCCGCTGTTCGCCGGGACCGGGGTGGCGCTGGCCCGCGACACCGGTACCACCGCCCTGCCGCTCGCGCCGACCCCGGACTGCGACGACGGCGACGAACCGACCCACGACCAGATCGAGGGCCCGTACTTCAAGCCCAACTCCCCGCTCCGCACCAGCCTGGTGACCTCCAGTACGCCCGGCGTCCGGCTGACCGTCAGCGGCTACGTCTTCGGCCGGGCCTGCGAGCCCGTCGCCGGGGTGCTGCTCGACTTCTGGCAGGCCGACACCAACGGCGGTTACGACATGAGCGGGTTCGGCTTCCGCGGGCACCAGTTCACCGACGCCTCCGGCGCGTTCACCCTCTCCACCGTCGTGCCGGGGCTGTATCCCGGCCGCACCCGGCACATCCATGTGAAGGCCCAGGCGCCCGGCTCGGGAATCCTCACCACGCAGCTCTACTTCCCGAACGAGCCGCGCAACAACACCGACGGCATCTTCGACCCGGCGCTCCTGATGAACGTCCGGGCGGTCGGCTCCGCGAAGGAGGGGACCTTCGACTTCGTCCTCGACATCGCGCAGGACCCGACGGACCCGACCGATCCGACGGACCCGACCGATCCGGGCGGCGGCTGGGCGACGGGCACGCTCTACAACGCGGGAGACCGCGTCACGTACGGCGGGGTCGCGTACCGCTGTCTGCAGGCGCACACCGCCCTGACCGGCTGGGAGCCGCCGAACGTCCCCGCGTTGTGGGAACGCGGGTAGACGAGCGGACCGGCGGGCACCACCGCCGCCGCGGGTGCCCCGGGCTCCTCCCCCGGGGCACCCGCCGTTCCCGGGCCGGGGCTGCTCCACGGGCCGCCGTCGCGGCTGTGCGCGCAGTAGCCTGGAGGGACGGCAGGGGGATGGCGGGGGACGGGCCGAGGAGGCCAGAACGCATGGAGACCCTGATCGCCGTGGTGGCAGTCATCGGCATGATCGCCGTGGTGGCGCTCGCGATCCATCTGCTCAACGGACGCGACCGCCACCGGCACCTGGCCGCCGCCGCTGTTCCCCGGGACCACGGGCTCACCGTGTTCCGCACCCCGGCCGCCGGCCGCCGTGGCGGCGGCACGCCGCCTCCGGCGCCACATCCGCCGCACAGCCCCTGACCCCCTCGTTTCCCTGACCCTCATTTCGCGTCCGAGTAGCGCCGCACCACCGCCGTGGTGAACGGGAAGCGCACCGGTGTCTCGCCGAAGGCGGTCCGTCCGGCCAGTTCACCGGCGGCCCGGATCGCCTCCACCACCGTCTCGGCCTCCTCCAGCGGACAGTGCACGACCACCTCGTCGTGCTGGAAGAAGACCAGTTCGGCCCGGAGCCCGGCGGCGCCGAGCGACTGACGCAGGGCGGCCAGGAGCAGCAGTGCCCAGTCGGCGGCGCTGCCTTGCACCACGAAGTTGCGGGTGAAGCGGCCGCGCGCGCGGGCGTCGGACGAGGCGTAGCCGGGTGTGAAACCGCCGTCCCCCGGGCGCTCGGAGCCGTCCGCCGACAGGTCGTCGCCCTCCTGCGGGATACCGGCCTCGCCGTCGTCCCCGCGGCCGGCCGCGGGCGGGCTGGTGCGGCCGAGCCAGGTCCGTACGAGACGGCCTTCCTCCCCCGCCTTCGCGGCATCGTCCACATAGGCGACGGCGTGCGGGAATCTTCGGCGCAGGGCGGCCAGATTCTTCAGGCCGTCCCCCGAGGTCTGGCCGTAGACGGCGCCCAGCAGGGCGATCTTGGCGTGGTCGCGGTCGCCGTGGAAGGCGCGGTCGGACAGCGCGGTGTAGAGGTCGCCGTCGTGCCCGGCCACCTCCATGAGGCCCCGGTCGCGGGAGATCGCGGCCAGCACTCGCGGCTCCATCTGGTCGGCGTCCGCGACGACCAGCCGCCAGCCGTCGTCGGCGACGACCGCCTGCCGGATCACTTTGGGGATCTGGAGGGCGCCGCCGCCGTTGGTCGTCCAGCGGCCGCTGACCGTGCCGCCCGGCTGGTACTCGGGGCGGAAGCGGCCGTCGCGGACCCAGTCCTGGAGCCAGCTCCAGCCGTGGGCCGTCCAGATCCGGTAGAGCTTCTTGTACTGGACGAGCGGCCGCACCGCCGGGTGGTCCAGCTCCTCCAGCTCCCAGCGGCGGGTCGACTTCACCTTGATGCCGGCCTGGGCGAACGCCCGCACCACGTCGGCGGGGAGGTCCGGGCGGACCCTGCGGCCGAAGGCGGCGGACACCTCGTCCGCCAGCTCGGCCAGCTTGCGGGGCTCGCCACCGCCCGCGTACCGCTCGCCCAGCAGCTCCTGGAGGACGTCCCGGTGGACGTCGGCCCGCCAGGGCAGCCCCGCGCGGTTCAGCTCGGTGGCTACCAGCATGCCGGCCGACTCGGCAGCCGTCAGCAGGAGCATCCGGCCCGGACGGTCCGTGGCGTCGTGCCGGGCGAGCTGGTCCGCGTAGACCCGGAGCAGGGCGTCGAAGGGCAGGTCCGTGCCGGACCTGGGCTCGAACAGGGAGGACTGGGAGCCGGGCTCCGCCGAGCGCGGCGGTGGATCGGGCGGCACCGCGACGCCCAGCAGCCGGGCGTGGGCGGCGGCCGCGGAGCGGGGTTCGCCGAGCCGGCCCTCGTGTGCCAGCAGGAGGGACTCGGCGGCCTCGATGTCGTAGCAGCGCGCCACGGGCACCCCGGCGGCGAGCAGTCGGGGGTAGATCTCGGCGGTCGAGCGCCACACCCAGCGGGTGACTCCGGGACGCGAGCGGACGGCCTCGACCAGATCGGGTTCGGTCACGACCGGGGCGGTGGGCAGGCCGGTGCGGTCGAGCGGGACGAGGCGTGCGCCACCGCTCTCCGTGGTGGCCAGCGCCCAGCGTTCGGTCATATGGCCGAGTCTGGCACCCGGCACTGACAGCGAGGCGGCGTGCGCGCACGCGTCGAGGACGGGAGGATCGGCAGGGGCCTGCTTCGGGGCCCGCAGCAGCCACCGAGGGGACAGGCGCGATGGAAGCGATCGTTTTCGAGGAGTTCGGCGGACCCGAGGTCCTGCATCCGGCCCGGGTCGAGGACCCGCACCCCGGTCCGGGGCAGGTACGGGTGAAGGTCATGGCCGCCGGGGTGAATCCGATGGACTACAAGATCCGGCACGGCTGGATGCAGGATGCCTTCCCGACCTCGCTCCCGGCGATCCCCGGCGTCGAGTTCGCCGGGGTGGTCGACCGGACCGGGGAAGGGGTCACCGGTGTCGAGGTGGGTGACGAGGTGCTGGGCTGGAGCGCCACCGGCTCCTACGCCGAGTACGCCCTGGCCGATGCCGCGCTCGTCGCCCCCAAGCCGGCCGAGCTGAGCTGGCAGGACGCGGCGGCGCTGACCATCGCGTCGAACACCGCCCAGCGCGTCCTGGACGAGCTCGCCGTCGGCGAGGGCGACACCCTGTTGCTGCACGGGGCGGCCGGAGCCGTCGGCTCGGCCGCGGTGCAGCTGGCGGCGGCCCGGGGCGCGACCGTGATCGGTACGGCGTCCGCGGCCAACCACGACTATCTGCGGGTGATCGGCGCGACCCCGGTGGAGTACGGGGAGGGGCTGGTCGACCGGGTGCGCGAGGCCGCTCCACAGGGGGTGGACGCGGTCTTCGACGTGGCGGGGCGCGGCGCGCTGCCGGACTCCATCGAGCTGCGCGGCGGCACCACCGACCGGATCGTCACCATCGCCGACCAGAACGCGGCCGAGTACGGGGTCGCCTTCTCCGGGGGCGGCTCCCGGTCCGGCGCGCAGCTGGCGGAGCACGCCCGGCTCGCCGCCGACGGCGAGCTGCGGGTGCCGGTCGAGCGGGCCCTGCCGCTCGTCGACGCGGCCGACGCGCAGCGCCTCAGCGAGGCGGGGCACGTACGGGGGAAGCTCGTCCTCCTGCCGTGACGCGTACCGGCCGGGCGCCGGGGCCGGTCTGGCGAGGGCGCGCGTACCGGTAGGCCCGGGATCTCGGGTGCCGGGTCGGCGGAATTCATCCACAGCCTGTGGATGAATTCCGCCGACCCCGCCCCGCCTACCCTGACCTCATGGAACCGGTGATCGACCAGGCATTCGCGGCTGCCCTCTACTCGGACGGCGACGCCGGTCTCGACACCGGCGCCTCCCTCCTCGCCGCCGATCCGGCGGCCGACGCCGAGCTGCTGCGGCGCGGCGAGGAGTTCGTCCGGCGCGCCTGGGAGCGCGGCTGGCTGCCCGCGGATGTCGTACGGGTCGTCCGGCGCGAACTCGACGAGCACCGGGCCGGTCTGGCCGCCGGGCTGATCACCTCGGAGGTCCGGCGGTACGAGCGGCTGCCGCCGCGCTGGCAGCCCCAGCTGGACGAGCTGCCCCCGGCGCCTCCGGTCAACCGGCCCGACCGGTTCACGTACGCCTCCGAGCTGCTCGGGCTCTACCGGCTGCTCCTGCGGCTGCCCGCCATCGAGCCGGTCGGACCCCCGCCCGGCGCCCCGCGTGACGGGCTGAACCTGCCGCCCGCGCACGACGAACCCCGCATGCTGACCCGTATCCGGGCCCTGCTGGCCAAGGCGGAGGCGACCGGGTTCCCCGAGGAGGCGGAGGCGCTCACCACCAAGGCGCAGGAGCTCATGGCCCGGCACAGCATCGACGAGGCGCTGCTCGCCGCCCGTACGCACAGCAGCCGCGCGCCGGGCGCCTGCCGGATCGGGGTGGACGCCCCCTACGAGACGGCCAAGGCGATCCTGCTCGACGCCGTCGCCTCCGCGAACCGCTGCCGGGCCGTGTGGAACAGCGACCTCGGCTTCACGACGGTCGTCGGCTTCGAACCGGACCTGGAGGCCGTGGAACTGCTCCACACCTCGCTGCTGGTCCAGGGCACCGTGGCGATGACCAGGGCCGAGGCGGGTCAGCGGGCCGGCGGGCGCAAACGGACCAAGACCTTCCGGCAGTCCTTCCTGATGGCCTACGCCCAGCGGCTGGGCCGCCGGCTGGCCGACGGCACCGCCCGCGCCACCGCGCAGGCCGACGCCGAGGGCGGCGCGGCCGGCCCGTCCACCGCGGCGGACCCCGGGCTGCTGCCCGTGCTGGCCGCCCGCGACATGGCGGTCACGGACACCGCCGAGCGGATGTTCCCGCAGACCACGACCACCCGGGTGCGGGGCGCCACCGACCCGGACGGCTGGAGCCACGGGACGGCCGCCGCCGACCGGGCCCGGATGGGCGCGGACGCCCCGGAGATCTCCGGCTGACGGCATCGCGCACCACCCGCGCGCGGGCGGTGGAGGCGGTGGGTCCGGTCCGGTGACAGGGCCCGGCCACTGGTCGCGACAACTCGGGCATAACGGTAAATCCGGCTAGGCTCTCGGCATGAGCTGGCTCCGGGCGCTGAAGGAGACCGCCCGCTCGGGGCTGACGATCGAGCGGCGGCGCCTCGAACCGCTGATCGCCATCCGCGGCGCGGCCGGTCTGGCCCTGGTGATCGGCGTGAGCCTGGCCTTCTTCGGGCCCGTGGTCGCGGCCAGCTCCGCGTTCGGCGCGTTCCAGGCGGCCGTCGCCACCTTCCAGCGCAGCTGGCGGCCGCGCCCGGTGCTCGCTCTCATCTCCGGCGCGAGCCTCGCCGTGTCCACGTTCCTCGGCTATGTCACCGGTTCCCGGCTGGCGCTCTTCATGGTCCTGCTGGTGCTCTGGACCTTCTTTGCCGGGCTGGCCTGGGCGGCGGGCCCGACAGGCGGCATCATCGCCGCGTCCAACGTCGCGATCATGCTGGTGACGATCACCCTGCCCACCTCCGTCGCCCAGGCGGCCCTGCACGGGGCGATGATCGCGTTCGGCGGAGTGGTCCAGGCGGCGCTGATCGTGCTGTTCCCGGTCCGAAGATGGGGCGCCCAGCGCGACGCCCTCGCCGACGCGCTGGCCGCAGAGGCGGACTACGCCCGCAGGCTGCGCCACGACCCGGTCGCCCACTTCGACCCGGTGCCGCTGATGGAGGCCCGCAGCGCGGCCGCGGTCACCCCGCGCCAGGCCCGCCGCCGCCCGGCCGAACTGCACGGCTCACGCGGGGTCGCCGAGCGGATCAGACCGGTGCTCGCCTCGCTCGCGGACCCGGCCATGGGCGTACCGGCCGAGGGCCCGGAGCGCGACCGGGTCCGTGAACTGCTCGCCGCCGCCGCGTCGCTGCTCGACGCGGCGGCGCGGGCGATCCGGCACGGCGACCCGGTCCGGCTCCCCGAGCCCGCCCTTGCCGCCCTGAAGACCCCCGACACCGGGGCGCTGCTCACCGGCCCGCCGCTCCGCGCCGCCGACCGGCTGGCCGCGCTGCTCTCCGACGTCATCGAGGCGGCAGAGGGCGACGGCACCAAGGAGGAACGGGCCGAGGCCGAGGAGACCACCGACGCCATCGCGGCGGGCCGGGGCCGCCGGCAGCCGGAGCACCAGCGGCGCCCCACCCTGCTGCGGCTGGTCCCGGTCGTGCTCAAGTCGATGCGCGGCGAGCTGCACCGCGGCTCCCCGATCCTGCGGCACGCCATCCGGATCTCCGTCGTCGCCGCCGTCGGCTACCTCCTCGGCACCCTGCTGCCGTACGGCCACGGCTACTGGGCGCCGATGACGGCCGTCATGGTGATGCGGCCGGAGTTCTCCCAGACGTACGAACGCTCCGTGGCCCGCTTCGGCGGCACCGTCGTCGGGGTCTTCCTCGCCACCGCGATCGTCCAGACCGCCCACCCCGACGTGGAGCTGTCCGCCGCGTTCGCCGTGGTCTGCGCCCTCTTGATGTACCTGCTGATGCGCACCGGCTACTCGGTCGGGCAGGCGTGCGTCGCCGCGTACGTCGTCTTCCTGCTGGGCATGGCGGGCGACGACTGGTCGCAGACCGTGCTGGAACGGGTCGTCCTCACCCTCGGCGGCGGGCTCCTCGCGATGCTCTCGTACGCGGTCTACCCGGCGTGGGAGACGCCGCGGCTGCGCAACCGGCTCGGCGACTGGCTGAAGGAGGACGGCCGGTACGCCGCCTCGGTCGTCGACCAGTACGCCGATCCCGCCGACCGCGGGCACGGCGACGTCCGCAACGCGCTGCTGCGCACCCGTGCGGCCCGGGTCGCCTGGCAGGAGGCGGTGGCCACCGCCCAGCACGAACCGGTGCGCCACCGCGGTCTCTCGCGCGCCGCCGCGGACGACACCCAGCACGCCCTGTCCCAGCTCGGCCGGGTCGCGATGCTGATGGAGGCGCACCTCCCGGAGGGCGGCGCCACCCCCGTGCCGGAGGCCGCCCCGCTGGCCGAGGCGCTGCGCCGGTCCACCGAGCAGGGCGCGAAGGCGGTGCGGGAGAGGCGGGTGCCGGACTGGGGTCCTGTGCGGGAGGCGCTGGAGAAGTGGGACGAGGAGGAGCGGCTGCGCGAGGGGGAGTCGGACCCGGTCGTACGGAACGGGGCCGGCCTCCTGCTCGAAGCCCTGGAGGAGTTCTCCCGCGGCCTGGACGACGGTTCGCGGCCCGGTTCCGACGACGACTGAGGCCGCGGTCGAGGCCGGACCGCCCGCCAGGGGCCGTACCTGCCGGGGGTGTTACGGGGTCGGCAGGCCGGGCAGTCCTTCGAGCGAGTCGGCGTCGGTCTTGGCGAAGGTGTCCTTGGTCCCGCCGTCCCACGAGACGACGAGGGTCTTGCCGTCGTTGGACTCGACGGCCCCCGCGGTCCGGCCGGTGTCGCCGTCGGCGCACGTGAGTGCCAGCGTCACCTTGTCCGTGCCCTTGGCGCTGCCCGAGCAGACATGGGAGTCGGCGACGACGACGGCCTTCCCGGATGCGACGGACAGCACCACGGCCTTGCCGTCGGTCAGCCCGGCCCAGGCGCCCTCCAGCGCCTTGAGCCCGCCGGAGGAAGCGCTGTCCCCGTCGCCCGCCGCGGAGCCGGAGCCGTCACCGGTGCCGGGCGCCGGGGGCGTGGTGGAGCCGGAACTCCCGTCCGTGCCACCCTTGTCGCTGTCGCTGCCGCAGCCGGTCAGCGCGAGAGCGGTCAGCAGGCCGGTGGCGACAACTGCACCAGTACGTACGAGTTTGCGCATGTGGAATTCCCCCTGGATGACGAAAGACCATCCAAGCTACCAGTGGGTCGCCACAGGCTTGAGAGCGCCAACTCGGGGAATCGGGAGCGGAACCGGCCCGTCCTACGTCTCTTCTGCGAGAAGCTGTAACCAGGGGAACACCGCCCGTGCACGTGCATCTGCCCATGCATCCGCTCATGCAGGAGAAATTGAACAGAGCTATGATCCGAGACAGTTGACACTTGCACCTTGCAACTCGGGGAGCGTCCTGTGCACCACGTGTACAACGGCATGGCGGCGACAGAGCTTCGCGGAGTCGCCTGGCAGAAGAGCAGACACAGCAACTCCCAGGGATCCTGCGTGGAGTTCGCGAAACTGCCCGACGGGGATGTGGCGATGCGGAATTCGCGCCACCCCGACGGTCCGGCGCTGGTCTATACGCCGGCCGAGATAGAGGCGCTGCTGCTCGGCGTCAAGGACGGGGAGTTCGACCACCTGGTAGCGGAGGGCTGACCTCCGTCCCGCCGTGCGACACCGCCCCGCCGTCGTGCGCGGCGTCGCCCGGTCCGCCCGGCGGTGTGTCACACCGGGTCGGACAGCCGGAAGAGCGCCCAGACGACCTTCCCGCGCAGCGCGGCGCCGGGGGCGCCCTCCGTACCCAGTACGGGTGAGTGGTGCCAGCCCCAGCAGTCGCTGAAGGACTCCACCAGGAAGAGGCCGCGGCCCGACTCCGCCGAGTCGGCGGCCTCCGAAGCCACCGGGCTCGCCTGGCTCGGGTCGCGCACCGCGCACACCAGCCGTGACGTCCAGCGCATCAAGTGCAGCCGCACGGGCGGGTCCTGGGGTTCGCGCGGGATGTCGGCGGGCAGCGCGTGCCGCAGGGCGTTGGTGACCAACTCCGAGACGACGAGGGCGACATCGTCGAACCGTTCGTTCAGATCCCAGCCGGTCAGGGTCGACCGGGTGAACTGTCTGGCCCCTCCGACTGCCTCGTAACGGGCAGGCAGCGTACAGGTGGCTGATCCGGAGACGGCAGAGGGATCGATGGGGGGAAGCCCCTGCCGTAACGGCTCGAGCATCGTCGATCCATTCGTCCCCATACGAGGCACTCCCGGGATTCGCGGCTGTCTCGGTACTACGGGTACTCGGGTACAGCGGCACAACACGAACGAGCACGCAGGTGCGCGACGCCCATGGTTCCGAATGCGCAGGGCAGATGCAAGGGCAGATGCACGTGCACGCGCCTGACCTGTCCGGTCCCGTGCCGGTTCTTGCTCATTTCTTCCTGTGGGGAGATTTGGGGTCTTGGGCAAGTCTTCCCATTTCCGTAATCGAATGAGTACGGGCTGAAGCGTTTTGATGGCAGAATCCGGCTCTTGGGGTTCAGGGGGAGCCCCGATGCCCGGGAAGCGATGGGGAGGGTTGGACCAGTGGCGGCAGGCGAGTCGAGTGGATCCGTGGTGCGGCGCATCCTGCTGGGCTCACAGCTCAGACGGTTGCGTGACTCGCGCGGTATCACCCGTGAGGCGGCCGGCTACTCCATCCGGGCTTCCGAATCGAAGATCAGCCGCATGGAGTTGGGACGGGTGAGCTTCAAGGCCAGGGACGTCGAGGACCTGCTCACGCTCTACGGCGTCACGGACGAGGTGGAGCGCGACTCCCTGCTCGGCCTGGCCCGTGAGGCCAACGTGGCAGGCTGGTGGCACAGTTTCGGCGATGTGCTGCCCGGCTGGTTCCAGACATACATCGGTCTGGAAGGGGCGGCCTCGCTCATCCGGATCTACGAAGTCCAGTTCGTGCACGGCCTGTTGCAGACCGAGGGGTACGCCCACGCGGTCGTCTCCCGGGG
Organism: Streptomyces sp. NPDC091387; assembly: GCF_044756945.1. NCBI lineage: Bacteria > Bacillati > Actinomycetota > Actinomycetes > Kitasatosporales > Streptomycetaceae > Streptomyces > Streptomyces sp. NPDC091387. The sequence goes on along the minus strand of NZ_JBIVTZ010000013.1, from coordinate 79,042 downwards.
AATGCGCGGAGCCCCCGCCGCCGAGATCGACCGCCGGGTCGCGCTGCGGCTGGAGCGGCAGAAGGCACTCGTCGCCGAGCGGGCCCCCCGCTTCCACGCCGTGCTGGACGAGGCGGCGTTGCGCCGGCCGTACGGCGGACGCGAGGTGATGCGCGGGCAATTGCGGCATCTGATTGAAATGTCGGAACAGCCGAACGTCACTCTCCAGGTGATGCCCTTCAGTTTTGGCGGACACGCGGGGGAGAGCGGCTCCTTTACGATGCTGCGATTCCCGGAATCCGATCTGTCGGACATTGTCTATTTGGAGCAGCTGACAAGTGCGCTCTATCTGGACAAGGCAGAAGAAGTCGCCCAGTACGAAAAGGCGATGGTGCGGCTCCACGCGGACAGCCCAGGTCCCGAGGAGAGCCGGGATCTCCTCCGTGGTCTACTCCAACTCTCCTGATATTTCAGTACCATGACACCCCCACAGGAGTCTGCACCTGCAGTAAGGGATCGCATGTCCTTCTTCCGCGAGCTGGCCGACCAGTACATCGACGGTGAATGGCGCACCGGCACCGGCTCGTGGGACATCATTGATTTCAATCCCTACAACGGGGAAAAGCTCGCCGCGATCACCATCGCCACCGTCGAAGAGGTCGACCGCGCCTACCGCGCCGCCGAGCGCGCGCAGCGGTCCTGGGCCACCACGAGCCCGTACGAGCGCGCCCGGGTCATGGAACGGGCCCTGCGCATCACCGAGGAGCTCGCCGACGAGATCGTCGAGGCCGTCATCGACGAACTGGGCGGCACCCGGTCCAAGGCGTGGTACGAACTGCGCGCCGCCCAGGAGTTCCTGCGCGAGGCCGCCCATCAGGCGCTGCACCCCGGCGGCCGGATCCTGGCCTCCCCGGTGGACGGCAAGGAGAACCGGCTCTACCGGCGTCCCGTCGGGGTCGTCGGCGTCATCAGCGCCTTCAACTTCCCCTTCCTGGTGACGATGAAGTCGGCCGCGCCGGCCCTGGCGCTCGGCAACGCGGTCGTCGTCAAGCCCAACCAGAACGCCCCGGTGGTCGGCGGCGGGCTGGTCGCCAAGATCTTCCACGACGCGGGACTGCCGGCCGGACTGCTCAACATCCTGGTCACCGACGTGGCCGAGATAGGCGACGCGTTCATAGAGCACCCCGTCCCCAAGGTGATCTCCTTCGCCGGATCGGACCGGGTCGGCCGCCATGTCGGCGCGACGGCGGGCGCGCTCTTCAAGCGCACCATCCTCGAACTCAGCGGCAACAGCGCCCTGGTGGTGCTCGACGACGCGGACATCGACTACGCGGTCGACGCCGCGGTCTTCAGCCGCTTCGTCTACCAGGGCCAGGTCTGCATGGCCGCCAACCGCATTCTGGTGGACCGGGCCGTCGCGCCCGAGTTCACCGAGAAGTTCACCGCACGCGTGGCGGCGCTGCGGACCGGGGACCCGCGTGACCCGGACACCCAGATCGGCCCCGTCATCAACACCTTCCAGGCGGACGCCCTGACCGCGCTGGTCGACCAGGCGGTCGCGGACGGGGCCACGGCACTGGTCAGGGGCCGCACCCGCGGCAATCTGGTGGAGCCCACCGTCCTCACCGGACTCGCGGACGACTCCCCGCTGCTCGCTCAGGAGATCTTCGGCCCGGTGGCGCTGCTGGCCACGTTCGACGGCGAGGACGAGGCCGTACGGATGACCAACGACAGCCCCTACGGGCTCAGCGGCGCGGTGCACACCGCGGACGCCGAACGCGGGGTCCGGTTCGCCCGGCGGATCCGCAGCGGGATGTTCCACGTGAACGACGCCACCGTCCAGGACGACCCGCTGGTCTCCTTCGGCGGCGAGAAGCAGTCCGGGACGGGCCGGCTGAACGGTGAGGCGACGGTGGACGCCTTCACCACCCAGAAGTGGATATCGATCCAGCACGGCCGGAGCGTTTTCCCGCTCTGAATCACGCACCGCTACTCTCATCAAAGTTGAGTAGAAAGGTGTGTGGGTATGTCCGCGATCCGGCTGCTGGTTCTCTGTGCCGTGCGGCAGCACGGCCGGGCGCACGGCTATCAGATCCGCAACGACCTGGAGTACTGGGGCGCCCACGAGTGGTCCAGTGCCAAGCCGGGATCGATCTACCACGCACTGAAGCAGATGGCGAAGCAGGGCGTCCTGCTCGCCCACGAGGTCGCCCCGAGCACCGCCGGCGGCCCGCCGCGTACCGAGTACGAGATCACCGAGCAGGGCGACGAGGAGTACTTCACGCTGCTGCGCGCGGCGCTGACCTCGTACGACCAGAAGCTGGACGTGCTCTCCGCGGGACTGGGCGGCATCGTCGACCTGGAGCGGTCGGAGGCGGTGTCCCTGCTCAAGGAGCGGGTGGCGGGTCTGGCCACGTGGCGGTCGGCGGTCACCGAGTACTACACGCCGGAGGCGGGTCCCGAGTCGATCGGCCACATCGGCGAGATCATGAACATGTGGGTGCACTCGGCGGACGCCGGCGCCGACTGGACGCGCGGGCTGATCGCCCGGATCGAGGGCGGGGCGTACACCTTCGCGGGTGAGGGCGAACCGTTCGTCGGCGTGCTCGCCGAGGGCGAGGAGAACCCTTACGCCACCGGTGTCGCCGATCCGGGGGACGCTCACTAATCAAGTTTGACGAATGCGGTGCGGCCGGTTACCTTTCCTCTGCTAGTCAAGTTTGACTACGAGGGGGGTGTGACGATTTTGACCGATGCGATCGTCGTCGAAGGAGTGCACAAGCGATACGGGGCGAAGCGTGCCCTGGACGGCCTCGACCTCGCGGTCGCCCGCTCCACGGTGCACGCGGTGCTCGGCCCCAACGGCGCGGGAAAGACCACCGCGGTCCGCATCCTGTCGACGCTGCTGCGGCACGACGGGGGCCGGGTGGAGGTGGCGGGGCACGACGTACGGCGGCAGGCGGGCGAGGTCCGGCGCCGGATCGGGCTGCTCGGGCAGCACGCGGCGGTCGACGAGCAGCTCGGCGGCCGGCAGAACCTGGAGATGTTCGGGCGGCTGTACCACCTGGGCGCGCGCCGGGCGGGCGTCCGGGCCGACGAGCTGCTGGACCGGTTCGGGCTCGCGGACACCGGCCGCAAGGCGGTCGCGGAGTACAGCGGCGGTATGCGGCGGCGGCTCGATCTGGCCGCTTCGCTGATCACGGACCCGGAGGTGCTCTTCCTCGACGAGCCGACGACCGGACTCGACCCGCGCGGCCGGGCCGAGGTGTGGGCGGCCGTGCGCTCCCTGGTGGGCGGCGGCACGACCGTACTGCTGACCACCCAGTACCTGGAGGAGGCCGATCAGCTCGCGGACCGGATCTCGCTGATCGACGGCGGGCGGGTGGCCGCGGAGGGCACGGCGGACGAGCTGAAGGCGAGGGTGGGCGGCGACCGGATCGACGTCGTCGTCCGCGACGCGGCCCAACTGGACCGGGCGGCCGGGCTGCTGACCGGCGGCGCGGTGGTGGACCGGGACCGGCGGCTGGCCGGCGCACCGGCCGGGGACCGTATGGCCACGCTCGCCCGGACCGTACGGGTGCTGGAGGAGGCGGGCATCGAGGCGCAGGACATCGCGGTGCGCCGGCCGACGCTCGACGAGGTGTTCCTGTCCCTGACCGGGCACGGGCCGGACGACGTGGAGGTGGCGGCATGAGCGCGGCGGGCTGGGCGGTAGCCGATTCCTGGACCATGACCCGGCGCGAACTGGCGCACTGGGCACGGCAGCCGGTGCAGGTCGTCGTGGGTCTGGTCTTCCCCGTGATGCTCCTGCTGATGTTCAACTACCTGGTCGGCGGCGGCCGGGGCGTCGAGGGCGACACCGCCGCGTACCTGGTGCCCGGGATGCTCGCGCTCACCATGGCCTTCGGCCTGGAGTCGACCATGCTCGCGGTGACCCAGGACCTGAACAAGGGGGTCGTCGACCGGTTCCGCTCGATGCCGATGGCCTCCGGCGCGGTGCTGGTCGGCCGGTCCGTCGCCGACATGCTCCAGTCGGTGGCCGCGCTCGCCGTGATGACCGCGGTGGGGTACGCGATGGGCTGGCGCTGGCACGACGGGGCGGTCGCGGCGCTGGGGGCGGTGGGGCTGCTCCTGCTGCTGCGGTTCGCGATGCTGTGGCTCGGCATCCTGCTGGCGCTGGTGGCCGGGCGGCCGGAGATGGTGCAGGCGGTGCAGATCCTGGTCTGGCCGGTCGGCTTCCTCTCCAACGTGTTCGCGGTGCCGGAGTCGATGCCGGGGTGGCTGGGCGCGGTCGTCGAGTGGAACCCGATGTCGGCGACGGCCACGGCGGTACGAGGGCTGTTCGGCAACCCGGGCGGCGGCGGGGACTCCTGGGCCGCCGCCCACGCCGGACTCCTCGCGGTGCTCTGGCCGTTGGCGCTGCTCGCGGTGTTCCTCCCGCTGGCCGTGAGGCGGTTCGCACGGCTGAACCACTGAGGGTTCCGGCGCCACCGCCCTCGGTGGCGCCGGCCTCTCAGTGGTGGAACGCCGTGGCCGAACCGTGGTCCCGGCTCAACGGGTGCTCCTGGGCGCGCAGTTCGGGCAGCAGCAGTCGCAGGTCCTCCAGCAGCAGCTCCGCGAGGTCAGAGGAGAAGCCGTTGCGGCACACGATCCGCAGCACCGACAGGTCCTCGCGGTTCGCGGGGAAGGTGTACGCCGGCACCAGCCAGCCGCGCTCACGCAGCCGCCGCGACACGTCGAAGACGTCGTACGCCGTCACCTCCGGCACGGTCGTCAGCGCGAACACGGGCAACTGGTCCCCCCGGGTGAGGAGCCGGAAGTCGCCCAGGTCCTCGATCTGTTCGGCCAGGCCGCGGGCCACGTCCCGGGACGCCTGCTGCACGGCCCGGTAGCCCTCCCGGCCCAGCCGCAGGAAGGTGTAGTACTGCGCCACCACCTGGGCGCCGGGCCGGGAGAAGTTCAGCGCGAAGGTCGGCATGTCGCCGCCCAGGTAGTTGACCCGGAAGACCAGTTCCTCGGGCAGTTCGGCGGGCGAGCGCCACAGCGCCCAGCCGACACCCGGGTAGACCAGCCCGTACTTGTGCCCCGAGGTGTTGATCGAGGCGACCCGGGGGAGCCGGAAGTCCCAGACCAGGTCCTCGTCCAGGAACGGCGCCACCATCGCCCCCGACGCCCCGTCCACGTGGACGGGGATGTCGAGGCCGGTGCGCTCCTGGAGGGCGTCGAGGGCGGCGCACAGCTCCTCGATGGGCTCGTAGGAGCCGTCGAAGGTCGAGCCGAGGATGCCGATCACGCCGATGGTGTTCTCGTCGCAGAGGTCGGCGGCGGCCTGCGGGTCGATGTGGAAGCGGTCGCCCTCCATCGGGACCAGGCGCGGTTCGACCTCCCAGAACGTGCAGAACTTGTCCCAGCAGACCTGCACGTTCACGCCCATGACCAGATTGGGCCGGGCGGTCGCCGGGTAGCGGTCGGCGTTCCGCTTGGACCAGCGGCGCTTGAGCGCGAGCGCGGCCAGCATGCAGGCCTCGCTGGACCCGGTCGTCGAACAGCCCACGGCCGTCGAGGGATCGGGGGCGTTCCACAGGTCGGCGAGCATCGCCACGCAGCGCCGTTCCAGCTCGGCGGTGCGCGGGTACTCGTCCTTGTCGATCATGTTCTTGTCGGTGCACTCGCTCATCAGCACCCCGGCCTGGGGTTCCATCCAGGTGGTGACGAAGGTGGCGAGGTTGAGCCGTGAATTGCCGTCGAGCATCAGCTCGTCGTGGACCAGGCGGTACGCGGTGGCGGGCGGCAGCGCCCCGTCCGGCAGCTTGTGCCGGGGTGGCGCGGACTCCATGCCCGCCGTCGGGTCGGCCTCCCCGAAGAACGGATTGAGGGACAGCCTGCGCTGCTCCGCGGACGGTTCTTTGCGGGGTGAGCCCTTGTGGAGCGGCATCGCCGACCTGCCCTTCTCGGTTCCTGGCCGCGAGGCCGTACGAATCCGACCATACGGACAGTCCGGGCGTGCGGCGCGTCGGCGGGGTCCGTCCGGGCTCAGTGCAGCGGCCTGCCGTCCTCCTTCAGCTGCATCAGCGGACGCCCCGTCACCAGCAGCCAGGCCGGCAGCGAGGCGACGCAGAGCAGCGGGAGCAGGGTCATGTCGGAGGCCAGGACCGCGGCCGTGAACAGGCTGAGCCAGCCCATGCGGGTGATGGCCAGCAGTACGCCCAGGACTCCGCAGGTCACCGCGAGGGACACCGGCACCGCGTCGACGAGCGCGTGGGCGCACAGGCCGAGTGCGACGCCGGAGAAGACGGCCGGGAAGATCCGGCCGCCCCGGAAGCCGCAGGTCGCGGCGATCAGCAGGGCCGCGGTCTTCACGACGGCCATGAGCCCGAACTCGGCGGCCGACCGGCCGTCCGGGTCGGCGGTGAGTTCCTTCACCTCCTCCAGCCCCTTGAACAGGGTGAGGTGGCCGCCGAGCGCTCCGAGCAGGCCGAGCAGGAGTCCGCCCAGCGTCAGCGCCAGGACCGGGTGCGACAGGGCGCGGAAGGCCTTGTGGGCGTACGGGAAGGCGTACACCGCCGCCAGCCCCAGCACCGCTCCGGCGGAGGCGATCACGATCGCGGAGAGCAGGTCGCCCCAGTGGGTGTGGGTGTACGCGGGCAGCGACAGGTCGAAGCTGGGGTGGGCGGCCAGGTTCATGGTGAGGGCCCCGGCCGCGCCGGCCGCGAGGGGCCCGAAGAGCCGGTCCCAGAGCGCTCCGGGCCCGGAGCGGGAGGAGAGCGTCTCGGTGAGGATCAGCGCGGCGGCCACGGGCGTGCCGAAGAGCGCGCCGATGGTGCCCGCCGCGGCGAGCGCGAGCCATACGGCGGCCGGGGAGTCCGGCGCGAACCGCCGGCCCGCCCAGCAGGCCAGCGCGATGTTGGCGGCGGTGATCGGGTTCTCCGGACCCAGGCTGACCCCGCCCGCCAGGGCCAGGACCGTCACGGCCAGCAGACCCGGCACCGTGCCCGGCGGCAGCGGCGGATCGACCAGGCCCGTGGTCGCCGGGTCGGGCCCGGCGCGGCCGGGCACCGCCCGGATGACCAGCCCGGTCACCAGGCCCGTCGCGGTGAGCATCACGATCATCCACAGCGAGGAGTACCGGCCGATGGACAGGGCGTCCGGCAGCGTCTGCCAGAGCACGTCCTGCAGCTCCTCCGAGAGCAGGCTGACGCCGAGCAGGACGAGGGCCGAGACCACTCCGACGGCCAGGGCGGGCACGAGGAGCGCCAGCAGCCGGCGCGCGGAGACCGGTTCTGCGGAGACAGCGGAGTCGGTGGACATCGGCTCACCATAGCCAGGCAAAAGCCCTGTAACCCCCCAAAAGGTCGGAGCGCGGCGGGACTGGCGGCGGATGCGGGCGGAGGTGGCCTCCTGGGGCCGGCGCTACGACGCGCTGATGGTGGCCGGTGAACCGGCCACCGGCGAGCGCGCGAGGGATCTCGCGGAGGAGCACCGGCTCCACATCACGACCTGGTTCTACGCGTGCACGCCGGAGATCCACCGCGCGCTCGGCGAGACGTATGTGGCCGATCCGCAGTTCACGGCGTTCTGCGAGTCGATCCGGACGGGGCTGGCCGAGCATCTGCGCGACGCCGTCAACGCCAAGGCGGAGCGGCAGGAGCAGGCGCCGGGAGGGGCGGACGCGTGCCGACGGGGGTGGGGTGCCCCACCCCCGTGACCGCTCAGAGCCTGCTGATCACCGCGGCCGTTCCGTACGCGCAGACCTCCGTGCCCACGTCGGCCGCCTCCGACACGTCGAAGCGCATCATCAGCACGGCGTTGGCGCCCCGGGCCTTCGCCTGCTCGACCAGCCGTTCCATGGCCTGGTTGCGGGTCTCGACGAGCGTCTTGGTCAGCCCCTTCAGCTCGCCGCCGATCATGGACTTCAGGCCGGCGCCGATCTGGCTGCCCAGGTGGCGCGAGCGGACGGTCAGGCCGAACACCTCACCGATGACCTGGGTGACCTGGTGGCCCGGTACGTCATTGGTGGTGACGACCAGCACATCGGCCTGTGCCGTCTGGCCGCCGCCGTAATCCTCAATGCCCATGGTGGTGGCACCTCCTGGGACCGAGTTTTGCCCCGGTTCGCCCCGTGTGCATCTCCACGGGGGCCAGTGGAACCCGGAGGATCTCCGTTGCGTTGATAGCTTTGGGCGGCCACGCAGCCGTCAACGACCACATCCTGGAGCCCGGACCCTTGAATACGCTTGCGCTCGGACCGAGCTGGCTGGACCCGGACTATCTCATCGGGGAATACGGGCTGATCGGTGTGCTGGTCGTCGTCTTCGCCGAATCCGGGCTGCTGATCGGGTTCTTCCTGCCCGGCGACTCCCTGCTCTTCACCACGGGTCTCCTGGTGACGACGGGCAAGCTGGACACCCCGCTGTGGCTGGTCTGCGTCCTGGTCGCCCTGGCCGCGATCATCGGCGACCAGGTCGGCTATCTCTTCGGCCGCAAGGTCGGCCCGTCGCTCTTCAACCGTCCGGACTCCCGCCTCTTCAAGCAGGAGAACGTCGAGAAGGCCCACGAGTTCTTCGAGAAGTACGGCCCGAAGTCGCTGATCCTGGCCCGCTTCGTGCCCGTCGTGCGGACGTTCACGCCGATCATCGCCGGTGTGAGCCGGATGAACTACCGCTCGTTCATCACGTTCAACATCATCGGCGGGGTCCTCTGGGGCGCCGGGGTGACGCTCCTGGGCGCGGTCCTGGGCAAGATCGAGTTCGTGCACAAGAACATCGAGGCGATGCTCATCCTGATCGTGCTGATCTCGGTCGTGCCGATCGGCATCGAGTTCCTGCGCGCCCGCAGCAAGTCGAAGAAGGCGGCGGCCGCGGCGGACGACGAGGGCCAGGACCCGGCCGCCGGGCGCCGCGGCCGTCACGCCAAGCGCTGACGCCCGCCCAGGGCCCTTCCGCGCCGGGCCCTCCCCGTCGCCTCAGAAGCCGCGCGTCCGCTTGGCCGCGCGGCGGTTCGCGCCACCGATCGCACCCGGCACCCGCATGAACAGCCGGGAGATCTCGCTCCCCAGATTCACCCCGATGGCGATGGCCCCGGCCGTCGCCACCGCGGTCGACAGCGAGGCGAGACCCTGGTTCAGCCGGTCCTGCGCGACGCCCAGCAGACCGAAGTACGTCGCGGAACCGGGCAGCAGCGGACCGATCGCGGCCGTGATGAACGGCAGCGACGAGGTGTAGCGGTACCGCGAGAACAACTGCCCGAACAGCCCCACGAGACCGGCGGCCACCGCCGTGGCCGCCACCGGCGAGATACCGCCGGTCCGGGTCATCGCCCCGAAGATCACCCAGGCCACACCGCCGTTGAGGGTCACCGCCAGCACAGTGGAACGTTCCTGCTGGAGCAGGATCGCGAAGGCCAGGCTCAGCACCATCGACGCCAGGATCTGGATCACCGGCCGGTCGTGCGAGATGAGCCGTGCCTCCGGGTTCAGCTGGGCGCCCAGCTGGAGGCCCCCGTACAGCACCAGCAGCACACCGGCGACGATGCCGATGAAGAAGTACATGACCTCCAGGAGCCGGGCGGCCGCGGTGATGTAGTAGCCGGTCAGCCCGTCCTGCACGCCCGCGACCAGGGCCCGCCCCGGCAGCAGCGCGAACAGCCCACCGGTGATGACCGCCGACGGCCGTACGTCGGACCAGTGGGTGAGCGTGAGCGCCACCCCCATCGCGGCGGGCGGCATCGCGGCGGCGACGAACTGGTAGAACTCCGGCAGGCCGCGCCCGGCGCACAGCCAGGCCAGCCGGTCCCCGAGCATCGCACCGAGCGCCGCGATCAGGAACACCAGGAACCCGCCGCCGACCAGCACCGATGCCGCGCCCGCCAGCCCGCCGGCGGCCAGTGTGAGCACCCAGCCCGGGTAGGGGTGCCGGTTACGGCGGATCTCCGCGAGGCGCCGGTAGGCCTCCTCGAGCGAGATCTCGGCCTCTTCGGTGTGGATGTCGTCGATGAGCCGGAACACCGCGGCCAGTCGGGTGTAGTCGGTGCCGCGGCGGCGTACCGTACGGCTCGCCGTCACCGGGTCGTCGACCAGCGAGGGCTGGTGCGAGATCGACAGCAGCGTGAAGGTGACGGTCGGTTCGCAGCGGTCCAGACCGTAGCTGCGGGTCACGGCGAACATCGCCGCCTCGACGTCCTCGGCGCCCTCACCGCCGGCCAGCAGCAGTTCCCCGATACGCAGGGTCAGGTCGAGCACGCGCGGCACCGCGGGACCCGCGTCGTCGGGCTTCTGGATCGGCTCCGGCGCCGGGCGCTCGGCCACCGGCATCCGGAGCATCGTGCGCATCCGGTCCTGCCAGGGGGCTTCCTTGGTCAGCCGGATCATCGGGATGCCGTGCGCCGGCGTGAAGGCGGGCGAGTCCCTGGCGCTGTAGGTGCGCGGCGGGGCGAAGGCCGAGCCGGTCGTCTCCGAGCCCGATCCGGAACCGGAAGCGGAACCCGCCCCGGAGCCGGATCCGGGACCCGGCTGCTCGGGCGTCAGGCCGGAGGGGAGGGCGAACTCCGACGTCGGGTGGTCCTCCTCGGACGGCGGCGCCGACCTCCCCACCCCGGCGGGATGGGAGAACGCACTGCGCGCCTCGTCGGACTGGGGCTTCGGGTCCTCGGGACCGCCCGGCTCCGCCACCACTGACCTCACTCATCCATCGGCTGCGCGTCTTCGGTAGCGCTCCTGCCCAGTATGGCCGCGGAGCATCCCGCCCACGCGAAACGGGCGGCACACCGGTGAAGGTGTGCCGCCCGTCGTCTGTGCAGAACCGTAAACGGAACCGTGACCGGAACCGTCTACGAAGCCGGACGGAACGTCAGTGCGCGCCGCCCTGCGCCTCAAGGCGCTTGTACGAGTTCTCGATCTCGGCCTCGGCCTCTGCGCGGCCGACCCAGTCGGCGCCCTCGACGGACTTGCCGGGCTCCAGGTCCTTGTAGACCTCGAAGAAGTGCTGGATCTCCAGGCGGTCGAACTCCGACACGTGATGGATGTCGCGCAGGTGCTCCACCCGGGGGTCGGAGGCCGGCACGCACAGCAGCTTGTCGTCGCCGCCGGCCTCGTCCGTCATCCTGAACATGCCGATCGCGCGGCACTTGATGAGGCAACCGGGGAAGGTCGGCTCCTCCAGGATGACCAGCGCGTCCAGCGGGTCGCCGTCCTCGCCGAGGGTGTTCTCGACGAAACCGTAGTCCGCCGGGTAGCTGGTCGAGGTGAAGAGTCGACGGTCCAGGCGGATCCGACCGGTCTCGTGGTCCACCTCGTACTTGTTCCGCGAACCCTTCGGGATCTCGATAACGACGTCGAACTCCACGGGTGGCTCCTCCATGATCAACACATACGACTGATGGTTAAGTGTCCCCCACGGGGATGTGTGCTCGCGAAAGGGGCTGGTCAACGGTGGCCGAGCCGGTGAAAAGACCGTCGATCAATCCGTTCGCCAAGCTGAGCGGGGCGGCCCTGAAGGACCACCTCGACCTGCGGAACGGGCTGAACAACCGGCAGTTCACGGCCGTGTCCGCCGTTCTCGGCCTGGCGCTCGCAGCCGGCGCCGTCCTCGCCGCCGGCCCCTGGGACTCGGGTCAGCGTAAGGCCGAGCAGGACTGGGCGGCCGCTCGGGCCCGTACAGGTGGCGCACATCACGACCCCGGCGCACCCGACGCACCCGCCCCCGCGCCCAGCGCCCCGGCCGTGCTCGCGGCGCTGGGCACCGCCGCCAACCGGTCCGCGCCGGACGCCCCCGATGCCCCGGACGGCGCAGCGGCCGAACTCCGCGCCGTACTGGGCCCGCTGCTGAAGGACCCCGACCTCGGCACCCGGCGCAGCGCCGTCGTCATCGACACCGCCACCGGCAAGCGGCTGTACGGGAAGGGGGCCGACACCCCCATGACACCGGCCTCCACGGTCAAGATCGCCACCATGGTCGCGGCCCTGACCGCGCTCGGCCCCGACCACCGCATCCCCACCACCGTCCGGGCCTCCGCGGACTCCCGCACCGTCACCCTGGTCGGCGGCGGCGACCCCACCCTGGACCGGGCGGCCCTGCGCGCCCTGGCCGCCGACACCGCACGCGCACTGAAGGACACCGGGGTCCACGAGGTCCGGCTCAGGTACGACGCCTCCGCCTACTCCGGGCCCGCGCTCCACCCGATCGGCCCCAACGAGAACATCGCCCCGCTGAGCGCCCTGATGGTCGACGAGGGGCGCCTCGACGACACCGCGAGCGGCCCTGCCCCGCGCAGCACCGACCCCGCGAGGGACGCCGCCGACGCCTTCGGCGAGCTGCTGGACGAGGCCGGGATCGACATCGGGTCCGGACCCGACTCGGGGCGGGCCGCCGCGAAGTCCAGGGCCGTCGCCAAGCACCTCTCCGTCCCGCTGTCCGGCCTCGTCGAGCGGGCGCTGACCAACAGCGACAACGACATCGCGGAGGCGCTCGCCCGGCAGACCGCGCTGGCCGCGGGCGAACCGGCGGACTTCGACGGCGGCCGACGGGCCGTCACCGCCCAGCTGAAGAAGCTGAAACTGCCCCTCAGGGGCGTGAACGTCGCCGACGGCAGCGGACTGAACCGCCAGGACAAGGTCACCGCCGCCCTGCTCGCCGGTCTGCTCGCCCGTACGGCCGATCCGCACCACCCCGAACTGCGGCCCGTCCTCACCGGGCTCCCGGTGGCCGGATTCAGCGGCACACTGAGCGGCCGCTACACGACGAAGTCCGGCGGCACCGGGCTGATCCGCGCCAAGACCGGCACCCTCACCGGCGTCAACACCCTCGCGGGCACGGTCGTCGACGGACACGGCCGGCTGCTCGCGTTCGCCTTCCTGGCATCGGGCACCACCGACCCGTCCGGCGCCCAGTCCGCCCTGGACTCGCTCGCCACCGCGCTGGCCGCCGGCAAGAGGCGCTGACCCGGTCAACACCTCACCGCATCAAGGGCCGAGCACGTACGGTTGACGCATGACGAGCATCGGTGGTGCGGGGATGGTCGACTGGAATCTCGCGGTTGCGACCGCGACCCGACTTGTGCGGCCTGGACCCGAGATCAGCCGCGAGGAGGCCCGCGAGGTCGTCGCGGAGCTGCGCAGGCATGCCAAGGCCGCGGAGGAACACGTCCGTGCCTTCACCCGGATGATCCCGGAGGGCACCGAACCGGAGGACACCCCGGTCCTGGTCGTCGACCGGGCCGGCTGGATCAAGGCGAACGTGGCGGGCTTCCGTGAGCTGCTGCGCCCCCTCCTGGACAAGATGGAGGAACGGCGCGGCGGCGGCGCGGGCGGCGCCGTGCTCGGCGCGGTCGGCTCCAAGGTGACCGGGGTGGAGGTGGGGATGCTGCTGTCGTTCCTGGCCTCCCGGGTCCTCGGCCAGTACGAGACGTTCGCCCCCGCCACCCGTGAGCTGCCCGCCTCCGCCGACGGCGGCGGCAGGCTCCTGCTGGTCGCGCCGAACATCGTCCACGTCGAACGGGAGCTGGAGGTCGACCCGCACGACTTCCGCCTCTGGGTCGCCCTCCACGAGGAGACCCACCGCACCCAGTTCACCGCGGTGCCCTGGCTCCGTGACCACCTGCAGGGTGAGATCCAGTCATTCCTCGACGAGACCGACGTCGACCCGATGACGGTGCTGGAACGGCTCCGCGAGGCCGCGCAGTCGCTGGCCGGCGGCCGGCCGGAGGGTGAGGAGGGCGAGGACGGCGGGCGCAGCCTCGTCGAGGTCGTGCAGACCCCCGCCCAGCGCGAGATCCTCGGCCGGCTCACCGCGGTGATGTCCCTGCTGGAGGGGCACGCCGACTACGTGATGGACGGCGTCGGACCCGAGGTGGTGTCCTCCGTCGGCGAGATCCGGGAGAAGTTCCAGCAGCGCAGGGCGCAGGGCGCGAGCCGGCTCGACCAGGCACTGCGCAAGCTCCTGGGCCTGGACGCCAAGCTGCGCCAGTACCGGGACGGCGAGCGCTTCGTGCGCGCCGTGGTCGACGAGGTCGGCATGGACGGCTTCAACCGGGTCTGGACGTCGCCCAACACCCTTCCGACGAAGGCGGAGATCGCCAAGCCGGCGGACTGGATCGCGAGGGTGCACCGTAAGGCAGAGTCATGATCACGGCGCGAACAGGGGCTCGTGGCCACAGGTAAACGCGCCGGTAATCACCCATCCGAGGGACCGTAGGGGCATGGGAAGCCGTGCAATGCTCGATGAACGGCATTGCTCTGTCACCATCGACGCACTCTGAGTGACGGCACTCTTTCCTGTCCCGGCACTCCGAGGCACCTCTCCGAAACTTCACGAAGGGCACCGGACATGGGTCCCCATCCTGCGGTCGCGGCGATACGCCTGGCGGTCCGCCGCGTACTCCACGACGTACTCACCGACTTCGCCGAACAGACCGATCGCGCTCCGCACGCCGGACGCGCCCCGCACCCCGAGCTCGCCGAAGCCGGCGCCGGCGGGCGGCGCGCCGCACTCCCCGAACGCCCCGATACCCCCCTGGTGCTGGTGGCATGCTCCGGTGGCGCCGATTCCATGGCGCTCGCCTCCGCCCTCGCCTTCGAGGCCCGCAAACTCGCCGTCCGGGCCGGCGGCATCACCGTCGACCACGGCCTCCAGGACGGCTCCGCCACCCGGGCCGCCGAGGTCGCCGGCCGCCTCACCGCCATGGACCTCGACCCGGTCGAGGCCGTCGCGGTGCGGGTCGGTCACGGCGGCGGGCCGGAGGCCGCCGCCCGCGACGCCCGCTACGCCGCACTGGACGCGGCGGCCGAACGCCACGGCGCCGCCGCCGTCCTGCTCGGCCACACCCGCGACGACCAGGCGGAGACCGTCCTGCTGGGCCTCGCCCGCGGCTCCGGCATCCGCTCCCTCTCCGGCATGGCCGCCGCGTCCGGCCCGGCCGGCCGCTACCGCCGCCCCTTCCTCCAGCTCGACCGGCAGACCGCCCGCACGGCCTGTCTGGTCCAGTCCCTGACCGTCTGGGACGACCCGCACAACATCGACCCCGCCTACACCCGTTCCCGGCTGCGCCACGAGGGACTGCCCGCCCTGGAGAAGGCGCTGGGCAAAGGAGTCGTCGAGGCCCTGGCCCGTACGGCGCAGCTCTCCCGCGACGACGCCGACGCCCTGGACACCTGGGCCGCCGAGGCCGGCCGTGACGTACGCGACGAAGCGGGCCGGCTGGAGTGCGCCAAGCTCGGCGTCCTGCCGCCCGCCGTCCGCCGCCGGGTACTGCGCCGGGCGGCCATAGAGGCGGGCTCCCCGGCCGGTTCCCTGTTCGCCCGGCACATCGAGGAAGTCGACCGTCTCATCACCGGCTGGCGCGGCCAGCAGGCCATCAACCTCCCCGGCCGCGTCGAAGCCCTGCGCCAGGGTGGCAGACTGGTGATTCGGCAGAGCTGACGCACAAGCGGCTGACATGCAGGCGAGCGGCCGCGCAGGTCCGGGACACCACCCGGGCCCGGCAGGCAAAGAAAGAGACGCGGGTGAACGAGAAGGACATGGGTACCGACCTTCAGTCGGTGCTCCTCACCAAGGAAGAGATCGACGCGAAACTCGTCGAGCTGGCCTCGAAGATCGACGCGGAGTACGCGGGCAGGGACCTGCTCCTCGTCGGTGTCCTCAAGGGGGCGGTGATGGTCATGGCGGACCTGGCGCGCGCCCTGTCCACCCCCGTCACCATGGACTGGATGGCCGTCTCCTCGTACGGCGCGGGCACTCAGTCCTCCGGTGTGGTCCGGATCCTCAAGGACCTGGACACCGACATCAAGGGCAAGCACGTCCTGATCGTCGAGGACATCATCGACTCGGGCCTGACCCTGTCCTGGCTGATGTCGAACCTGGGTTCGCGCGAGCCCGCCTCGCTGGAGATCTGCACCCTGCTGCGGAAGCCGGACGCGGCGAAGGTCGCGCTGGACTGCAAGTGGGTCGGCTTCGACATCCCCAACGAGTTCGTCGTCGGCTATGGGCTGGACTACGCCGAGAAGTACCGCAACCTCCCCTTCGTCGGCACGCTCGCCCCGCACGTCTACGGCGGCTGACCGCGGCGCGGCGCAACCCGCGCCGACTCCGGGGAACCCTCACCGATTTCCCGCCGTTGAGCCTTCGAAGGCGGGTTTGACAGACGTCCCCGGCGGTCGTCGGTGACAATGCTGGGGTACCGTCCGAAGAACAGTCTTTACTCACACGCAGCATTTACCTACGGGCAGGAGGGACGGGGCGTCTTCGCTCCGTATGGATGGACGTGAAGCGATACTTCCGTGGGCCGGTCATGTGGATCGTGCTGGCCGTCCTCGCCGTGGTCGTGTTGATGCAGGTCGTCGGCTCGTCCGGTGGCTACAAGACGGTGGACACCGGCAAGGTGATCCAGGCGATCAGTAAGAACCAGGTGGAGCAGGCCAAGCTCACCACCGGTGACGATCAAATCCTCAAGATTGAGATGAAGAGCGGCCAGAAGCTCTCCGGCGAGTCCGGCAGCAAGTTTCAGGCGAGCTACATCGGCAACCAGGGCGTCGAGCTGGCCGACACGCTGCAGAAGAAGTTCGAGAGCGGTGACATCGAGAAGGGTTACACCGTCTCGCCGTCGAAGCAGTCCCCGTTCGTCTCGATCCTCTTCTCGCTGCTGCCGTTCGTCCTCATCGTGGTCGTCTTCCTGTTTCTGATGAACCAGATGCAGGGTGGCGGCTCCAAGGTCATGCAGTTCGGCAAGTCCAAGGCCAAGCTGATCACCAAGGACACCCCGAAGACGACGTTCGCCGATGTGGCGGGGTCGGACGAGGCGGTCGAGGAGCTCTACGAGATCAAGGAGTTCCTCCAGGAGCCGGCGAAGTTCCAGGCCGTCGGCGCCAAGATCCCCAAGGGTGTCCTGCTGTACGGGCCTCCCGGTACCGGTAAGACGCTGCTCGCACGCGCCGTCGCCGGCGAGGCGGGCGTCCCGTTCTACTCCATCTCCGGGTCCGACTTCGTCGAGATGTTCGTCGGTGTCGGTGCCTCCCGTGTGCGTGACCTCTTCGAGCAGGCCAAGGCGAACGCTCCGGCGATCGTCTTCGTCGACGAGATCGACGCCGTCGGCCGGCACCGCGGTGCCGGTATGGGCGGCGGTCACGACGAGCGCGAGCAGACGCTGAACCAGCTGCTCGTCGAGATGGACGGCTTCGACGTGAAGGGCGGCGTCATCCTGATCGCCGCCACGAACCGGCCGGACATCCTCGACCCGGCGCTGTTGCGTCCGGGCCGCTTCGACCGGCAGATCGCGGTCGACCGGCCGGACATGCTGGGCCGTCTGGAGATCCTCAAGGTCCACCAGAAGGGCAAGCCGGTCGCACCGGACGTCGATCTCGGCGCCGTTGCCCGTCGTACGCCCGGCTTCACCGGTGCCGACCTGGCCAACGTGCTGAACGAGGCTGCGCTCCTCACGGCGCGCAGCAATCTGAAGCTCATCGACAACAACATGCTCGACGAGGCCATCGACCGCGTCGTGGCGGGTCCGCAGAAGCGGACCCGGATCATGTCCGAGAAGGAGAAGAAGATCACCGCGTACCACGAGGGCGGACACGCCCTGGTCGCGGCGGCCTCACCTCAGTCGGACCCGGTCCACAAGATCACGATCCTCTCCCGCGGCCGCGCCCTCGGTTACACGATGGTGCTCCCGGAGGAGGACAAGTACTCCACGACGCGCAACGAGATGCTCGACCAGCTGGCTTACATGCTGGGCGGGCGCGCGGCCGAGGAGCTGGTCTTCCACGATCCGACCACCGGCGCTGCGAACGACATCGAGAAGGCCACCGCAACGGCCCGCGCGATGGTCACGCAGTACGGCATGACGGAGCGGCTCGGCGCGATCAAGTTCGGCGGCGACAACACCGAACCCTTCGTGGGCCGCGAGATGGGCCACCAGCGCGACTACTCGGAAGAGGTCGCCGCGCTGGTCGACGAAGAGGTCAAGAAGCTCATCGAGAGCGCGCACAACGACGCGTGGGAGATCCTGGTCGAGAACCGAGACGTTCTTGACGCACTGGTTCTCCAGCTCCTTGAGAAGGAGACCCTCGGCAAGGCGGAGATCGCCGAGATCTTCGCTCCGATCGTCAGGCGTCCGGCACGTCCGGCGTGGACCGGCTCCGTCCGGCGCACGCCGTCCACCCGGCCGCCGGTGCTCTCCCCGAAGGAGCTCGCCCTCACCAACGGCGCCACCACGGCGAACGGCTCATCGACCGCGGACGTCGTCCCGGGCACCGAGTCGATCCCCGAGGAGCGTCCCGAGAGCTAGTTGCCGGACCGGTGCGACCCCCGTCACAGGGGTTCGGCCGGGCCCGGAATGGAAGCCGCGTCCTCCAGGTTTTAGCCTGTGGGGGCGCGGCTTTCGTATATCTGCGCGGATGCCCACGCAGCTGACAGTTCAGAGGAACGAGGCACAGATGACCGACCCGGTGACGCTGGACGGCCAGGATTCGATCGGCGAGTTCGACGAGAAGCGGGCCGCGGCGGCCGTACGTGAGCTGCTCTTCGCCGTGGGCGAGGACCCGGACCGGGAGGGGCTGCGGGAGACCCCGGGGCGGGTGGCGCGGGCGTACAAGGAGATCTTCGCGGGCCTGTACCAGGCGCCCGAGGACGTCCTGACGACCACGTTCGACCTCGGCCACGACGAGATGGTGCTGGTCAAGGACATCGAGGTGTTCAGCACCTGCGAACACCACCTGGTGCCGTTCCACGGAGTGGCGCACGTCGGGTACATCCCGGCGACCAGCGGCAAGATCACCGGCCTGTCGAAGCTGGCCCGGCTGGTGGACGTCTACGCCCGGCGGCCGCAGGTACAGGAGCGGCTCACCACACAGGTCGCCGAGTCACTGATGAAGATCCTGGAGCCGCGCGGCGTCATCGTCGTCGTGGAGTGCGAGCACATGTGCATGTCGATGCGCGGTATCCGCAAGCCCGGTGCGAAGACACTGACCTCCGCGGTACGCGGGCAGCTCCGTGACCCCGCGACGCGGGCCGAGGCCATGAGCCTGATCATGGCGCGCTGACGCGGCCGACTGAACTGACACTGCCGGGGAGCGGTGGTCCTGGGAAACGCGGCGGAGGGCTTATGCCCCCGCCGCGTTCTTGTTGTCGTCCTCGTCGCCCGGGAGCTTGCAGACGTGCTCCAGGAACAGGGCCGCCGCGATGACCGCGATGCCGGCCAGGACCGCGAAGCCGGCGTAGATCGCCTGGTCGCGGCGGGCCGGCATGTCGAGGGAGCCGAGCAGGAAGACGCCCGCGCCGCCGTACATCCCGGCGACGAGGGCGACGACGAGGGCGCTGGCCTGGCCGAAGACCACGGCGCGGGCCGCCATCAGCGGTTCGACGCCCTTCGCGCCCGGCCGGCGCTCACGCTGGGCGCGCAGCCGGGAGCGGATGGAGAGCGCCGTCGCCAGCAGGACGACGGCGATCACCGCGAGCACGATGGGCGCGGCCAGCGGCACGCTCGGCAGGGTGCCGAGGGCGTCCCAGAGGCGGGCGCCGCCCCAGGACAGCACCCCGGCCGCGGCGAAGATGCCGGCCAGTACTCCGAGCCGTAGTTGCTTCACCGGGTGAGCCGCCCTTCGCCGCCTGTGATCATTCCTGCTGTTCCAGTGAGCCTAACGACTACTCGGGCAGCCGGAGTTCCAGGTCGGCCCTGGGCAGTACGCTGCCGCGGCCGACACCTGCCAGCAGATCGGCGACCGGGCCGACGCCGGGCAGCTGGGCCGCGGGATCGACGTCGTGCCACGGGGCGAGGACGAAGGCGCGCTCGCGGGCCCGCGGGTGCGGGAGGGTGAGCAACGGGTCGTCGGAGACCAGATCGGCGTACGCCACGATGTCGACGTCGATGGTGCGCGGACCCCAGCGTTCCTCGCGGACCCGGTCGAAGGCCTCTTCGATCGCCTGGCCGCGCTCCAGCAGGGAGGACGGCGGCAGCGTCGTCTTCACGACGACCACCGCGTTGAAGTACGACGGCTGGGAACCGGCCTCGACGCCCCACGGCTCCGTCTCGTACACCGGGGAGACCGCTTTGACCCGGAGGCCGGGGGTGTCCTCCAGGGCGTCGATGGCGCCCTGGAGGGTCTCCAGGCGGTTGCCGAGATTGGAGCCCAGGGAGAGCACGGCGCGTTTCGGGTTGGAGAGGGTGATGTCCGCGGCGTCCACCTGCTCGACCACGGAGGCGGGAACCGGCTGTACGGTCGGGTCGCTCTGCCCCTCGGTAGAAAATGCAGTCATGCTCGGCTCCGGGTGATGGTGATGGTGACGTCGTCGAAGGGGACCGTGATGGGCGCGTCCGGCTTGTGCACCACGACCTCCACCTCCTCGACTCCTTCGTGCTTGAGGCACTGCTGGGCGATGCGCTCCGCGAGCGTCTCGATCAGATCGACCGGTTCGCCCTTGACGACGTCGACGACCTCTTCCGCGACCACGCCGTAGTGCACGGTCTTCGTCAGGTCGTCGGCGGCTGCCGCGGGACGGGTGTCGAGGCCGAGCACCAGGTCCACGATGAACGTCTGTCCCTCTTCCCGTTCCCGGGGAAAGACGCCATGGTGCCCACGGGCCTTGAGGCCGCGCAGCGCGACACGATCCACGCGAATCACTCCTGCTGTTGTTGGTCGTAGGGGGCACGGGCCGCGTGCGGGCGGCGTCCTGCCCTCATGGGAATCTACCTGCGAGCACCGACAGCGCTCGCCCGTGGGGGCCACGGCGGACCGCACGGGGCTGGTAGCCGCTGATACCCCGATGTGTCCGATTCGAATCCCTGGGAGCTGCTTTTCGAGCCCTCACCGGGGTTGTACCCATTCAGGAGGGGGAGTCCTCGTCCTCGTCCTCGCTGGTTTCGGCCAGTACGGGCGAGCCGTGGTGGGACCAGAGCTTCCAGCCGTCCGGAGTGCGCCGGAACACATTGGTGGCGACCACCAGCTGTCCCACGAGCGGCCCCAGCGAGCTGCCCTCCTCGGCCGGACCGCCGCTGAGGATGTTCTCCGTGCACGTGACCAGGGCGGTGTCGCCCGTCATGGAGACCCCGACGTCGGTCAGGAAGAACTGGATGTACTCGGTGTTCGCCATGATCAGGGCGTAGCTGCGCAGCACCTCGCCGCGGCCGGTGAGCACCGGCCAGCCGGGGTGGACGCAGGAGACGGTGAGGTCCTCGCCCGGCAGCCAGAGCGCGGTGAGCCCGTCGAGGTCCCCGCGTTCCATCGCCTCGTAGAACGCGGTGTTGGCCTGCTCGACCGCCTCGATGTCGGCGGCCGCGTCGGCGTGCTCGTCCTGCGACTCGTTCACGCGGCTCCCTCGACGGCGCGGGCGACGCGTACGGCGTCCGCGGTGGCCCGTACCTCGTGGACCCGGACGGCCCAGGCGCCGGCACGGGCGGAAAGTGCGGAGATCGCGGCGGTGGCCGCGTCGCGCTCGCGGGCGGGAGGCGGGGCGGCGCCCGTTCCGGCCAGTACGTGGCCCAGGAACCGCTTCCGGGAGGCGGCGACCAGCAGCGGGCGGCCCAGGGCGTGCAGCGCGTCCAGGCGGGCGATGAGCGACAGGTCGTGGCCGGCGTCCTTGGCGAAGCCGAGACCGGGGTCGATCACGATCCGTTCGGCCGCGACACCGCCCGTGACCACGGCGTCCATCCGGATCCGCAGCTCCTCGACGACCTCGGCGACGACGTCCCCGTACACCGCCCGGCTGTTCATGGACTCGCTGAAGCCGCGCCAGTGCATGACGACGAAGGGCACCGCCGCGGCGGCGACGACCGGGACCATGTCCGGGTCGGCGAGTCCGCCGCTCACGTCGTTGACGAGGACCGCTCCCGCGTCGACGGCCTGCTCGGCGACCCGGGCCCGCATGGTGTCCACGGAGACCGTGACCCCTTCCGAGGCCAGTCCGCGGACCACCGGGACCACCCGGCGCAGCTCTTCCGACTCGTCCACCCGGCTGGCGCCGGGGCGGGTCGACTCACCGCCGACATCGACCAGGTCGGCGCCCTCCCCGACCAGGTCGAGACCGTGCTTGACGGCCGCCGTGGTGTCGAACCAGCGGCCCCCGTCGGAGAAGGAGTCGGGGGTCACATTGACGACACCCATGACCGCGCAGCGGTCCCACTCCGGCAGGCCCTGGACCGTGCCTCGTCCACGCAACGTACTCATACGACCAGCGTAGGCCCGCCCGGGGGCCGCTCACGCCGCGTGGACGCCGTGCTCCCCGGTGGTGGCAGGCGTGTGCGCGCACGGACGCCGTCCGCCGCCCGGCAGCCTGCGGGCCAGCGGGCGGGGGAGCGCGAAGCTGACGAACCCCTCGGCCTGCATGGCCGCCAGGGAGATCCGGGGCAGGTCGCGGGCGGTGCGGTAGACCACGAAACGGGGCTCCCAGCGGGGCCGGAACTTGGCGTTGAACTTGTACAGCGACTCGATCTGGAACCAGCGCGACAGGAAGATCAGCAGGCCGCGCCAGATCCGCAGCACCGGTCCGGCGCCCAGCTTCTCGCCGCGGGCCAGCGCGGAGCGGAACATCGCAAAGTTCAGCGAGACGCGGGTGATGCCGAGCCGCGGCGCGGCCTGGAGGGACGCGACGATCAGCAGTTCGTTCATCCCGGGGTCGGCGGCGCGGTCGCGGCGCATGAGGTCCAGGGACATGCCGTCGGTGCCCCAGGGGACGAAGTGGAGCACCGCCTTCAGGTCGCCGTACGGGGAATCGGCGCTCTGCTCGTCGGACTTGTGGGCGGTGGCGATGAAGCAGTCCCCGTCGGCGCCGTCGCCGATCCGGCCGAGCGCCATGGAGAAGCCGCGCTCGTTGTCGGTGCCGCGCCAGTCGGCCGCGGCCCGCCGGATGCGGGCCAGTTCGGCCTCGCCGATGTCGGCCACGCGCCGTACCCGGGTCGCGTACCCGCCGCGCTCAATGCGCTTCACCATCTGGCGTACGTTGCGCATCGCACGTCCGGCGAGGGAGAAATCCGCGACATCCACCACCGCCTCGTCGCCCAGTTCGAGGGCGTCGAGTCCGGTCTCGCGGGTCCAGACCTCGCCGCCGGTCTCGCTGCAGCCCATCACGGCCGGCGTCCAGGAATGGGCCCTGGCCTCGTCCATGAAGCGTTCGATGGCGCCCGGCCAGGCCTCCACGTCACCGATCGGGTCGCCGCTGGCCAGCATCACCCCGGACACCACGCGGTAGCAGACGGCGGCCTTGCCGCTGGGGGAGAACACCACGGCCTTGTCGCGGCGGAGCGCGAAGTGGCCGAGCGAGTCGCGTCGGCCGTGCCGCTCCAGCAGTGTGCGCAGCCGGGCCTCGTCGTCCTCGGTGAGGCGGGCGGCAGGATGTTCGGGGCGGAACGCGAGGTAGATCGTGGTGACGGCGGTCAGCAGGCCGAGCGCGCCGAGCGAGTAGGCCACGGTCCAGGAGGTGACACCGGCGTACTCGACGGGTCCCTCGAAGCCGAACAGGCCGTACAGCACGTGCTGGAGCCGGTCGGCGATGCTGGGGTTCCCGACCAGCCGGCCGGGGTGGACGCTGACGATGACCAGGCCGAGGCCGAGCGAACCCGCGCCGAGCAGGACGAAGTTGGCCAGCGCCCGCCAACGGCTGCGCGGGTCGGGAAGCGCGGCGAATTCACTCCGGTGGCGTACCAGCAGGTAACAGAGCGTCAGGGAGACCAGTACGCCCAGCACCGAGTGCCGGTAGACGAACTGGGAGAGCGCGCCGGCCGGGAGCAGCACGACGGCCGCCCGCCAGGCCCGTCGCTTGTGCCGCTTGAGGCCGTGGGCCAGGAGCAGCAGCAGGATGCCGACGCTCAGGGAGAGCGCGGCGGCGAAGGGGCCGAGGGCGCCGGGAAGAACCTCGGCGAGGGTGTGCATCCGGCTGTGCCGGAAGCGCGGGAAGACCCCGGAGGCGACGTCGATCAGACCGACTACGGTGCAGGCGGTGCCGACGAGCACCGGTACGGATTCGGGGCGCGGTCCGCGCACGAACGTGCGTGCGCTATTCGGAACCGATCCCGATTTATCCCCATCTAGCGTGACAGACATCGTTTCCCGTGGTTCCGCGAGAGATTCTTTGGAGTCCGTCGGCCGGAGCGCTGCGGACGATGTGCGACCTCTAGGACGAGCCTTCCGGGCGGCGGGTTCACCCGTATCCCGGAAATTTCCTGACAAGAAAGTTCAACCGTCATGGGCCTTACCGGCAACGCAGTGCTGATCCTGGCGATCGTGCTGGCCGTCGTGCTGTTCGCCGTCACGATCTGGCTCTGGCCGCGGTTCGCCCGGCGCAGTGTCCCGATGGTGTTCGGCAGGGTCGGCCTGCTTCTGGCGACCCAGGTGGCGGTCTTCGCCTCGGTCGGCCTGATGGCCAACAATACGTTCCTCTTCTACGGCTCCTGGGCGGACCTGTTCGGCCAGAAGCAGGATCTGGGCGTGGTCACCGACCGTGCCGCCGGGACCCTGGCCGCGAAGAACATCGTCCGGGTGGGGACGCAGCGGCCCGATGTGCCGGGCGGATCGCTGGCCACCAGGGGCGGCCGGATCGACAAGGTCGTCATCGCGGGGCGGCATTCCGGGATCGAGAGCTCGGCGTACGTGTATCTGCCGCCGGAGTACTTCCAGGAGGCGTACGCCCGGCGGAAGTTCCCCGCGGTGGTGGTGCTCACGGGCTACCCGGGCACTTCGGAGAACCTCCTCAAGGGGCTGCGGTACCCACGTACTGCACTCGATCAGGTGAAATCCGGGCGGTCGCAGCCGATGATCCTGGTGATGCTCCGGCCGACGCTGGCGCCGCCGAGGGACACCGAGTGCGTGGACATAAAGGGCGGACCGCAGACCGAGACGTTCTTCGCGGAGGACCTGCCGCGGGCGATCTCGGCCGGCTACCGGGTCGGCAAACGGGCCCGCAACTGGGGCGTCATCGGCAACTCCACCGGCGGCTACTGCGCACTGAAGCTCGGGCTGCACTACCCGCACCGCTTCACGGCGAGCGCGGGGCTCTCCGCGTACTACAAGGCGGCAGAGGACCCGACGACCGGTGACCTCTTCCACGGCGACCAGCGGGCGCGTGACCACGCCGACCTGCTGTGGACCCTGGACCACCGGCCGATGCCCGACTCGTCCTTCCTGGTGACGACCTCCCGCCACGGCGAGGCGAACTACGCCGACACGAAGAAGTTCCTGGCCAAGGTGAAGGCGCCCGCGCAGGCCTCGTCGATCGTGCTCGGCAGTGGCGGGCACAACTTCAACACCTGGCGCCGGGAGATTCCCGCCGCCCTGGAGTGGTTGAGCAGCAGGCTCAGCGAGAACTGACCCGGCCGGGGCCGGGCCGCGTCCGGGCTCTCACGGGGCCGCGTGACCCGAGGGCGCGCGCTCACAGCCCCGCGGTCTTGGTCACGCTCGCCACGCTCTCCACGGCCACCTCGGCGCGCGGCACGGCCCGGTCGTCCGCGTCGATCGACCGGCGCAGCGCCTCATGGAGGCGGGCCGGGGTGAGCACGCCCAGGAACCGGCCCTCCCCCTCCTTGTCGATGACCGCGATCCAGCCGGCGTCGTGCTGGAGCATGGTGGCGAACGCCTGCTTGAGCGGGGCGCCGACGGGCAGCCAGGCCTCCATCCGGCGGGCGTGCTCCCGGACCGTGCCCTTGGTGGCGGTGAGCGCGTCACCGGCCGGGATCCAGCCGTGCAGATGGTCGTCGCCGTCCAGCACGACGGCCCAGCGCGCCCCCTCGGCGCGCAGCCGTTCGGTGGCCGTGGCCAGCGGGTCGTCGAGGTGGACGACCGGCGGCTGGTCGAGGTCGCTCTCCTCGATGGGGGTGACCGAGAGCCGCTTGAGGCCGCGGTCCGCGCCGACGAAGTCCGCGACATAACCGGTGGCGGGGGCGCCGAGCACGGTGGCCGGAGAGTCGAACTGCTCGATCGAGCCCTGTCCGTAGACGGCGATGCGGTCGCCGAGACGGACGGCCTCCTCGATGTCGTGCGTGACGAACAGCACTGTTTTGCGGACCTGTGCCTGAAGCTTGAGGAATTCGTTCTGCAGCCGTTCCCGGACGACCGGGTCGACCGCGCCGAAAGGCTCGTCCATCAGCAGTACGGGCGGGTCGGCGGCCAGCGCCCTTGCCACGCCCACGCGTTGGCGCTGGCCACCGGACAGCTGTTCCGGATATCGGTCGCCATAAACGGAAGGATCGAGTCCGACCAGGTCGAGGAGTTCCGCCGCGCGTTCGCGGCCCTTTCCGCGTTTCCAGCCGAGGAGATGGGGCACGGTCGCGGTGTTTTCCAGGACCGTTCTGTGCGGGAACAGACCGACCTGCTGGATCACGTAGCCGATACGCCGGCGCAGCTGGACGGGGTCGATGGCCGATATGTCGTCCCCGTCGAGGAATATCCGGCCCTCGGTCGGTTCGATCAGCCGGTTGACCATCTTCATGGTGGTCGTCTTGCCGCACCCCGATGGCCCGACGAGCGTGACGAGTTCACCCTCGGCGACCTCGAAGGAAAGATCGTCGACGGCGGTGGTGCCGTCCGCATACCGCTTGGTGACGTGCTCGAAACGGATCATGGTTCCCCATTGTGGCGCGTGTTTTGTGAAGGACATGTTGCTGGAATACAACGGCTTCCGTGATTGTCAGTGGTCGAGGATAGGCTCGCCGGACATCAGTACGAGTGGGCGATCGGGAGTGGGGGACAAGATGGCCGCACAGAACTGCCTGGTGACGAACGACTGGATCTGCGGGGAGTATCTCCGTTCCCGCAGCCAGGAGTTGACCGATGCCACGGTCCAGCACATCTGGATCACCGCCGTCTCGGTGGCGATCGGGGTCGCCGTGGCATTCCCGCTGGCCCTGCTCGCCCGTCGCAGCCGCCGCTTCGCCGGACCGGTGCTCGGGCTGACCACGGTCCTCTACACCGTGCCGTCGCTCGCGATGTTCTCGCTGCTGCTGCCGCTCTTCGGGCTCTCCGCGGCGCTGGTCGTCACCGGACTGGTGCTGTATTCGCTGACCATTCTCGTGCGGAACATCCTGGCGGGACTGGAAGCGGTGCCCGAGGAGGCGAAGGAGGCCGCGCGCGGCATGGGCTACGGGCCCGCCAGGCTGCTGTGGGAGGTGGAGCTGCCGCTCGCGATGCCCGCGCTGATGGCCGGGATACGGATCGCGACGGTCTCCACGGTCGCGCTGACGACGATCGGTTCGATCGTCGGCCGGGGCGGCCTGGGCAACCTCATCGACGACGCCCTGCCGAGCTTCTTCAAGGCCCAGGTGCTGGCCGCCTCGGTGCTCTGCGTACTGCTCGCGGTCGTCGCGGACCTGCTGCTGCTCTGTGTGCAGCGGCTGCTGACCCCGTGGACCCGCATATCAAGGACCCACGACGCCGTGGACGCGGCCGGCACGGCGAAGGCGGTCTGACCCATGGGAGTTCTCGGCGAGGCCTGGACCTGGCTCACCACCGGCGCCAACTGGTCGGGGGAGAGCGGGGTGTCCCACCGGCTCGGAGAGCATCTGTACGTCAGCGGGGTGGCGCTCGCCCTGGCCTGTGCCATAGCGCTGCCCATCGCGCTCTTCCTGGGACACATCGGGAAGGGGGGCGCGCTGGCCGTCAACATCTCCAATGTGGGGCGGGCGGTCCCGGTCTTCGCGGTGCTGGCGCTCTTCATGGTCTCGCCGCTGCGCAACAGCGGCTATGTGCCGACGATCATCGCCCTGGTGCTGTTCGCCGTGCCGCCGCTGCTGACCAACGCCTACGTCGGGATGACCGAGGTGGACCGTTCGGTGACGGAGGCCGCACGCGGGATGGGGATGTCGGGCCCCCAGCTCTTCGTCCGCGTCGAACTGCCGCTGGCCTACCCGATGATCATGACCGGGCTGCGCTCGGCCGCGGTCCAGGTGGTCGCCACGGCGACGATCGCCGCGATGGTCGGCCAGGGCGGTCTCGGCCGGATCATCACCGCCGGCTTCAACACGTACAACACCCCGCAGGTGGTCGCGGGGGCCCTGCTGGTCGCCGTGCTCGCCCTGCTGGTGGAGACGGTGCTGGTCGCCCTCGACCGGGTGCTGTCGCCGGTTCGCCGCCGCCGGACGGCGTGAGCCCGGCCCGCTTTCCTGACCGACCTCGCATATCGCATATGGCCCTGTTGCCCTGGACGGAGAACAACATGAGCAAGACCTCGCGCATAGCCGGCGCGGTCATCGGCATCGTCGCGCTGGCGGGCTCGCTCGCCGCCTGCGGCGGTGACAGCCTGGAGAAGGACAAGGGTGCCCCGGCCGGCGGCGACGACTCCGCCAAGAAGGGCTCGCTCGTCGTGGGCGCCGCCGCCTTCACCGAGTCCAAGGTGCTCGCGGAGCTGTACGCGCAGATCCTCGCCGACGCCGGATACAGCACCTCGGTCACCACGGTGAAGAACCGCGAACTGTACGAACCCTCCCTGGAGAAGGGCGAGATCGACGTCGTACCCGAATACGCGGCGACGATCACGGAATTCCTCAACGCCAAGGTGAACGGGGCGAAGGCGGCCGAGGAGAAGCCGCTCGCGTCGGGCGACACCGCGGCCACCGTCGCCGCCCTGAAGAAGCTCGCCACTCCGCGCGGACTGAAGGTCCTGCCGGCCGGCAAGGCGGTCGACCAGAACGCCTTCGCGGTCACCAAGGAATTCGCCGCGAAGAACAAGCTGACGACGCTTTCCGATCTCGGCGCCTCCAAGGTCGAGGTGAAGATCGCGGCGGGTGACGAGTGCGAGGTGCGGGCGTTCTGCGCGCCCGGACTGAAGAAGACGTACGGCATCGATGTGACCGGCATCGACCCCAAGGGAGTCGGCACCCCGCAGTCCAAGCAGGCGGTCAAGGACGGCAAGGACCAACTGGTCCTCACCACCACCACGGACGCGGTGCTGGACAGCTTCGGCCTGGTTTTCCTGGAGGACGACAAGAAGCTGCAGAACGCGGACAACGTTCTGCCGGTCGTCAATGCCAAGGACGCGGGCGCCCAGGACATCGCCGACGCGCTCGGCAAGCTCACCGGCGCACTCACCACCCAGGACCTGGCGGAACTGAACCGCAAGGTCGACGCCGAGCGCGCCAAGCCCGAGGACGCGGCCAAGGAATACCTTCGGTCGAAAGGCCTGATCAAGAAGTAGGGAAGGCCCGCGTACGGGAGCGGAAGCAGTTGTTTTAGGGGCCGTCAGGTAACCGGCGGGGAACAGATTGCCGGGCGGCCCCCCAAGCAGGCCGTACGCACGGTAAATTTCAGGCCATGCCACGTGGACGCCATCGCCATTCGCCACCTCTGCACAGAATCCTTCCGCCCTCGGTCGTGGCCGGAGCCTCTGTCCTCTGTGCCGCGGCAGCCTGGCTGCCCGCCGACCCCCTGGTCCTGCGCGCGCTGGTCGCCGCCGCGGCGGCCGCCGCCCTCACCGGCGCGTATCTGATGCGCAGCTGGGACCGGGAGGCGGGCCGTCGCGTCGCGGAGCTGACGCGCGCCCGCGCCGGCGACGAGTGGCGGGCCGAGGAACGCGTAGCGGAGATCGAG
Source organism: Streptomyces sp. NPDC091387 (assembly GCF_044756945.1). NCBI lineage: Bacteria > Bacillati > Actinomycetota > Actinomycetes > Kitasatosporales > Streptomycetaceae > Streptomyces > Streptomyces sp. NPDC091387. Next base: position 49,572 of record NZ_JBIVTZ010000013.1, on the reverse strand, counting down.
GCCGATCTGGACGAGTCGCGCGAACTGCGCGCCCGCCTGGAGACGAAGCTGCGCCGCAAGCGCGTCGAACTGGCCGGGCTCCGCGGCGAGCACGCCGCACTGCTGCGGCGGTACGCCAACGCCGAGACCGAACGCGCCAGTGTGCTGGAGAGCCGCCGGCAGCTCGCCCTGGAGGCGGCCGCGCCGCCCCGCGAACTGCCCGCCGCGCGCAGCACCCCGACAGCAGCCGGATATCTGCGCGCCGCCCAGGCGCTGGAGGACCTCACGCGCAACGGGGCGCTCCAGAAGGCACGGCGCACCGCCGAGCAGGCCAGGAAGCACGCTCTCGCGGAGCGGGCCCGGCAGGCGCAGGAGCGGCAGGGGAAGCACGCGGCGGCCGCGCACACCGGGGCCACGACGGACGACGGGCAGCACCGCCGCCCGGCCGCCGTGCCCGCGCCGCCCCGGCCGCCCAGGGCACTGCCCGTCCAGAGTGCCCAGAGCGCGGCGCCGGCCGCCGGCGCGGTCGTCCCGTACGCAGCGGCCCGCCGCCATCTGGTGCCGCAGGGAAGCTTCGACTTCTTCGGTACGCAGAAGGCGCACGCAGCGATCGAGTCCGTGCAGAACGAGGACCTCGCCGATGTGGTGGGCGAGGAGGCACTCGCCGCGCACCGCACGGGCGCGGCCGACAACCGGGCCGTCGGCAAGGTCATCGACCTGACCGCGCACGACGAGACGGAACAGCTGGACGTCGCGGAGCTGCGCAGCGCGATCTCGTAGCGGCGGGGGCAGGGGCCTCCCGCCGCGCGGGCCGGGCTACTTGTCGATGTCACCGACGACGAAGAACAGCGAGCCCAGGATCGCGACCATGTCCGCGACCAGGGTGCCGGGCAGCAGCTCGGTGAGCGCCTGGATGTTGTTGAACGACGCCGAGCGGAGCTTCAGCCGGTACGGGGTCTTCTCGCCCTTGGACACCAGGTAGTAGCCGTTGACGCCGAGCGGGTTCTCGGTCCAGGCGTAGGTGTGGCCCTCGGGGGCCTTGAGCACCTTGGGCAGCCGCTGGTTGATCGGACCGGGCGCCAGGTCCGCCATCCGGTCCAGGCAGGCGTCCGCCAGGTCCAGGGCGTTGTGCGTCTGGTCCAGCAGGCACTCGAACCGGGCCAGGCAGTCGCCCTCGGTGCGGGTGACGACCTTCAGGGTGTCCTGGAGCTCCCCGTACGCGAGATAGGGCTCGTCCCGCCGCAGGTCGAAGTCGACGCCGGAGGCGCGGGCGATCGGCCCGGACACCCCGTACGCGTGCACGGCCCGCGCCGAGAGCACGCCCACCCCGCGGGTACGGCCCCGGAAGATCTCGTTGCCGAGCACCAGCTTGTCGTAGACGTCCATCCGGGACCGGACCGAGGCGACGGCCTCCCGGGCGCGGCCGAGCCAGCCCGCCGGGAGGTCCTCCTTGAGGCCGCCGACCCGGTTGAACATGTAGTGCATCCGGCCGCCGGAGACCTCCTCCATCACGGCCTGGAGCTCCTCGCGCTCCCGGAACGCGTAGAACACCGGGGTGATCCCGCCGAGTTCCAGCGGGTACGAGCCGAGGAACATCAGATGGTTGAGGACCCGGTTCAGCTCGGCCAGCAGGGTGCGGGTCCAGACCGCGCGCTCCGGGACCTCCATGCCGAGCATGCGCTCGACGGCCATCACGACGCCCAGCTCGTTGGAGAACGCCGACAGCCAGTCGTGGCGGTTGGCGAGCATCACGATCTGCCGGTAGTCGCGGGCCTCGAAGAGCTTCTCCGCGCCGCGGTGCATGTAGCCGATGACCGGTTCTGCCTGCTGGACGCGTTCGCCGTCCAGGACGATCCGCAGCCGGAGCACGCCGTGGGTGGAGGGGTGCTGCGGGCCGATGTTGAGCACCATGTCGGTGCTCTCCGCCGCGCCGCCGATGCCGACTGTGGTCTCCGTCATGCCGACAGTATCCCTGCGGCAGGCGGCGCCGTGGGGTGCGGGGGCAGCGCTCCCGAAGGGAGCCTCACCCGTTGCGTCAGCCAGCCGAAGCCGCCCAGGCCGCCGGGCGCCGTCAGCTCCGCCGCCTCACCCGCCCCGGCCAGGGCCCGTACGTAGCCGGCCGGGTCGCTCGACGCCAGGGACAGCGGCGGGCGCCCGCCGCTGATGCCCAGGTCGTGCAGCGCCTCGCGCTGGGTGCGGATCTCCGCGGCCGGGCCGCCCGCCGCCGCGCAGGCGTCCAGCGCCACGTGGGAGGTGAGGTCGCAGCTGCCGTCCGGCACCGGCCGCACCTCGCGCCCCGCCCGGAAGCCGGTCAGCGTGCCGAAGGGCGGCCGCGCCTCCCGTACGTGCATGTAGTCCACGGCCACCGCGAGCCCGCCGGACAGTGTGGACACCGCACGCGCCCACGCCTCGTCGCGCGGGCGGCCGATCTCCGCCCGGCCGCCCGGTCCGGCCGACGGCCACCAGCGGCTCAGCCACCGGGCGTCGGCCCCGCTCACCGGCTCGCCCAGCCGCTCCGCACCGTCCGACGGCCGGACCAGCACGTAGCGGTCGACGCCGTCCCGGTCCGTCTCGGCGACCGGCGTCGGCACGTTGTCCAGCCACTCGTTGGCGAACAGCAGCCCGCGCACGCCGCGCGGGGGCTCCGCGCACCACTCCACCCGTGGGTCCAGACCGCTGGGGCGCGCGGCCAGCTCCACGGCGTACGCCCGTACCGCGAGACCGTCGCCGCCCTCCGCCGGGAGCGCGGCGAGCACTCCCGTCAACAGCTCTCCGCGCCCCGCCCCCAGGTCCACCAGGTCCACCGAACCGGTCCCGAGCTCGCCGGCCGTCCTGACCAGCAGCCGGGCGACGGCCGCGGCGAACAGCCTGGATGCGTGCACCGAGGTACGGAAATGACCCGCGGGCCCTTCGGGGCTCCGGTAGAACCCCCCGTCCCCGTACAAAGCGGTCTCAGCCGCCTCCTGCCACCCGCGCCAGTCATCCGTCACATATCCAAGTCTCCACCTTGGGGAGTACGGTCTCCGGACCCGGATCGGCCCTTTGGCTGACCCATGCACCCGTCGGCTGTCCCTACGCTGGGTTACGTGCAGCGCCTCTACGATTTCATCCGCAGACACCCGACGGGCGTCGACGGCTTCTGGGCTGTCTTCCTCCTCGGGCTCTCCGGCATGACCATTGTGGCGGGCGGTGTCGGGCGCGGCAGCGGTGAGCGCTTCGCCGTGGTGCCGGTCGTCATCGGCCTCAGCGTCGTCGTCGCACTGCGCCGCCGCGCACCCGAGAAGATGCTGCTGCTCGCCATCGCGATGGGCGTCGTCCAGCTGGTGTTCGGGGTCAGGCCGACCACCGCGAACTTCGCCATGCTGGTGATCACCTTCACCGTGGCCACCGTCGGGGAGCGCTGGGCGTCCCGGCTCGCCCTGACGTGCAGCCTGTGCGCGGCCGGGCTCTCCCAGCTCCGCTGGCCGAACGAGGAGCCGGGCAGCTGGGCGCAGAAGGGGTTCATCGTCGTCGTGATGACGGTGCCGTTCGTGCTGGCCTGGGTGCTCGGTGACTCGATGCGGACCCGGCGGGCCTACTTCGACCAGCTGGAGGAGCGCAACGCCCGGCTGGAGCGGGAGCGCGAGGCGCAGTCGAAGGTCGCAGTGGCCGCGGAGCGGGCCCGTATCGCCCGCGAACTCCACGATGTCGTCGCGCACAACGTCTCGGTGATGGTGGTGCAGGCCGACGGCGCCGCCTATGTCATGGACGCGGCGCCCGATCAGGCCCGGCAGGCGCTGGAGACCATCTCCAGCACCGGCAGGCAGGCGCTGGCGGAGATGCGGCGGCTGCTCGGTGTGCTGCGGACCGGAGACGTGCGGGAGAGCGGGGAGTACGTCCCGCAGCCCGATGTCGAGCAGATCGAGGACCTGGTCGACCAGGTCAGGCAGTCCGGTCTGGCCGTCGACTTCAAGATCGAGGGCACGCCGCGCCCGCTGCCCAGCGGCGTCGAGCTGACCGCGTACCGCATCGTGCAGGAGGCGCTGACCAACACCCGCAAGCACGGGGGCCCGAACGCCGGGGCCAGTGTGCGGCTGGTGTACTTCGACGACGGCCTCGGCCTGCTGGTGGAGGACGACGGCCGGGGCGCCGCGCACGAACTGTACGAGGACGGCGGCGCCGACGGCGCGGGCCACGGGATGATCGGCATGCGTGAGCGGGTCGGCATGGTCGGCGGCACGCTGGACGCCGGGCCGCGCCCCGGCGGCGGATTCCGGATCAGCGCGCTGCTGCCGCTCAAACCGGCCGACTAGGACTTCTCGAAGACGGCCCGGCCGTCCCCGCCCACCGAGGACCTACCGCAGAACGAAAAACAGGAGACAGAGACCCCATGGCGATCCGCGTGATGCTCGTCGACGACCAGATGCTGCTGCGTACCGGCTTCCGGATGGTGCTGGCCGCGCAGCCGGACATGGAGGTCGTCGCGGAGGCCGGCGACGGCGCGGAGGCGATCGAGAACCTGCGGTCCACCGCGGTCGACGTCGTGCTGATGGATGTGCGGATGCCGAGGCTGGACGGCGTCGAGGCCACCCGCCGCATCTGCGCGCAGCCCGACGCGCCCAAGGTGCTCATCCTGACGACGTTCGACCTCGACGAGTACGCGTTCTCCGGGCTGAAGGCCGGGGCCAGCGGCTTCATGCTCAAGGACGTGCCGCCGGGCGAGCTGCTCGCCGCGATCCGTTCCGTGCACAGCGGTGACGCGGTCGTCGCGCCGTCCACCACCCGCCGGCTGCTCGACCGCTTCTCCCCGATGCTGCCGAGCAGCACGGCCGAGCCGCGCCACAAGGACGTCGCCAAGCTCACCGAACGGGAGCGCGAGGTGATGCTGCTGGTGGCGCAGGGCCTGTCCAACGGCGAGATCGCCGCGCGGCTGGTGCTCTCAGAGGCGACCGTGAAGACGCATGTCGGCCGCATCCTGACCAAGCTCGGCCTGCGCGACCGGGTGCAGGTCGTCGTCCTTGCCTACGAGACCGGGCTGGTGCGCGCCGGCGGCGGGGCGCGCTGAGCGCGGGCGGGCCCTCAGCGCAGGATGCCCTCCAGGAAGTCGCTGCCGAGCCGCGCCACGACGGTCAGGTCCAGCTGGTGCAGTACGTACCGGCCGCGCCGCCGGGTCGTGATCAGACCGGCCCTCTTGAGCACCGTGAGATGGCGGGAGACCTCGGGTGAGGTGATGCCGTGCGTCTCCGCGAGTTCCCCGGTCGTGTACGGGGAGCGGGCGATGTTGCGGCACAGCCGCATCCGCACCGGGTGGGCCAGCGCCTCCATCCGCAGCTGGAGCAGCTCGACGGAGGCGGGGGAGGGCAGCTCGGGCCGGTGCACCGGGTAGTGGATCACCGGGCGCCAGCCCGGCGCGTGCAGCACCGTCAGGTGCGGCCAGCCCAGGCTGGTCGGGATGAGCGTGATCCCGGGGCCCACGGCCGGGTCGGTGGCGTCGGTCGAGCCCTCGGTCAGCTTGTCGATGTGGATCCGGTCCCCGGCGGCGTCCAGTGACACCGCGGTGGACACCGCGCCCAGCGCCTCGCCGATCCCCTTGTGCCGCAGCAGATCCGTCTTGTGCCGGGCGTCGGCCACCAGCTGGACCCGCGTCCGCCGCCAGGTGTCCGCGAAGAACGCCCGGTCGCAGTCCTCGAAGAGCCGCCGGACCCAGCGGCGCACGGAGGCGGGGTCGGTCAGCAGCCGCTGGGTGAACTCCGCCTGCTGCGGGCCGCGCGTCGCCGCCATGTCCAGGGCGCGGGCGCGCATCCCGGCGTCGACGAGGGGCGAGGGCGCGCCGGCCCCGTACAGGGCGGCGCAGGTGAATTCCAGGGCCGCGGCGACGAATCGCTCGTCGTCCAGCCGGTCGAGGACGTCCAGGTCCTCCGCGAGGCAGGCGCCCGTCCTGCCGTCGCCGCCCCGGACCCCCGCGAACGGCATGAAGACGTCCGAGAAGGTGTTCCGCCACAGGAAGTCCGCCTCGTGCAGCCGGTCGGCGAGGTCCGGCTCCAGGGCCGTGGCGGTGGCCGTCGCCCAGCCGTGCAGCCCCGGGTGGTGCCCCGGCTCGGAGAGCGCGTGCAGGGCGAGCCCCAGCTCCGTGAGGGGGGAGGTCTCGAAGACGATGCGCCCGGGGTCCAGCCCCGTGATGTCGATGGTCACGCTCACCCCTCCATGGTGCGGGGTGAGCGCGGCGGGCCGGGACCCGATTGACGGCCGGCGTCAATCGGCGGCCCGCCGGGCGCGCCGCTACTTCTGCCGGGCGAGCCGCTCCTGTTCGGCCACCAGCTTCAGGAAGTCGCCCAGGGCCGCCTTCACGTCCGCCGCCGTCCACGTCAGCCCCGACTCGGTCACGGTGACCTCCGTGCAGGAGATCCCGGGGGGCCCGGCGCCGGCCGGCTGCCACATGCGGAAGAGCGCCGTGCCGGTCTCCTCCGCCAGCCGCACCGACGCCTCCGTCAGGACGTCGGACGCGTACGGCAGCCACACCTGGAACTGGTGCGTGTGCGGCGGGTCGGGATGCACCCGGAACCACCCGGCACCGGCCTCCGCGAAGCCCTCGGACAGCGCCTGCGCCACCACCCGCGCGTGGGCCACGTACGACGGCAGCTTCGGCAGCTCCTGCTCCAGGCCGCTCAGGGCGGAGAGCGCCGCCGGGAACTGCTGGAAGAGCTGGCCCCCGTACCGGTGCCGCCAGGTCCTGGCCTCCTCGATCAGCGAGGTGGAACCGGCGAGCGCGGCCCCGGAGATCCCGCCGAGGGTCTTGTAGAACGACACGTACACGCTGTCCGCGAGCGCCGTGATCTCCGGCAGCTCCCGCCCGAAGTGCGTCGCGCACTCCCACAGCCGCGCCCCGTCGAAGTGGACCACCGCATCGCGTTCGCGGGCGGCCGCCACCACCGCCTCCAGCTCCTCCCAGGTGGGCAGGACGAAGCCCGCGTCCCGCAGCGGCAGCTCCAGCATCAGGGTGCCGAACGGCTCCTCGAAGTCGCGGATCTCGTCCGCCGTGGGCAGCCGGGGCTCGGACGTCGGGTGGACGGTACGCAGCCCGCTCACCACCGACAGCGCGCCGCGCTCGTACATCTCGGGGTGGGCGAGCGGATGCAGCGCCACCGTCGGGTTGCCGGTGCGCCCCGCCCAGGAGCGCAGCGCGGCCTGCTGCGCCATCGTCCCGGTCGGGAAGAACGCGACCGCCTCCTTGCCGAGCACCTCGGCGATCCGCTGCTCCAGCTCGGCGACCACGCCCCCGCCGTAGATGTCCGCGGGCTGCCCGAGGTCGGTGAGCGTGCCGGCGTCGGCGGCCAGCACGGCCAGCTGCTCGCCGAGTGAGCGGTCCATCGGAGCCCGCCACAGGGTCCGCTCGGCCCGCTGCCACGCGGTGATCCGTCGGATCCGCTGGAAGTGGCCCGCGTCCTGGGGCCCGTCCGGGCCCGGTGCCTCGTCCGCCGCTTCGTCGCGCGCCTGCTCGTTCATGTCTGCCATGGGACGATCATCACGCAGAACCGGGCTCCCGCCCACGGGTTATTTCGAACCCCCGTCCGCCCCCTGTCGGAGCGGCCCGACCAGCCGGGTTTCCCACAGCCTGTGGACAGTCGGGAGCCGGACGAAACGCTGGCGTAGCATGCAGAGAAATCGTCCGGTACCCCCCGCGGACTGGAACGGAAGGCCACTGCCGCGTGAACGCAACAGCCCCCAAGGAGCCCCTCGACGCGAGGGACCGCCCCGCCCGTCTCACCGTCGGCGTCGTCGGCGCGGGCCGCGTCGGCCCCGCACTCGCCGCGTCCCTGCGACTGGCGGGACACCGCCCGGTCGCCGTCTCCGGCGTCTCCGACGCCTCGGTGCGCCGCGCCGCCGCCCTGCTCCCCGATGTCCCCCTGGTGACGCCCGCAGAGGTCCTGGCGCGCGCCGAGCTCGTCCTGCTGACCGTGCCCGACGACGCCCTGCCGGGCCTCGTCGAGGGCCTCGCCGAGACCGGCGCGGTCCGGCCCGGACAGCTGATCGTGCACACCTCGGGGCGGTACGGCACGAAGGTGCTGGACCCCGCGCTGCGGGCCGGCGCCCTGCCGCTCGCCCTGCACCCGGCGATGACGTTCACCGGCACCTCCGTGGACGTCCAGCGGCTGGCCGGCTGCTCCTTCGGCGTCACCGCCCCCGAACAGCTGAGGCTCGCCGCAGAGGCGCTGGTCATCGAGATGGGCGGCGAACCCGAGTGGATCGCGGAGGAGTCCCGCCCGCTCTACCACGCGGCCCTCGCCCTCGGCGCGAACCACCTGGTCACGCTGGTCGCCCAGTCGATGGAGCTGCTGCGCACGGCGGGGGTCACCGCCCCCGACCGGATGCTCGGCCCGCTGCTCGGCGCCGCGCTCGACAACGCCCTGCGCTCCGGTGACGCCGCCCTGACCGGCCCGGTCGCCCGCGGCGACGCCGGCACGGTCGCCGCGCACATCGGGGAGCTGCGCGCCCACGCCCCGCAGACCGTGGCCGGATACGTCGCGATGGCCCGCGCCACCGCCGACCGCGCGCTCGCCCACGGCATGCTCAAGCCGGAGCTCGCCGAGGACCTGCTCGGCGTCCTGGCCGACGGCGGCCGTACCGATGGCGGCCGCACCGGCACCGCCGGACCGGAGGAGTCCCGATGACCGACCCCGCCGCCACGCTGCTCCGCACCGCCGCCGAGCTCGACGCGTACACCCCGGCCGCGACCGCCGCCGGCACGGCCGACGCACCCCGCGCCCGGCCCGAGCGCGCCGTCGTGATGACGATGGGCGCCCTGCACGAGGGCCACGCCTCGCTGATCCGCGCCGCCCGCGCGGTCGTCGGCCCGGCCGGTCAGGTCGTCGTCACCGTCTTCGTCAACCCGCTCCAGTTCGGGGAGGCGGCCGACCTCGACCGCTACCCCCGCACCCTCGACGCCGATCTCGCCCTCGCGGGCGCGGCCGGCGGCGACGCCGTCTTCGCCCCGTCCGCCGACGAGGTCTACCCCGGCGGGGAACCGCAGGTCCGGATCTCGGCAGGACCGATGGGCGAGCGGCTCGAAGGGGCCTCGCGCCCCGGACACTTCGACGGGATGCTCACCGTCGTCGCCAAGCTGCTCCACCTGACCCGCCCCGACCTCGCGTTCTACGGGCAGAAGGACGCCCAGCAGCTGGCGCTGATCCGCCGCATGGTGCGCGATCTGAACTTCCCCGTGGAGATCGTGGGGGTGGAGACGGCCCGGGAGCCCGACGGCCTCGCGCTCTCCAGCCGCAACCGCTTCCTCGACGCGCACGAGCGCCACACCGCCCTCGCGCTGTCCCGGGCCCTGTTCGCCGCCCGCGACCGGCTCGCCGCCCAGCAGGCGCTGCACGCCCGCGCGCTGTCCGGCGGATCGAGCGAGGACCGGGCCGCCGGGCTCATCCGGCTCGGCGAGGCCCGGCTCGCCGCCGACGCGCAGGCGGTCGCCCGCGCCAGGCCGGACGGCGGACCGGCCGCCGTGCGCGCCGCCGCCCGCGCCGTCCTGGACGACGCGGCGGCCGAGCAGCCCCCGCTCGCACTCGACTACGTCGCCCTCGTGGACCCGGCGGACTTCACCGAGTTCCCCGACGACCGCACCGCCGGCGACGCGGTGCTCGCCGTCGCCGCCCGGGTGGGTGCCACCCGGCTCATCGACAACATCCCGCTGACCTTCGGAGCCACCACGTGACCGGAATACGGCTGACCGCCCCCGCCCCCGGCTGGTCCATCGACGCCGATGTGGTGGTGGTCGGCTCCGGCGTGGCCGGCCTCACCACCGCACTGCGCTGCGCCGCCGCGGGCCTCGCCACCGTCGTCGTCACCAAGGCCCGCCTCGACGACGGCTCGACCCGCTGGGCCCAGGGCGGCGTCGCCGCGGCCCTCGGCGAGGGCGACACCCCCGAGCAGCACCTCGACGACACCCTGGTCGCGGGCGCGGGCCTGTGCGACGAGGCGGCGGTGCGCACGCTCGTCACCGAGGGCCCCGACGCGGTGCGGCGGCTGATCGGGATCGGCGCGCACTTCGACACCACGGACGACGGCGACATCGCGCTGACCCGCGAGGGCGGCCACCACCGCCGCCGCATCGCCCACGCGGGCGGCGACGCGACCGGCGCGGAGATCTCCCGCGCCCTGGTCGAGGCCGTCCGCTCGGCCGCCCTGCACACCGTCGAGAACGCCCTGGTCCTCGATCTGCTCACCGACGCCGAAGGCCGTACGGCCGGCGTCACCCTGCACGTCATGGGCGAGGGACAGCACGACGGCGTCGGCGCGGTGCACGCCCCCGCGGTGGTCCTCGCCACCGGCGGCATGGGCCAGGTCTTCTCCGCCACCACCAACCCGCCCGTCTCCACCGGCGACGGCGTGGCACTCGCGCTGCGGGCCGGCGCGGAGGTCTCGGACCTCGAATTCGTCCAGTTCCACCCCTCGGTCCTCTTCCTCGGCGCCGGCTCGGAGGGCCAGCAGCCCCTGGTGTCGGAGGCGGTACGGGGCGAGGGCGCCCACCTCGTCGACGCGCACGGCACGCGTTTCATGGTCGGGCAGCACGAACTGGCGGAACTGGCCCCGCGCGACATCGTCGCCAAGGCCATCATCCGCCAGATGCAGCTGCACGACACCGAGCACATGTACCTCGACGCCCGTCACTTCGGCGCCGAGATGTGGGAGCAGCGCTTCCCCACCATCCTGGCGGCCTGCCGGGCGCACGGCATCGACCCGGTCACCGAGCCGATCCCCATCGCCCCGGCCGCGCACCACGCCTCCGGCGGCGTCCGCACCGACCTGCGGGGCCGTACGACGGTCCCCGGCCTGTACGCCTGCGGCGAGGTCGCCTGCACCGGGGTGCACGGCGCCAACCGGCTGGCCTCCAACTCGCTCCTCGAAGGACTGGTGTTCGCCGAGCGCATCGCGGCCGACATCGTCGCGGACCGCCCGCGCGCCGGCGCCGAGGCCGTCGTCCCGCACCCGGTGACCTCGCCGCTGCTGGCGCCCGAGGCCCGGGGCACGATCCAGCGCATCATGACCCGCGGCGCCGGCGTCCTGCGTTCCGCCGACAGCCTCGCCACCGCCGCCGACGAGCTGGAGGACCTGCACCGCAGCGCGTTCCTGAAGGCCGGCGCGGCCGAGCCGAAGCTCGCGGTGCCCGGTGTCGAGGCCTGGGAGGTCACCAACCTGCTCCTGGTCTCCCGGGTGCTGGTCGCCGCGGCCAGGCAGCGCGAGGAGACCCGCGGCTGCCACTGGCGCGAGGACCGGCCCGAGCGCGACGACGAGAACTGGCGCCGCCACCTCGTCGTACGGCTCACCCCCGACCGGCAACTGGTCGTCCGCCGGACGGATACCGAGGGTTTCGGCCCCGTGCGCCCGGCCGGGGCAGCAGACTGCGCAGCAGCAAGCACCACCCACCCCACTCCCGAGGAGCCGTAACCGTGAGCACGCCCGAAGAGAATCCGCGCCCCACACCCGTGGACGTACCGCTGATCCAGATCGGCGCGCCCGCACCCGCCGCGGGCGGCTGCGGCGACGGCTGCGGCTGCGGCGGGGGCGACGGCTACGACCTGGACGACCTGGAGTGCGGCCTCGACCCGTCGCTGGCCCAGCTCCTCGCCGACGCTGGTCTGGACCCGGTCCAGGTCGAGGACGTCGCGCACGTCGCCATCGCGGAGGACCTCGACGGCGGGGTGGACGTCACGACCGTGGCCACCGTCCCCGAGGACGCCGTGGCCACCGGTGACTTCACCGCCCGCGAGGCGGGGGTCGTGGCCGGGCTGCACATCGCCGAGGCCGTCCTGTCCATCGTCTGCACCTCCGATTTCGAGGTCGAGCGGCACGTCGAGGACGGCGACCGCGTCGTCCCCGGCCAGAAGCTGCTGACGGTCACCACCCGGACCCGCGACCTGCTCACCGGCGAGCGCGGCGCGCTCAACCTGCTCTGCAGGCTCTCCGGCATCGCCACCGCCACCCGCGCCTGGGCCGATGTGCTCGAAGGCACGAAGGCCGAGGTCCGTGACACCCGCAAGACGACCCCGGGCCTGCGCGCCCTGGAGAAGTACGCGGTGCGCTGCGGCGGCGGCGTCAACCACCGCATGTCGCTGTCCGACGCCGCGCTCGTCAAGGACAACCACGTCATCGCGGCCGGCGGGGTGGCCGAGGCCTTCAAGCGGGTCAGGCACGAGTTCCCGGAGATCCCGATCGAGGTCGAGGTCGACACGATGGAGCAGGTCGCCGAGGTGCTGGACGCGGGCGCCGACCTGATCCTGCTGGACAACTTCACCCCCTCGCAGACGGCGGAGGCCGTCGCCCTCGTGGGCGGCCGCGCGGTCCTGGAGTCCTCCGGCCGGCTGTCGCTGGACTCCGCCCGCGCCTACGCGGAGGCCGGTGTGGACTACCTGGCCGTGGGCGCGCTCACCCACTCCTCGCCGATCCTCGACATCGGCCTGGACTTCCGCGACACCGACGGGGCCGGCGCCTGATGCTGCTCACCATCGACGTCGGAAACACCCACACGGTGCTCGGCCTGTTCGACGGCGAGGAGATCGTCGAGCACTGGCGGATCTCCACCGACGCCCGCCGCACCGCGGACGAGCTGGCGGTGCTGCTCCAGGGCCTGATGGGCATGCACCCGCTGCTGGGCATGGAGCTGGGCGACGGCATCGAGGGCATCGCCATCTGCTCCACCGTCCCGGCCGTCCTGCACGAGCTGCGCGAGGTGACCCGTCGCTACTACGGCGACGTCCCCGCCGTTCTCGTCGAGCCGGGCATCAAGACGGGCGTGCCGATCCTGATGGACAACCCGAAGGAGGTCGGCGCGGACCGCATCATCAACGCGGTCGCCGCCGTCGACCTGTACGGCGGTCCGGCGATCGTCGTCGACTTCGGCACGGCCACCACCTTCGACGCGGTCTCCGCCCGGGGCGAGTACACCGGCGGCGTCATCGCGCCCGGCATCGAGATCTCGGTCGAGGCACTCGGCGTCAAGGGCGCGCAACTGCGCAAGATCGAGCTGGCCCGGCCGCGCAGCGTGATCGGCAAGAACACCGTCGAGGCCATGCAGTCGGGCATCATCTACGGCTTCGCCGGCCAGGTCGACGGCGTCGTCGCGCGGATGAAGAAGGAACTGGCGGCCGACCCCGACGACGTCACCGTCATCGCGACGGGCGGCCTTGCTCCGATGGTGCTGGGCGAGTCCTCCGTCATCGACGAGCACGAGCCCTGGCTCACGCTCATCGGCCTGCGCCTGGTGTACGAGCGCAACGTGTCGCGCATGTAGTCCGGGTCCGGTCACAGGGCCCTGACCGGCGGTTCGGGGGCGCGGCGGCTCATCGGGGCCGCCGCGCCGCCCGACGGCCAGTTAAACGGATTTTGTCCCTTTAGCACGTATTGTCGCGTCATGCCCACGCCCTACGGATCACGCGGCGGTATGGCGTTCAGCGCGGACGAGCTGCGAGTGCTCCGACGTGCCCTCGCCATCGCCCTCCACCCCGCGCCCCTGCCCGACGAGGATGTCCAGGACTGCCTGCGGCTAGCGGGCTCCGTGGACGAGACGGTCAGCGAGGCGGGACGGCTGCGCGCCTTCCTCCTCGCCGACCTCGTCCGCTACCGAAACGCCCTCCCCGGCTCCCTCAGCGGCTATCTGGAGCTCCTCCAGGACGCCCTGGCCGCCGGGTACGACCCCCGCCCCGAGGATCTGGCCGCGCTGCGCGCCCTGCGCGGCGGGCCGGTCGCCGCGGCGCTCCTGGAGCGCTGTCAGGTGCTCGCGGAGCGTTCGGTGCGCGCCCGGCTGGCCGGGCGCTCCGTCGCCGCGACGACCCCCGCGCCCCGCAGCCGGCTGCTCGCGCTGCCCGGCGGCCGCGCCGCGGAGCCGGACAAACCGAAGGTCCCGGCGGCCCCGGCCCGCCCGGCGGCGCCGTCCGACCGCCCGGCGCCGAAGCCCTCGGAGGTCTTCCCGCCCCGCCGCCGCCCGGTGCCCCCGCCGCAGCAGCGCGCGGCGGGGTAGCGCGCGCCGGGGCGGCCCGACGCGCGGTGGAGGGGGCGCGCGGAAGTCCGTACCGGGCTCGTTACTCTGGACGGCATGGACTACGTATCCGCGCTCGTGCCCCCCGTGGTGATGGCCGCCTTCTTCATCGGCCTGGTCGTGACGATCGTCAAGAGCCAGGGCGGTCCCAACAAGGCGAAAGAGGACGCGGCCGTGGACGCGGCGATCAGCCGCGCCGAGTCGGCCCACCAGGCCGCGCGGACCGAAGCGGTCTGACTCCGTAAAGCCGCGCGCATCGCGCACAGCACCGTACGAAGGGCGTACGGCTCCGAGAGAGCCGTACGCCCTTTTGCTGTGTGAATAACCGGCCATTCCAGACATTTGGCACTAGGGTGACGCTGTGCCCCGCCAATTGGGAGAGCTGGAAGACGCCGTGATGACCCGGGTCTGGCAATGGAACCGTCCGGTCACCGTGCGGGAAGTCCTTGAGGACCTTCAGCAGGAACGGTCCATCGCGTACACCACCGTCATGACGGTAATGGACAATCTCCATCAGAAGGGCTGGGTGCGCCGGGAAGTGGACGGCCGCGCATATCGATATACGGCGGTCTCCACCCGTGCCGCGTACGCGGCCGCACTGATGAACGAAGCCTGGTCGAGGAGTGACAACCCGGCCGCCGCGCTGGTCGCGTTCTTCGGCATGATGTCGGCCGAGCAGCGTGACGCTCTCCGGGATGCCATGCGGATCGTTGTGCCCACCCTTCCGGAGGACGAGGTGCCGCCGGGCGGTGAAGCGGCCGATGAAGGGGCCGATGAAGGCACCGAAGCAGCCGATGGAGCGGAGTCGGAGGCCGGGCGATAGCGTCGGGGTATGTCCTCAGAGCTTCCACAAACCGATTTCCAGACCGAACCGTCGGTTATAAACGCGGCCATCACCGTCCGGCGAGCGAGGACGAGCGATGTGGGATCCGTCCGGCGTCTCCTCGACGGCTACGTACGTGAAGGCATCCTGCTCGACAAAGCGACGGTCACGCTTTACGAGGACATCCAGGAGTTCTGGATCGCCGAACGCGACGAGGACGCCCGGGTCATCGGCTGCGGTGCACTGCACGTGATGTGGGAAGACCTCGCCGAAGTCCGTACTCTCGCGGTCGATCACAGCATCAAGGGCGCCG
The DNA here is from genome assembly GCF_044756945.1 of Streptomyces sp. NPDC091387. Taxonomy (NCBI): domain Bacteria; kingdom Bacillati; phylum Actinomycetota; class Actinomycetes; order Kitasatosporales; family Streptomycetaceae; genus Streptomyces; species Streptomyces sp. NPDC091387. Next base: position 34,446 of record NZ_JBIVTZ010000013.1, on the reverse strand, counting down.
GAGTCGGGCACCAAGTGCTCGACAAGTTGTTGCAGACCGCCCGGTGGCTGGGCGTGCGCCGGGTTTTCTGTCTCACCTTCGAAGTCGACTTCTTCGCGAAGCACGGGTTCGTGGAGATCGGAGAGACGCCGGTCGACGGAGATGTCTACAGCGAGCTGCTGCGTTCCTATGACGAGGGAGTCGCGGAGTTCCTGGGTCTCGAACGAGTGAAGCCGAACACCTTGGGCAACAGTCGGATGCTTCTGCACCTGTGACAGCCGGAAGAACGCGGAGCTCTATGTCCGAATCGCGCACGTTTCCCGTCTTCTTGTGCTCCTGAACCTCTCCCGAGGGTTTGTGTTTTCCGGGGAAAAGCGGTTTCCTTTCCGCGTACTCCATTTTCGATGAAAGGAAATCCGGTGGCACAGAAGGTTCAGGTCCTTCTTGTTGACGACCTCGACGGCGGCGAGGCGGACGAGACCGTCACGTTCGCGCTGGATGGCAAGACGTACGAGATCGACCTCACCACGAGCAACGCGGACAAGCTCCGTACGCTGCTCGAGCCTTACGCCAAGGGCGGTCGCCGTACCGGTGGCCGTGCCGCCTCCGGGCGCGGCAAGGGCCGTGCGGTTCCCGGCGGCAACAAGGACACCGCCGAGATCCGTAAGTGGGCCCGCGAGAACGGCCACAACGTGAATGACCGCGGCCGTGTTCCCGCGGACATCCGTGAGGCCTACGAGAAGGCCAACGGCTGACCAGCCGACTCATCGGAGGCCGGCCCGGTCCTGGCGCGCATCAGCCGGGCCCGGTGGCATTCCGTCGCCACGGCGTCCACGAGCCGGACGAGGTCGGGAGTATCCCCACCCCTGCTCCCGAAGCCGGAGAGGGCCGGGAACACCGTTTCCCCCTCCTGCTCGCGCAGTGGCCAGGGGGGCCGCAGCCAGACGGCGGCCCCCGGCGGGCCCGGCCGGCCCGGCGGTGGCGGTGCGGTGATCCGGCCGCCCGCGCCGAGTGCGGTCAGCGCGAGGGCGACTGGGCCCCACTCCAGCCAGTCGAGCAGTCCGGGCAGCTCGTCCGCGCTCCCCGCTGCCACCAGCAGGCTCATCCGCTCACCCATGAGCGCCACGGGCCCCGCAGCACCGCCCACCCGGCGCAGCGCCGCGTGACCGGCGACGGCGGGGACGACGAGAGCGTCGAACCGCAGCCCGGTCAGCAGCCGCACCGGGGCGACGCCCGCGGTGGCCCAGCCGAGCTCCTGCTCGTACCACTGGGCCCAGCCGTCCCGCGGTTCACCTCCGGCACGGCCGTCCCGTTCGGCGGGAAGCGGAGTGCGGGGAGGCGGGACGGTGAGAGCCATGCCGGAAGAACTCCCGATCCGGCCCAGGAGTTACGCAGCGTCCTCGACCGAACGCGTAAGGTGTCCGGGTTGGGGGCGTACGGGCGCATTCATGAGTACCAAGATGTTCGCCCGTAGCGGAGGGAACCCGCGTGCGCCGCATGGACTGTCTGTAATTGCGGGTAAGACATCCCTAGTGGGGAGGGGCGACACGCAGCCACCGGACGTCTCACGTTCGCCATCGGCGTACTGGCGATAGGGGTATCTGCCTGGCCTGCGGGAACATCGTCTCGCACCATCGGGTTGGAGCAGTTGTCGGCGTTCGGGGCAGGAGGCCTTCGCGGGTGTCGGCAGTTGAAATGAGCGGTCCCCGCTTGCGGGACTAAGCTGCGGAAGGACAGGGAGGGGACCGACCCCTTACTGCCTGACCGCTCTGAGGAGCGATTAACGATGTTCGAGAGGTTCACCGACCGCGCGCGGCGGGTTGTCGTCCTGGCTCAGGAAGAAGCCCGGATGCTCAACCACAACTACATCGGCACCGAGCACATCCTCCTGGGCCTGATCCACGAGGGTGAGGGTGTCGCCGCTAAGGCCCTGGAGAGCCTCGGGATTTCGCTCGAGGCGGTCCGCCAGCAGGTGGAGGAGATCATCGGTCAGGGCCAGCAGGCCCCGTCCGGCCACATCCCCTTCACTCCCCGGGCAAAGAAGGTCCTGGAGCTGTCGCTCCGCGAGGCCCTTCAGCTCGGCCACAACTACATCGGCACCGAGCACATCCTGCTCGGCCTGATCCGCGAGGGCGAGGGCGTCGCCGCCCAGGTCCTCGTGAAGCTGGGCGCCGACCTGAACCGGGTGCGCCAGCAGGTCATCCAGCTGCTCTCCGGATACTCGGGCGGCAAGGAGGCGGCCACAGCGGGCGGCCCCGCGGAGGGCACGCCCTCCACCTCCCTGGTGCTGGACCAGTTCGGCCGGAATCTCACCCAGGCCGCTCGTGAATCCAAGCTCGACCCGGTCATCGGGCGCGAGAAGGAGATCGAGCGGGTCATGCAGGTGCTGTCCCGCCGCACGAAGAACAACCCTGTCCTCATCGGCGAGCCCGGTGTCGGCAAGACGGCGGTCGTCGAGGGCCTGGCCCAGGCCATCGTCAAGGGCGAGGTGCCCGAGACCCTCAAGGACAAGCACCTCTACACCCTCGACCTCGGTGCGCTGGTCGCCGGTTCCCGCTACCGCGGTGACTTCGAGGAGCGCCTGAAGAAGGTGCTCAAGGAGATCCGCACCCGCGGCGACATCATCCTGTTCATCGACGAGCTCCACACCCTGGTGGGTGCGGGTGCCGCCGAGGGCGCGATCGACGCGGCGAGCATCCTCAAGCCGATGCTCGCGCGAGGTGAGCTCCAGACCATCGGTGCCACGACGCTCGACGAGTACCGCAAGCACCTGGAGAAGGACGCCGCTCTCGAGCGCCGTTTCCAGCCCATCCAGGTCGCCGAGCCCTCGCTGCCGCACACCATCGAGATCCTCAAGGGTCTGCGCGACCGCTACGAGGCCCACCACCGCGTGTCCATCACGGACGAGGCGCTGGTCCAGGCCGCGACGCTGGCCGACCGGTACATCTCGGACCGCTTCCTGCCGGACAAGGCGATCGACCTGATCGACGAGGCCGGTTCCCGGATGCGCATCCGGCGGATGACCGCGCCGCCGGACCTCCGCGAGTTCGACGAGAAGATCGCGGGCGTCCGCCGTGACAAGGAGTCGGCCATCGACTCCCAGGACTTCGAGAAGGCGGCGTCTCTCCGCGACAAGGAGAAGCAGCTGCTGGCGGCGAAGGCCAAGCGCGAGAAGGAGTGGAAGGCCGGCGACATGGACGTCGTGGCCGAGGTCGACGGCGAACTCATCGCCGAGGTCCTCGCCACCGCCACCGGCATCCCGGTCTTCAAGCTGACGGAGGAGGAGTCCTCCCGTCTGCTGCGCATGGAGGACGAGCTCCACAAGCGCGTCATCGGCCAGAAGGACGCCATCAAGGCCCTCTCGCAGGCGATCCGCCGTACGCGAGCCGGTCTGAAGGACCCGAAGCGCCCCGGTGGCTCGTTCATCTTCGCCGGTCCGTCCGGTGTCGGTAAGACCGAGCTCTCCAAGACGCTCGCCGAATTCCTCTTCGGTGACGAGGACGCGCTGATCGCCCTCGACATGTCGGAGTTCAGCGAGAAGCACACGGTCTCCCGTCTCTTCGGCTCTCCCCCCGGGTACGTGGGATACGAGGAGGGCGGTCAGCTCACCGAGAAGGTGCGCCGCAAGCCGTTCTCCGTCGTCCTCTTCGACGAGGTCGAGAAGGCCCACCCCGATATCTTCAATTCCCTGCTCCAGATTCTGGAGGACGGTCGCCTGACCGACTCCCAGGGCCGGGTCGTGGACTTCAAGAACACGGTCATCATCATGACGACCAACCTCGGGACCCGGGACATCTCCAAGGGCTTCAACCTGGGCTTCGCCGCCCAGGGCGACGTGAAGACGAACTACGAGCGGATGAAGAACAAGGTCAACGAAGAGCTCAAGCAGCACTTCCGGCCCGAGTTCCTCAACCGTGTCGACGACACGGTCGTCTTCCACCAGCTCACCGAGGAAGACATCATCCAGATCGTCGACCTCATGCTCGCCAAGGTGGACGAGCGGCTGAAGGACCGCGACATGGGCATCGAGCTCAGCGCGGACGCGAAGTCGCTCCTGGCGAAGAAGGGCTACGACCCCGTGATGGGCGCCCGGCCGCTGCGCCGGACGATCCAGCGCTCGATCGAGGACATCCTCTCCGAGAAGATCCTCTTCGGTGAGCTGCGCCCCGGTCACATCGTGGTCGTCGGCACCGAGGGCGAGGGTGACGAGAAGACGTTCACCTTCCGCGGCGAGGAGAAGTCGGCTCTGCCCGACGTCCCCCCGATCGAGCAGGCGGCAGGCGGCGCCGGCCCGAACATGACGAAGGAAGCGTGACAGGCGCGTAGCGCCCGAGCGCACGGAAGGGGCTGCCCCGGACCGATTTCGACCGGACCGGGGCAGCCCCTTTTCGCTTGTGCTCAGCGGCGCACCTTGAGCCCCTCGCCGCCGGACACCTCGCCGAAGCCCGTGACGTCGACCGTGAGGTCCGGCAGCACTTCCAGCGGGGTCAGGTCGATGGCCGGACCGCGGGGGTGCGGTGTGAGCCGGAGCCTCTTCAGCGCGGGGAAGACCCGGGGGAGTGGACCGAGGTCGCTCAGTTCCCCGAACGGATTGAGCCTGAGTACGGTGACCGACGGGACCACGGCGGCGCCCAGGAACTCGGAGGCGTTCGCCCGCACCGCCAGCTCCGTCACCTGTGGGGACTGCCGGAGTGCGGCGCACAGGGGGTGAATCGCCGTGGGGGAGCGCAGTTCCAGGTCGTGCAGGCCGTCCCAGCCGTCCAGCGTGTCGATCGTCGGCCCGTGCTTGCTGCTGAGCGTCAGCGTGGTGACCAGCGGGTGTGGGGGCACGTCACTGAGCCGGTGGGCCGTGAGGACGTCGAGGTGCAGGGTGTACAGCTCGCTCGCGGCCGTGGCCCGCAGGGCGGTGAGGGGCAGGCGGCTCATGTCCAGCCGGAGCCATTTCAGCTCCGGGAGCCGGCCGAGCGGGCCGAGTTCCTGAACGTTCGGGCAGTCCGTCAATGACAGGTCCACCAGCGTTCCGGCCGTGTCCGCCAGGAAGGACAGATCCGTCAGCGCGCTGTTCTCCCGGATGGTGAGCCCGCTCCACGGCCTGCCGCGCAGCCCGGCCCGTAACTCGGCCGAGGTGAGTTCCCCGATGGCGCTCAGCTGGGTGACGGCCGGGAGATGGCGCAGGGCCGCCAGCTGGTCCACCGTGCGGATGTTCAGCCTCCGGTGCTCCAGATCCATGGTGGAGAGGACCTGCTGCGCGTAGAGGGCTGCCGGGTACCTGTCCCAGCTGTCCCGGAACGGCAGCCCGAGCGCGGGGTGTGCGAGCGCCCAGCTGCGGGCGTACGGGACGGCCTCCGCACCACCGGCCTCCGCGATCAGATCCGCGATGTGGCGGGTCTCGTCGAAGGTGAGGCCGGGATCGGCGGGGTCGGGGAGATGGCGCAGCCCGGCCGGACCGAGCCGGGCGAGCAGGCGGGCCTCCCCGAAGGAGCCGGGCGGGAACAGCGCCGCCACGGCGTCGGAGACCCGGGTACGGGTCGCGTCGTCGAGCCAGGTCGCGTGCTGCGCGCACAGCGCGGCCAGGACGTGGAGCTCGGCCTGGGTGACACTGCCGTCCGGGCTCGGCCGGGTGTCCAGCAGGCCGTTGATCAGTACGGGGTGCTCGCGGCGGCCGCAGTGTCCGGCGGACAGCAGGATGACGTCCTGCCACTGCTGGGAGTCCGCCCGGCCGATCAGTTCGTGGAGGTGGCCGCCCTCGACGAACTCCTTCGCGGCGAGGAAGTCCTGGAAGGTCCGGTGGGCGAACTGGTAGACGCCGGCGGCCCGCTCCTGGAGGACGCCGCTGCGGTTCAGCAGATGCGTCAGGATCTCCTGCGCCGAGCCCTGGCGCCTGATCTGCTCCATGCCGCGCAGCGCCTGGTCCAGCTGGTGCAGTGCCTGGTCGCGGTCCAGCTCCGACTGGCCGCCGCGCACCAGCCAGATCGCGATGCGCTGGAGGAGCTGGGCCTGCTCGTCCACGTTCATCGTGATGCCCTCGGGGGCGTCGATCCTGCGCCGCTTGTCGCGGTTGCCGAGCAGCATGGAGAGCGCGGAGTCGTACAGGCTCCAGCGGGTCTCCGGCAGGAGGCCCTGGCGCCGCCGGTGCAGGGCGCAGATCACGGCGCACAGGAGCGGGGTGCGGGCCAGGTTGCTCAGGGTGGAGTTGGTGGCGAACTGCCGGGTCAGATCGCGCTCCAGCTCGGTCAGCGTCGCGTGGTCCGGGTCGTCCAGCCGGGCCGCCCGGTGCCAGGCGGCGACGAAGGCGGCGATGTCCTCGTTCCGCATCGGCAGCAGCCGCAGCTCCTCGAAGTCCTCGGCGGCCAGCCAGTCCGGGGCCACCGCGTGCGGGCGCACGGTCGCGACGCAGCGGGTCGCCGGGTAGCGGCGCAGCAGCCGGGACAGCCAGTCGTACGCGGCCTCGCGGTCGTCCGGCGGTACCTCGTCCAGCCCGTCCACGAGCAGCAGCCCGCGACCTGACTCCAGTACCCGCCCGGCCCAGCCCTCCGGCGGGTCGTCGACGGCCGGCCGGGCGGCGGTGGCCAGCTGCCCGACGGACGGGAACGTGCTGCCCTGGGCCCGCAGGGTGCGCAGCGGGACGACGAACGGGACCAGTCCGTTGAGCGCCGTCAGCCGCGGCCCCAGGGTGCCGGCCGAGGCGTGCGCCGCCAGCCACCAGACCAGGGTGGTCTTTCCGGCGCCCGCGTCACCCCGCAGCAGTACCCGGGGGCGGTCGGCGAGCAGTGTGTCGATGCGCCGGGGCCCGGGGTGCGGGGCGGCGGGTGCTCCGGGGAGGTCGCGGGACTGCGCCTCCAGGCTGAGGTAGGCGGTGTCCAGGTCCCATTCGGAGTCGTGCCGGCCGAGCTCGTCGAGCCCGAAGATCTTGGTGCGCCGGTACGCGGCGCCGAGCGCGGCTGCGTACTCCTCCTCGTAGTGCAGATCCTTGGGGAAGTGCCCGTGGACCCGTTCGTAGGAGAGATCATGGCCGGTCTCGCGGTAGATCAGCCGGAAGGGCTCGGAGGTGACGAGCGGGCCGAGGGGGACGCACTCCACCCGCCGGCCGCCGCGCCGGGGCGGGATCTGCCGGGCGATGCCGAGCAGGACGGTGCCCGCGAAGACCGGGCCGCCGGACAGTCCGCGCAGTGCGGGGAGCTCGTGGTCGGACCCGACGGGCGGTCCGTCCAGCTCGCAGACGAGCAGATTGCGTACCCGGCCCGCCATGGGCAGCACGGTGGCGGTGTACTGGTCGGCCTCCAGTTGCTCGTCGGGGCCGAAGCGCTGCACGTCGGGGAAGCCGGTGATCTCGCAGTCGGCGAGCGTCTGGCTGCTGTGCAGGACGCCGAGCCGTACCGGGCCGACCGGGAGCAGCGGGGCGGCGGTCTCGACGAGGGCGGCGTCGAGGCCGTGGTCGATCCAGACGACGGCCGCGTCCGTGCGGCCGGTGAGGTCCGGGTGCGCGACGGAGCAGCGGCCGCCGCCCTTGACGACGTGGGCGCAGGTCAGCACCAGCCGGTCGGTGAGCAGGACGCCGCTGCCCTGGACGGAACCGGTGCCCAGGACCACGACGGTGCGGTCCGCGGGCTGCACGGTTCTCACGGCCGGGGCCGCCCCTGGCCGAACCCTGCCGTGCTCCCGTCGCTCTCGTGGCCGATCCGCCAGGCCTCGCCGGTCGTGCCGTCGCGGGGTTTCAGGGTGAGGGCGACCTTGTGGGTCTGCCCGGTGGTGCGGCCCGCGTCGGCGCCGGCCTCCACCACCCAGGCCTTCACCCGGGTGGAGCCCTTGACCTCCTTGCGGAGTTCGAGGGTGAACTCCATCTGGATGTCGCCGACCTCGAAGGCCAGCGGGCGGCCGGTGCCGCGGGCGGCGGCCTCGATGAGCTGGTTGCGGACCGACTCGACGGCGTCGGCGAGCTCGATGCCGTCGAACCGTCCTGTGTCCGGCGTCGTACCGCCGTTTCCGCCCGTGCCTGCGGTGTTGCCGGTCATGTGGTCCCCCCGGGAGCCGATCGGTTCTCGCCGTATCAGCGTAGTCAGGTTGCCCGCCGAAGGTCCCGAATCGGACGGCCTTTGGTCCCACCGGCGGTGACAAGGCGCACAGCCCTTTCGAGGCCTACTAGGCGGCTTAGGAGAAGGTGCCCGGATCGCGGGTGGGACCTTCGGCCCTGTGGCCGGCGGGACCTTGGGGACTGCTGGGTGAAGTGCCCCGATAACGGGGCCATGTCCGATTAGGGCGGTTTGGAACTGGGGTTAAACGTCTCCGGACGGAGAGATCCGAGGGCGTCGGGAGGGGTGGGGGCCGGGACCCGCGGAACTGAATTCCCGGGGCTTCTTCTACGGCTTTTCTTCGTAGATGGGGGGTTTGAGTACAGGCGGGGGTGCGGGTTACCAAGGGATAGCCAGCCCGGCCGGAGTGCCGGGAGCAGTCATCTCCGGAGGTTTTCCGCTTATGTCGAAGCGCGTTACGTTCAAGCACTCCCACCGCCCGTCCGCTTCCCGTGTGCGCGGTGCCGTGGTGGCGGCCGGTCTGGGTACGTCGATGGTTCTCGGTGCGGGCGCTGCGTTCGCGGCCGGCACGACGGGGACCGCCGCCACCGCGAGCCCGGCGAGCGCCACCGCGGCCGACTCGGTCGCCAAGCAGGCGGCCGCACAGGGCAAGGCCGCCGAGCACACGGCCGCGAAGAAGGCCGATGCGGCGAAGAAGAAGGCCGAGGCCAAGAAGAAGGCAGCGAAGAAGCTTCGCTGGGAGACCCCGGTCCGTCACTACCAGCTGAGCGCGAGCTTCGGCAACGACGGCAGCCGCTGGTCGCACAAGCACTCCGGCCAGGACTTCGCCGTGCCGATCGGCACCAAGGTCGAGGCCGCGCACAAGGGCACCATCGTGAAGGCCGGCCCGAACGGCGGCGGCGACGGTCCCGCGTACGGCAACGCCGTCGTGATCAAGCACAGCAACGGCACGTACTCGCAGTACGCGCACCTCTCGAAGATCGACGTGCGCATCGGCCAGCACGTGGACAAGGGCCAGAAGATCGCCCTGTCCGGCAACACCGGCAACTCCAGTGGTCCGCACCTGCACTTCGAGATCCGGACCACCGCGAACTACGGTTCCGCGGTCAACCCGGTCAACTACCTCCACAAGGTGGGCGTCAAGGTCTGACCGGCCGCGACACCGATCCGCTACTGGTCGGAACCCGGGGCATGCGCCTGGGTCACCAGATCGACGGCGACCTCCAGGACGGCCTTGCGCTTGTCCTCGGGGTCGCCTTCGACGTCCTTGAGGGCGAACATGCCGGCGTGCATCGTGAAGAGCGCGCTGAAGCACCGCACCTGGTCGACGAGCGGTGCGTCGTCGTCCCTGATCAGCTCGATGAGCCCCAGGACCCGGCCCTTGATCGTGTTGCCGATGCTCAGGTCGCGTACGGTCGCCTGGTTCTCCTGCATGAAGCGGAAGAGCGGAGCGGCCTTGGTCAGCGCCTCGCTGTAGCGGCCGAGGAGTTCCTTCTTCGTCTCCAGGGTGCGCGGCTGCTCCCGCCCCCAGGCGATCAGCTCCTCGACGGGCCGGTTGAGGTCCTCGAAGATGCTGGTGAGGATGTCTTCCTTGGTCTTGAAGTGGTAATAGAGGGCGGCCTTGGTGACGTCCAGCTTCTCGGAGATCTCGCGCAGTGAGGTCTTCTCGTAGCCCTGCTCGGCGAAGAGCTCCAGAGCGACGTCCTGGATGCGCTGACGGGTGTTGCCCCGGCGCGGCTGCGGCGTGCTGCTCATGGTGCTCTCCCAAAACTTACTTGACGCCCGGCTAGTTACGGGGGTACTTTCCCCCAGTGTAGTCAACTAGCCGGGCGGCAAGTAAGTGCCTCGGTGTACAGGGGATCAGGGGAGTTGGGGATCATGTCGGACCTGAAGAAGGCGCCGGACAGGAAGGCGGAGGGCGGGCCCGCCGACCGGGCGCCAAAACGCGAGCCGCAGCAGCGCAGCGTCCGGGTGGTGGTCCTCGCCCTGATGATCGCCATGCTGCTGGCCATGCTCGACAACCTGATCGTCGGCACCGCGATGCCGACCATCGTCGGTGACCTCGGCGGGCTCGAGCACCTGTCCTGGGTCGTCACGGCCTACACCCTGGCCACCGCCGCCTCCACTCCCATCTGGGGCAAGCTCGGCGACATGTACGGGCGCAAGGGCATCTTCCTCACGTCCATCGTGATCTTCCTGATCGGTTCCGTCCTCAGCGGCATGGCCCAGGACATGGGCCAGCTGATCGGCTTCCGCGCGATCCAGGGCCTCGGCGCCGGCGGTCTGATGGTCGGCGTCATGGCGATCATCGGTGACCTCGTACCGCCCCGCGAGCGCGGCAAGTACCAGGGCATGATGGCCGGCGTCATGGCGATCGCCATGATCGGCGGACCGCTGGTCGGCGGCACCATCACCGACCACCTCGGCTGGCGCTGGAGCTTCTACATCAACCTGCCGCTGGGCGCGGTCGCGCTGATCATGATCACCGCTGTGCTGCATCTGCCCAGGCGGGAGCGTACGAAGGCGAACGTCGACTACCTCGGCGCCGGGCTGCTGACCGTCGGCATCACCTCGATCGTGCTGGTCACCACCTGGGGCGGCTCGCAGTACGACTGGAACTCCGCCATCATCATGGAGCTCATCGCGATCGGTGTCGCCGCGCTGGCCGGCTTCCTCTTCGTCGAGACGAAGGCCGCGGAACCGATCATCCCGCTGCACATTTTCCGCAACCGCAACTTCACCCTGATGTCCGTGGTCGGCTTCATGGCGGGCTTCGTGATGTTCGGCGCGGTGCTCTTCCTGCCGCTGTTCCAGCAGTCCGTCCAGGGCGCGTCCGCGACCAACTCCGGACTGCTGCTCCTGCCGATGCTGCTCGCGATGATGATCGTCTCGCTCGTCGCCGGGCGGATCACCACCAGCACCGGCAAGTACAAGATCTTCCCGGTCATCGGCTCGATCCTGATGGTGACCGGCCTCTTCCTGCTCTCGCAGATGGACACCGGCACGACCCGGTTCACCTCCGGGGTCTACATGGCCGTGCTCGGCGCGGGCATGGGCTTCCTGATGCAGATCACGATGCTCGTGGCGCAGAACAGCGTCGAGATGAAGGACATGGGCGTCGCCTCGTCCTCCACCACCCTCTTCCGCACGCTCGGCAGCTCCTTCGGCGTCGCCATCATGGGCGCGCTGTTCACCGGACGGGTGAACGACGAGATGGCCGCCCGCGGCGGCGCGGGTGCCACCACGCACGGCGCCCAGCTCGACGCGGCGAGCCTGGCGAAACTGCCGGTCCCGGTCCGCGAGGCGTACGAGTACGCGGTCTCGTCCGGCACGCACATCGCCTTCCTGGTGGGCGCCTCGGTCGGAGTGGTCGCCCTGGTGGCGGCGCTCTTCGTCAAGGAGGTGCCGCTGCGGGGCGCCGGACCGGAGACGGCCAAGGTCCCGGTGGCCGAAGCCGTGTAGGTCACGGCCGACCGAACGGTACGAGGAGGCCCCGGGGCGCACGCCCCGGGGCCTCCTCGCTGCCGCGCAGGGCCGGCTCAGCGGTCCGGCCGCTCACCCTTCGTCCGGGTGCCGCTGGCGGCGGCCTTCCTGCCGTCCGGCTCGGGACCGCGCTGTTCGCCCAGCTGGAGCATCGGGTAACTGCCGGTGTCGGTCGGCGCGTGCTCGGGCAGCCACAGCACGGCGATCGCCCCGCCGGTCCCCTCGGCCGCGCCCTCGGGGGCGGCGTTGCGGAAGGTCAGCCGGGCGCCGAGCACCCGCGCCTGACCGGCCGCGATCGTCAGCCCGAGGCCGTGACCGTGGCCCGCCCGGTCGGTGCTGCCGGTACGGAACCGGCTCGGGCCCTCACGCAGCAGCGCCGCCGGGAAGCCCGCACCGTGGTCGCGGATCCGCACCACCCGGCCCTCGACCGTGACCTCCACCGGGGTGGAGCCGTGCTTGGCGGCGTTGCCCAGCAGATTGCCCAGGATGCGCTCCAGCCGGCGCGGATCGGTGCTGACCCACGACTCGTGGACCACCTGGACCCGCACCTCCGGGTCCAGCAGCGCGATCCGGCGGCTCACGAAGTCGCCCAGCGCGACCTCCTGCAGCTCGGCCCGCTCGGACGCGCTGTCCAGCCGGGCCACCTCCAGCACGTCCTCGACCAGCGTGCGCATCGCCTGCGCCCGGTCCCGTACGAGCTCCGTGGGGCGGCCCGGCGGCAGCAGCTCGGCCGCCGTCAGCAGCCCCGTCACCGGGGTGCGCAGCTCGTGCGCGATGTCCGCGGTGACCCGGCGCTCGGCCTCGATCCGCTCGTTCAGCGCGTCCGTCAGGGCGTCCACCGCACCGGCCAGCTCATCGGTCTCGTCCCGGACGACGCCGCCGACGGCGTCCCTGACCCGGACCTCCGTATTGCCCTGCGCGACCTTCCCGGCCGCGGCCGCCGCCTTGCGCAGCCGGCGTGACAGCTGGCCGCCGATCAGTACCCCCAGCGCGCAGCCGCCGAAGACCACGGAGACCGATCCGATGACCAGGGCCCGGTCGAGATCGCCCATGATCGTGGTGGAGCGGTCGGCGAAGCGGGTGTGCAGCGAGAGCACGTCGCCGTTGGGCAGCGGTACCGCCGCCCAGACGTCCGGGACCCCGCCGCCGTCCTCCACATGCGTGGCACGCCGGTTCTTCCGGGTCTCCTGGCGCAGGCTCTTCGGCATCGTCGGGTCGTTGAGCTTCGCGCCGAAGCGGGGATCGGCCTTCTTCGTCTTCGTCGCCTCGTAGAGCAGCTGGGCGTAGGTCAGCCGCTCCAGCTGGACCTCGCGGGCGTTCTCCAGCATCGAGACCCTGGCCGCGTTGTGCACGACCAGGCTCAGCGCGACCGCGATCAGGGCGCCGACCGCCGCGATCGCGATGCTGATCTTCCAGCGGACACTCGTCCGCAGGGCGGGCCGCCTCATGCCCTGAGCTTGTAGCCGAAGCCGCGGACCGTCTCGATCCGGTCCTGGCCGATCTTCGTACGCAGCCGCTGCACATGGACGTCCACGACCCGGGTGTCGCCGCCCCAGCCGTAGTCCCAGACCCGCTCCAGCAGCTTGTCGCGGGAGAGCACCGTGCCGGGCGCGGACGAGAACTCCAGCAGCAGCCGCATCTCGGTCGGGGTCAGGCCCACCTGCTCGCCGGCCCTGCGCACCTCCATGCCCTCGGTGTCGATCTCCAGGTCGCCGAAGACCAGCACCCCGCCCTCCGGCCCGGCCTCCGCCCCGGCGGCGCCGCCCGGACCACCGCCCGAGGCGTGGCCGAAACGGCGCAGCACGGCACGGATCCGGGCCACCAGCACCGCGCCGTCGAAGGGCTTGGTGACGTAGTCGTCGGCCCCGGCCTCCAGGCCGAGCACCACGTCGATCGAGTCGGCGCGGGCCGACAGCATGATCACGGGAACCGTCGACTCGTCCCGGATGCGCCGGCACAGGCTCACCCCGTCCAGTCCGGGCACCATCACGTCGAGCAGGGCGATGTCGGGCCGGTCGGCCCGGAACGCGTCGAGGCCCCGGAGACCGTCGGGCATCGCGGTGACCACGAAGCCGTCCCGCTCCAGCGCCAGCTGGGTGGCCTCGCGGATGACGTCGTCGTCCTCGACGAACAGGACATGGGTCTCGGCCATCGGAAAGCTCTCAGTTCTTCGTCGGTTCCGTGGGCTCCGGGAAGTCCCCCTCCCCGGCGCCGACGGCTCGGTTGAAGTCGTTGTGCACCCGGTCCTGCTCGCTGAACCGGGTGTTCGCCCAGTGGTACGTGATCACTTCCTCGCCCGAGGGATAGGCGACCGAGTCCTTCTTCCCGTAGACCTGCGTCGTCACGACCAGGTCACCGCGGTCGATGGTCCCGTAGACCGCGGGCTGCTCGGTGGCGAACACGTTCTCGTACGCGCCGTCGCGGTACCGGTACACATAGGTACCGACGCCCACCGAGTCACCGCAGGTCATCACGTTCACGACCACGTCGGCCGCGGGGCCGCCGGTCAGCTTCCCGTACGAGGTGTCCACCGGGTACTCGTCACCGGTGCAGGCCTTCAGATCCGTCCTGACCCGTTCGCTCACCTTCGGATCCGCCTTGAGCAGGGCCACGGCGTCGACCCTGGGGGTCGGCCTCGCTCTGGACGGCGTCGTGGCGGTCGGCGTGATCTGGGCGACCGGCTGGGTGCCCGCCGGGCCCTCGTCGCGCGTACCGGTGCCACCGGTGGAGCAACTGACGGCGAACAGCCCGATGACGGCGAGCCCGGCCAGTGCCGTACTGCTCGCCGCCCATCCGGTCGGGAACCGTCTGCCTCCGGCGCCGGTCCCTCTCCCGCTTCCCCCGCCGGTGACCGCGCCGCCGCTTCCGTCGCCGTCACCGCTGCCTGTCAGGCCGCGCACCGCTCCCGCCCCCGCTCGTCATGACGCCCGATCCCCGGCGCCCCGGACCGTGTCCGGGGACGCACCGGAGCCGCCGCGGCACGGACGGCCGGACTGTGCTCCCGGTCCTCGCGGATCCGGGCCTCACGGCCCGCCTCTTCTCTGCTCTCCAGCTCCTGGCGCAGCCTCGCCAGCGCACGGTGCAGCGTGCTCTTCACCGTACCGGCCGACATGCCGAGCGCCGCCGCGGTCTCCTCCGTGCTCATCTGCTCCCAGTGTCGCAGCACGACGACGCTGCGCTGCTTGGGAGCCAGCACGCCCAGGACGTCCATCAGCAGGGCGCGGTCGGCGCGCTGCTCGGTGCCGTCCTCGATGCTGGCGTCGGGGAGCTGCTCGGTGGGGACCTCGTCCAGCTTGCGGGCCCGCCACCACTCGGTCCGGGTGTTGATCATGACGCGGCGCAGATAGGCGTCGGCGAGGGACTTGTCGGCGATGCCGTCCCAGCGCCGGTAGGTGCGGGCCAGCGCGGTCTGCAGCAGGTCCTGCGCGTCCACGGGGTCGGGGACCAGCCGGCGTGCGCTGCGCAGCAGCGCCTCCTGCCGGGTACGCACGTACTCCTCGAATCCGAGCACCTCGCCCTGCGCCATAACAACCGCCTCCGTCCCCGTGGAACCCCGTGGTACCGCTGCCAGCCGCTTGGTCGTCGGGCTGACGTCGGTGACGCTACGGAGCGGTTGTCACGAGGCTGTGCGGAGCAGCCATACGCCGACGCACGGCTGCCCATCGGTTGTGTAACAGCACAGGAGGAGTGGGGCAAAGAGGCCCCTCCGGGGGTGCGGAAGGGGTCCGCACCCGGGGCCGGGCGGGGGAGACCCGCCCGGCCGTCAGGTCAGCGGCAGCCGGTACTGGCCGCCCGCCAGCGGTTCGACGAGGCCGTCGGCGACCAGGCCGTCCAGCGCACGGGCCCGCTGCACCGGTTCCTCCCACACGGCGTCCAGCGCCGACTGCGGTACCGGTGTCACCGACTCGCGCAGCACGGCGAGCAGCCGGCCGCGCACCTGCCGGTCCGTACCGGCGTAGGTCTGGCCGCGGCGCGGGGGCCCCTGGTGCGCGGGCTTCCCGGCCAGCCGCCAGGCGCACTGCTCCGCGATCGGGCAGCGCGTGCAGTCCTCGTTCTTCGCGGTGCAGACGAGGGCCCCGAGCTCCATCGTCGCGGCGGCCCACCGCGCCGCCCGCTCGTCCTCTTCGGGCAGCAGGGCGCGGGCGAGCTTGCGCTCGGCGGCGGTGGTCGCGTTCGGCGGGTACTGGATGCCGGTCGCGGCCCGTGCGAAGACCCGGCGGACGTTCGTGTCGAGGACGGCGTGCCGCTGCCGGTAGGCGAACGAGGCCACGGCCGCCGCCGTGTACTCACCGATCCCGGGCAGCGCGAGCAGCTGGGCGTGCTCGCTCGGTACGTCGCCGCCGTGTCGTTCCGTTATTGCCTGGGCGGCCCCGTGCAGCCGCAGCGCTCGCCGGGGGTAGCCGAGCCGGCCCCAGGCGCGGACCGCCTCGCCGGGAGGGTCGGCGGCGAGGTCGGCGGGGCGCGGCCAGCGGGCCAGCCACTGTTCGTAGACCGGGAGCACCCGGTTGACGGGGGTCTGCTGCAGCATGAACTCGCTCACCATCACGCCCCAGGCGCCCGCTTCGGGGCGGCGCCAGGGCAGATCGCGGGCGTGCTGGTCGAACCACCCGATGACGGGGGTGTGGAGGGAGGCGGGGGGCGTCTGTGTCGCTGTCGTGGCAGTCATCGCACGTCCGATCCTGGCACGGAAGGGCGGACGACGGACCGGTGCACGGGGGTGTCGCCCCTCATAAGAACCCTTGGAGTGATAATGCCACCCGTCTGTCCCCACGCCACGGACCTCCGGTCCGGCAACTGGCCGCATCGGGTCCGGCGGCCCGGCCTCCTTAGGGCCCTGCGGATTCCCGTCGGGATCCCCGGCCAGGTTTCTGCCCAGGTTTCTGTCCTGGCTTCTGTCCTGGCTTCAGTTCGGGGTTTCTGTTCCGGGTTCCGTTCAGATAGGGACCATCAGGTGACGGAGGGTAGACATTCAACCCCTGTGATCACGTTGGGCGATCATCGCGGTGGCCGTTCCGTGGACAGCGGGAGCGAGAACGGGCCGCCCCGGGATGATGATCCGCAAAACTTGGCGATCAGGGCGGCGGGTGGGGCGGGAGTCGGGGCCGATCTCTCGTACAGTTTGCGCCGTGGGATCTCTGCGTAATCCGATCGGGCCGCTTCCCTCCACCATTTACTGGCGACGGAGGGCAGTAGCGGCGACGCTGATCGCGCTGCTCGCGTTGCTGGTCGTATGGGCCGTCACCTCCCGTGGTGGCAAGGGGGATCACGACGACTCCAGAGCCCGCGGCTCCGGTCCCACCGACGCGATCACGCCCGGACCCTCCGGCTCAGAACCGGCCATCAGCGAACAGCCCGGCGGGCGCGACGAGTCGGGTGACTCCGGCGGTGGCGGCGGCGGTAGCGGCTCGGACGCCGGTTCCGGCGGCGCGGGCGGCGGCAACGGCGGCTCGGGCACGGCAGGTTCCGGTTCGGACGGCGGCAACGACGGCGGTTCGGGCTCCGGTTCGGGCGGTGCGGGCGGCAGCGGCGGAACCGCCGGACAGCGGCTCCCGGCCGGCACGTCGATCCCTGACTGCACCCCCGGCGCACTGCGGTTGACCCTGAAGAGCGACGTCAGTTACGCACCCGGCGAGAAGCCGAAGTTCCGGCTGATCGCCAAGAACACCGGCTCCACCGCGTGCAAGGCCGACTTCGGTCCGAAGAGCGCGGTGCTCACCGTCACCGAGGCCGGGGGCGACGACGACGAGGTGTGGTCCTCCAAGGACTGCCCGCGCAACGCGGCCGCCGTGCTGCTGAAGGTCCCGGCGGGCGCGACCGTCGTCCACACCGTGGAGTGGAACCGCGCGAAGAGCGCCCCGAAGTGCGCCACGCCGCCGCCGGGGAGCGCCGGCCCCGGCACGTACCTGGTCGAGGCCAAGGCACCGGGCGAGCCCGTGCAGCGCGCCTCGTTCGTCCTCGCGAAGGACTGACCCGGCCGCGAAGGACCGATCCGGTCCCGAACGCCTCAACGGCTCCCGCGCGCCCCCGAAGGGCGCGCGGGAGCCGTTGTCACACGTACCGTTCGAGGATCGACGACTCGGCCAGCCGCGACAGGCCCTCGCGCACACTGCGCGCCCGCGCCTCCCCGACCCCGTCCACCGTCTGGAGATCGTCCACACTCGCCGCGAGCAGCTTCTGCAGACCGCCGAAGTGCTCCACGAGCCGGTCGATGATCGCCCCGGGCAGCCGCGGCACCTTCGCCAGCAGCCGGAAGCCGCGCGGCGAGACCGCGGAGTCCAGCGTCTCCGGGGAGCCGCTGTACCCCAGCGCCCGAGCGACGACGGGGAGTTCGAGCAGCTCGGTGTGGGACAGCGCGTCCAGCTCGGTGAGCGCCTCCGCCACCGTGCGCGACCGCTTCGCGGTCGGCTCCGGCACGTAGTCGCGCACGACCAGCTCGCGCTCCGGCTCCACACCCGCGATCAGCTCGTCGAGCTGGAGCGAGAGGAGCCGGCCGTCGGTCCCCAGCTCCACCACGTACTCGGCGATCTCGGTCGCGATCCGGCGCACCATCTCGAGGCGCTGCGCGACGGCGGTCACGTCCCGGACGGTCACCAGGTCCTCGATCTCCAGGGCGGAGAGCGTGCCCGCGACCTCGTCGAGCCGGAGCTTGTACCGCTCCAGCGTGGCGAGTGCCTGGTTGGCGCGGGAGAGGATCGCGGCGGACTCCTCCAGGACCCGGCGCTGCCCGTGTACGTACAGCGCGATGAGGTGCATCGACTGCGAGACCGAGACCACCGGGAAACTGCACTGCCTGGAGACCCGGTCCGCCGTGCGGTGGCGGGTGCCGGTCTCCTCGGTGGGGATGGAGGCGTCCGGGACCAGCTGCACGCCGGCCCGCAGGATCTTGGTCATGTCCTTGTCGAGGATCAACGCCCCGTCGAGCTTCGCCAGCTCGCGCAGCCGGGTCGCGGTGAATTCCACGTCCAGCACGAAGCCGCCGGTGCACATCGACTCGACGATCTTGTCCATGCCGAGCACGATCAGCCCGCCGGTGTTGCCACGGAGAATGCGCTCCAGGCCGTCCCGCAGGGCCATTCCGGGCGCGACGGCGGTCAACGAGGCGCGCATCAGCGCCTCGTTACCGGTGCCTTGGCCGGACTTTCCGGGCGATGCTGCCCGGTCGCTGGCTGCCACTGCACTCCTCCGGTCACAGGTTTGCGGTGCCCTTTGGGCCTCTCGTCCGGATCAGGTCTGATCCGAACGAAATACCCCACGTCCCTCATACCGTTCGTACGGACGGGCGAGACCAGGGCAAAGTCTACCGGCGTGCGCCGTCCTCCTGTGGGGCCTGTGCACGAGACCGGCGCGGGAGCACTCTCAGCGCGTCGCCCATGTTGGCGACTTCCGTGACTTTCATACCGGCCGGGACCTTCCCCGGATCGGTCGGAACCAGTGCGTGGGTAAAGCCCAGACGGTGCGCCTCGGCCAGTCTGCGCTGGACCCCGGTGACCCTTCTGACCTCGCCCGCGAGCCCCACCTCGCCGATCGCCACCAGATTCTTGGGCAGTGGTGTGTCACTCGCCGCACTGGCCAGGGCCAGCGCGATCGCGAGGTCCGCGGCGGGCTCGGTGAGCTTCACGCCGCCGACCGTGGCGCTGTAGATGTCCCGCTTGCCGAGCGAGCTGATCCGGCCGCGCTGCTCCAGTACGGCCAGCATCATCGACACCCGGGACGTTTCGAGCCCCGAGGTGGTGCGCCGGGGTGAAGGGATCTGGGAGTCGACCGTGAGCGCCTGCACCTCGGCCACCAGGGGGCGCTTGCCCTCCAGGGTGACGGTCAGACAGGTGCCGGGCACGGGTTCGTCGCGGCGGGTGAGGAAGAGTCCGGACGGATCGGCGAGGCCGGTGATGCCCTCGTCGTGGAGCTCGAAGCAGCCGACCTCGTCGGTCGCCCCGTACCGGTTCTTCACGCCGCGCACGAGCCGGAGCCGGGCATGGCGGTCCCCCTCGAAGGACAGCACCACATCGACGAGGTGCTCCAGCAGCCGGGGCCCGGCGATCGCCCCGTCCTTGGTGACGTGACCGACCAGGATGGTCGACATGCCGCGCTCCTTGGAGGCGCGGATGAGCGCCCCTGCGACCTCGCGGACCTGCGCCATGCCGCCGGGCGCGCCCTCGATCTCGGGCGAGGCCACCGTCTGCACGGAGTCCAGGACCAGCAGGGACGGCTTGACCGCGTCCAGATGGCCGAGGACCGCGGACAGATCGGTCTCGGCGGCCAGGTAGAGGTGGTCGTTGATCGCCCGGATCCGGTCGGCGCGCATCCGGACCTGGCTCGCGGACTCCTCCGCGGTGACGTAGAGCGTGTGGTGCTCGTCGCTCGCGGCCTTGGCCGCCACGTCCAGCAGCAGCGTGGACTTCCCCACGCCGGGCTCGCCCGCCAGCAGGACGACGGCACCGGGCACCAGCCCGCCGCCCAGCACCCGGTCCAGCTCGCCGACACCGGTCGAGCGGGCGGTGGCCTGCCGGCTGTCGACCTGGCCGATGGGGAGGGCGGCGGTGGAGACACGGCCGGCCGCTGTCGTCCGTACCGCGGGGGCGCCGCCGAACTCCTCGACCGTCCCCCACGCCTGGCACTCGAAGCAGCGGCCGAGCCACTTGGCGGTCGTCCAGCCGCATTCCGTGCAGCGGTAGGACGGCCGGTCCTTCGCGGATTTCGTACGGGCAGCCATGGCGCCACCGTATAGGTGACCTCGGACAGTGCCGTCCGGCGCGGTGCGGCCGGGGGGAGCGCACGCCCCTTTCCGCCGTGGAATCGGGGAATCCTGTCCGATCCCGTCCGCTTTCAAGCGATACATTCACCCGTAAGGGTTAAATCTACTCAAGGGGCGTCAGGGCCACACCCCGTCCTGCCTACGGTCGCAAGGTGACGAGCAGCAGGCTGGAGATCCCCGCGAGCACCCCCGGCGCACACCGGACGCAGCACCGTGCGCCCCACTCCTCACCGAAGAAGCCGCCTGCCCGTTACGAGCCGCACCTCGACGGCCTGTTCACCTACTGCCTCTCCGTGCTCTGCGACCACGACGCCGCCACCGACGCGCTCGGCGGGGTGCTCGCGCTGGCGGAACGGCAGGGCGGACGGTGTCCCACGGACGAGGAGGAACGTAAAACCTGGCTGTACGCGCTGGCCAGGTGGACGTGCCTGCGCAGGCTCACCGAGCAGAGGCAGGGCCGCCAGGCGCACCGTCAGCACGACAAGCCACGGACGCGCGGCCAGTCGGCGGCGGAGAGCCACCGCGTCCCCGCCCCGGCCGTGCAGGGAGTGCGCGCAGGACGGCGTACGCCCCCCTCTCCCGTGGCCGCCCACGCACCCAGGACCCCCGCCGCACCGACCCGTCCCGCGCCCGCACCGGAGACCCCCGCCGCCGAGGCGCACTGCCGCGAACTGGCCCAGCTCGCCTGGCCCGAGGCCGCGGGCACCACCCCGGAGCAGCGAGAGGCGCTGGAGCTCGCGGTACGGCACCGGCTCACCCCGGTCGCGGTCGCCGCCGTCCTCGGTCTGGAGGCCGCCGCCGCCAGGGAACTCCTGGCCGCGGCCGCCTGCGAGGTCGAGCGGACCAGGGCCGCGCTCGCCGTCGTCGAGTCGGGCAGTTGCCCCACGGCGGGCAGGCTCACCGACGACCGGCGCGTGCTGCTCTCCGGCCCCCTGCGCCGCGAGCTCGTCCGGCACGTGGACGACTGCCCCCGCTGCCGCCGCGCCGCCGAGCGGGCCGGCGCCGAGGGGCCCTGGCCGGGTGCGGCCGTCACCACGGCCGCCGCGCTGGCGGTCGTCGAGGCGCCGCGCCCGTCCGCGTACGTGGCCATGATTCACGCCCAGAAGCATCAGAAGAATCGGTCCGCCACTCCGCGGTTCGACCGGGCGGGCTTCCCGATGGACCCCAAGGACCACGCCGCGCGCCGGGACCGGCTGCGGTCGAGGGTCATGACGACGACGGTGGTCGCCACGGTCGTCGCCGCCCCGGTGATCGCCCTGTGGTCCGCCTACCGCGGCGCGCCGCTCACCGGCGAGGGGCACGACGGGTCCTCGGTCACCGCGACCGAGATGGACGGGAGCGGCGGCGGCGCCCCGTACGGCCGCTACGAGAACGCGGGCAACGCCACCCCCGAGTCCGGCCCCCGTTTCACGGACGGCGACGGCCTCCCGGACGTCTCGGCCGAGGTCATCAGCGTGGACACGGAGGCGGGCCCGGACACCGGGGGGCACCGGACGGGCGGGCTCACCGTCGAGGCGCGCCTCTCCGGCGGCACCACGATGATCACGCTGACCGCGTCGAAGGCCGGCCCGGTCGCCTGGTCGGCCCGGACCCCCGTGTCCTGGCTGCGCCTCGGCAACGCCTCCGGGAAGCTCGCCGCGGGCGGCTCCGTCACCATCCGCGTCCTCGTCGACCACGGGCGCGAACCGGCCTCGCGCTGGACCGCACGGGTCGCCCTCGCCCCGTCGGGGTCGGTCGTCGCGATCCACGGGGACGGCGGGGGGCGCCCGTCGGGCGGCGGACCGCGGCCCCCGCGGCCGGGCGGCTCGCTCCAGCCGCGCCCGCCCGCCCCGTCGGACCCGCCGACGTCCTCACCGGACCCGACCGACCCGACACCCGACCCGACGGACCCCACCACGACACCGACGGACCCGGGCGGGCCGGGCCAGTCACCCGGCCCGTCGGCCCCGACCGGCCCGGGAAAGGGCCCGAGCGTCCCGCCACCGGCGAACTGAGGCGCCGCGGGCCCCGGGGCTACACCGGGTCGGCCGGGTGGGGCGCCATCGGCAGCAGCGAGGAGAGCCGCTCCTCGCACAGCCCGGCCAGCCGGTCGTACCCCTCCTTGCCCATCAGCTCGGTCAGCTCGGGGCGGTACGACACGTACACCGGCTCCCCGGCCCCGTGCGCCGACGTCGCCGAGGTGCACCACCAGTGCAGGTCATGACCGCCGGGACCCCAGCCCCTGCGGTCGTACTCACCGATCGTCACCTGGAGCACCCGGGTGTCGTCGGGCCGGTCGATCCAGTCGTACGTACGGCGGACCGGCAGCTGCCAGCACACGTCCGGCTTGGTCTCCAGGGGCTCCTTGCCCTCCCGCAGCGCCAGGATGTGCAGCGAGCAGCCGGCCCCCGCCGCGAAGCCGGGCCGGTTCTGGAAGATGCACGAACCCTCCCAGCGCCGGGTCTGGCGCTCCCCATCGTCGTCGGTCTGGACCCAGCCCGACTCCGTACCCACCCCGTGGAACTGCCACAGGTCCGGGGTCAGCCGGGCGACATGACCGGCCACCCGCTTCTCGTCGTCCTCGTCCGAGAAATGGGCGCCCAGCGTGCAGCACCCGTCATCCGCGCGACCGGCCTGAATGCCCTGGCAGCCACTGCCGAAAATGCAGCTCCACCTGGACGTCAGCCAGGTCAGGTCGCAGCGGAAGACCTGCTCGTCGTCGGCGGGGTCCGGGAACTCCACCCACGCCCGCGCGAAGTCGATCCCCGTCTCGTCGGACCCGTTGGGTCCCTCTGTCTCCGGCTGCTGCATCTCCTGCTTCGTTTTCTGCTTCTTCGTGACTTTGTCCGGCTTCGCCTTTTTCGTCTTTGGCACGCGCCCAGAGTAAGACCGACCGGCGCACGGGGCGGCGTCGCGGGGCCGGGCACGCGCACCTGCGGCGTTGTCGTCACTCGACAACGCCCCGCGTCGCCTCGGTCCTCCGCCTCGCGGCCGCACGCACCCGGCCCCGCTCCTTCTTCCACCCCCATGCGCCGGTCGGTCCGAACCGACCGGCGCAGTAGCGTTCGTCGTATGAGACTCGGAGTCCTCGACGTGGGGTCGAACACGGTTCATCTGCTGGTGGTGGACGCGCACCCCGGCGCCCGCCCGCTGCCCGCGCACTCGCACAAGGCGGAGCTGCGCCTGGCCGAACTCCTCGACGAGGGCGGCGCGATCGGCCCGCTCGGCCTGGACCGGCTGGTCGCGACGGTCGCCGACGCGGCCCAGGCCGCCGAGGACAAGGGCTGCGAGGACGTGCTGGCGTTCGCCACCTCCGCGGTGCGGGAGGCGAGCAACGCCGACACCGTGCTGGCCCGGGTGCGGGACGAGACGGGCGTCGACCTCACCGTCCTCAGCGGTTCCGAGGAGGCCCGGCTCACCTTCCTCGCCGCCCGCCGCTGGTTCGGCTGGTCGGCGGGCAAGCTGCTGGTCCTGGACATCGGCGGGGGCTCGCTGGAGATCGCGTACGGCATCGACGAGGAACCGGACGCCGCGGTGTCGCTGCCGCTCGGCGCCGGACGGCTCACCGCCGGCTGGCTGCGGAGCGACCCGCCGGACCCGGCGGAGGTCAAGGCGCTGCGCCGGCACGTACGGGCGAGGATCGCCCGCAGCGTCGGTGAGTTCACCCGCTTCGGCCGCCCCGACCACGTCGTGGCCACCTCCAAGACCTTCAAGCAGCTCGCCAGGATCGCGGGCGCCGCCCGC
Source organism: Streptomyces sp. NPDC091387 (assembly GCF_044756945.1). NCBI lineage: Bacteria > Bacillati > Actinomycetota > Actinomycetes > Kitasatosporales > Streptomycetaceae > Streptomyces > Streptomyces sp. NPDC091387. The sequence goes on along the minus strand of NZ_JBIVTZ010000013.1, from coordinate 10,479 downwards.
TCCACCGAGGGGCTGTACGTGCAGCGCACCCTCAGCCGCAAGGCCCTGGAGGAGTGGGTGCCGAAGCTGGCCGCGATGACCGTCGAGGAGCGCGGGAGCCTGCCGGGCGTCTCCGACGGACGCTCCGCCCAGCTGCTGGCGGGGGCCCTGGTCGCGGAGGGCGCCATGGACCTCCTGGGCGTCGAGGAACTGGAGATCTGCCCCTGGGCGCTGCGCGAGGGCGTCATCCTGCGCCGCCTGGACCACCTGCCGGCACGGGAGGCGGCGGCCCTGGCCTGACGGGCGCCGCGGACGGTCGCGGGAGGGTCATGGCCCTTCTCACTTTCCGCCGGACGCTCTCGGCGCACCGCACCGCGGCCCGTACGCTGTCTGCGTGGCAGAACCAGTGGTGCGCATCCCGGATGCGAAGGTCGCCCTGTCGACGGCCTCCGTCTATCCGGAGTCGACGGCGACGGCCTTCGAGATCGCCGCGCGTCTGGGGTACGACGGCGTCGAGGTCATGGTCTGGACGGATCCCGTCAGCCAGGACATCGAGGCGCTGCGCCGCCTCTCGGACTACCACCAGGTGCCGATCCTCGCCGTTCACGCCCCCTGTCTGCTGATCACCCAGCGCGTCTGGTCCACCGACCCCTGGGTCAAGCTCCAGCGGGCGCGGGCGGCCGCGGAGAAGCTCGGGGCGTCGACCGTCGTGGTCCACCCGCCGTTCCGCTGGCAGCGGCAGTACGCGCGTGACTTCGTCAGCGGGATCTGGCGGATGGCGGACGAGACCGATGTGCGGTTCGCCGTCGAGAACATGTACCCGTGGCGCTACCGGGACCGGGAGATGCTCGCGTACGCCCCCGACTGGGACGTCACCAACGACGACTACCGGCACTTCACCGTGGACCTCTCGCACACCGCGACCGCCCGCACGGACGGCATGGCCATGGTCGACCGCATGGGCGACCGGCTGGCCCACGTCCATCTCGCCGACGGCAAGGGCTCGGGCAAGGACGAGCACCTGGTGCCCGGCCGGGGCGACCAGCCCTGCGCCGAGCTGCTGGAGCGGCTGGCCCGTACCGGCTTCGACGGCCATGTCGTCGTCGAGGTCAACACCCGCCGGGCGATGTCCACCGCGGAACGCGAGGCCGACCTCGCCGAGGCGCTGGCCTTCACCCGGCTGCACCTCGCGTCGTCCGCCGCCCGGATGCCGCGCTCATGACGACGGGCGACGGCGGCGCGAGCCCCAGACGGCGCGGCCGCCCCTCCCGCACCGAGGCGACGGCCGGTCCCGACGCCCGCACCCGCATCCTGGAGGCCGCCCGCACCGAATTCGCCGAGCGCGGCTACGACAAGACGTCGGTCCGCGGCATCGCGAAGGCGGCCGGCGTGGACGCGGCACTGGTCCACCACTACTTCGGTACGAAGGACGAGGTCTTCGCCGCCGCGATCGAGGTCTCCTTCGAGCCCGCCCTGGAGATCTCGGACGTCCTCGACGGCGGCACGGAGGACCTGGGGGAGCGGCTGGCGCGCTACTTCATCGGGGTGTGGGAGAACCCGGTCTCCCGGGCCCCCCTGCTCGCGATCATGCGTTCGGCGATGACCCACGACGCGGCGGCGAAGGTCCTGCGCCACTTCGTGCTGCGGCGCCTGCTGGGCCGGATCGCGGAACAGGTGGACGTCCCCGACGCCACCTTCCGCGCGGAACTGGCCGCGGCGCACATGGTGGGCATCGCGGTGCTGCGGTACGTGATCCGGGCGGAGCCCCTGGCATCGGCGGACCCGGAGAAGATCATCGCCATGGTGGGGCCCACGCTGCAGCGCTACCTGACGGAGGACTGACCGCCCCCGCCCCGCAATCCCCGGTCCCGGATTCCGGACACCCTGTCCACATCCTGGCGCCGGAGGCGTACGCTCGGAACCAGTCTTTACTGTCGAAGGAGCGAGAGACGATGCCCCAGCTGAGGTCCCGCACTGTCACCCACGGCCGCAACATGGCGGGCGCCCGCGCCCTTATGCGGGCCTCGGGCGTAGCGAGCGAGGACATCGGCAAGCCGATCATCGCGGTCGCCAACTCCTTCACGGAGTTCGTCCCCGGCCACACCCACCTCGCCCCCGTCGGCCGGATCGTCTCCGACGCGATCAAGGCCGCGGGCGCGGTGCCCCGCGAGTTCAACACCATCGCGGTCGACGACGGCATCGCGATGGGTCACGCCGGGATGCTCTACAGCCTCCCGTCCCGTGACCTGATCGCCGACTCCGTCGAGTACATGGTCGAGGCGCACTGCGCCGACGCGCTGATCTGCATCTCGAACTGCGACAAGATCACCCCGGGCATGCTGATGGCCGCGATGCGCCTCAACATCCCCACGGTCTTCGTCTCCGGCGGCCCGATGGAGGCCGGCAAGGCCACCCTCGTCGACGGCACGGTCCGCAAGCTCGACCTGATCAACGCGATCAGTGACGCGGTCGACGAGAGCATCTCCGACGCGGACATGCTCCGTATCGAGGAGAACGCCTGCCCGACGTGCGGCAGCTGTTCCGGCATGTTCACCGCCAACTCGATGAACTGCCTGACCGAGGTCCTCGGCCTCGCCCTCCCCGGCAACGGCTCCGTCCTGGCCACGCACACCGCCCGCAAGGCGCTGTACGAGGACGCCGGCCGCACCGTCGTGGAGATCACCAAGCGCTACTACGAGCAGGACGACGAGACGGTCCTGCCGCGCGCCATCGGCACCCGCGCCGCGTTCGACAACGCGATGGCGCTGGACATCGCCATGGGCGGCTCGACCAACACGATCCTGCACCTGCTGGCCGCCGCCCAGGAGGCCGAGCTGGCCTACGACCTCGACGACATCAACGAGGTCTCGCGCCGGGTCCCCTGCCTCTCCAAGGTCGCCCCGAACGTGGCGCCCGGCGGCACGTACTACATGGAGGACGTCCACCGGGCCGGCGGCATGCCCGCCATCCTCGGTGAGCTCCACCGTGCCGGTCTGCTCAACGAGGACGTGCACTCGGTGCACTCCGACACACTCGCCGAGTGGCTCAAGAACTGGGACATCCGCGGCGGCTCGCCGTCCCCGGAGGCCGTCGAGATGTGGCACGCGGCCCCCGGCTGCGTCCGTTCCGCGACCGCCTTCTCGCAGTCCGAGCGCTGGGAGACCCTCGACCTGGACGCGGCCGGCGGCTGCATCCGCGACCTGGAGCACGCGTACTCCAAGGACGGCGGCCTCGCGGTCCTCAAGGGGAACCTCGCCGTGGACGGCTGCGTCGTGAAGACGGCCGGCGTCGACGAGTCGATCTGGACCTTCGAGGGCCCGGCGGTCGTCTGCGAGTCGCAGGAGGACGCCGTCGACAAGATCCTCCGTAAGGAGATCAAGGAGGGCGACGTCGTCGTCATCCGCTACGAGGGCCCGCGCGGTGGCCCCGGTATGCAGGAGATGCTGTACCCGACGTCGTTCCTCAAGGGCCGCGGCCTCGGCAAGAGCTGCGCACTGGTCACGGACGGCCGCTTCTCCGGCGGTACGTCGGGCCTGTCCATCGGGCACGCCTCGCCGGAGGCGGCATCGGGCGGCACGATCGCGCTCGTCGAGGACGGCGACCGGATCCGGATCGACATCCCGAACCGCTCGATCGAGCTCCTCGTCCCCGACGCCGAGCTGACCACCCGCCGCGAGGCGCTGAACGGTGTGTACGCGCCGAAGAACCGCGAGCGCAAGGTCTCCGCGGCGCTGCGCGCCTACGCGGCCATGGCGACGAGCGCGGACCGCGGCGCCGTCCGTGACGTCTCCAGGCTCGGCTGACCGACCCCCCCCGTCCGGCCCCTCCCCGTGAGGGGCCGGACGCATGTCCGGACCCAGGAGCACCGCCGCGGGCGTCCCGCCATGGCCCGAGAGCTACTCCGTGTGACCGGGTGATCGCAGTAAGCTCGCCCCCTCGTCCTGCATGATCATGAATGGGGGAGTATGCGCACCTCTGTACGTCACTCAGCGGTCATCACTTCAGCCGTCGCCGCCCTCGCGGCCCTCGGCGCGGCCCCGGCCGGCGCGGCTCCGGCCGCCGTCACTCCGGCCAGTGTCTGTGGATCCGGGTACACCCAGATCGACTCGCACGCGTTCCGGGACTCGTCCGTCGAACTGGCCCGCGTCTACCTGTTCTACAACGCGAGCACCAAGTACAACTGCGTCGTCACCTTCCACGCCTCCGCCACCGCCGGCCAGACGCTGACCACCGGTGCCTGGCTCGATGTGGACGGGGACGGCAAGGAGCAGGTCAAGGACCAGGGGAAGTACTCCTCGTACGCGGGCCCGGTCCGGCTCGCCGCGGGCACCCACTGCGTGAAGTGGGGCGGCCTGATCGAGGTGGGCGGCGGTACGTACTCGTACACGAGCCCGTGGAGTCACTGCGGCTGACGCACGACGGCGCTGCGTCCGTGAGAGCGGTCGCAGCGCCACCGCCCCGGCCCTGGGACAATCGACCTCGTGAGCGAGAACAGCGAGACCCCCGACGACACCGCGCCCGGCACCGCCGAGTCCGCGACGGCGCCCGACGGCGCCACCGCGACCGCCCCCGGTCCGCAGCCGGAGCCCATCCGCTTCTTCGGCACCACCTGGGTCGCCCATGACGGCAACTACGGTCTGCGCCGCGTCGGAGTGGCCGTCGGCTCGCTCGCCGCGGCCGCAGCCTCCTGCTTCGTGCTGCGGTTCGCCTACCAGGGTCTGGAGATCGCCGACGTCGGCGGTTTCGTCGGCATCCTGGTGGTCCTGATGTTCGCCGTCTGCAGCGCGATCGCCTTCCGCAAGACCTGGGAGGGCTTCAGCGGCCGCCCGGCCGACCCCGCCCGCGAGGACAACCTGCGCGGCCTCAAGACCATCGGCTTCATCGGCGGGCTGCTCGCCTACTTCATCCGCACGTTCTCCGAGGCGCCGGGCGAGAAGCTCCGGCGCGCGGAGTACGAGGCGGCCCAGGTCCGGTACGCGAAGCGGCGCTCCGCCCGGACCGGGAATCCGGCGGTCCGCAAGACGGCCAGGGCGAAGAAGGCCCGCCGCAAGTAGGGCGTCCCGGCGCCGCGCCGGTTCGTGAACGCCTCGCCCCGGCCGGGCCGCCGAGGCCACGATGGCCACATGGCCACTACAAGCACCCCGGACTCCAGCCCGACCCCGTCGTCCTCCCCGCGCCCCTCGCCCGCGCCCCCGCGCGCCCTGTCGTTCGACCGCGCCGCCGCCCAGTACGGCGCGGCCCGCCCCGGCTATCCGGACGCCCTCCTGGACGCCGTCGAGGAACTCTCCGGCCGGCCCCTGCGGGGCGCCCGCACCCTCGACGTCGGCGCGGGCACCGGTATCTCGACCCGCCGGCTCCACGACCGGGGTGCCGACGTCGTCGCCGTAGAACCCGGCCCCGGGATGGCGGCGGAACTGCGCAGGGCCCTGCCGGACGTCCCGCTGGTACGGGGCGACGGCAACCACCTCCCCTTCGCCGCGGCCTCGGCCGACCTGATCACGTACGCCCAGTCCTGGCACTGGACCGACTCCGCCCGCTCGGCCCCCGAGGCCATGCGCGTCCTGCGGCCGGGCGGTGCGCTGGCCCTGTGGTGGAACGTCGCCGACCCCGATGTCGCCTGGGTCGCGGAACAGGGCACACGGCTGCTCGCCTTCTTCGCCGCCGAGCTGCCCGAGGTGGCCGGGCCCGCGGCGGTGAACGCCGGTGCCCACGGCTCGGCCGTGTCCCCCCGCGACCTGCCGCCCGAGCTCACGTTCGTACACCGTCGCGTGCCCTGGACCCGGCGCGTCCCGCTGGCCACCCACCTCTCCAACCTCGGCAGCCACTCCGCGTTCCTGGTCCTCGGCGACGAGCTCGCCCGGCGCTTCCTCTCCGAGGAGCGCGAGCACCTCGCGCGGCGCTTCCCGGACGGCACGGTGGAGGAGACATACGGCGTCGAGCTGAGCGTGGCCATCCGCTGAACCGGGTGGCGCGGCGGCCACGGATCCCTTGACGGAAGGACGCCACCGGGACAATATTCATCACATGATGAATTCTTCGGGCGTCGCCATCGAGGCCCGCGGCCTCACCGTCGTACGAGGCAACCGCACCGTCCTCAAAGGCCTCGGCTTCACCGTCGAGCGGGGCGGGATCACCGGGCTCCTCGGCCCCTCCGGCTGCGGAAAATCCACCCTGATGCGGGCCGTCGTCGGCACGCAGGCCAAGGTCACCGGCACCCTCGACGTCCTGGGCAGCCCGGCCGGCCACCCCGCCCTCCGACCGCGGATCGGGTACGTCACCCAGGCACCGTCCGTCTACACGGACCTCACCGTCCGGCAGAACCTCGACTACTTCGCGGCGATCCTCCAGCCCGGCCGCCGACACCGGGAGGCCCGCCGCGAAGCCGTCACCCACGCCATCACCGAGGTCGACCTGACCAGCCACCGCGACGCCCTCGCCGGCACCCTCTCCGGCGGCCAGCGCACCCGCGTCTCCCTCGCCGTGGCGCTGCTCGGCACCCCCGAACTCCTTGTCCTCGACGAACCCACCGTCGGCCTGGACCCGGTGCTCCGGCGCGATCTGTGGAGCCTCTTCCACAGCCTCGCCGCCGACCGGGGCACCACCCTCCTCATCTCCTCCCACGTCATGGACGAGGCCGAGCGCTGCCACCGGCTGCTCCTGATGCGCGAGGGCGAGATCCTCGCCGACGACACCCCCGAGGCACTGCGCACCGGCTCCGGCACCGACACCGTCGAAGACGCCTTCCTCCACCTGGTCGACGCCGCCGCCACCCGTCAGGAGAACGCCCGATGAGCACGACCACCACCACCTCACCCCTCAGCGCCGCCCGCACCCTCGCCACCGCCGCCCGCGTCCTGCGCCAACTGGCCCACGACCCCCGCACCATCGCGCTGCTCCTGCTGATCCCGGTCGTCATGATCACGCTGCTGCGGTACGTCTTCGACGGCAGTCCCCGCACCTTCGACTCCATCGGCGCCTCGCTGCTCGGCATCTTCCCGCTGATCACGATGTTCCTGGTGACCTCGATCGCCACCCTGCGCGAACGCACCTCGGGCACCCTCGAACGCCTCCTCGCCATGCCGCTGGGCAAGGGCGACCTGATCGCGGGCTACGCCCTCGCGTTCGGAGCCGTCGCCGTCCTCCAGTCCCTCCTGGCGACGGGCCTCTCCGTCTGGGTCCTCGGCCTGGACGTCACCGGGTCACCGTGGCTGCTGCTCCTGGTCGCCCTGCTCGACGCGCTGCTCGGCACGGCGCTCGGCCTGTTCGTCTCGGCCTTCGCGGCGTCCGAGTTCCAGGCCGTCCAGTTCATGCCGGCCGTGATCTTCCCGCAGCTCCTGCTCTGCGGACTGTTCATCGCCAGGGACCGGATGGCACCCGTCCTCGAAGCGATCTCGAACGTCCTGCCCATGTCGTACGCGGTCGACGGCATGAACCAGGTCCTCCACCACCCGGACATCACCGGAGACTTCATCCGCGACATCGTGATCGTGGCGGGCTGCGCGCTCCTGGTCCTCGCCCTCGGCGCCGCCACCCTCCGCCGCCGCACCACCTGACGGGCCGGTGCGAGGATGGCGGGCACGAGCACCGAGAACCGCCGGCACCGCGTAACCGCCGGCACCGCCCGGAGGGTGAACCGCATGACCCAGACAGTTGCAGTCCTCGGCACCGGCAAGATCGGCGAAGCCCTGCTCAGCGGCATGATCCGGGCCGGGTGGCGCCCGGCGAACCTGCTGGTCACCACCCGCCGCTCCGAGCGCGCCGAGGAGCTCCGCAACCGCTACGGGGTCGACTCCGTCAGCAACGCCGAGGCCGCCGGGCGCGCCGACATCCTCATCCTCGCCGCCAAGCCCCAGGACATGGGCCGCCTCCTCGACGAGCTCTCCGCCCATGTCACCGCCGACCGCCTGGTCATCAGCGCCGCGGCCGGCATCACGACCGCCTTCATCGAGGACCGCCTCACCGAGGGCACCCCGGTCGTCCGCGTCATGCCGAACACCCCCGTCCTGGTCGACGAGGGCATGTCCGTCATCTCCGCGGGCAGCCACGCCACCGGCGCACACCTCGCCACCGCCGAGGCGATCTTCGGCGGGGTCGGCAAGACCCTGCGCGTCCCCGAGTCCCAGCAGGACGCGGCCACCGCGCTCTCCGGCTCGGGCCCCGCGTACTTCTACTTCCTCGTCGAGGCGATGACGGACGCCGGCATCCTGCTGGGCCTGCCCCGCGCCCAGGCCCACGACCTGATCGTCCAGGCCGCCATCGGCGCGGCCGTGATGCTCCGGGACAGCGGCGAGCACCCGGTCAAGCTCCGCGAAGCCGTCACCAGCCCGGCCGGTACCACCATCAGCGCCATCCGCGAGCTGGAGAACCACGGCGTACGCGCCGCTCTCATCGCTGCCCTCGAAGCCGCCCGCGACCGCAGCCGCGAGCTCGCCTCCGGCAACGGCTGAGCTACCGCGCGGCGGCCTCGATCAGCTCCGCACTGCGCACCACCTCCGCGAACCCACCGCCGTGCAGCGACACGGCGGTGGCCCGCGCCAGTTCCTCCGCGCCGAGCGTCCATCCCCACGGACCGGCGCCGTCGAAGGTGTACGTCGCGTCGAACGCGAAGAACACCTCGTAGCCCAGATTCCCCGCCATCCGCGCCGTCGTCTCCGCGCACATATTGGTCTGGATCCCGGCCACCACGATCTGCCGCACCCCGCCCGCGCTCAGCCACGCCCCCAGATCGGGCGTCCCGTAGAACGCCGAGTTCACGCTCTTCGTCAGGAACAGCTCGGGCCCACCGCCCTTTCCACGCCGCTCCTCCACGTACGGCTTGAAGTCGTTCCCCGGATATCCCACCCGCAGCGGCGAATCGGGCTTCGGCGAGTCATGCCGTACGAACACGACCGGCCGCCCGCCCGCCTGCCAGGCGTCGATCAGCCCGGCGATGTTCCGGTCCGCCGAGGGATTGTTCCGCGGCCCCCAGTACCCCTCCTCCTCGAATCCCCGCTGCACATCCACCACGACCAGCGCTGCGTTCTCCGCGATATCCATGGCCACGATGCTGCCGCCCCCGGCCCCGGCGGCCCAGAGGCCGGAAAGCCATCGATCGATGCTTTACTGCCAGCATGGCCACGCCCCCGAGCAGGACCGCCGCCCCGTCCCGGATCGCGCTCGTCTCCTTCCCGGGCATCCGCGCGTTCGACGTCTCCGTCATCACGGAGGTCTGGGGCGTGGACCGCACCGACCGGGACGTCCCGGCGTTCGACCTGCGCCGCACGGCGGCCGACCCCGCCCCCATCCCGCTGCGCGGCGGCCTCTCGCTGGCCCCCGACCGCACGCTCGCCTGGCTGTCCGGCACCGACCTGATCGTGGTCCCCGGCCTCGACGACCACCTGACACCGGCCCCCGCGCCGGTCCTCGAAGCGCTCCGCCGCGCCCATGCCCGCGCCACACCGATCGCCGCCCTCTGCGGAGGCGCCTTCACGCTCGCCCAGGCGGGGCTCCTGGACGGCCGGCGGGCTGTCACCCACTGGAACCTCACCGACCTCCTGCGCACCCACCACCCCGGCGTGACGGTCGTTCCCGACGCCTTGTTCGTCCACGACGCCAACCTCTGGACCTCCGCGGGCACGGCGGCGGGCATCGATCTCTGCCTGCACCTCGTCCGTACGGCCCATGGCGCGGAGGCCGCCGCGACGATCGCGCGTTCGATGGTCACGGCCCCGTTCCGTACCGGTACCCAGGCACAGTTCATCGAGCACCCCACCCCGCACACCGACCGCGACGCCGACACCCTCGCGGCGGTACGGGCCTTCGCCCTGACACATCTGGCCGAACCGCACACGGTGGCCGGCCTCGCCGCGCGCGCGGGCATGTCCCCGCGCTCCTTCGCCCGCCACTTCCAGGCGACCACCGGCACCGCTCCACTGCGCTGGCTGATCACCCAACGCATCGCCGCAGCTCAGAAGCTCCTGGAGCGCACCGATCTCCCCCTCCCCGAAGTCGCCCGCCGCACCGGCTTCGGCAGCGAGATCACCATGCGCCAGCACTTCGCGACCCACCTGTCCACCAGCCCCCGTGACTACCGCCTGGCCTTCCACCACACCCCGGCAGGACCCGGGGTTGACACGCCCGACCCGCATCCGTAATGTGCTCCGAGTTGTCCGACGTGAGCGCCGACCCCGGTCGGTCCCCGGACAGCCATTCCGCAGTAACCACAACGAGCGAGCGACAGCTGTCGCCTGCCTGTGTGCGCATTCGCGAAATGAGGAATCCACGTTCGAAGGAACGTGGCCCCGATTAGCGTCGGGGGCCTGGATTCCGCTAAAGTCTCACTCGTCGGAACGGCCCAACGGCCCGGAAGACAAGCCCCACTGACTGGGAATCAGGCCCGAAAGGATCTGATAGAGTCGGACTCGCCGGAAAGGGAAACGCGAAAGCGAAGAACTGGAAAGCGAAACTGCGAGGCCCGCTTCGACCGGGAATCGGACACGAAAGAGTCTGATAGAGTCGGAA